>NZ_CP025408.1:2585000-3185000 GCF_002847305.1 Paracoccus tegillarcae | reverse complement strand
ATCTGCCGGATTGAACCTGAACTTTCATCGCTATGTTTTGCGGCCAGATCAGGGCACCGACGCCGAGGTCGCCCGGGCTGACAAATCGGCGGTCATCCTGCGCCCAAAATGGCGTGGCGACCTGCCCGCAGCGCAATTTCAGGTCGCGGCGGGCGCCGGGGTTGATCTGCGCCCGGTCGATTTGGCGGCAAACGCAGATCGGCTGCTGGCCTATTGCTGGCCCGATCAGGGTGAGCGGATGCAGCGGCTGCGCGCGGCGCTGAAACTGGCGGAAAAATATCCGCCTCAGGTCGCGGCTGCGGATGCCGCCGGGTGGTTACAGGCGCAACTGGCGCGGCCAGCGCCCGGGCACTGCCGCATGGTCTATCACACTGTCGCCTGGCAATATTTCCCGACCAAAACACAGGCCGCCTGCGAAGCCGCGCTGCAATTGGCAGGTAGCCAAGCGGATCGGGACGCGCCACTGGCCCATGTCTCGATGGAGGCGGACGGTGGTTCGGGTGCGGCATTGCGATTGCGCCTGTGGGATGGGCAGATGCGCGAATGGGCGCTTGGCCGGGCTGATTTTCATGGGCGTTGGGCCGATTGGGCGCCCGTCTCCCTTTAGGCGTGGTCCCGCCGCGATATCGGCCTGGCGAAGCAGGCGACCAACCTCTCACCATCAGATGGCATCCATCGCTGCCGGGGCTTGGCGGCACCCGTTGTGCGCGCTAGCCTTGGCGTTATGAAACAGGCTTCAACAAATGTCCTGGGCGGCGAACTGCAGCCCTGCTCTATGGATCCGCTGACCGGGTTCTATCGCGACGGCTGCTGCAATACCGGCCAGGAAGATCAAGGCAGCCATACGGTCTGCGTGATTCTGACCGCCGAATTTCTGGCGCTGTCGAAATATCTGGGCAACGATCTGTCGACGCCGCGCCCGGAATACCGCTTTGCCGGTCTTAAACCCGGCGATCGCTGGTGTCTTTGCGCGGCACGGTTCCTGCAGGCAACGCAGGAATTCGCGGCACCCAAGGTCGTGCTGGAGGCCACCCATGCCCGCGCCACAGAGATCGTGCCGCTGGCATTGCTGCGAGCCCATGCCACAGCCGAACCGGGCGAGCAAACCGAGAACTGACATGTATCGCATCCAGTCTTTGATCACAGCACTTGCGACAATTTTGGCAACGCCGGCACTTGCGCAGGCGCCGGACAGCCCTGCCCCTGCCAGCGGCGATGCGAACCCGGCGGCCGCCCGGGCCGAGGAGGACGCGCAACGGCAGATGGCTGACGGCTCGGTCATGCGCGCCGAGGATCTTCAGCGGCTACTTGGGCTGAACAGCGATCTGGGCTTGGCGATGCGGCAGGCTCTGGCCGAAGGTACAACAGAAGATCTGGAGCAACTGAGCACCGCGCTGCGCGGAAAACCGATGCCGCCGGCTGACGCGCTGGCCGCGATGCCCGGTGAATGGTCCTGCCAGACGATCAAGGTCGGGGGAATGCCTGCGCTGACCGTCTATTCTCCCTTTTCCTGCGTGATCGACGAGCGGGGAAATTTACAGAAACTGAGCGGCTCGCAGCGGACCAGAGGGAAGATACAGGAATGGGAAGGCCAGTTGGTCTATCTGGGAACGGCCTATGTCGCCGATCAGACACCACCCCCCTATGCCGAATTTCCCGAGACGGTGGACACGATGAATGTCGGGCTGCAATCGCCCGATGTCGGCGTGGTCGAACTGACGGGTGCAAATACCGGGCGCATCATCCACCCCTCGCCTTATGTGGAATCGCGGCTGAACATTTTGGTGCTGCGCCGCTGAGATCGCGCGGCACCAAGCAACATGAAAAATAGGCCGGGGTGCAGTCGCGCACCCCGGCCCTTACATCAAAAATCACTGGTCACAAAAACAGACCGATCAGCCGCTGGTGCTATCGCTGTCCGAACCCGAATCATCGGAACCCGAGTCGTCGGAACCCGAGTCGTCCGAGCCCGAATCATCGGAGCCACTGTCGTCGCTGTCCGAACCGTCATCCGAGGCGTCGTCGGAACCATCATCAGTCGCGTCTTCGGCGGCATCGTCAGAACCGTCATCCATGCCATCGTCGGATCCATCATCGGCGCCATCGTCAGCCCCATCGTCGGATCCATCATCGGCGCCATCGTCAGCCCCATCGTCAGCCCCATCTTCGGTGCCGTCGTCAGCACCATCGTCCGACCCATCATCCGAGCCGACCATGGCGGAGTCGTTGTCGTTATCCAGCGCACGCTCTTCCTCTGTCAGGATGCGTTCGCCATTGACCTCGATCAGGCGACCTTCGACCAGATTATACAGCAGCTCGATGTCCTGATCCTCGCGCGTGGCGGTGACAGTCATCAACGAGCCTTCGCGCAGGATATAGATATCCCCGAAGCCCTGAGCCAGCAGCGTCTCGGCAATGGTCTCGTCGTTCATGTCCTGGTTTAGGACCGGGAAATCCGTTGCGACAGCCGTGGCCACCGGCGACAAGCCACCCGCGGTCGCTGCATCCGCCGGTACAACGACGGTGCCACCTGTATCGGTGTCTACCTCGGTTGCCTCTTGAGCGACGGCACCGGTACTAACCATAGCGGCCAGAACGGCGGCCAGTTTCATATGCTTCGTCTGCATTGTCGTTACCTCCAGTAAGGTGTCTGGCGGTTCAACACACACGCAGCAGTCGAGTTCCCGATGTCACGGCAACGTCAGCGGGATCTTGCCAACCCTGTTTCTGCGCCAATCCCGCGCCCGCACTTTCGGCAGGTGCAGACTTACCGGCGACATCGCTCAGCCCTGTTCAGGCTTCGGGAATGCCCGGCAGAGGTAAAGTCGTCGCCGATCGCGGGTGTCAGATCCCGGCCCCGCAGGCCTAGATTTCGACGCCCAGATGCTTGGCCACGGTAAAGATATCCTTATCCCCCCGGCCGCACATGTTCATGATGATCAGGTGATCAGACGGCAGATCAGGTGCGATCTTCATCACATGGGCAAGCGCGTGGCTGGGCTCCAGCGCAGGGATGATGCCCTCGGTTGCACAACAGAGCTGAAACGCCTCCAGCGCCTCATCATCTGTGATGCTGACATATTCGGCGCGGTCCTGATCCTTCAGCCAGGCATGTTCGGGTCCGATGCCGGGATAGTCCAGACCGGCGCTGATCGAATGACCCTCAAGGATCTGGCCATCGTCGTCCTGCAACAGATAGGTCCGGTTGCCATGCAGAACCCCGGCCCGACCACCGGTCAGCGAGGCGCAATGCTCCATCCGGTCATCAACGCCCTTGCCGCCGGCCTCGACGCCGATAATACGAACGCTGGCATCGTCGAGGAAAGGATAGAACAGTCCCATCGCGTTCGAGCCACCTCCGATGGCGGCGATCAGCGTGTCGGGCAAGCGCCCTTCGCGCGCCATCATCTGCTCCTTGGCCTCCTTGCCGATGATCGACTGGAAATCGCGGACCATGGCCGGATAGGGATGTGGGCCGGCGACCGTGCCGATGCAGTAGAAGGTGTCGCGCACATTGCTGACCCAATCGCGCAACGCATCGTTCATGGCGTCTTTCAGCGTCCCGCGACCGCTGGTCACCGGTACGACCTCGGCGCCCAGCAGGCGCATGCGGAACACGTTGGGCGCCTGCCGCTCGACATCATGCGCGCCCATATAGACGACGCAATTCAACCCGAAACGCGCGCAGACCGTGGCCGTCGCAACGCCGTGCTGTCCCGCGCCCGTTTCCGCGATGATCCGGGTCTTGCCCATCCGCATCGCCAGCAGGATCTGGCCCAGCACATTGTTGATCTTATGCGCGCCTGTATGGTTCAACTCGTCGCGCTTCATGTAGATCTTGGCGCCGCCCAACCGTTCGGAAAGGCGTTCCGCATGATAAAGCGGGCTGGGGCGGCCGACATAATGGGTCCACAGATCATCCATCTGCGCCCAGAACTCCGGATCGGTCTTGGCGCGTTCGTATTCGGCCTCGAGATCGAGGATCAGCGGCATCAGCGTTTCGCTGACAAAGCGGCCGCCATAGATGCCAAAACGGCCCTGCTCATCGGGGCCATTCATGAAGCTGTTCACGAGATCGTCGGCCATGGCGCTGCCTTCCAGTTCGGATTTGGATATTTAAGTGAAGAAGAACCTCAGAGGGCTTTCTTATAGCCGATATGCGACGGGGTGAAGCCCATGCGCGCGTAGAAACGGTGCGCATTTTCGCGCGATCTGTTGGTGGTGAACTGCAAAAGCCCGCAGCCTGCTGCGCGGGCGCGGATCTCTGCATCGGCGATCAGCGCCTGGCCCAGCCCCTGATTGCGGTGGCTGGCGGCGACGCGAACGCCTTCGATCTGGGCGCGTCGGGTGGCGGTCAGGGACAGGCCCGAGATGAAGGTGATCTGATAGCAGGCCACCAGAAGGCCCCCCACCCCAGCAACGATCAGATGGTTCGCCCCCTCGCGTTGCATCTGGTCAAAGGCGGCAAAATAGGGCTGCGGATCGCGACTTTCGCGCGCCTTGCCCAGCACGTCATCGGCCAGCAGGTCGATCACCGCGGGCACATCGTCCCGGCGGGCCGGTCGGAACATCACGTCAGAGCTGGGCATCGCGACCTCTTTCACAGATTGCGGGCATTCATATCGCGCCCCCGAGTGGCCAGGCAAACCGGACGCGGTAACGAAAACGTCAGCGGAATGGTCGCACCCTTTCGCCCTGCACTGCCGTGGTTCTGCCTGAGACGCCGATATCGGCTGTCAAAATCAGGGAATGTGAAATTATGAAACTATCCATTGCAGTACTTCTTTCAACCGCGGCCCTTGCCACCACCGCTGGCGCCAATACCGTGATCGGGCTGGCTGGCGACAAGACGCTGGTCAAGATCGACAGCGAGACCGCACAGGTCACCGGCATGATGGAGATCGAGGGCGTGAACCGCCTGCACGGTCTGGACTATCGCCCCGGCAACCAGACGCTGATCGGCGTGACCGATGAGCAGGCTGTTGTCACCATCGACCCGGAAACCGGCGTTGCCACCGAAATTTCGCGCATGAAAACCATGCTGCCGGTGGAAGATGGCGCCGTGGTGATCGTCGATGTGAACCCCGCCGCTGACAAGCTGCGCTTTATGTCTGGTACGACCAATCACCGCGTCGACATGGACAATGGCGACGTGACCGAAGATGGCAGCCTGAACTGGACCGAGGGTGACGAGAATTCCGAGGCGCCGTTCATGATCGGTGCGACCGGCTATTCCAACAGCTTTGGCAAACCCGAAGCCACCTCGATGTTCAACATCGACACCGGCCTGTCGGCCCTGCTGCAGCAGACCGCACCCAATGACGGCACCAATGCAACGATCGGCGCGCTTGGCGTCATGGTCGAAGGTCCGGTGGGTTTTGACGTAGCAACCGATGCCGAAGGCAATAACGCGGCATGGCTGGCTGCCATGGGTGGCCTGCACGCCGTCGACCTGGAAACCGGCGCCGTGACCGACAGCTGGACGATCGAAGGTCTGGATGTCGAATTGCGCGACATCACCGTCTGGCCCGCGATGTAAAAGCGTCAGCCCTATCAGATCAGGCAGGCGGCGGGCCCTCAGGTGCCGCCGTCTGCTGCTGCGATGAAATCACGGATAAGATCACTGTCTTTCTGCCCCGGCGCGGTTTCTACGCCCGAGGAAACATCTACCCCCTGCGCACCGGTCAAACGGATCGCCTCGGCCACATTTTGCGCGGTCAGTCCGCCGGCCAGCAACCAGGGCTTCAGCATTTTGCGCCCGCTCAGCAGGCGCCAGTCAAAGGCCAGGCCATTGCCGCCGGGCAACACCGCATCTCTGGGCGGCTTGGCATCGACCAGCAGCATATCGGCCACCAGCCCATAATCCCAAAGCGCATCAAGATCATCCGGCGCCGCCACGCCTATCGCCTTGATGACCGGCAGACCCGTCAACTGCTTGACCTCAGAGACCCGGGCAGGCGCCTCGTGACCGTGCAACTGGATCATGTCCAGCGGCGCCAACGCCAGCGTCTCTTGCAACAGCGCATCATCCGGATCGACAAACAGCCCGACACTGGCCACGCCCGGCGGCACATCGGCCATCAACGCGGCGGCCTGCGCGGCCGTCACACAGCGCGGCGATCTGGGAAAAAAATTAAAGCCGAGGAAGCGCGCACCAGCGTGAACCGCTGCCTCGACATGCGCGGCCTGTCGAAGGCCGCAAATCTTGACCTGGCCCATTCAGCGCGCGTTCGGTGCCGGCAGTGTGGTCCCGGGTGCCGGCGAAGGCGAGGCGATCGGGCGCGGCGGATTGACCGCCCCACCGGCCTTGGGCCGGTCCACAATCGCCAGAACCTCGTCACGCGGCGCTGCATGGCTGTCGCGCAAAGTGCTGACTTCGCGTTCCAACTGGGCAACATGGGTGGCACGCTGGCGGGACTGGCGGCGGATATGCGCCTCGCGCAGGTATTCCCAGATAAAGCCGATCACGACGCCAAAGGCGATGGCCAGAAAAATGACCAGGAACAGGGGCAATTGGATCGACCAGCTTCCCTCAAGATATTGCCCGAAATTTGCCGGAAAGGCGTTTAGGGTCACGTCCTGACGGTTGGCCAGCGCAATCCCGATCAGGACAATGGCCAGCACGATGACAAAGAACAGGCGGATGAAGCGCATCTGGTTTTCCTTACTTCCGGCCCGAGACTGCCGGGCGCATGGCCTGTTTTACGGCGATCAGGCCTCGTCGTTCAACCTGTCACGCAGCAATTTGCCGGTCTTGAAAAACGGAACGTGCTTTTCATCGACCTCAACCGACTCTCCGGTGCGCGGATTACGCCCGATCCGGGCATCCCGACGCTTGACCGAAAATGCACCAAAGCCCCGCAATTCGACCCGATCACCGCGCGACATCGCATCAATGATCTCATCGAATACGGTGTTCACAATTCTCTCGACGTCGCGCCGAAACAAATGCGGGTTATCTTCGGCAATCTTTTGAATCAGTTCAGAGCGGATCATTGCGGCTCTCCAAAATCCAGCAGTTCAGTTCGACAGGGCGCAACAAGCCGTTACGCCTTGCAATCTAACCAACCAACGCAAAAAACAACAATTTCGTTTCATAGCGATGCCAAGTTTGACGAACTCGTGCAAGAGGCCAAGGCGCCAAAACTAGCTTTCGACAAGATCGGCTAGCTGATCGAGGCAGGTTCCCCAGCCATCGGCAAAGCCCATTTCTTCATGTTTTTGCCGATCAGCTGGCGATTTATGCAGCACCCGCGCGGAATAGAGGCAGCCATCGCCCTCGGGCTCCAACAGGATGATCGCGGTCATGAAGCCGCCATCGGCCGGTCGGAAGTCCGGCCCCAAACTATCGGTAAAGACCAGCTTTCGCCCCGGCTCGGCCACCAGCACACAGCCGGGACTATCCATTTCGGTGCCGTCAGGCAGGCGCATGACGATGTTGCAGATGCCGCCCGGACGCGGGTCCATCTCGGCTTTGGTCACCTCGACGGGCTTGGGGGCAAACCATTGCTTCAGCAATTCCGGCTCGGTCCACGCGCGCCAGAGTTTTTCAGGGGCGGCGTTGATGTGGCGAGAGATCGTCAGATCAAGATCCTCTACGATGACGGTGTTCTGGGACATGTCAGTCCTCCTTTTCCACAAATGCGGCCAGACGGTCGGTCCGGCCCTCCCATTCTTGACGCTGCTGGGCCAGCCAATCCTCGGCCGGGCGCAGCGCCTGCGGGTTCAGCCGGCAAATCCGCCTGCGACCCTGTTTTTCGCTGAGTATCAGCCCCGCCCCCTCCAGCACCTTCAAATGCTTGAGAAAGCTGGGCAGCGCCATTTCATGACCTTCGGCCAGCGCGTTGACAGATGCCCGTCCCCGCGCCAACTGGGTCAGCACCGCGCGGCGCGTCGGATCGGACAGGGCATGAAATGTCGCGCTATAGTTAGCCATATGGCTTAGTTATCGGCCATCACGATTCGCGTCAAGACAGTTAGCCATCCGGATAAGTAAATCGCGGGTTCAGAACGCCTTGAACGTCATCGTCGTCAGCGTGCGGCTGATACCCTCGATATCGAACAGCTTTTCCGCCAGGAAACGACCGACATCCTCGTCTTCGGGAATATAGACCTTGGCCAGCAGGTCGTATTCGCCGCTGGTCGAGTAAAGCTCGCTGACGACTTCGCGGTCATAGACGGCATCGGCGACCTTGTAGGTCTGGCCGGGGGCGCATCGGAACTGGACGAAAACAGGGCGCATCGCGAACCTTCATCTGCTGTGATCGGCAAAGGTTAGCGCGCCAATACCTGCCGGGTCCAGCCCCCGCGGGCCAACCCCTGATAGAAGCGCCAGTAGAGCAGGACCGAGGCCACCGACAGCCCGGCCAGCAACCCGACCCACAGGCCCGGGGGCCCCATGCCAAGGGGAAAGGCAAAGAGATAGCAGCAGGTCAGCCCCACGCACCAATAGCCGATGATCGCCATGATCAAGGGCACCCGCGTATCCTGAACGCCGCGCAGCAGACCCTGCAGGATGACCTGCAACGCATCGGCAAGCTGAAAGACGGCGGCCCAGAACATCAGACCAACAGCGACCGCCAGAATCGCGTCGCTGGCCGGGTTGGCCTGATCCAGATACAGCAGCACCAGTTCATCCGGCCACAGGATAAAGATGGCGATGACGATCACCGCAAATCCCAGTGACAGCATGATCACGGCGGATGCGATATCGCGCAGCGCCACAAAATCGCCACGGCCAAAGGCCTCGCCCGCACGGATCGTGGCCGCACTGGACAGGCCCAGATGCACCATGAAGGCAATCGAGGTGATCTGCAGGGCGATGCCATGGGCGGCCAGTTCGGTCGTGCCGATCCAGCCCATCATGATGTTGGTGCCCGCAAACAGCGCCACCTCGGCGACGATGGCCGCCCCGATGGGCAGCCCCAGCTTGAAGACGCTGAAAAAGCCCGGCCAATCGGGCCGCCAGAACCGCTGCATCAGGTTATAGCGGCGCGCCTGCGGCAGCCACAGCGCATAGCCCATCAAGGCGACCAGCTGCGCAGCGTTCACGGTCAGGCTGGCGATGGCAGAGCCCGCAATCCCCAGTTCCGGCGCGCCCCAGTTGCCAAAGATGAACATCCAGTTCAGCAAGATGTTCAGCGGCAGCCCGGCCAGCGTGATCCACATCACCGCATTGGGCCGGCCAAGCGCCGAAAGGTACGAATTGATCACCATGCCCGCCAGCACCAGCGGCATCGCGGGGATCATGATGCGCAGATAGGTCTGGGCCAGTGCCGAGACCTGAGGATCTTGCCCCAAGGCGTTCAGAATCGGTCCCGACCACCACATCAATGGCGCCATCAACAGGCCGTGCAGCACCGACAGCCACAGCGCCATGCGGGTCACCCGTCGAACTTCGGTATCGTCGCCCCGGGCCCGCGCGCCGGCAATCAGCCCTGCCCCGCCGATGGAATAGCCCGAGCCCAGCAAAAACAGCAGCATGAACAGGGAGCTGGCCAGAACCAGAGCGGCCAGCGCCTCGACCCCGTACCAGCCCACCATCACGGTATCGGACACACCAATGGCCATGCGCGCGACATGGCTGCCGACCAGCGGCAGTCCAAGCGCCGTCATGGCGATCAGTTCGGGGCGAAGACGGGTGAAGTTCATCCAACCGCCATATCTGCACATAATGCATGCGGCAAGAGATGCCTGCGCGGAACGGGCGGATGCTTGCCGGGGCGCGCGCCATCTGCGATAGACGGCCCGACGACTACCCGGAGCCGGCCATGACCTTTCGCGCCCGCCATCTGCTTGGCATCGAACAGCTTGCCCCGTCAGAGATCACGACCCTGCTTGATCAGGCCGAATCCTATGTCGAACTGAACCAGCGCACCGTGAAACACGCCGACGCGCTGGCCGGCATGACCCAGATCAACATGTTCTTCGAAAACTCGACCCGCACCCAGGCCAGCTTCGAGTTGGCGGGCAAGCGGCTTGGTGCCGATGTGATGAACATGTCGGTGGCCCATTCCAGCGTGAAAAAGGGCGAAACACTGATCGACACGGCGCTGACACTGAACGCCATGCATCCCGACCTGCTGATCGTGCGGCATCCCCATTCCGGCGCGGTCAATCTGCTGGCGGAAAAGGTGAACTGCGCCGTCATCAACGCGGGCGACGGGCGGCACGAACACCCCACACAGGCGCTGCTGGATGCGCTGACGATCCGCCGTGCCAAGGGCCGGCTGCACCGCCTGACCATCGCGATTTGCGGCGATATTGCCCATAGCCGCGTGGCGCGCTCGAACCTGATCCTGCTGGGCAAGATGGAAAACCGTCTGCGCCTGATCGGGCCGCGCACCCTGATGCCTGCGGGCGTCGCTGATCTGGGCTGCGAGGTCTACGAGGACATGCACGAGGGGCTGAAGGGCGCCGATGTCGTGATGATGCTGCGGCTGCAGCGCGAGCGTATGGATGGCGGCTTTATCCCGTCGGAACGCGAATATTTCCACCGTTGGGGTCTGGATCCGGAAAAGCTGGCACTGGCCAAGCCCGATGCCATCGTCATGCATCCCGGCCCGATGAATCGCGGCGTGGAAATCGACGGCACCATTGCCGATGATATCAACCGATCCGTGATTCAGGATCAGGTCGAGATGGGCGTCGCTGTGCGGATGGCCGCGATGGATCTTCTGGCGCGCAATCTGCGGGCGGAACGCGGTCGCGCGCTGGCCGGACCGGGGCTGTGGGATGGCGATCATGGCTAGACCCGTCGCCGGCGCAGGCTGCGCCCTGTCAGAAACACAGATGCGGGCGCTTTGGGAACCCGAAGAAAAGCTGATCTGGCAAGGCTGGCCAGACAGCCATGCAGCGCCTCGGCACGAAAGCGGCTTTTGGCTGTTATTCGGCAGCATCTGGGTAGCTGTCGGCGCGGTTTTTACGATGGTCGGCTACAGCGTCACCGCCAGCGAACCGGGCATGGGTATGATATTCCTTGCTCTGGGAATCGTCCTGCTATGCGGCGGCGTCGGCGCAATCACCCTGCCCCTTATCCTCTACCGGCGGCGATCACGGGCCACACATTCCCTGCTGACCAACCGCCGGGCCATCGTGATGGACCCTGAGCTGCGGAGCTTTCCGATCACGCCCTCGATGAAAGTGGATGACCAACCAGCCAAAGGCAGACGCGCCGGATCGGTTTTCTTCGGCACGGTCTCCACCTCTTACACGAACAACGAGAAACCGGTAATCCGTCCGGTCGGCTTTACCCGGATCACCGAGGCCCCCGAGGTTGTGCAGGCCATCCGCGCCCTGCAAGAAAAGATGCGCAAGATGCCCGAGGCCGCCCATGTCTGAGACCCGTCCCCCGCTGCAACAAGGCGAAACCGTCCAGCGCATTATCCGCAGCAGCGATGCGACCATTCTGCGATCAGCCGGTCTGGCCACGCTGCTGGCCGGGCTGTTGTTTCTGATGATCGCCTATGGCGAGGCCGGCTTCGACTGGACCCGCTTTCTGATTTCGGTGGCGCTGTTCGGGCTGGTCATTCTGGGCGCGGGAATGGCGATGGACCGCGGCCGCGAATGGGTGCTGACTGACCGCCGAATTATCGACCCGCGTGGCCGTAGCCTAGACCTCAACCCCGATCTTCGCATCCGCAGGCTGATCTATGCGCTCAAGCTCAGCCATCGCGGCCGCCCCGCCATCACCATCCGTGGGGCACCGGATCTGGGCGATATCAGCCGCACGATCCGCAGCATCGCCTGGACACCGCGAGGTCTGGAATGACCGTCGCACGGGATGACTGGGGAACGCTGCTGGAGAAAGACGAGCAGATCCATGGGCAAGGATGTCCGGCAGCACGACCGCGACTGAAAATCAGTGATGCACTCATTATAGTGGGCGCGATCGCCGTATTTTTTGTTTTCTTCACGCCATTTGGCAACGCGCCATCGCATAGCTCGGGGTTTTCGTCGTTCTTGTCCTGGCTCATCATGGGGACGGTCTTGCTCGCGCTATCGCGCCCGCTGGTGGCCTGGTTTTTGCATGCACACAGCGAATACAGCCATGCGAACCACCGCGCGTTCACAGGCCGCGACGCCACTACGGTTTACGCGAAGATGACACAATTGCGGAAGGATGCCGCATGATCCATTTCCAGAATGCCCGCCTGATCGACCCCGAGGCACAGACAGACAGCATCGGGTCGCTGACCGTGCAAGACGGCCAGATTGCGTCCCGCGACGGCGAAACGCCCAAGGATGCAACGGTGATCGACTGCAAGGGCAAGGCACTGGCGCCCGGCATCGTGGACTGGGGCGTCAAGATCGGTGAGCCGGGCGAGCGGCACAAGGAAAGCTTTCGCTCGGCGGGCATGGCGGCGGCGGCGGGCGGCGTGACAACCATCATCGCCCGTCCCGATACCCTGCCGCCCATCGATACGCCCGAAGCACTGGAATTCGTGACCCGCCGCGCAAGCGATGCGCCCATCAACATCCATCATATGGCCGCACTGACCAAGGGCCGCGAAGGACGCGAGATGGTCGAGATCGGCTTTCTCACCGATCTGGGGGCCGTGGCGTTCACCGATGGCGTGCGCGTTGTCACCGACACCAAGGTGCTTGGCCGCTGTATGAGCTATGCGCGCGGGATTGGTGCGCTGATCGTGGGCCATCCGCAGGATGCGGCCTTGTCCAAGGGCGCTGCCGCGACCAAGGGAAAATTTGCCAGCCTGTACGGGATCCCGGACGTGTCGCCCACGGCCGAGGTCATGGGATTGAACCGTGATCTGGCGCTGGTCGAAATGACCGGCTGCCGCTGGCATGCCGATCAGATCACCACAGCCGCCGCCCTGCCCGCGCTACGCCGGGCGCGCAAGGCCGGGCTGGACGTCACTGCGGGCACCTCGATCCACCATCTGACGCTGAACGAATTCGACGTGGGCGATTACCGGACCTTCTTTCGCTTTACCCCACCCTTGCGATCCGAGGATGACCGCATGGCCATGGTGCAGGCCGTCGCGGATGGCGAGATCGACGTGATCGCCTCTTTCCATACACCGCAGGACGAAGAATCCAAACGGCTGCCCTTTGAGGTCGCGGCACCTGGCGCTGTCGGGCTGCAAACGCTGCTGCCGGCGGCGATGCGTCTGCATCACGGTGGCGGCCTGTCCCTGCCCCAATTGTGGCGCGCGATGTCGCTGAACCCCGCACAGCGGCTTGGGCTGCCCGTGGGACGTCTGGCGACCGGTGCGCCTGCCGATCTGGTGCTCTTCGATCCGGATGCGCCCTTTGTGATGGACCGGTTCAGCCTGCTGTCGAAATCCAAGAACACCCCCTTTGACGGCGCCAGAATGCAGGGCAAAGTGCTGGGAAGCTGGGTCGCGGGCGAAAGGGTATTCGGATGATCGCGCTGATCTGGGCCGCTATCGGCTATCTTCTGGGCTCGATCCCCTTTGGCATGGTCATTGCCCGCGCAATGGGTCTGGGCGACCTGCGCCAGATCGGATCGGGCAATATCGGGGCCACGAATGTCCTGCGCACCGGAAACAAGCCGGCGGCGTTGGCAACCCTGTTGCTGGATGCGGGCAAGGGCGCGATCGCAGTGCTGCTGGCGCGTTATTTCGTCGGGGAGTCAGCGGCAATCGTTGCCGCCGGCGCGGCCTTTCTGGGCCATTGCTTTCCCGTCTGGCTGAATTTCAAGGGCGGCAAAGGGGTCGCGACCTTTCTGGGCACGCTGATCGCGCTGGACTGGCGGATGGGATTGATGGCCTGCGCAGTCTGGCTGCTGGTGGCGCTGATCGCCCGCATCAGTTCGCTGTCCGCACTGATCGCAGCGGCAACCGCCCCAATCTTTGCCTGGGCGCTTGGGCGTACCGACCTGATTCTGGTGTCGCTGTTCATGGCGGTGCTGATCTTCATCCGTCACCAGGCGAACATCGCTCGGCTGCTGGACGGGACCGAGCCGCGAATAGGCGGCAAGAAGAAATAGCCCCGGCATCTGCGTAGCGTATATTTGCCCTGATGCCGGGGCTGGGGGAAAACGCGAGCGGCTGTGCGACATGCCCAACCCGCTCGCGTCCGTTAGCGTTCAGAAGGCCGGAACCGGCTGCATCCCACGCTCCAGCGCCGAGCTATCGATCGCGGTCGCAACGGGCCGCACCGGCACCTCGATAACCTGAAAGCGTCCATCAGCATTGCCGCAGACCGGACCAAGCGGCCGCGCCGGCCAACTTAGCCTGCGCGCCATCCGCAGAAAGGCAGGGGAACCGAGGAACAGACAGTTCGCGGCGCCCTGGCTCAGCAGGAACAGGTTGACCTCTTCCAGCATACGCTCGGTCACGGCCTTGGGTCCGTTCACGATCATCCGTGTCAATTCCCACGACCGCGCATCCTGTGGCGGCAGTTCATGACAAAGGTTGTCGGGCAGCCCCTCCAGATGGCCAAGGCAGGCATCCCTGATCATGTAGGAATAACTGAGGCGACCCTGGCAACTGAAGTGATCGGTGCGACGCAGACGCGCGCCACCAACCACTTCATCTCCGTGCAAACAGATCACATAGGTCGTGTCGAGCGAATCATACTGTTCGAACTCGACCTCTTCTGCATAGAAAAGTGGCCATTCAAGCCGGTCGACAAAGACTTGTTTGCGTAATTTCAAGTACTCGTTAACAAGATACCAGGATGAAACTCCGTCCGGAAGTCGGACTATCTTGATGGTATATTCCGGGGATGAGTCTGAGTTGAGTTTCCACTCAGTTGGGAAGTGATTCTCGAGCAGCATGGTCGGGCATTTCCTTAGTTGCACCAATAAAAAGCCGCACGCCCTCTGCAGTTACCGCCCAAACCCCCCATTCGCGGAGTTCCAGCGTGACCGGATGGTCGCTTTCGCGCACCTCGAACATCAAAAGCAGATTCCTTACCATCTCGATGGTAAGATCCGTCTTTGCAACAAGCGGCAGGTAGCCAGCGGTCACCCTGTCAGATATGCAATCCATAACACCCCCAATGGTCCGCTTTTTAATGCGGTGATTGAACCGTATCTGATACAATTTCTGATTGACAGATCCCTGTCTAATTAGACAGGCTGTTTGGCCAGACGATAAGGACAGATTACAGTGAACGGGTTAAGATATGCTTGAAGCCATCATACCAAACCACGAGGAAGAGCTGGCCGAGATCTCGGCGCTCGCGCTGACCGGCTATGTCATGGGCTTTGGGCTACGTTTTGGCCGCCCGGATCTCATCATAAACCGCTATCCAGCAAGGTGGACGCAGAAATACGAGGAAGAAAATTACTTCTTCCGCGATCCTCTGGCGGTCTGGACCATGGCGCGCGTCGGCAAGACCCGCTGGTCCGAGGTCAGCATCCCCGATCCCTTCGATGTCCTGAACGAAGCGGCCAAATTCGGCCTGAAATACGGTGCCACATTCGTGTCCAAGGTGGATCGCAAGCGATCCTTCATGTCGATGGCGCGACCCGATCGCGAATTTACCGACGCCGAAATGACCATGCTCAGCGTCAAGCTGGACCTCTGGGCGCATCTGTTCGCGCGCAGCCACGTTGCCCTGTCCGAAAAAGAGGTCGAGGCACTGCGGATGTTGCGCGACGGCCTGACCCATCACGAGGCCAGTGAAAAGCTGGATATCAGCGTGTCTGCGCTGAAGTTGCGCCTGTCGGGGGCGCAGAAAAAGCTGGGCTGCCGCAATACCATGACCGCCGTCGTCAAGGCTGTGCGCGAGGGGCTGATCTGAACGCACACCGGGACAGCTGCGCAGCTTGGCTCAGGCCGCGTCAGCTACTTCATACGGCAGGTAGCCGATAAATCCGGCGATCTTCCAGCGGGCCTGATCGCGCCGGCAGACATAGAGGGTCTGCCAGTTCATCCGTTCAGCGCTGCCATCCGCCCCGGCCAGTTCGCCATCGAATTTCTTGCGGACCAGCGCCGCATCGCCGTCGATATCGATCTCTTCCAGCCGGGTGGCAGCAAAGATCGCCGATCGCGGATCGCCTGCATAGTCACCCGCATCGCGCGCCGCGCCGAACTGCCGCGCCTGGCGCAGCCATTCATCGCAATAGGCCTGCAAAGTGGGAAAGGCCAAAGAGTAGGCCTGAGGATCAGACTGAAAATGCGCACTGAATCCGGTAAAGTTGGCCTCGAGAAAATCGCCGTGAATTGCGTTCCAGTCAGCGCGCAGGAAGGCACCGATGTCACGGGTCACCAGCATGTCCCAGATGACGTGCCGGTCCGCGTCGCCTGGCGCAAACGGGTTTTTGAACGGGTCGCGTTCCGGGCTTTGCGGGCACATTTTCTGAAACACACATCTATAAGGGGGCAGAAACTACAGGTTTCTATGGCTATCGCGCAGCCTTGTCACGACGTCAGAAAAACCTGTGCATATTTCCTGCCAGACTGACCCCGAACGTGGCCGAGGGAAATGTGCCGCCATCCGTCCCTTCAATCGCGTCACCGCGCAATTCACCCTATCGGCGGATGTGCTGTCGGGACGGCGCAGTAGCGCAGGCCTCAGAAGCCGAAGCTGAAATTCCGCACGATACCCAGACGAACCGCAGGCTGGTCACGATCCTGAACCAGCGGGCTGTCGGCTGCGTCGCCGACGATGCGGCCATATTCAACCTCACCCAGCAGCGCGGTGTTGTCGTTGATTGCGTAGCGTGCTTCCAGCTTGGCCGCGACCTTGTTGACGCCGCCGCCCAGATCATAAGCCGGATAACCGCTGCCGGCCGCATCCGCGGTGCTGACGCCGAAATAGGTCAGGTTATAATCGCCATCGCCGTAACCGGCCTCTAGCCCCGACCACAAGCTCAGACGGTCGCTGGCATCGGTCCGGTATTTGACACCGACCTCACCCGTCAGCCCGTCGTGACCACCGAAACCCTTGCGCAGGCTGGCATAGCCAGTCACCGGTCCAGACGCATAGCTGAAGCGCGCACCCAGTTCATAAGCCCGATCAATGGTTTCCAGACCGGCAAGCGATTGGTCATCATCGACGCTGCGCTCACCAACCACGCCGAATGAGGGCGAAATCGAAAATCCGTCGGCGCGCACGCCGCTGGTGCCCGGTCGGGACCAGCCGGCATTGCGCCACAACAGCCACGGCGCTGCCTCGGTCTCATCCGAACCGGGATAGGTCGGGGCAACGGCAACACCCAGCCCGATATCAGCCGAAAACACCCGACCTTGCGCATGGGCAGAGACCGGCGCGATGGCCAACAGGGCGACAAGCAGATGTTTCATGGGCAATCCTTGGGCACGGATAGAAGTATACTCATCTTTGAGTTGCAGATTCGCAAGCAAGCAAATGATTAAATGCCCTTTATCAATCGCTCTTGGCGGTCTCTAGGTCTTCCAGCGCCTTGATCCAGATATCCTCGGCCCGTGACATAGCGGCCACGGCCTCGGCGTGTTTGCGGCGCCATTTCTTGGCCTCGAGCGGCTGATGATAAAGGGCGGGGTCGGCCAGCTTGCTGTCCAGCTTGGCCAGCATATCGGTCAATTTGGTGACACGCTCTTCGGCGCGACGGGCCTCGGCCCGCAAACCCGGCATCGCATCACGCGGCGGGCGCTTGGGCGCGGGTTTTGCAGCCGGTTTCGGCTCTGGCTTGGTGACCGGTTGATCGCCCTGCAACAGGAAACGGCGGTAATCGTCCAGATCGCCCTGCCAGGGACTGACGGCGCCATCCTTGACCAGCCACAATCTGTCAGCGACCAAGCCCAGCAAGTGCATGTCGTGGCTGACCAGCACCACGGCGCCGGTATAATCGTTCAGCGCCTCGGTCAGTGCCTCGCGGCTCTCAATATCCAGATGGTTGGTCGGCTCGTCGAGGATCAGGATATGCGGCGCGTCGATGGTGGCGATCAGCAGGCTCAGCCGCGCCTTTTGTCCGCCCGACAGCAGCCCCACCTTGGTCTTGGCCTGCGCCTCCATCAGCCCAAATCCCGCCAGTCGCGCCCGCAGTTTGGACGGCGCCTCGTCGGGCCGCAGATGGTGGATGTGGTCCAGCGGCGTTTCGTCCAGTTGCAGCTCGTCCACCTGATGCTGGGCGAAATAGCCGACACGCAGCTTGCTGGACCGCGTCAGCTTGCCCTCCATCACCGGCAGGCGTTCGGCCAGCAGTTTCGACAGCGTGGATTTGCCCTGCCCGTTCCGGCCCAGCAAGGCGATGCGGTCGTCCTGATCGATACGCAGATCCAGCCGCCGCAGTACCGCGCGATCGCCATAGCCGACCGAGACCCCTTCGGTCGCAACGATCGGGGGAGACAATTCCTCGGGCTGCGGAAACCCGAAGCGATGGAATTTTGCCTCTTCGGGCGAGGTGATCGGCGTCATTTTTTCCAGCATCTTCACGCGCGATTGCGCCTGACGCGCCTTGCTTGCCTTGGCGCGGAAACGATCGACAAAGCTTTGCAGATGCGCGCGCCGGTCGGCCTGTTTCTTGGCCGCTGCCGCCTGCAACGCACGCCGTTCTGCCCGCAGCTTGGCAAAATCGTCATAGCCGCCGGTATAGAGCGTCAGCCCCCGATCTTCGACATGCAGGATATGGCCCACGGCGCGGTTCAGCAGGTCGCGATCATGGCTGATGACGATGACCGTATGCGGATAACGCGCCAGATATGTTTCCAGCCACAGCGCGCCTTCCAGATCCAGATAGTTGGTCGGTTCGTCCAGCAACAACAGATCGGGTTGCGACAACAACACGCCCGCCAGCGCAATACGCATCCGCCAGCCGCCTGAGAAATCAGCCGAGGGCCTCGCCTGATCGTCATTGGAAAAGCCCAGACCGTCGAGGATCGAGGCCGCTCGCGCCTCGGCCGACCAGGCGTCGATATCGGTCAGACGCGTCTGGATATCGGCGATGCGCTGCGGATCGGTCGCGGTCTCACTTTCCGCCAAGAGGGCGGCGCGTTCCTCGTCGGCCTCGAGCACCGTGTCCAGCACGGAGGTCGCGGTGCCCGGCGCCTCTTGGGCCACGCCGCCGATGCGGGCGCGCGACGGCAGGCTGATCTCGCCGCCATCCAGCGCCAATTCGCCCCGGATCAGCTTGAACAGCGTGGTCTTGCCCGCCCCATTGGGACCGACAAGCCCAACCTTGTGCCCGGTGGGAATGGAAACAGAGGCGCCCTCGAACAAAGGGCGGCCCTGAATGGAATAGGATATGTCATCAATGCGCAGCATGGGCGCGGCATGGCCCAAGCACCGCGTCGCGTCAATGGGCAGAAGCCTGCGCCGCGGCGTGAAATCATCAACCTCGGCCGCAAGCAGGATGCAGAAACGCAGGAAGTCGGCGCCGCATCCGATTATTGCAGGATTTTCGAGTTGACTGCCGTTGTATCACATGGCGGCATCAGCGCGCTGATCAGGGCCGAGAACGCGATGGTGGGAACCTACGATATCGCGGCATGTCGCCACGACCTTGAGGCCCGAGACAATCCGTCAGACTGGCACGCTCTGCCTGCACCGTTTCCGATCTGGCAGCGCCATGATCAGACGGTCGCCTAGCCGTCGGTATCCTCCGCCTCTGCGGCCTGGCCCTTGCCCAATGCGACGGCCAGTGCAGCCACGCCCTGCTGTAACGCGGCACGATCCGCCGTGGACAGATGCGACAGCATTTCCTCGGCCCTTGCCCGCACTCTGGGCAGGGCCTTGTCGAACAGGCGTTTGCCCGCCTCGGTGCAGGTATATTCGCGTAACCGTCGGTCCTGAATGGGCACATCACGGGTGATCAGCCGCTTTTTCTCGAGCCTCTGAGAGGCGCGGCTGACCTGGACCTTGTCCAGTGTCGTCCGCCGCGCCAGATCGCTGGATGTCAGCCGCCCTGCCCGTGCGAGCAGGAACAGCAGCCGCCATTCTTCGCGGTTGAGCCCGAATTCATTCACATAAACATCAGCCAGATTGCGCGAGAACGTCTCGGAGGCGACGGCCAGACGATAGGGAAAGAACTCGTCCAACTGCATCACATCAACCCCACCAGCCACAGCGACAGCCAAGGCACCAGCAAGAGCAATGTCAGCCGCACGATATCTGCGATCCAGAAGGGCAGCACCCCGCGGAAAACCGTCGACAGCGACACGTCCTTCAAGACACCCTTGAGCACGAACACATTCATCCCGACCGGCGGTGTGATCAGACTGATCTCGGTCGCGACGACGACGACGATGGCGAACCAGATCAGCGCATATTCAGGGTTCTGAAGCAGCTCGTTCTCGAAGGGCAACTGATACATCAGCGGATAAAAGACCGGCACGGTCAGCAGCACCATGGACAGGCTTTCCAGCACGCAGCCCAGGATCAGATAGACCAGCATGATGAAAGCCATCACCATCCAGACCGGCATTTCGTGATCCAGAACGATGCTGGACAACGCATCAGGAAGGCCAGCGAAGTTTATGAAATTGGTGAACAGTTCAGCGCCGATGATGACCGCGAAAATCATCGCCGTGGCCCGGATCGTATCCAGAGCCGCAGCGCGGAAATCCTGCCATTTCATCATCCGCATTCCCACCGCGATCAGGATAGATGCACCCGCGCCCATGCCCGCAGCCTCGGTCGGCGTGAAGAAATCTCCATAGATGCCCACCATGATGAACAGAAACAGGCCCAGCACGCAGATCACGCCGATACGGTCCGTGCGGCTCATCGGTTCGCGGTCTTCGCGTTCAGGCGCCAGCGAAGGGTTCACCGCAACCGCGAGTTTGACCGCCGCCAGATAGAGTAGGATGCCAAGAATGCCGGGCACCACGCCTGCGACGAACAGCTTCGCGATATCGGTCTCGGTCAGCAGCCCATAGATGATCAGGATCACGCTTGGCGGGATCAGGATGCCAAGGGTACCGCCTGCCGCGATGGACCCCGTGGCCAGCCGGTCATCATAGCCAAAGCGCCGCATCGAGGGCATCGCGACCTTGGACATGGTCGCTGCCGTGGCCAGCGACGATCCGCAAACCGCCGAGAATGCACCGCAAGACAGGACCGAGGCCAGCGCCAGACCGCCGCGCGTGCGGCCAAAGAGACGGTTCGCACCGGCGAACAGGCCGTGCGCCACGCCCGAGGCAGCAAGGACATTGCCCATGAAGATAAACAGCGGAATGACCGACAGGCTGTAGGACAGCGCCGTGTCAAAGACGACTGTGCCCGTCATCGACCATGCCGGCTGCCAGCCGCGCAAAAGGGCAAAGCCTATGCCGCCAACGGCGGCCATGGCAAAAGCGATGGGAACCCGCAGCAACAATAGAAACAGCAGGACGCCAAAGCCGATCAGCGACTCTGTCATGGGGTGGTCTCCTTGCCCGGCACCGGGTCTGTAAGCGATGGGACAAAGGCGCGATACAGCATGATCGCGGCGCTGAGCAGGCAGGAAAGGCTGGCAAAGAACCCAAGCGGCGCCATCGACAGGCCAAGCGCGTTCGTCACCGCGCCGTCATGCAGCAACTGCACGGCATAAATCCAAAGCCGCCAGGAAAAGGTCGCCAGCAGCGCGGCAGAGAACAGGCCGCCAAACCGGGTCAGCAGCCGCCCAAAGCCCTCGCCGATGAACGAGGCCAGCAGATCGACCTCGACATGCTCACTGCGCTCGCTTGTCAGTGGCAGCGCAGCAAAGACCAGCGCGGCCACCAGAATTTCGGTCATCTCGAACGCGCCGGTCAGCGGCGCTGACAAGATATAGCGCCCGATCACGTCGATGCAGGTGATCAGCACCAACGCCATCAGGATCAGCCCGGCGGCGATGCCCAAAGAGGCCTCGAGCCAGCGCTGTAACGTCTGCCCCCTCGACCGAGGGGGCAGCGCATTGTTTGTTGTGTCAGGGCGATCCATGGATCAGAACGAAACGCCGGTTGCAGCCCGCAGGTCGGACAGCGCGGCAGCGCCGTCATAACCGCCCTCTGCGATCGCATCGGCCCATGCCTTTTCGTACTTTTCCGCATCTGTCTTGATCTCTTCCAGCAGGGCATCGGGCGCCGGCGCGATCTGGATGCCAGCTTCGCTGATCTTGTCCATCGCGGCCGCATCGGCGTCATTCCAGGCCGTGCCCACGAGTTCGGCAAATGCCTCGCCCGAGATACCTTCGATCGCCGCCTGATCTTCTGGCGAAATTTCGCCCCACTTGGCCTCATTCATGACCAGGAACCAGGTGGTGTTATACAGCCCGCCCGGCACCGTCATGCCGAATTTCAGATCATCGGTCAGATTGAACGCCGTCAGCGCCTCGTAGGTGAAGGTCACCCCGTCGATCACGCCGCGCGACAGTTTTTCATAGACCTCGGGCGAGGACATGAACAAGGTCTCGGCGCCCAGATCCGACATCAGATCAGCGATATAGCCGCCGGGAACACGGATCTTCTGACCGGCAATGTCGTCCTTGGTTTCGGCCTGACGCTGATTGCTCCACAGCACACCGGGGCCATGGACAAAAAGGCCCAGCAGCTTGGTGCCCTCATGTTCCTGCTGCGCCTCCAGCGGGCCGGAATAGATGTTCCAGAACGCCTGCGAGCTGGTGACCGCATCATCGCCGATGAAGGAAAACTGACCAATGCGCGAGCGGGTGAACCTGTCATCGGTGGTAAAGGAATGCAGGCCATAGGTGATGTCGGCCACGCCGTCCTTCGCCATGTCGAAATGCGCAGGCGGCTCACCCAGAGGCCGGGCCAGAATGCGCACGGTGACGCGCCCGTCGGTGACCTCTTCGACCTGCTCGGCCCAGTGTGTCATCGCGTTGACAACGATGGGATGGCGCGGCGGCAGCCAGCTGGACATCACCAGTTCTGTCTCGGCAAAGGCCGGAGCCGCCGTCAACGCGATGGCCGCCGTGGCCCCTGCAAGGCTGACGCGAAGGGCGTTTTTCAAGTGGATCATAGTCAGGTTTCCTCCCGGTTTTGCCGGACCTTTTTGGCCTCGGTCAATGCTTTTGTCAGTGTGGCGCGATCACCAATGTGATTGGAAAGCAGCAGGATAAGCCGCGCATTCAGTGCCGCACTTTCGTCATCCGTCAGGCCGTCATGGACGGCGATCAGTTCGGCGTAAAAGCCGTCCGGATCGTTGATGTTAGGTTTGGTATTGAGAGTGGTCATTCGCTTATCCCCTTCCGCAGGCCTGCCGCAGCGCCGCTCGCAGCGCGGTCTCGTCGAAACGATCCCAGCGGGCGGCGACATGCTGGTCAGGGCGGATCAGATAAACCGCCTGTTCCGCCTGCCCCAGATAGCGCTCGGTCAGGCCATTCGCGACCGCGCCAGAGGTTGTCAGCGCGACGCGCGTCGCCGTGACGCCATCTTCGGTCAGATCCTGCGGTGCATCGGCGTTGATGGCGAGGATGGTGAACCCGTTGCCAAGGCGCGGCAGCAGATAGCCGCCATCCAGCGGCGCATCCGGGCAGGCACTGCCGGGCCGCGTGCGCGCCGGACCACCGGGCAGTGCATCGGGACCAATCAGCGGCAAGCCGTCATAGGTGCAGGGCACCGACAACCGACCGGAATTGACCAGCGGCCGGGCAAAATCGTGATCGCGTGCAAGGTCCAGCACCGCATTGCGGAACAGTTGGCTGGCCGATGATTTCGGCGTGATGAAATCGGTCGCACGTGTCGAATTCAGGATGTTCTCATCCGCCGCGTGACGACGCTCGTCACAATAACTGTCGAGCAGGGCATCAGGCGCATATCCGTCCAGCACAAGCCCCAGCTTCCAGCCCAGATTGTCCACATCCTGCAGACCCGAATTGGCCCCGCGTGCGCCAAAGGGCGACACCTGATGCGCCGAATCGCCGGCGAATATCACCCGGCCATGGCGGAATTTATCCATCCGGCGGCATTGGAAGGTATAGATCGAAGACCAGACGATCTCATAGCTGACATCGGGACCAAGCATCGCGTCCAGCCGCGCGCGGACATTTTCTTCCTTGCGCTCTTCGTCGCGGTCCACGTCCCAACCGATCTGAAAGTCGATCCGCCAGACGCCATCGGGCTGTTTGTGCAACAAGGCCGAGGCGCCCGAGGATTTGAACGATGGCTCGAACCAGAACCGGCGCTCGGTCGGGAAATCGGCCTGCATCCGGATATCGGCGATCAGGAAACTGTCCTGAAACACGCGCCCTTCAAATCCCAGCCCCAGCATCCCGCGCAAAGGCGAACTCGCACCATCGCAGCCCACCAGCCAATCGGCTTTCAGCTGATAGGGACCATCGGGCGTCTCAAGGTCCAGGGTCACATGATCTGCAGCCGCGGTGACGGCTGCTACCCGGTTCTTGCCGCGAATTTCGATCGGCGCGCCCTCGGCTTGCGCCACGCGGATCCGTTCAACGATAAAGCGCTCGAAATCAGGCTGCCCCAGATTGATGAAGGCCGGGTATTGGTGACCGTCCTCGGGCAGCAGGTTGAATTCAAAGACCTGGCTATCGCGGTGCAGCACACGCCCCACATTCCACTGCACGCCCTTGTCCAGCATCGGCTGGCCGCAGCCATAGCGATCCGCAATTTCCAGCGTGCGCTTGGCAAAGCAGATTGCGCGGCTGCCGCGACCCACGCCTTCGTGGTCGTCGAGCACCAGAACCGGTTTGCCCTGCAACCCCAGATCCAGCGCCAGCGCCATGCCGATCGGCCCGCCACCCATGATGACGACCGGATGACGCACGGGTTCCGCTGCATCCTGATCGGAGCTCCGTTCATACGGATACAGCCTGAAAGCCAGTTTATAACGGTCGTCCAACACGCCGCCTCCTCCCTCGTTTGCGCGCCAAGTCCTGCGTTCAGCCCTGCAGATCGTCCCACATCTGGCGGTCGCGATCGGCGGTCCAGATCCGTGGCGTGTCGATCCCGCGCGCCTCGTCATAGGCACGGGCGACATTGAACGGCAGGCAATGCTCGTAGATGGCGTAATCGGCGAACTTCGGATCGCAGGCTTCGCGCACAGCATCCCACGCCTCTTTCAGGCTGCCACCGCGCGCGACGACGCGGGCCACCGGCTTGTAGCTGCTGTCAACGAAATCTGCGGTATTGGCGATGGCGTCTGCCACCATCTCTTCGCCGACCAGCGCATCGCCGCGCCCCGGCGCGATGGATTTGGGCTCATAGGCTGCGATATTGGCAAGCGTTTCGGACCAATCGCCGAAATGCCCGTCACCACAGTAACATGCGCTGTGATATTCAACGATATCGCCGGTGAACATCACCTCTTGATCGGGCACCCAGACGACGGCATCGCCGGCGGTATGAGCACGGCCCAGATGCATGATATCAACGCGGCGGCGGCCCAGATAAACCGTCATCCGGTCGCTGAATGTCGTCGTCGGGCGGGTCAGACCGGGAATTTCCTCATGCCCCTGGAACAAACGCGGGAAACGGCCGAATTCGCTGTCCCAGTCCTCTTGCCCGCGTTCTTCGACCATGGCGGCGGCGGTGTCGGACATGATCACTTCGCGTGCACCATAGGCGCTGGCGCCCAGCACGCGCACAGCATGATAATGCGTCAGCACCAGATGGCTGATCGGCTTGTCGGTGACGCCGCGCACACAGTCGATGACCTTGCGCGCCAGACGCGGGGTCGCCTGCGCCTCGACGATCATGACGCTGTCGTCGCCGATGATCACGCCGGTATTCGGATCCCCCTCGGCGGTAAAGGCGTAGAGCCCCTCGCCCACTTGCGTAAAGCTGATCGTCTTTTCTTCCATGTCGCCTTGCGACGCGAATGCCTTGGCCATGTTGTTACTCCTTCGCCCAGTTTGGCAGGTCACGCGCCGGACGTATCACCCCGGTGCAGTCACCAAAGCCAACCCGATATCCGTCACCCTCGGCGGCACCCCGCAAGGTCAGACGATCGCCATCCTCGAGGAAACTGCGTGTCTCACCGCTTTCCAGCGCCAGCGGTTCCTTTCCGCCCCAGCTCAACTCCAAGAGCGAGCCACGGCTGTCCTTTTCCGACCCCGAAATCGTCCCCGATCCCAGCAGATCGCCAACCCGCATGGGGCAGCCGCTTGTCGCGTGATGCGTCAATTGCTGGGCCGCCGAATAATACATCTGCGCGTAATTGGTCCGCGCGATCACCGTCTCGGGCCTGCCCTCTGGCGTCAGCCCGACCTCCAGCGCGATGTCATACAGCATCGGTGACGGCTCGCGCAGATAGGGCAGCAGGTCCCGTTCCCGTTCAGGGGTCGAGGTTCGGAACGGCTCCAACGCGGCAGCGGTCACGATCCAGGGGCTGATGGTCGTCGCCGTCGCCTTGGCCTGGAACGGCCCAAGCGGCTGATATTCCCACGCCTGGATATCGCGCGCCGACCAGTCATTCAGCAGCACATAGCCAAAGATCATCTGATCGGCTTCTGCCACCGACACCATCCCCTCGGATGGCTGACCGACAATTGCCCCCATTTCCAGTTCCAGATCGAACCGGGCCGAAGGCGCAAAGCGCGGCAATGCCTCATCAGGCCCCTTCAACTGGCCCCAGGGCCGCATCACATCCGTGCCCGAAACCACGACAGAGGACGCCCGGCCATTATATCCGATCGGGATCGACAACCAGTTCGGCGGCAGCGCGTTCTCGGCGCCCCGGAACATGGTGCCGACGTTTACGGCATGGTTCTTGCCTGCGTAAAAGTCGGTATATTCGCTGACCCTGAACGGCATCAGCAAACGCGCGCTCGCCACCTCGATCAGGTGCGGCTCGACGGCATCACGATGCGCCTCGTCAGACAGCAATTCGGTCAAACGCGCCCGCAGCGCCGCCCAGACCTTCGGCCCCGCCGCCATGACGGCATTCCACTCGGGCGCCGCGAACAGCGCATGATCCAGCCCGTGATCGACCCGCGCGACATCAAGGATCATGTCGCCAATGGCCACACCCATCCGCGCGCCACGCCCGTCATCGAACACGCCATAAGGCAAGTTGTTCAGCGGGAAATCCGTCTTGGCCGAATTCGCGCTTTCAATCCACGACCGCATCAACGACATGCCGCGGCTCCTTTCTTCTTCATCAAAATATCCTCGGGGGGTCCGGGGGGCGAAGCGCCCCCGGCTTCCATCATTTCAACCCCGGCGTACCGTCGAATTTCTTCTCGATCCCGTCCCAGCAGGTGACATAATCGTCCTGCAAAGGCGCCTCGCGCCCGGCGAATTCCGTCAGGTGCTGGGGAAAGCGGGTCTCGAACATGAAGGACATGGTATTGTCCAGCTTTTCGGGCCCAAGATCGGCAGTCGATGCCTTTTCGAACGCCTCGCGATCCGGTCCATGGGGCAGCATCATGTTATGCAGGCTCATCCCGCCAGGCACAAAGCCCTGCGGCTTGGCGTCATACTGGCCATAGATATTGCCCATCATCTCGGACATGACGTTCTTGTGGTACCAGGGCGGGCGGAAGGTGTCTTCCATCACCATCCAGCGCTCGCGGAACAGCACAAAGTCGATATTCGCCGTGCCTTCGACGCCCGAGGGCGCGGTCAGCACGGTAAAGATCGAGGGATCGGGGTGATCGAACAGGATCGAGCCGACCGGGCAATAGGTCTCCAGATCGTATTTCACCGGTGCGTAATTGCCATGCCAGGCGACCACATCCAGCGGCGAATGCCCGATCTCGCATTGATGAAACTGGCCGCACCACTTGATGGTCAGCGTCGACGGCACCTCGCGGTCCTCGAATGCGGCCACAGGCGTCTTGAAGTCGCGCCGGTTGGCCATGCAATTGGCCCCGATCGGGCCGCGCCCCGGCAGTTCGAACTTCTGGCCGTAATTCTCGCAGACAAAGCCCCGGCAAGGACCTTCCAGCACCTCGACGCGGTACACCAGACCACGCGGAATGATGGCGATTTCCTGCGGCGCGAGGTCGATGACGCCCAGTTCGGTCGCAAAACGCAGCCGGCCCTCTTGCGGGACGATCAGCAATTCGCTGTCGGCCGAGTAGAAATAGGCGTCGACCATCGATTCCGTGACCAGGTAGATATGGCTGGACATGCCCACCTGCGTGTTCACATCGCCCGCCGTGGTCATGGTCCGCATCCCCGTCAGCCATGTCAGCGGTTGATCGGTATGGGGCACCGGGTCCCAACGGTACTGACCAAGCGAGGTCACTCCTTGCGGGATATGCGGCGCGGTTTTCCAATAAGGCAGATCAACCGGCTGATAGCGTCCCGAATGCTTGACCGATGGCCGGATGCGATAACACCAGGTCCGTTCGTTCTGATGGCTGGGCGCGGTAAAGGCGGTTCCCGACAGCTGTTCGCCGTAAAGCCCATAGTTCACCCGCTGCGGGCTGTTCATCCCCTGCGGCAGCGCACCGGACAGCGCCTCGGTTTCGAAATCATTGCCAAAGCCCGGCATGTAGCCCGGCGTCGTGCCGGTCGCATCGGTTGCCCGGATCATGCCATTCGGCAGGTCATGTCTGGTCATCTTTTCCCCCTGCCCGGCCACGCTGCCGGACTGTCTGCTTCGGGACACAGTATTCGTTGCATTTGCAATGATGTCAAGAAAATCGTTGCGATTGATACGAACTCGCGTGATTTTAGGGAAAGCGACCCGCGGCAACGAAAGAGGTGAAACATGTCTGTACAGGTGCCAGACTTCGACTTGTCGGGCTTTTTGCCCTATAGAATAAGCGTGGCTGCGCAGCGTATCAGCACCGGACTCGCCAGCCAGTATCGTGAGATCCATGACATATCCCGCGCCGACTGGCGGGTGCTGGTTCACTTGCTTGATTCGGGCGAGGCCGGGGTGGGCGAGCTTGGCCAGATGGTCAATCTTGAGAAATCCAAGGTCAGCCGTGCAGCCGCGCGACTGGCGGAACAGGGTTTGATCGTTAAGATCGAAAACGAATCGGACCGGCGGCTGGTGCGCATGTCGCTGACGGAAAAGGGCCATGCGCTGATGGCCCGGTTGCTGCCCGTCGCCCTTGCCTATCAAGAGCGGCTGGAAACGTTGCTGGGCGATCACCTTGATGCCGTAAATGCCGCGCTTGATATCCTGAACACGGAAGATCTGTCGTGATTACGCTTTATGATTACTGGCGGTCCTCGGCCAGCTACCGCGTCCGCATCGCACTTGGTCTGGCCGGGCTGGACTGGCAGAGCATCCCGGTTGATCTGGTCGAAGGCGCGCAAAGATCGCCCGAACATCTGGCGCGGAATCCGCAAGGGCTGGTCCCGGTGATCGAGATCGACGGGCATCGCTTTTCCCAGTCGCTGGCGATCATCGACTATCTCGACGAAACGCGCGGGCTGGGCCTGCTGCCGGGAAATGCCGAAAATCGTGCCCATATCCGCGCCATCGCCCATGCCATGGCCATCGACATTCATCCGATCTGCAATCTGGGTACCGCGCGCTTTGCCGTGGCGGCCTCGAATGGCGGGCTGACCATGAAGGACTGGATGCAGCATTTCATCGCGCCCGGCCTGGCCGCCGTCGAAGAGATGCTGCCCGGTGACGATTATTGCTGGGGCGAAACGGTGACGCTGGCCGATATCTGCCTGATCCCGCAGCTCTATAATGCCGAACGTTGGGGCGTCGATCTGTCCGCCCTGCCG
This sequence comes from Paracoccus tegillarcae, assembly GCF_002847305.1. NCBI lineage: Bacteria > Pseudomonadati > Pseudomonadota > Alphaproteobacteria > Rhodobacterales > Paracoccaceae > Paracoccus > Paracoccus tegillarcae. Next base: position 3,155,505 of record NZ_CP025408.1, on the reverse strand, counting down.
CGCATTCGACGGGTTGCCGGGAAACTGGCACCGATACCTGCCTTCGCCGCCGCCCATCCTGACCACGCACGGCCTTAATCCCTGCCCCCGATTGCGCAGCCCGGCCATGCAAGCTAGTCCTGTCAGCCGACAGATACGGGGCACGCGGCACATGACCAGAATCGACGACACGTTTGCACGGCTTGGTGAGCAGGGCAAAAAGGCCTTTGTTGCCTACATCATGGCCTCGGACCCAGATGACGCGACCACCTTGGAGATCATGCGCGGCATGCCAGAGGCGGGCGTGGATATCATCGAACTGGGCATGCCCTTCACCGATCCGATGGCCGACGGCCCGACCATTCAGGCGGCAGGTCAACGCGCGCTGGCCCAAGGTGGCAGTGTCACCCGCACACTGGATATCCTGCGCAAGTTTCGTGAGACGGACGATGAAACGCCGATCGTCCTGATGGGTTATTACAACCCGATCTATGCGCGTCAGGGCAGCGTCGATCGCTTTCTTTCCGACGCCGTCGAGGCAGGCGTGGACGGTCTGATTATCGTCGATCTGCCGCCCGAAGAAGACAGCGAACTGTGCATTCCGGCAGGCAAGGCCGGTCTGAACTTCATCCGCCTGGCGACACCCACCACCGATGATCGCCGCCTGCCCGCCGTGGTCAAGAACACATCGGGCTTTGTCTATTACGTCAGCGTCACCGGCATCACCGGCGGCAAGGCCGCAGACGCCGCCGAAGTAGCCCCCGAGGTCGCCCGCATCCGCAAAGCGGCAAATCTGCCCGTGGTGGTCGGATTTGGTATCAACACACCGGAAGCGGCGCAAGCCGTGGCCAGCGTGGCCGATGGCAGCGTCGTCGGCACCGCCATCGTCAAGCTGATCGGCGAGGGCCGCCCCGTGCCCGAGATCCTGGATTTCGTCCGCGATCTGGCGGCAGGCGCGCATCGCGGCTGATGGCGGCACCGGCCTTCGATCACATCGTCATCGCTGCCGAAACGCTGGCCGAGGGCGAGGTCTGGCTGACCGATCTGCTCGGCGCGGCACCGGAGCCGGGCGGCAAACACGGCTTTATGGGCACCCATAACCGGCTGTGGCGGTTGGGGGATCGGGAATATCTTGAACTGATCGCCATTGATCCCGACGCCACGCCCCCGCCCTATCCACGCTGGTTCGGGTTGGATCAGTTTGGTGGCCCGCCGCGGCTGGTCGCCTGGGTGATCCGCACCAGCCCCTTGCAACCCCAGCCAAGCAGTAGCGTGATGCAGGCCGCGCGCGGTGATCTGCGCTGGCAGATCACCATTCCGGACAGCGGGACCAGCGCGCAGGATGGCGTCGCGCCTCTGCAAATCGACTGGGGCGATGGCCCGCATCCCGCAGACCGGATGCCCGATCACGGGCTGCGCCTGACTGGTCTGAACCTCGCGCACGCGAAACAGCCCGCCATCTTGCCAGACGATCCGCGCATCAAGGTCAGAACGGGGGCCGCACGTCTAACAGCCCGATTGTCCACGCCCCGGGGCGAGGTTGTGCTGTGATCAGAGACACGCACATTGACGACGCAGATGCGGTTGCCGCCATCTGGAACCCTTTCATTCGCGACACGACCGTCACCTTCTGGCCCAGCGAACGCAGCACGGCCGAGGTCGCGGAGATCATCGGCCAGCGTCAGCGGGACGGCCATGCCCATGTGGTTGCGCAGCGCGAAGGTGAGATCATCGGTTTTGGCACCTATTCCCAGTTTCGCGGCGGTCTGGGCTATGCGCGATCTGTAGAACATACGGTCTATCTTGCCGCCGCGGCGCGTGGCACCGGGCTGGGTCGCGCGTTGTTGGAACATCTCGAGGATCACGCCCGCGCGGCCGGGCGACGGCTGATGATCGGCGGCATCACCGGCTCAAACAGCGGATCGCTGCGGTTTCACGACCGCATGGGCTATTCCGAATGGGGCCGGGTCCCTGCGGCCGGTTGGAAATTCGGCCAGTTCCACGACTTGGTCTTTATGGGCAAGGATCTGCTGGCGTGATTCTTGCGGCGTTTGGATGTGCGGCGACTTATTGGCTGCGCTTTGTGACAGCGGCGCCCTCTTGGGCAGGCAGCATCACAAAGACGCTGTCGACGGCGCTGCTTGCAGTGTCAGCCTATCTGTCGGGCGCCCCGGCCCTGCTGGTGGCAGGACTGGGCTTTGGTGCGGCCGGCGATTTCGCGCTGTCGAGGCCCGGCAAGCTGGCATTCCTGGCGGGTATGGCGGCGTTCGCCATCGGTCATCTGGCCTATGCAAAACTGATGTGGACGCCCGCCAATGCCTGGCAGAACTGGCCCTACGGGCTGGTCATGCTGGCACTGGCAGCATCCACGGCGATCTGGCTGATCCCGCGCACAGGCGATCTGCGCTGGCCGGTCGCGGGCTATGTGTTGATCATCACCGCCATGGCGCTGGCCGCCCTGACACTGCCGGGCGATCAGACCGCCACGGCTGTGGGTGCAGGGCTGTTCCTGCTGTCCGACCTGCTTTTGGGGATACATCTCTTTGTCGCGCCAAGACGCTCGCTGGCCTATGCACTATGGCCGACATATTGGCTGGGACAACGCTATATCCTGCTGGGCAGCCTCTAGGCGCTGGCCCCTTCCGGCCATCCCGGATAATCTTGGCAGCATGATGGATCAGGCCACAACCACACCTTCGGCACCCGAATTACCCAAGCCGCGCAGCTTCTGGCAGCGAATCGGCGACCGATTGGCAGCGATGCTGTCGCCGCGCCGCGCCTCGGTGCCGCCCGAACGCTCGGTGGCCTTCACCATCGCGGTGATCGCGCTAGGAGCCAAGCTGGCCAAGGCAGATGGGGCAGTTGTGAAAGCCGAGGTCGCCGCCTTTCGCCGCATCTTCGTCATCCCGCGCGCCGAGGAAAAGAACGCGGCCCGCGTCTTTGACCTCGCCCGTCAGGATGTCGCAGGCTTTGATGCCTGGGCGAAACGGATCGCCGCGATGTTCCCGCCTGCGGATCCCGTCTTGTCCGACGTGATCGAAGGGCTGTTCATCATCGCGCTTGCCGATGGCGAGATGCATGATGCCGAGGTGACCTTCATCGATGAGGTCGGTCGCATCTTTGGCATGACGCAGGCACAGATCGCCACGATCAGAATGCGCCATGACCCCAACCGCGGGTGCCCGCCCTGCGAAGTGCTGGGGATCGCCCCGGACACGCCGCTGCCCACCGCACGCAAGCGGTGGCGCGCGCTGATCCTCGACGCCCATCCGGACCGCGCCATCGCGCGCGGCCTGCCACCCGAGGCCATCCGTCTGGCCGAGGCGCGGACCCGGCGGCTGAACGAGGCCTGGAACGAATTTCGCGGCATGCAGCAGGCAAACCAGACCTGATCGTTACCGGCGATGAAGCCCGCGATCATTCAAATCACATTCTCCCAAAGCGGCGCGGCCGACCGGAAAGGCATGGCCACGTGGGAACCATCGCGGTCGCGGCAAGTCTGACCGGTAATCTCAAGGACACAGCCCAGGGTAAAAGCGCCCCGCACGCGAATCTGCGTGAAGGCTTGATCACCGTAGCCATCGCGACGCTGCCGGTCCATATCCTCGCAACCGTACTGCTTTGCGCGATCGCCAAAGGGCATCTGCAAAGCGATATCCATACGCTGTGAGACGCGTTTTACTTCACCACATCACAGCCTGTGACAATAGGGGCCAGCTTTTCAAAGCCGGTTACCACCCAAGGTCAGGTGATCTGCCTGATCATCGACGTCTATGCCATCACCGTGGCCTCGACCATCGCAGGCATGTTCGGCGCCTTCTTCTATCATCGCAGTGTCAGCGACATGGCCCGGGCAACGGCACCTCGACCGGCAAGCGCCACGCGGAGACGGGGGAAGGATCGCCCTGGCGGACGATCCTGACGCTGCCGCCCGGCGTTCAGGCTGGCGCCGCGCGCATGCGTGAAGGCTGCACGTCACGATCTGCATTCAGAACACGCGGCTTTCTTCTTCACTTAAATATCCATCTTGCGGCGGTTCAGATCAGACCCTCGGCCCGAAAATCCTCGCGCAGATCGCGCTCGGGGCGTGGCCCGACATGCATGATCACCTCGGCCGCCGCCAGGACGCCCATGTGGCCCGCCTCTTCCAGCGACGCTCCGATGGCCAGCCCATAGATCAGCCCGGCGGCAAACTGATCGCCCGCGCCGGTCGCGTCCAGCGGCACCACCCGCTGGACCGGGATCTCGACGCGCTGCCCGTCGCGGATCAGGATCGCGTCATCCCCCGAGCGTGTGCACACGACCATGCCGCAATCGGCGGTGGCCTGAACCAGTGCCTGCTCCAGATCATCCGTCTGATACAGCGACAGCCACTCATGAGAATTGCCGATCACATAATCCATCGGGCCGGCGACGAGATGGCGAAAATCCTGACGATGACGGTCAACGCAGAACGGATCCGACAGGGCGATCCCGGCCCTGCCTCCGGCCGCGTGACAGGCCTGCGCCGCTTTCAGAAACGCCTTCATCCCGGCGGGCTTGTCGAACAGGTAACCCTCGAGAAACAGAAAGCTTGCACCGCTGAATACCGCCGGATTGACGTCATCGGTGCCCAATTCGGCCGAGATGCCAAGATAGGTGTTCATCGAACGCTCGCCATCCGGGGTCACGAAAATGATCGAACGGCTGGTCGGCAGCACGTCGCCCGCAACGGGCGGATTGACAAAGACAGTGCCCGCCGCCTCGGTCTGTTCGGCATAGGAAAGCCCAAGCGCATCATTCGCCACCCGGCCGATAAATGCCGTCCGCAAGCCAAGCATCCCGATCCCGGCCAGGGTGTTGGCCACCGATCCGCCGGGCGCCAGCCGCGCCTGCGAGCGCCCCGAGCCGTGATCATCGGCCTGCGAGGCCATCAGATATTCAGACCGCTCGCGCTCGATCAGTTGCATGACACCCTTTTGCACGCCCATGCGCACCAGCCAGTCATCATCCGTAGGCGATATAACGTCCATGATCGCATTGCCGATGCCAATCACATAAGGGGTGGTCATTCGGTCTTCTCCTCATAGGGGCACAGATCGGCCAGCGTGCAGATGCCGCAGCGTGGCCGTCGCGCCTGACAGATATAGCGCCCGTGCAGAATCAGCCAATGATGGGCATGCTGCTGAAAGCGGGCGGGAACGTTGTCTTCGATGGCGCGCTCGACCTGATCCACATCGTGGCCCGGTGCGATGCGCGTGCGATTGCCGACGCGAAAGATATGGGTATCGACTGCCTGCGCGGGAAAACCGAAGGCACAGTTCAACACGACATTGGCAGTCTTGCGGCCCACGCCCGGCAGTCCGATCAGGGCCGCGCGGCTGTCGGGCACCTCGCCGCCATAGTCATCGACCAGTATGCGCGACAGCGCGATGACATTCTTGGCTTTCTGCCGGAACAGACCAATGGTCCTGATATTCTGCGTGACGGCTTCAAGGCCGAGATCCAGCATCTTCTGCGGCGTATCGGCGGCGGCAAACAGCGCCCGCGTTGCCTTGTTCACGCCCACATCCGTCGATTGCGCCGACAGCGCCACCGCCACGACCAGCGTATAGGGATTGGAGAATGCCAACTCGGTCTTGGGATGCGGATCAGCCGCCTGAAGCCGCGAAAAGATCGCGACCTGATCGGCAAAGGGCAGCGCGGGCGGCAATCGTTTCGTCTTGGCCATATGTGGGTTTTGGCGGGATGGCGCAGGCTTTGCAAGCAACCCTTGCCAATTCTCGAACGGTCTGGCCAAATTGCCATGAGACCGGTCAAACAAGGGAGGGTCCGATGATCAATCCTGCCTTCGCCCAATTGATGGCGCGCTACAATCACTGGCAGAACGACAACCTGATCACCTGCGCCGATGCGCTGGACGACGAGGCCCGCCGCCAGAACCGGGGGGCGTTCTTCGGCTCTATCGAAGGAACGTTTTCGCATCTTCTATGGGGTGACGGCATCTGGCTGAGCCGCTTTTGCGAAGATCCGCCTCCGCCTGGCGATATTCCCGCATCCACTTCGATGATCGAAGACTGGAACGTCTTTCGCGAAGAACGGATGCACATGGATCGCCGTATTCTCGACTGGGCAGAAAATCTGTCCGCCGCATGGCTTGACGGCGATCTGACCTGGCATTCAGGCGCCCTTGGCCGGCAGGTCACGCGCCCCCGGGCTGAACTGGTCGTGCAGTTTTTCAACCACCAGACCCATCATCGCGGGCAGATTCATGCTATGCTGACCGCATCCGGCATGCGTCCCGGCGATACCGATGTGCCGTTCATGCCGGAAATCTATGCCGGTTGAATGGCCGGCTCGGTCCATCACGCTGCCATGGCCGGATTGTGACGAGTTGTCAGCGGGTTCTGCAAAGAAGTGACTGGCAGATAAGTGGAACCGAGATTAGTTTCTCGCGTTATCGCCTGTGGGCTTCGCCGCGCGGGCATGAAAGCCTGGAGCGTCAGGACGCAGCCCCCGAAACTGCGGGTGGCCCCTCGCCTTGACGACGATATGGAACGACGAAAGGACAGAGACCTATGAAACCCCGGATTATCGCCCTTGCCGCAACCGCCTCGCTGTTTGGACTGGTGGCTTGCACCGATCAATATGGCAATCCCACAATGAGCCGCACCCAGCAGGGTGCCATTGCCGGCGCGGCCGTCGGTGCCATCGCTGGTGCGACCCGCGATGAGGACAAGAACAACCAGGGCCAGGACGCCGTCAAAGGCGCGCTTGTTGGCGCAGCCGCCGGTGCCGTCGCTGGCAACATTCTGGACCGTCAGGCCGCCGCGCTTGAGCAGTCGATCTCGAACCCGAATGTCCAGATCATCAACCACGGCAGCTATCTGCAGGTGATCATGCCCGAGGGCATCCTGTTCGCCACCGATTCGGCCGCAGTGTCCGGTCCGGCGCAAAACGACCTCTATGCCGTTGCGCGCAACCTGAACCAGTATCCCAACAGCCGCGTCGAGGTCATCGGCCATACCGACAGCACTGGCGCCGCCGCCTATAACCAGGACCTGTCGCAGCGCCGTGCGCAGTCGGTTGCAGGCATCCTCAGCGCCGCCGGCGTCAACAGCGGTCGCCTTGTGGCCGTTGGCCGCGGTGAAAGCCAGCCGGTCGCGTCGAACGACACGGCCGCGGGTCGCGCCACGAACCGTCGTGTCGAGATCCTGATCCGTCCGACGCAGTAAGTCGCGTGCGGTAAAAATCTGATCATGAGGGCCGGGCGAAACCCCGGCCCTTTTTCGTGTCGGACCGAAAAGGCGGATCGGACGATGGTGCGAGGATGGCCAGCCAAGGGCCAGCAAAACGATGCCCCGCACCCCTGCCCGCCCATATCGGGAACAACGTAAACCAAAGCCGTCGCTTGCCGACGCAACTTCGACCGGGCTCAGATCGTTCGGTCTGACAGATATCAGTCAGAGGACATGATGCTAAATCACCTTAAACAGCCTATCTTCGCCGGCCTTTCCACGCTGGCCTTCACACTTGCGCTGCCGGTTTCGGCCACAACGGCCCATGCCTCGACCGATGAAGCATGGGAGGCCTTTCGCACCGAGGTCCATGATGCCTGCGTGGAACTGGCCCCCGATGAGGGTGAGACCGTGATCGAGGTCAATCCCTTCGGCTCGGAAAGCTATGGCGCGGCACTGATGATCACCACCCTGCCCGACGGCGCTGCCGACCGCTATGTCTGCATCTTTGACAAAAAGGCCAAGACAGTTGAACTGACCGCCGCCTTCGCGCCGCCCGAACCCATCGCTGAGGCCGTAGCCGAACCCGATGGCACGATCGAGGCCGAAACCGTCCCTCATACAGAGGCGGAACTTGTCGACAACTGAGCCTGCCAGCGCCTCTGGCGGCGGCCAGAACGATCCCGAACTGCGCTATGGCGCCCCGTGGTCAATCCTCGCCGATCAGGATCGCCTCGTCCTTGATGACCAGCGGCACCCGGTCCAGCGCGCAATCGGCACCTGACAGCGGCTCGCCGGTGGCGGCCTCGAACTGCGCGCCGTGGCCGGTGCACATCAGCCGCGCACCGTCGGCGGTCAGGATCTGCGGACCGCGGTAGTCCAGCGGCAGGTATTGATGCGGGCAGGCGTTGACATAGGCGTGGATCTTTGTGCCCACGCGGACCAGCAGCATCGGGAATTCACCGCGATCCGTGACCAACATCTGCGTGGTCGCGCCCTGAATATCGGCCAGCGCCGCGACGCGCGTGCCAGGCTTCGGGGCGCTGCTGTAATCGGTCCAGGCCATATCAGCCCCTTCTCAAAGAAAACGCGCCCGGACCATAGGGACCGGGCGCGTATCAGGTCAAACGATCTTATTCGGCGGGCTCTGCCTTGAGCACGCCACGGCGAACCTGATCTTCCTCGATCGATTCAAACAGGGCGCGGAAGTTGCCTTCGCCAAAGCCGTCATCACCCTTCCGCTGAATGAACTCGAAAAAGATCGGCCCGATGACCGTTTTCGAGAAGATCTGCAGCAGGATGCGGGTCTCACCGCCACCCACGACACCTTCGCCGTCGATCAGAATGCCGTGCTTTTTCATCCGCTCGATCGGTTCTTCATGGTCGGTGACGCGCTTGTGCGACATCTCGTAATAGGTCGCGGGCGGTCCGGGCATGAACTCCATCCCGGCATCGGCGATGTGATCGGTGCCGGCATAGATATCATCGCTGGCGATGGCGATGTGCTGGATGCCCTCGCCCTTGTATTCGCGCAGATATTCCTCGATCTGGCTGTTCTCATCCGCGCTTTCATTAATCGGAATGCGGATCTTGCCATCGGGGCTGGTCAGCGCGCGGCTGGTCAGGCCGGTCTGCTTGCCCTTGATGTCAAAGAACTTGATTTCGCGGAAGTTGAACACGTCGTGGTAGAACTTGTACCAGGTGTCCATATTACCGCGAATGACGTTATGGGTCAGGTGGTCGAGGTAGAAGAAACCAAAGCCCTCAGGCCGCGGGTTCGCCTCGCCCAGCCAGTCGAAATCAGCCTCATAAGCGCTGCCATCCTTGCCGTAGGTATCGACGAAATACAGCAGCGAGCCGCCGATCCCGATCACCGCCGGGACGTCCAGCGACTTGCCGGGCCCGGTATATTCCGTGGCACCCAGTTCAATCGCGCGCTTCAGCGCGTGCTGCGCATCGACGACGCGCCAAGCCATTGCAGGCGCGCAGGGACCGTGATCCTTCACGAATTGCGCGGCATGGCCGTCCGCATCGGCGTTCAGCAAATAGTTGATATCGCCCTGACGATAGAGCGTGATGTTCTTGGTCTTGTGCTTGGCAACCGGGGTAAATCCCATCTGGCGGAAGATCTTATCCAGCACTTCGGGCTGCGGATGAGCATATTCGACGAACTCGAATCCGTCGGTGCCAGCGGGGTTGGCGTCGCTGATCGTGGCTTTCGGGGCGTTATGCGGGAAAGGTCCCATGGTGCGGCTCCTTCGTTAATGCTTTCACCATTTATCCCACAAATCTGACGCAAAGGGGTTGCAAAGAACGTCCCCTTTCGCGCCTATTTACAAGATAGACGCATAAAGCCGCATAAAGGCGCACAACATGAGCATGGATCAGTTCGACCTCGCCATTCTCGCCGCATTGCAGCGTGACGGCGCCATGACCAATGCAGCTCTGTCCGAACTGGTGAACCTGTCGCCCTCGCAATGTTCGCGCAGGCGTACCGCGTTAGAGGAAGCCGGGCTGATCAAGGGCTATGCCGCGCGCCTGAATGCCGGGGGCCTGGGCTTTGGCTTTCGGGCGATCACGCGGGTCAATCTGCAAAGCCATGGTGGGCGCACCGATGACAGCTTTGCGCGTTTCGTGCAGCAACATCCGCAGATCCGCGCGGCCTTTTCGGTCGCGGGCGATGCCGATTACGTGCTGGATGTCCGCGCCCGCGATCTGGAGGATTTCGCCGAATTCCTGCACCAGCACCTGCTGCCCCATCCACAGGTGGCGCATGTGCGGTCGGAGATCGTGTTGAAAACGCTGAAAGAGGACGAAGGCGTGCCGCTGGCGGGCTAGATGTCGTTGCGCAGGCTGAAAAGATCGATGAAGCGCTGTGCCGCGCCCGCATCGCCAGCCAGCGCCACAGCCTCGCCCTGCGCCAGCCGCGCAATGGGCACGGGACCATAAACCGCGACGGCCAGGTTGTTGCCCGTGCCTCGCAGCAGAAAATCGCCCTCGGGCTGTTGGCTGGGTGCAACCAGCGCCGATCCATCCTGCGCGATCCGCATCACAAACCCCTCGCGCCCCATATCGAAGGCGGCGGTCAGGCCCGTCCCTCGCGCCGCCGCGTGGTCGATCTTGGCCGTCATGGAAATCATCAGCGCTGTCGGACTGATGAACCGGCGCGGATCGTGGCCATCATGCTGACTGCCCCAATGGCACAGCGCGATCAGCACCGGATGCAGCGCCTGACCCGACGGTGTCAGCCCGTAAATCCCAAGCGCCGGATCATGGGTGACGACGCCAGCCTCGGTCAGTTGCGCCAAACGCTGCGTCAACACCCCCGCCGTAATGCCGGGCAGCCCCGCCCGGATCGCCTGAAATCGCTTGGGCGCAAACAGCAATTCGCGCGCGACCAGCAACGCCCACCGATCGCCGATCACATTCAGCGCGTGGGCCGCCAAACAGCCCTCGTCATAGCGGATGCGCGGAGTATCGCCTTGCTTAGTCATATTTTAATACTATCAGTTGCTTTTTAATACTGCAAGCGGCATGCTGTGATTCGAACGGTGTATTTTCCGCTCACGACAGGAGCTTTCAGATGACCTATTATTCCGGCTTGCTCGCGGCCGTCCCGACCGCCAACAAGGACGCCTATATCCAGCACGCAAAGGCCGCATGGCCGATGTTCAAACGCCACGGCGCGACCCGCATGGTCGAAAGCTGGGGCGTCGATGTGCCCGAGGGCAAGGTCACGGGACTGCCGAACGCGGTGCAGGCCAAGTCAGACGAAACAGTCGTGTTTTCCTGGATCGAGTGGCCCGACAAGGCCGCCGCCGATGCAGGATGGCAAAAGCTGATGGAAGATCCCGACATGGCCAATATGGCGGAAATGCCGTTCGACGGCGCCCGGATGATCTTTGGCGGCTTCGAGCCTGCCTTTGAAAAGGGCGCGGTCGATGGGGCGGGTTATATTCAGGGCTTTGCGCTGGCCGTGCCGGAGCAGAAAAAGGATGCCTATGTCGATATGGCGGGCATGGCCTGGCCGACCTTCAAGAAAGGCGGGGCGCTTGGCACGATGGAGGGATGGGGCGTCGACGTTCCGCATGGCAAGCAGACCGATTTCTACCGCGCCGCCAAGGCCGAGGATGGCGAAGTGCCGCTGTTCAGCTGGGTCGCATGGCCCGACCGTGCCACCTGCGACGCTGCCGCCAAGATGATGGAGGCCGAGATGGAGGGCAGGGAGATGCCCGAAATGCCCTTTGACGGCATGCGCATGATGTGGGGCGGGTTCGAGCGCCTGCTCGACCTATCCTGATCAATCCAACCGCGAAGGAGAACGACATGGCTAAGCAACATGGCAGCCCCTGCTGGTACGAATTGGCGACAGGCAAAGGACAGCTTGCCCATGCGGGCACATTCTACACCAAGGTTCTGGGCTGGGAAGTCGACGATTCCGGCATGCCCGACTTTACCTATCATCTGGCGAAATCAGATGGCGACATGGTCGCCGGGCTGATGGAGATGCCCGATGATGTATGCGGCATGCCGCCCTTATGGATGGTCTATTTCGTCGTCGATGACGCCGACAAGGCCGTGGCTGATATCAAGGCGGCGGGCGGTCAGGTGCATCGCGATGTGCAGGTGATCCCCAATACCGGCCGCTTCGCCTTGCTGGCCGATCCGCAGGGCGCAGGTTTTTGCATCCTTGAACCCGAACCGATGCCCGATGACGGGCAAGGCAACGCGTTTGATCAGGACAAGACCGGGCACGGCAACTGGCACGAGTTGATGTCGACCGATCCCGCTGCCGGGTTCGATTTTTATTCCAAGATCTTCGGCTGGCAGAAATCAGAGGCCATGGATATGGGTGAGATGGGTACATACCAGCTGTTTTCCCATGATGGCGCGGATATCGGCGGGATGATGGGCCTGGGCAATTCGCCCGTGCCAACGTGGCTGGCCTATTTCGGCGTGAACGGCGTTGAACCGGCCATTACCCGCATCAAGGATGGCGGCGGCACGGTGCATCACGGCCCGGTCGAGGTTCCCGGCGGCGCCTTCATCGCCATCGCCCAGGACCCGCAAGGCGCGTGGTTCGCCGTGGTCGGTCCGAAGGAAACCACAGCATGAGCCGTGATCCCGTCACCATCGTCACCTATGATTGGGTGCCGGAATTCCCGCGCGGCTATGTCCGCGACATGCGCCCGCGCTGGACGGCGGAAGAGGCTGGCATTCCCTACAAGATCGAAACCGTGCCGCTGAACGACAAAACGCCCGGACATCTGGCAATCCAGCCCTTTCATCAGGTGCCTATCCTGAAAGATGGCGATCTGACCCTGTTCGAAAGCGGTGCGATGGCGCTGCATCTGGCCGACGGGCAACCGGAGCTGATGCCCGAAGACCGCACCGGCCGGGCGCGGGTCAACCAATGGGTCATTGCCGCGCTGAACAGTGTCGAACTGCCCGTCATGGCCTGGATCATCGCCGCTGCCTTTGACAAGGACGACAGGGCCGCGGCCAACGCCAATGACCGTCTGCAACCGCGCCTTGCACAGCTTGCCGATGTGCTCGATGGCAAGGACTGGCTGCTGGGCGACCGCTTTTCGGTTGCCGATATCATCATGGTCGAGGTGCTGCGCCCTGCCGCCGATGAGGGCGCTTTGGCCGATCATCCGGTGCTGCTGGATTACATCGCGCGGGCCAAGGCGCGCCCGGCGTTTCAACGCGCCCATGCTGACCAGATGGCGCATTGGCAGGCCGCAGAAGCAGAAAGGACAAACGCATGAGCAACGCAACCGATCCGCGTATCCGCACCTGCCTGTGGATGGAAAAGGATGGAGAGACGGCGGCGCAGTTCTACACCTCGCTGATCCCCGGCAGCGCCATGCAGGATCAGGATCGCTTCAAGGGGGGCGACACCCCGGCAATGGTGGTCAATTTCCACCTCGGCGGCACGCCCTACATGATCCTGAATGGCGGGCCGCATTTCACGCTGTCGCCTGCGGCATCGATCATGGTCCTGACCGACGATCAGGCCGAAACCGACCGGCTGTGGGATGCGCTGACGGCCGATGGCGGGCAGGAAAGCCAATGCGGCTGGCTGATCGACCCTTGGGGCCTGTCATGGCAGATCACCCCGCGCGAAGTGATGCAGATGAATTTTTCCGATGATCCGGAGGCATCCGAACGCGCAAGGCAAGCCATGTATCAGATGAAGAAACTGGACATCGCCGTGATGCGCGCGGCGTTCGAGGGCAAGACGTGAGGGTGGTGGCAATGATGGCGATGGCTTTCGCCGCGCCAGCTTCGGCCGACACGGCGCGCGTTGATGGACATGAGGTCTATTACGAAATCCACGGCGAACTGGCGCCGGGTGCGCTGCCCATCCTGCTGCTGCATGGCGGCGCGATGCATATCCAATCGACCTTCGGCACGATGATCCCGGAACTGGCCGCTGACCATCCGGTGATCGGGGTCGAACAGCAGGGCCACGGCCATACGCCCCTGAACGACGCCCCGATCACGCTGGCCAGCATGCGCAGCGATACGCTTGGCGTGCTGGACGCGCTTGGCGTGGATAAGGCGCATGTCGTTGGCTTTTCGGCGGGCGGCATGTTGGGGCTCGAACTGGCGGTAAACGCGCCCGACCGCGTCGCCAGCCTGACGGCCATTTCGGCCAGCCAGAACCTCGACGGCTTTCTGCCGGAATTTGCGCAGATGAACCGCGATCCCAGCTTTCAACTGCCGCCCGACATGGCCGCGCTGATGCCGACCGAGCAGGAATTCACCCAGATGCGGGAAGATGTTGCGCAGATGAACCCCGGCGGGGCCGAGGCCGCCGAGCAGATGTTTGCCAAGATGGGTGCCTTCATCGGCAGCGATTGGGGTTGGAGCGACGACCAGCTTGCCGCCATCACCGCGCCCGCGCAGATCCTTCAAGGCGATACCGACTTTATCCGCCGCGACCATGCGCTGCATCTGGCAGCCACCATCCCCGGCGCGTGGCTGGGCATCCTGCCTGACACCACCCATGGCAGTATCACCACACATCCGGCCCTGCCCGGCATGATCCTGCACCGTATCGAAACAAAGGACGAATGATGCTTTACCGCGTGATCCTTGCCGCCGCGCTGGCGGCCTCGCCCGTGCTTGCCGAAAACCAGCAAACCGACGCCGAGACTATCGCACCGGCAGACGTGCCACGCGGCCAGTCCGATTATCACGCAGCCGCTGCCGGGCAGTACCGGATGGACCCGTTGCACACGGCGGTTCTGGTGCGCGTGCCGCATATGAATTTCTCGATCAGCGTGCTGCGATTCAACGAGGTCGCCGCCACGCTGGACTGGAACCCCGACAGCCCCGCCACCAGCCAACTGGATGCCACCGTGCAGATGGAATCGATCAGCACACCAGCGCCGGGCTTTGCCGATTTCCTTTACGGCGCCGACTATCTGAACACCGCCCAGTTCCCCGAGGCGACGTTCAGATCGACCGACTTTGCCGCCGAGAGCGATACGGCGGGCACCGTCACCGGCGATCTGACGATCATGGGCCAGACCAATCCCGCGACCTTCGATGTCACGTTGGTCGGCGCAGGGCGCGGCTATGCGGGTGATGAAGCGGGCAATCCCTTTATCACCGATCTGATCGGCATGACGGCGGTGACCACCATTGACCCGCAGGCCTACGGTCTTAACGCATTCTTCACCGACCCGATCGATATCCAGATCGACGGCGAATTCGGCGTCCATCCCTGATTGCAAACGAATGGAGACACCATGTCCGACGATGACAAGATCGAGGTCGAGAACGTCAACAGTCCTCATCACAAGACCCGCGTCAATCGCGCGAAATATCAGACGATGCGGCAGGCGCTGATGCAGGTCCTGCCCGATGAGGCACCCGGCATGAAGGTGCCCGACGCCAAGACCGCCCTGCTGCCGCATCTGGATCAGGCGCTGTTTCCGGGCGGCGACAAGGCCGGCTGGTGGCTGAAATGCGTGCAGCTGGATCTTGAGGCCAAGGGCATCATTGCGCGCGCCGACAAGCCCCCGGTGCGGCTGTTCAGGCTGCCCGGCTGATACGCCTCGGCAGCGGCAAGCGCGGAAAACCAATGCTTGACAAGGACATGCGTGGTGGCGCGTCCTGACCCTAGCATCAGGGGGCCGCGACATGAGCTACAAGACACCGGGCGTCTATATCGTCGAAAGGTCTGCGTTTCCGAATTCCGTGGTACAGGTCCCGACGGCAGTTCCGGCCTTTATCGGCCATACGGAAACGGCGCTGAACGGGTCCGATACGCTGCGCAATATCCCCACCAGGATCACGTCCCTTTTCGAATTCCAGACGTATTTCGGCGGCCCGCCCAAGCCAGTATTCAAGCTGACGCCCTTTGCGCCGCGACTGGATGAGCCGCCCTATCAGCGCGGCGCGGACACCTCTTTGCCTGCCGAATTGCCGCCTGCGGTATTTGATGTGCAGGAACCCGACGGACCCCAAAGCTATGAGTTGACGCAGACCAACGAGGGCTATGCGCTGTCCGCCGCCATGGCGCTGTTTTTCGCGAATGTGGGCGGTGCCTGCTATGTCACCTCTATCGGCAGCTATGACGAACCGATCCAGCCGGACGCGATGCTGAATGCGCTGACCCGGCTGGAAGACGAAGCAGAGCCGACCATGGTCGTCATTCCCGAAACAACGCGGCTCAGCCGCGATGGCTCGGCCAATGTGCATCAGCAGATGATCCGCCATTGCGGCGCGGTGATGAAAAGCCGGATGGCCATCCTGGACATCCATGGCGGCTATCTGCCCCGAGACAGCCCGCGCGGCGATCCCGTCGCCTGTTTCCGTGACGATTGCGGGAACCGGGACCTGTCCTACGCGGCAGCCTACTATCCCTGGCTGCACAGCACGGTCCATGATGACAGCCAGTTCACCTATATGAACCTCGAAGGTGAAAGCCGGGCGCAGCTGATGACCCTGCTGCTTGGCGAGGTCCAAGGCCATCAGGATCGCATCGATGAATTGCTGAATATCGCGCCAGACATTCTGAGCGAGGATCAGACTGCGGAGACGACCACAACGCTGTCGAATACCTTGCGCGCCATCGCGCCGCTTTACGTCAAAGTCCTTGGCTGCATGGCCCGGTATATGAATTCCCTTCCGCCCGCTGCCGCAATCGCCGGGGCGATCACGTCGGTCGATAATTCGCGCGGCGTGTGGAAGGCACCTGCCAATGTCAGCCTTGCGTCGGTTGCCGCCCCGATGGTGGTCATCGATAGCGAACAGCAGCAGGATCTGAACGTGCCGATCAGTGGCAAAGCAGTGAACGCCATCCGTCCCTTTACCGGTGAAGGCACGTTGATCTGGGGCGCGCGGACACTGGACGGAAACAGTCTGGACTGGCGCTATATCAACATTCGCCGCATGATGATCATGATCGAGGAATCCGTCCGCCTTGCCATCGAGGCTTATGTGTTCGAGCCGAACGACGCCAACACATGGGTCGCCGTCCGGTCAATGAT
This sequence comes from Paracoccus tegillarcae, assembly GCF_002847305.1. Classification (NCBI taxonomy): domain Bacteria; kingdom Pseudomonadati; phylum Pseudomonadota; class Alphaproteobacteria; order Rhodobacterales; family Paracoccaceae; genus Paracoccus; species Paracoccus tegillarcae. The sequence goes on along the minus strand of NZ_CP025408.1, from coordinate 3,138,800 downwards.
CGAGAACTTTCTGTCGTCCCTCTGGAGACAAGGCGAGTTGCAAGGCGCGAAACTCGAAGACGCGTTTTCCGTCCGCGTAGGGCTGGGTCAGACAATGACGTCAAGCGATATCATCGAGGGGCGGATGATCGTCGAGATTGCCGCAGCGCCCGTCCGCCCCGCCGAATTCATCGTCATCCGCCAGAGCCTGCAGATGCAGGAATCCTAGGTCACGCGGGAACGCAGATCGGCGCGGATCATCGCCAGCGCCTCGGGTGGCGGAGCCTGCTCAACCCGGCGATACCAACTGCCATCGGTGGCGCGGGTCATCAGCCTGTGGTCAATCAGGGACCGGCGCAACAGCACATGGTCACCAAACAGATGCCAGTCTTTCAAGGCGTCGCTGATCTCGGCTTCGCGATAATCGCGTCCCGGCAACAGCCCGGCCCAGAACCGCCACAGGCACAGCGCCTGCAACCTGGTCTGCGCGGGCCATGATGTCAGTCGACCCTGATCGTCGAAATAGCGCAGCGCGCGCGCAACCGCCTTGGACAGGGCGGGCGGTGAAGCATCGGCCCGCAACTGCTGATAATTGCGAAACCCGGCAGCACGGGCGATCAGCCCCAGCATGACCTGATGGCCGGGCGGATTGGCGCCCTGCCCGGTCAGATCATCCCGCAGCGTGCGGGCAAAGGCGGAGAGGTCAGCGATATAGAGTGCGTTCAGATCACGCGACATGGTGGCATCCTTCAAATACCGCGCAAACCCCGATCTGGGTGCAGATGGTCGCCCTTGTCAGCGCGCGGAAAGGAATGCGGCGGATCGTCTGTCTGGCAGGTTCAGCTTGGCCAAATGGCCGGCGACGCCTCGGTGAACTGCGGACCGTGGCGACAGGATAGCGCCGCCACGGTCCGATCACAACGCCTTAACGGACAATCACCTCAGGGCCCATCATCAGCGTCGGCAGCCATGTCGACAGGATCGGCACATAGGTGATCAGGATCAGGAACACGAACAGCACCGCCAGGAACGGCAGCGCCGCGCGCACCACGCGCATCATCGACATGCCCGCCACGCCAGAGGTCACGAACAGGTTCAGACCGACCGGCGGGGTGATCATGCCGATTTCCATATTGACCACCATGATGATGCCCAGATGGATCGGGTCGACGCCAAGCTCGATGGCGATGGGAAAGACCAGCGGCGCGACGATCAGGATCAGGCCCGACGGTTCCATGAACTGACCGCCGATCAGCAGGATGATATTGACGATGATCAGGAACATGATCTTGCCAAAACCCGCATCCAGCATCGCCCCGGCGATATGCTGCGGGATCTGTTCGTCGGTCAGGACGTGTTTCAGGATCAGCGCATTGGCGATGATGAACATCAGCGTAATGGTCAGCTTGCCCGCGTCATAAAGAACATCGCGGGTGCCGGGATGGAAAAAACCGGTGATCAGCGCCTGCGGTTTTTGCCACAGCGGAATGCGCCGGTCGCCATCCTTCAGCGGCCCCATGTCGCGATAGATGAAGATCGCGACGATGAACGCCCAGACAGAGGCGACGGCGGCGGCCTCGGTCGGTGTAAAGATCGCCTTGGTGACGCCCGGAATGCCGTAAAGGCCGACCATGATGATGACGATCAGCATCAGCCCCCAGAAGGCATCGCGAAAACTGGCCCAGATTTCGCCCCAGCCCAGCCATTCCCCGCGGGGCATGTTCTTCCAGATGGCGATGCCGAGGATGGTGACCATCAACATCCCGCCCGCCAACAGCCCCGGAATGACGCCGGCAAGGAACATCCGCCCGACCGAGACATCGGTGGCGCTGGCATAGACGACCATGACGATGGATGGCGGGATCAGAATCCCCAGCGTCCCTGCGTTACAGATAACGCCTGCTGCGAAATCCTTGGTATAGCCCACCTGCCGCATCGCGGCGATGACGATCGAGCCGATGGCAACCACTGTGGCCGGCGACGACCCCGACAGCGCCGCGAACATCATGCAGGCGAACACGCCCGCGATGGCCAGCCCGCCGGGCAGATGACCCACGCAGGCGATGGAAAAGCGGATGATCCGCTGCGCGACGCCGCCGGTGGACATGAAACTGGATGCAAGAATGAAAAAGGGAATGGCCAGCAGCGTCGCGTGGCCCTCCATCGCGTTATACAGCGTCTGCGCAATCGAGGCGAGCGAGGTGTCGGAAAACCACAGCAGGAACAGCGTCGAGGACAGGCCAAGCGAGACGGCAATCGGCACGCCAAGCAGCATCAGCCCGATGATCAGGAAAAACAGTAACGCCACATCCATGGGTTAATCCTCGATATTCATGTGGCGGACATCTTCGACCGCTTCTTCGGCCTCATGGCTGACGATCAGGGCATCGCGTTTGCCGATCCAGATCATCCAGACGGCCTGCAACAACCTGAACAGCAGCAAGGCAACGCCGACAGGCAGGATCACATAAGGCACCATGCGCGGCAGTTTTTCATAAGCCTCGCCCTGATTGAACGCATCGCCCATCCAGGCCAGAAAACCCGGCATCGGGATCTGCTCGGTCTCGTAAAAGGCGCGGTCGCGGGTCTCGATGAAACCGGTGGGGAACCAGCGTCCACTGGTCTGTTGAAAGCCGGCAAAGGGTGCCCAGTAATCCCACGCCCCCTTCAGCAAAAGCAAGGCATACAGGATACACAGCGCCCCCGCCGTCAGGGCCAGCACCTTGCGCGCTCTGGGCGGCAGGATGTTGATCACCGCATCCACGCCAAGATGCGCATTGATCTTGACCGCGTGGCTGACGCCCAGCAGCACCAGCCAGGCAAAAAGCGCCAGCACCAGCTCCAGCCCCCAGATCAGCGACGTCTGAAAGACGTATCGCATGACCACGTTGACGAAGGTGATAACGGTCATCAGGCCAAGGATAATGGCGATGGTGTTTTCTTCGAAGCTGTTCACGAAACGGCCCACCCGACCGCTTGGCTCATAGTGACGGCTCATCGCAACTGTCCCCCGATGCGCGAAAAGACCCGCCCCCTATGCAGGGGCGGGCCTGTATCGGTGTCAGTGGTTTTCGTTGATCACTTGCGCGGCGTCGATATTGTCCTGCCCGACGCCTTCGGCGAACTGATCCCAGACCGGGCGCATCGCATCGACCCATGCCTGACGCTGCGTATCGTCAAGCTCGCGGATCTCGCCACCGGCATCGACGATCGCCTGACGGGCCTCCATGTCGACATCGTTGACCGCGCCGTTCCGCTCGGTCGTGACCTCGTTCAGGATGGTCAGCATCTGGTCCTTGACCTCGGGATCCAGGCTGTCCAGCCAGTCGGTCGAAGCAACGACCAGATAGTCCAGCACACCATGGTTGGTTTCCGTGGTGCCGTCCTGGACCTCGTAGAATTTCTGGCCATAGATGTTTGACCAGGCGTTCTCTTGTCCGTCAACAACGCCGGTCTGCAACGCGCCGTAGACCTCGGCAAATGCCATGGGCTGCGCGGACGCTCCGATCGCCTCCATCTGGGCGATGATCACGTCACTGGGCTGCACGCGGAATTTCAGCCCCTTGGCATCATCAGGGGTCAGCAGCGGCTTGTTGGCCGACAACTGCTTCATACCATTGTGCCAGAATTCCAGCCCCAGCAGGCCGCGACGTTCCATGCTGGATTTCATCTCCTGTCCGGCATCGGACGCCTGGAATTCATCCACGGCGGCGATGTTCTTGAACATGAAGGGCAGATCGAAAATCTGGAAAACCTTGGTGAAGGTTTCAAACTTCGACAGCGAAGGCGCGCCCAACTGCACGTCGCCCTGCAACATGGCCTCCAACAGCGCGTCGTCGTCATAAAGGGTCGAGTTCGGATAAACCTCGACACACATCTTGCCGTTCATTTCTTCGTTCACGCGGTCAGCGAACAACTGTGCGGCAATTCCCTTGGGGTGCTTGTCGCTATTGGTGACGTGGCTGAATTTGACCACGGTTTCGCCATCCTCGCAGGATGCCATTGCCGTACCGGCCATCATCGCCAGCCCGCAGGCAGCGGTCAGAAACATCTTCATAAAATATCCTCCCATTGGTCATCTACCGGTTCGTATCAGACCGGCTTGATCGTGCCGTTACTCTCGCCAGTCGGTTTCGTCATGGCAAGCGATAATTGTATGAGAAACCTGTCAGCAAACTGTCACCAAGGCCCTGCCCGTCAGCCGGCCCTTGGCCTTTCGCCCCGGCTTCGATAAGCCCTGTGCAACAAAAATCGGGATCACGACGATGAGCATGGACAAAAGCTTTGACGCCGCCACCGCCGAAGCGCGGATCGCGGCGCAATGGGATCAGACCAATGCCTTTGCGGCAGGGGCGAATGCCTCACGCAAGGAAACCTTTACCGTGATGATCCCGCCGCCCAACGTGACGGGCAGCCTGCATATCGGCCACGCCTTCAACAACACCTTGCAGGATATTCTGGTCCGCTGGCACCGGATGCGCGGGTTCGACACGCTGTGGCAGCCCGGTCAGGACCATGCGGGCATCGCCACACAGATGGTGGTCGAACGCCAGATGGCCGAACGTCAGGAACCCAATCGCCGCGAGATCGGGCGCGATGCCTTTGTCGAAAAGATCTGGGAATGGAAGCAGGAATCCGGCGACACGATCATGGGGCAGTTGCGGCGCCTTGGCGCCTCGCTGGACTGGTCGCGCAATGCCTTCACCATGTCGGGCGCCCCCGGCGCCCCTGCGGGTGAAGAGGGTAATTTCCACGACGCGGTGATCCGCGTTTTCGTCGACCTCTACAACAAGGGCATCATCTATCGCGGCAAGCGGCTGGTGAACTGGGACCCCCATTTCGAAACCGCCATCAGCGACCTTGAGGTCGAGAACCGCGAAGTGCCCGGCCATATGTGGCATTTCAAATACCCGCTGGCCGGTGGCGCCACCTATGAATACGTGGAACGCGACGAAGACGGCAACGTCACCCTGCGCGAAACCCGCGACTATATCAGCATCGCCACGACGCGGCCCGAAACCATGCTGGGCGACGGCGCGGTTGCGGTGCATCCGGGTGATGCGCGCTATGCCCCCATCGTCGGCCAGCTGTGCGAAATTCCGGTCGGGCCCAAGGAACATCGCCGCCTGATCCCGATCATCACCGACGAGTATCCCGACCCCGATTTCGGCTCGGGCGCGGTGAAGATCACCGGCGCGCATGACTTCAACGATTACGGCGTCGCCACCCGCAACGGCATCCCGCTATACGCGCTGATGGACACCAAGGGCGCGATGCGCGAGGACGGGCTGTCCTATGAGGACAGCGCCGCCATCGCCAGTCGCGCCGCCAATGGCGAGGATGTGGGCGATGTGTCAAACGTCAACCTCGTCCCCGAGGACCTGCGCGGTCTGGACCGGTTCGAGGCGCGCCAGCAGGTGATCAACCAGATCACCGCCGAAAAACTGGCCGTCACCTATCTGCACAAGGAAATCGATAAGGAAACCAACGCCGAACATCTCGAACTGCGCCCGCTGATCGACGCCAAGCCAATCACCCAGCCCTTCGGCGACCGGTCCGGCGTGGTGATCGAGCCGATGCTGACCGACCAATGGTTCGTTGATACCGGGCGCATCGTCGGTCCGGCGCTCGACGCTGTCCGCGATGGCCGCACGCAGATTTTGCCGGAACAGCACAAGAAGGTCTATTTCAACTGGCTGGAGAATATCGAGCCATGGACCATCAGCCGCCAGCTTTGGTGGGGGCATCAGATTCCGGTTTGGTATGGGCTGGATCTGAGCATCGACGGTTTCAAGGATGACGAAGGCAACGGCGCGCTGGACGAGGTCGAAATCTTTGAATTGCTGGTGGACGGACTTGTCCATCGCGGACGGATTCAGCACGCTGCGGCGAATTTTGAAGGTGTGATCGAACAGTTCCGCGATTCCATCGCCGGGTTGCCACAGCCGTTGGAGGTCTCTCGTATCGTCGAGGTTCCCGATCGCGAAACCGCCATCGACACCTTCGCGCAATCGCTGGCCGACTACAATCTGACGCAAGACCCGACCAGGCTGGTCTATCCGGTTTGGCGCGACCCCGACGTTCTGGACACCTGGTTCTCCTCCGGCCTCTGGCCCATCGGCACGCTAGGCTGGCCCGAACCGACCGAGGAAATGCAGAAATATTTCCCGACCGATGTGCTGATAACCGGCTTTGACATCATCTTTTTCTGGGTCGCCCGGATGATGATGATGCAATTGGAAGTCGTCAAGGACGTGCCCTTCCACACCGTCTATGTCCACGGGCTGGTGCGCGACGAAAAGGGCGCGAAGATGTCCAAGTCCAAGGGCAACGTCATCGACCCGCTGACCCTGATCGACGATTTCGGCGCGGATGCGCTGCGATTCACGCTGACCAGCATGGCCGCGATGGGCCGCGACCCGAAACTGGGGCCGAAACATGTCGAGGCGAACCGCAATTTCGTCACCAAGATCTGGAACGCCACCCGTTTCGCCGAAATGAACGGCGTGCGCGGCGGGGCTGCACGCCCCACCCCCAGCCACACCGTCAACCGCTGGATCATTGGCGAGGTCGCGCGCATCCGTCAATCGACCGATGAGGCGCTGGAAACATACCGCTTCAACGACGCCGCCACCGGGCTTTACGCCTTTGTCTGGGGCAAGGTCTGCGACTGGTATGTGGAATTCGCCAAGCCATTGTTCGACGGGGAACATGCCGATGAAACCCGCGCCACGATGGGGTGGGTGCTGGACCAGTGCTATCTGATGCTGCACCCGATCATGCCCTTCGTGACCGAGGAATTATGGGCGCTGACCGGCGAGCGGACCAGGATGCTGGTTCATGGCGACTGGCCCGCCTATGGCGCGGAGCTGATCGACGCCGATGCCGACCGCCAGATGAACTGGGTGATTTCGCTGATCGAAGCCATCCGTTCGGCCCGCGCGCAAATGGGCGTGCCCGCCGGTGCGAAACTGGACCTGATCGTGACAGAGGCCGATGATGCGGCCCGCGCGGCACTGGCCCCCAACGCGCCCCTGATCGAACGGCTGGCCCGCGTGAATACCCCGCAAGACGGCGCAGCCGCCAAGGGCATGATCGCGGTCGGCGCGCAAGGCGCCAGCTTTGCCCTGCCCATCGGCGATGTGATCGACATCACCGCGGAAACGGCACGGCTCGACAAATCCGCCGCCAAGGCAGCGAAAGATGCCGATGGATTGCGCAAGCGCCTTGCCAACCCGAAATTCACCGCAAATGCAGAGGCCGAAGTGATCGAGGAAACCCGCGAAAAGCTGGCCGCACTCGATGATGATATCGCAAGGCTGCAAACGGCACTGGATCAACTGGCCAGGATGGGCTGATCCAAAGCCCAACCTTTCTTCTTCACACAAATATCCTGCAGGGGGGTCTGGGGGGCTGCACAAGCCCCCCAGCCGTCGCGGGACGCAATAGCTGCCTAGAACTCGCTCAGAACCTGCGGCAGCCCTTCCGCGAACAGGTCCAGTTCGATCTCTGGCGCACATGACACGCGGATGCAGCGATCAAGGGGCGCGACGCCCGGCATGCGGATAAAGACGCCCCTTTCGGCCAACCCCTGCACGATGGCGCGCGCATGCGACCCATCGCGCCCGGTATCGACCGCCACGAAATTCGTGGCAGAGGGCAGCGCAGTCATGCCGCATTCGCCGGCAATCGCGGCAATGCGATTCCGCGCGGCGGCAACCCGCCCCTGCACCTGCACCAACCAATCCTGATCACCCAGTGCTGCCAGCGCGCCAGCCTGCGCGACACGGTTCACGCCGAAATGGTTGCGAATACGCTCGAACCCCGCGATCAGATCAGGGTGGCCGATCACATAACCGATCCGCGCGCCCGCCATGCCGTAGGCCTTGGAAAAGGTCCGAAATCGCAGCACACGCGGATCATCGTGTGAAATTGCCGGCACGGCACTGTCGGGTGCAAATTCGACGTAAGCCTCATCCAGAAGCAGCAGGCTATCGGGCGGCAATTCGTCCAGCATCGCGGCAATCACATCGCCCTCGTGCCAACTGCCCATCGGATTATCGGGGTTTGCGATATAGGTCAGGCGGGCACCAACCTCGCGCGCCATGGCGGTCAGGGCAGCGGGATCCTCGGCGTCATTGCGGTAAGGCACCTTGTGCAGCACCCCGCCAAAGCCCGCGACATGGTAATTGAAGGTCGGATAGGCCCCATCAGAGGTCACGACCGCATCGCCCGGTGCCAGCATCAGCCGCGCGGTCAGCCCCAAGAGCCCGTCAATGCCCTCGCCCACCAGGATATGCGCGGGCGTCACGCGGTGATGGGCTGCCAGAGCATGGACCAGATCATGACTGGTGCTGTCCCCATATTTCCAGACCTCGCCTGCGGCCTGCGCCATGGCCTCGATCGCCTTGGGCGACGGACCAAAGCCGTTCTCATTGGCACCAAGCCGGGCCGGAAACGCCGCGCCGCGCTGACGTTCCAGCGTCTCGGGGCCGACAAAGGGCACGGTGGCCGGCAGGCTTGCGGGCAGCGGGGCAAAATGGGGCAATCTCATGGCCGCAAATGAAGTATGAAATGCGCCACAACGCAAGCCCCCCCAATCACGCGCATGACCCTGTCGCTGCTGCGTTCGGCGGATGCGCGATCACAACTCGTCGCGTGATCTCGACCGTCGGGTCTCGTTCATGATCTGGCGATCGGTCTGCAGTTCCAGCCACATCGCGTTGACCACGGCCAGCAATGCCGCCAGCGGAAGCCCCAAAAGCCAGGCAAAGTACCACATGGTTCCGTCCTTTCCTCAATAGGCATGTTTATCGGGATCACTGACCTCGTCAGTGGTCACCTTGCCCCAAAGCACCCGATACACCCAGGCGGTATAGAGAAGGATCAAGGGGAGAAAGATCACCGACGCCACCAGCATGACGAACAGCGTCATATGAGAGGATGACGCATCCCAGACCGTCAGCGAGCTGTCAGGATTGCTGTTCGAGGGCAGAATAAAGGGGAACATGGTCAGCCCCACCGAAGAGATCATTCCGAAGATCCCCATTTGCGACCACATCAGCGGCGACAGATCGCCTCGGCTCTCGCGCAGCGCACGCATGGCCATCGCCATGCCGACGAAACCCATAACCGGCGCCAGAATGATCCAGGGCCGGGTGCCATAGGCGGCAAGCCAGCTGCCCTGGCGCACCACTTCGGACAGCAGCGGGTTTGACGGTCCGTCATGCAGCGGCTCTGACACAAAGACATAGCCTTCGATCCCAAAGGCCAGCCACAGGCCCGCCAGCGCATAACCGATCATCGCCACCAGCGCCGCCTTGCTGCCAAAGCTGCGGGCGCGTTGCTGGATCGCACCTTCGGTCTTCAGCACCAGCCAGCCAGCGCCGTGCGCAACCAGCATCGCCACCGAGACCACACCGCACAGCAGCGCAAAGGGGCGCAGCAGGCCGAAAAGCTTGCCGAAGGCGCCGCCTTCATAGATCGAATGCAGGTCTTCGGTCAGATGAAAAGGCGCCCCCAGCAGGACATTGCCGACCGCCACGCCGAACAACAGCGGCGGCACCGTGCCACTGATGAACAGCGCCCAGTCCCAGCGCGCGCGCCAGGCGGGATCTTCGCGCTTGCTGCGGTATTTGAACGCAACCGGTCGCAGGATCAGCGCCGCCAGGATCAGGAACATTGCCAGGTAAAAGCCTGAAAAGCTGATCGCATAAAGCGGCGGCCAGGCGGCAAAGATGGCACCGCCCCCCAGAATGAACCAGGCCTGGTTGCCTTCCCAGACCGGGCCGACGGTGTTGATGACGACACGCCGTTCCGCGTCTTCACGGGCCACAAAGGGCAGCAACGCCCCGACCCCCATGTCAAAACCATCGGTCAGCGCAAAAGCAATCAGCAACACGCCGATCAGCAGCCACCAGATGACACGCAGGACTTCGTAGGACATGAATTCATGCAGGATCATTGTTGCTTACTCCGCTGGCAGCAGGCGCGCACGATGCGCATCCAGCCATTCGTCGGTGGCCTCGACATCTTCATGCGGGCCTTTTCGGATATATTTCAGCAGCAGTTTTATCTCGATGACGAACAGCGCCGTGTAGAACAACGAGAACCCGGCAAGGGTCAGCAGCACCTCGGTCACCGACAAATGACTGACGGAAAGGGCTGTGGGCAAGACGCCGTCCACCGTCCAGGGCTGGCGACCCAACTCGGCCACGATCCAGCCCATTTCAGCCGCGACCCATGGCAGAGGCATGATCAGGACGGCCATTTTCAAGGCCCATTTGGGATAATTGCCGGCGCGGAACGAGGTGCGATAGAAGAAATAGGCCGTGACCGCGATCAGCAACATGCCGATGCCAACCATGATGCGGAACGCCCAGAAGATCGGAAAGACCGCCGGGATCGTGTCTTCGCCGGCCTGCATGATCTGCTCATCCGTCGCGTCGCGCGGGTCATCCACATAGCGCAGCAACAAAAGCGCATAGCCCAGATTTTCGGAATGTTGCTCGAACCGCTGTTGCTGCTCTGCTTCGACCTGATCGCGATCGGTGCGGATATTGAGCAGCGCGTCATAGGCGATCAGACCCGATCGGATGCGTGCCCGTGCCTCGGCTTCAAGTTCCTCGATGCCGGGGATCACGGTGTCCAGCGAACGAGTGCCGATCAGACCCATTACATAAGGAATATGGATCGCCCATTTGGTCTCTCGCTCTTCCTTGTCGGGAATACCGAGCAGGGTGAATGACGCCGGCGCGGGCTCGGTTTCCCACATCGCCTCGATCGCGGCCATCTTCATCTTCTGGTTCAGCCCGGTGTCATAGCCAGACTCGTCGCCCAGCACCACGACTGACAGCGCCGCGGCCAGGCCAAAGCTGGCGGCCACGCCGATGGACCGGCGGGCCAGTTCGACATGGCGACCCTTGAGCATGTACCACGCGGACACGCCAAGCACGAACATCGCGCCGGTGACATAGCCCGCGCTGGCGGTGTGCACGAATTTCGCCTGCGCCACGCTGTTGAAGACCACCTCGGAAAAGCTGGTCATCTCCATCCGCATCGACAGCGGATTGAACTCGGCACCGACCGGGTTCTGCATCCAGCCATTGGCAATCAGGATCCAAAGCGCCGAGAAGTTGGTGCCGATGGCCATCAGCCAGCAGACCAGCAAATGCGCCTGTTTCGACAGCTTTTCCCAGCCAAAGAACCACAACCCGACAAATGTCGCCTCCAGGAAGAAGGCCATCATCCCTTCCAGGGCCAGCGGCGCGCCGAAGATATCGCCGACGTAATGCGAATAATACGACCAGTTCATGCCGAACTGGAATTCCATGGTGATGCCCGTGGCCACGCCAAGGGCGAAATTGATGCCAAACAGCGCGCCCCAGAACTTGGCCATCTGTCGCCAGATCGGCCGGTTGGTCATGACGTAGACCGTTTCCATGATCGCGATCAGAATCGATAACCCGATTGTCAGCGGCACGAACAGGAAATGAAACAGGGCGGTTAGCGCAAATTGCAGGCGCGACAGTTCGACAACACCGAATTCCACCAGCATACTCCTTGCTTTTCCTCGGCGATATTAGCTGGATTGACGGTCACGCCCAACCCGAAATCTCCGCGGCATCTGGTCGCGGATACCGGGGACCGGTCGCGACGCCCGTCATTGACAGCCTGTCAGGATCGGGCAACCTGGTTTCCAGTAGCAGCCGTCCATACCGGAGCAAGCCATGCCGCCAGCCCAATCCGACACCATCACCGTCCATTTTGACGGCAGGAAATGCATCCATGCCCGGCGCTGCGTGCTGGGCCTGCCCGCCGTCTTTCGCCCTGGCACCAAGGGCGGCTGGATCTTTCCCGATCAGGCCCAGGCCGAGGAAATCGCGCGTGTCATCGACGCCTGCCCCTCGGGCGCGCTGACCTATGAGCGCAAGGATGGCGGGCTTGCGGAAACCTTGCCCAAGGTCAACGTGATGCGTCCGTGGGAAGACGGTCCAAATGAACTGCGCGGCGATATCCGCATTGACGGGCAAGATCCGCGCAAACGCGCGCTGCTGTGCCGATGTGGACAGTCGCAGAACATGCCATTTTGCGACAACAGCCACCAAGACGCCAATTTCGCGGCAACGGCAGCTCTGGCTACCGCGGACGACAAACTGGCGGAACTGGATGCGCGCGACGGGCCGCTGACAATCAAACCGACGAAAAACGGCCCCCTGATGGTGTCGGGCAATCTGGAGATCATCGCGGGTAGCGGTCGTCCGGTGGCCACAGGAACAAAATTCTTCCTGTGCCGTTGTGGTCATTCGAAGAACAAACCTTATTGCGACGGCAGCCACACAAAGGCCGGGTTCGAGGCAGAATGAAAACCGATCTGACGATCACCAAAGAAGACCGCGACACAGGCGGGCGCTATGTCACCACGCTGGACGGGCACGAGGCCGAACTGACCTTTTCGAAGAATGGGTCAACCGCCGTGATCGCTGACCATACCGGCGTGCCAGAAGCAATTGGCGGCCAGGGCGTTGGCACCGCGCTGGTCGAAGCGATGGTGAAAGATGCGCGCGAGAACGGCTTCAAGATCGTGCCGCTATGCCCCTTTGTCGCCGCCCTGTTCGAGCGAAATCCCGATTGGGCCGATCAGAAAGCCTGACGAGCGCGATCAATCCTTTGGCGCGCGCAGGCCCAGCAGATCCAGCTCGGCCTCGATTCCGGCCAGCGGCACGCCCCGGACTTCGGAAACCAGGCCATCGAAGCGCTTTCGCAGCGCCTTTTTCTCGGCGCCCTTGCAGTCGTTCCACGGGCGACCCTGCAAGCCCATATGCAGCACATAATACCAGATGAAATGCGGCTTGCTGCCCGCGATCAACAATGCGCGATAAGCCTCGTGCGCGCCGATCTGGCGCAGCGTGGCGGCATCCGGCACACCCGCAGCGATCAGCGCCTGCGCGGTTGCGGGGCCAATGCTGGATATGGTGGTCAGATCGCTGTCCACGTTGGCTGGTCCTTTGCAAATGCACCGCTTTCCTGTATCAGCCCGACAACCCCAAGGACAGCCGCCCATGACCGATCAATCGACAGCACCGAAGAAGCTGTTCATCAAGACCTATGGTTGCCAGATGAACGTCTATGACAGCCAGCGCATGGCCGAGGCCATGGGCGCGGAAGGCTATGTGCTGACCGAAGATCAGCGCGACGCCGATATGGTGCTGCTGAACACCTGCCATATCCGTGAAAAGGCTGCCGAAAAGCTGTATTCCGATCTGGGCCGCCTCAAGCCGCTCAAGGCTGAAAAGCCCGATCTTAAGATCGGCGTTGCAGGCTGCGTGGCGCAGGCCGAGGGCGAGGAAATCACCCGCCGGATGCCGCTGGTCGATCTGGTCGTGGGTCCGCAGGCCTATCACCGCCTGCCCGCCATGGTGCGCGGCGAAGCACCGAAGATCGTCACCGACTTCCCCGAAGAAGACAAATTCGATCACCTGCCCGAACGCCGCGCCACGCGCCGCGCGCCAGCGGCATTCCTGACCGTGCAGGAGGGCTGCGACAAGTTCTGCGCCTTCTGCGTCGTGCCCTATACCCGCGGGGCCGAGGTCAGCCGCCCGGTCGACCGCATCATGCACGAGGCCCGCGATCTGGTCGCGCGCGGCGTGCGCGAGATCACGCTGCTGGGGCAGAATGTGAATGGCTGGCACGGGCGCGGCGAAGATGGCCGCGAATGGGGCTTTGGTCGGCTGATCCGCGCCTTGGGCGAGGTCGATGGGCTGGACCGCATCCGCTATACCACCAGTCATCCCAATGACATGGCCGATGATCTGATTGCAGCGCATCGCGATGTGCCGCAACTGATGCCCTATCTGCATCTGCCGGTGCAGTCGGGCAGCGACAAGATCCTGAAGGCAATGAACCGCAAACATACGGCGGAACATTACCTGCGGCTGATCGAGCGCATCCGCGAGGCACGGCCCGATATTCTGCTGACCAGCGATTTCATCGTGGGCTTTCCCGGCGAAACCGATCAGGACCACGCGGATACGCTGCGTCTGATCGAACAGGTAGGCTTTGGAACGGCCTTCAGCTTCAAGTACTCTCCCCGTCCCGGCACGCCCGCCTATGACCGCCCCGAAGTTGAAAGCGCGGTGGCCGATGCGCGGTTGCAGGAATTGCAGGCGCTGCTGACCCGCCAGCAAAAGGCCGTGCAGCAGGCTATGGTCGGTCGCACCCTGGGCGTCCTGTTCGAGAAAAAGGGCCGCGAGGCGGGGCAGATCATCGGCAAGTCCGACTATCTGCACTCGGTCTTTGTCGAGGCCCCTGATGCGCAGATCGGCGATCTTGTGCAGGTGCGGATCGTGGAAAGCGCGACGAATTCTCTGCAAGGCGAATTGGCCGCCTGATCGCGGCGACAGCACCTGTCCGAACTGGCCATCCGCGCGCAAGCCGGCACAGGTATGGGTTGCGACATGCCGTCGCAGCCCTCGGTCAACACGCTTTCGCAGCACCGTTTTTTGTGGTTTCCTGTTCCCCGTGGCGGCTGCGCGCGCCAAGGCGATGCAAGCCGACCGATCCAGCCGAAAGGAGGCTGATATGGCTTACAAAAGCATCCTGACCGTTCTTTCCAGCAATGTTCAAATGGCGCAGTTGGACGCGGCTCGACAGATCGCCCGGCACGAGGACGCGCATCTGGACATCCTGTGCCTTGGGTTGGACCTCAGCCAGCCCGGCTACTATTTCCCCGGCGGCGCGCCCTATGTGTTTCAACAGGGCCTTGAGGCTGCGGAAACCGAGGCCGAAACCCTTCGCACTGCGGTCAACGAACAACTGGCCAATGACGGCGATCTGCGGTGGGGCGTCGAATCCGTCGTCGCGCAGCTCGGCGGCGTCGCCAATCTGGTCGGGCACCGGGCGCGCTATGTCGATCTGACGATCATGTCACAGCCTTACGGCGAGGGCGCGGCGGGCAGCGCCGAGACCGTGACCGAAGCCGCGATGTTCGAGGGCGACTGCCCGATCCTGGTTGTGCCGCGCGACGGCCTGCTTTCGACCCGGTTTCGCCGCGTTCTGGTTGCCTGGAACCAGTCCAATGAGGCCATGACCGCCATTCGCCGCGCCCTGCCCCTGTTGCGACAGGCCGAGCGGGTCGAGATCACCGTAATCGATCCGACACGTGCGGGATTCGAGGGCGCAGAGCCCGGCTCGGGGCTGGCCAGAATGCTGACGCGGCACGGCGTACAGGCCGAAATCGCGGTGCTGGCCCGCACGGCGTCCTCGGTCAGCGAGCAGATCAACCGCCATGCGCTGGATATGGATGCCGATCTGATCGTGATGGGGGCTTACGGCCATTCGCGCTTTCGCGAGGCGATCCTGGGCGGTGCGACGCGAAACATGCTGGAAAACGCGACGCTGCCCGTCTTTATGGCGCGCTGATCCGCGAGGCATTTGCAGGGGCGTCCCGTTCAATCGTGAGGGCCGTGATCATGCCCATCGCCATGTGATCCATCATCTGCCGCCACATCGGCGCAGGGCTCATCCGGCAGTTCGATCTCGATTGTGGCATGATGGATATCGAAATCCGTCCGCAGCATGGTCTTGGCATCCCCGATCAGGCCGCCAAACCCGGGCGTCTCTGTGCGCAAATGAACCGAGGCCGCGTTGCGCTTTTCATCGATCTGCCACAGGTGCAGGTGGTGCGCATCCGCGACGCCCGGCATCTGACGCAGGGCATCCAGCACCTCGTCCGGCTCTACGCCCGCCGGGGCAGCCAGCATCAGACTGCGAAACACCGGGCCGATCTCTCCGGCGATATGCCACATGATCACCACCGAAATCAGAATCGTCAGGACCGGATCGGCCAGATACCAGCCAAAGGCCCAGATCAGCGCGCCGCCGACAATAACCGCGACCGACACCCCGGCATCGGCCAGATTGTGCAAGAAGGCCGCACGGATGTTCACGCTTTCCCTGGCAGAACGATAGACCAGCGCGGCGGTCGCCAGATCGACAAGCAGCGCGAAACTGGCCAATCCCATCACCAACCCACCCGCGACCTCGGGGGGATCGGTCAACCGGCCAAATGCCTCGATCATCAGCCAGATCGAGACGGCGATCAGCGCCAGGAAATTCACGAAGGCCGCCACTATTTCAGCCCGGCCCCAGCCAAAGCTGAAATCAGGCGTCGCCGGACGACGGGCCAGCCGCCGCGCGCCGAAGGCGAGCACCAGCGCCAGCGCATCAGAAAGGTTGTGGACGCCATCCGCGATCAGCGCGGTCGAATCCGCGATATAACCGCCGACAATCTGCGCAACCGTCAGCGCCAGATTGACCACCACGGCCCACAGGATCGCACGGTCGCTGGTGGGCACTGCGTGGCTGTGGCCCTGATGTCCGTGATCGTGCTGAGCGCCCATCAATGCGCCTCCGCCCAGTTGTCCCCCACGCCAGCATCGACCACCAGCGGAACAGACAGTTTTACCGCCGGCTCGGCCGCGTTTTCCATCACCGCGCGCGCCGCCATGATCAGATCGTCGACAGCATCCTCGCGCACCTCGAAGACCAGTTCATCATGGACCTGCAGCAGCATCTTGGCAGGCAGACCGTTGATCGCCTCTGGCATCCGGATCATCGCGCGGCGGATGATATCTGCCGCGGCCCCCTGAATTGGCGCATTGATCGCCGCGCGCTTGGCACCACCCGCCGCCGGTCCCTTGGCATCGATATTGGGTGTGTTGATGCGCCGCCCGAAGAGGGTGCGCACGAAACCGTCGCGTTTGGCGTCGCCCACAGTCTTGTCCATATATTCACGAATGCCGGGAAAGCGTTCGAAATAGGTGTCGATAAAGGCCTGCGCCTCGGCGCGCGGAATGCGCAGATTGCGCGACAGGCCAAAGCCCGAGATGCCATAGATCACGCCGAAATTGATGGCTTTTGCCTGACGGCGGATCATAGGATCCATGCCTTCGACCGGCACGCCGAACATTTCGCTGGCGGTCATGGCGTGAATGTCGATGCCGTCCTTGAACGCTTGCCTGAGCGTCGTGATGTCTGCGACATGGGCAAGAATGCGCAGCTCGATCTGGCTATAATCGAGGCTGACCAGCTTTTTGCCGGGCGCCGCGATGAACGCCTCGCGGATCCGGCGGCCTTCCTCGCTGCGCACGGGGATGTTTTGCAGGTTCGGATCGGTGCTGGCCAGCCGCCCGGTTTGCGCACCGGTGATGGAATAGCTGGTATGGACCCGCCCGGTATCGGGGTTCACATGGGTTTGCAGCGCATCCGTGTAGGTCGATTTCAGCTTGGACAATTGCCGCCAGTCCAGCACGCGGGCAGGCAGATTGTGTCCTTCGGCTGCCAGATCCTCCAGCACGTCGGCGCTGGTGGAATAGGCCCCGGACTTGCCCTTGGCCCCGCCCTGCAATCCCATCTGCTCAAACAGGATCTCACCCAACTGCTTGGGGCTGCCAAGGTTGAACTTGGTGCCTGCCAGTTCCTGTGCTTCATCCTCGAACTGCGCCATTTTCTGGGCAAACGCACCCGACATGCGCGACAGATGCTGCGGGTCGATCAGAATGCCCTCTCGCTCCATCGCCGCCAGAACGGGGATCATCGGGCGTTCCAGCGTCTGATAGGCGGTGGTGACTGCCTGCGACATCAACCTTGGGCGAAACACCTCCCACAGCCGCAGCGTCACATCGGCATCTTCGGCGGCATAACCTGCGGCCTCTGCCACGGGCACCTGCGCAAAGCTGATCTGGGATTTGCCCGAGCCGATCAGATCCTTGATCGGCTGCGGCTTGTGATCCAGATAGTTCTGCGCCAACTCATCCATGCCGTGATTATGTGCACCCGCGTAAAGCGCATAGGACATCAGCATCGTGTCATCGACGGGTGACAGATGGATGCCACCCCGATCGCGAAGCTGCCGGGCCAGGATTTTGTAGTCGTATTTGGCGTTGTGCAGGATCTTCAGGATCGCATCGTCTTCCAGCACCGGCTTAAGCGCGGCCAGCACCGCCTCGGCATCCATCTGCCCCTCGACCAGCGCGCCACCGCCGAACAGATCCGCCTCGCCCGCCACATGCGCCAGCGGGATATAGGCGGCATGGCCGGGCCGCGTGGCGAGCGAAATGCCGACCAACTCGGCCTGCATCTCGTCAAGGCTGGTGGTTTCAGTGTCGATGGCCACATAACCAACTTCGCGAATATCATCGATCCAGGCCGCCAGCGTCTCGGCATCGCTGATCGTCTGATACGCCGCGCGGTCGATCTGTGGGAAATCAGGCGCGCCCGCAGGCGCTGAGCCTGCACCGCCCGCCGAGGGCGCCACCGGCGTTGCGCTGATCACCGGGGCCTCGGCGCCCAGCTTTTCCGCCACGCGCCCTGTCAGCGTGCGAAATTCCATCTGCGCCAGAAAGCCCAACAGTGCCTCGGCATCGGGGTCCCTGACCTCGAGGCTTTCCAGCGTGAAATCCAGCGGCGTGTCGCAATCCAATGTAACCAGGCTCTTCGAGATGCGGATCAGGTCCGCATTGTCGATCAGCGTCTGACGACGCTTGGGCTGTTTGATCTGTTCGGCATTGGCCAGCAGGTTTTCCAGATCACCATATTCGTTGATCAAAAGCGCCGCTGTCTTGATCCCGATGCCCGGTGCGCCGGGCACGTTATCGACCGAATCGCCGGCCAGCGCCTGCACGTCGATGACCCGTTCGGGGCCCACGCCGAACTTTTCCTCGACCTCTTCGGGACCGATGGGCTTGCCCTTGATCGGGTCCAGCATTTCGACGCCGCCACCCACAAGCTGCATCAGATCCTTGTCACTGCTGATGATGGTCACGCGACCACCCGCATCGCGTGCCTTGCAAGACAGCGCGGCGATGATGTCATCGGCCTCGTAGCCCTCGGTCTCGATGCAGGCGATGTTGAAGGCGCGCGTCGCCTCGCGGGTCAGTGGGAACTGCGGGCGCAGATCCTCGGGCAGTTCCGGGCGGTTGGCCTTGTATTCTGGATAGATGTCGTTGCGAAACGTCTTCGAGGAATGGTCAAAGATCACCGCCGCATGGGTGGGCGCATCGCTGCCCTTTTCGTCGGTGACGTATTTCCACAGCATGTTGCAAAAGCCCGCAACCGCGCCGATCGGCAGACCGTCGGATTTGCGCGTCAGCGGTGGCAGCGCGTGATAGGCGCGGAAAATAAAGGCCGAGCCGTCGATCAGATGCAGGTTGTGGCCTTTGCCGAAGCTCATGTCGCTGGTCCTTCTCGCGGGTGTCGCGACCTATGTGACATGAAGCGCGTCGGGGGGCAAAGGGGCTAACAGCGTCGCCGCTGCGCACGGGGGCTCTGCCCCCAGCCCTGCCCGGCCCTCGACGGGCCGGTCAGGGCTTCCCCCGGGATATTTATGATAAAGAAGAAAGAGCCGCGCTGGTCAGTGATCGTCATGGGCGTGATCGCGATCGATCACGAAGCGCTTGTCGCAATAGCCGCAATCGACCCAGCCCGTGTCACGCGGGATCACCAGCCAGACGCGTGGATGGCCCAGTTCTGTGAGTTCGCCGCCATCGCAGGCAATCCTCCAGCGGGTGACGGTTTCGGTCTCGGGTGCGCTATGCGCGGGCGTTGCGGTCATGTCCGTTCCTTGAGCTTTGGCACGAAACTGGGTTAGCTGCGGCCAATCTTAGCTGGGGAAGGCGTATGATGCCAGACAGATCGGACCGTAAATCGGAACTCAATGCGATTGAAATCAGTGGTCTGCGCAAAACCTATGCCGCAAGCGGCAAGCAGGCACCGAAAGAGGCGTTGAAGGGCATTGATCTGGCGATTCCCGCTGGCAGCATCTTTGGCCTGCTGGGCCCGAATGGCGCCGGCAAATCGACGATGATCAACATCCTGGCGGGGCTGGTGAACAAGACCGACGGCCATGTCGTTATCTGGGGCTTCGATCAGGATGTTAATCCGCGTCAATCGCGCGCCGCCATCGGCGTGATGCCCCAGGAACTGAACATCGATCCGTTCTTTACGCCGCGCGCCAGTCTTGAGGTGCAGGCGGGGCTGTATGGCGTGCCGAAGTCAGAACGCTGGACGGATGAGTTGCTGGCGCTGGTGGGACTGACCGATCAGGCCGAGAGTTACACCCGCAACCTGTCCGGCGGGATGAAGCGAAGGCTGCTGCTGGCCAAGGCACTGGTCCACCGGCCCAACGTTCTGGTGCTGGACGAGCCGACCGCAGGCGTCGATATCGGCCTGCGCGAGATGCTGTGGGCCAATGTGCGCCGGCTGAACGAACAGGGCATGACCATCATCCTGACCACGCATTATCTGGAAGAGGCCGAAGAGATGTGCGACGAGATCGCCATCATCAATCATGGCGAGTTGATCATCCGCGACCGCACCTCGGTCCTGTTGGGCCGCATGGACGGCAAGACGCTGGTGATCGATGCGGGCGGGCCGGTCGATATGCCGGCTCTGCCGGATGGCGCCACCGGCGAGTGGCGCCCCGACGGACAATTGGCCATCAGCTATCCGCCGTCACGTTTGCGCGCCGATCAACTGATCGATGCGATACGCGGTGCCGGCGTGCCCATCATGGATGTGGCGATCGAGGCACCCGATCTGGAAGATGTGTTCGTCGATCTGACGCGAGGATAGGGCAGCACCCGCAGGCCCTGCCCTGGTGTGCAGCGATCAGTGCGCCGTCATCTCATGCGCAATTTGTTCGCCGTCCAGTCCGGCCGGGTAATAGGTCGGCCAGTTGCTGAGCTCTTCCAGCAGTCCGGCGCGATCATCGCCCCAATAGAGGTGGAAATGCCCCGATTTCTGCGGCGCGATGATGTGGTCGCTGAACTGGATGAAGTCTGGCGCCGCGTCATCGCCCTCGGCCTTTTCAAAGATGAAACGCACGCCGCGATTGCCTTTTGCATAGGTCAGGATTTCATGGCCATCCGGCGCGTAGCGCGCTGAGACCTCATCGGCCTCGGTGAAAAAGCTAATCACACCGTCCCCGTCAATCACGATCCGATCAACATCCGTCTTGTAGCCGGCGTCATAATAGGCGCGGTATTCCTGGGCCGTTTTGTCGCCCTGCTCTGCCTTATGGTCCATCACCTCATCCAGACTGCCATCGACAAGCAGCGGATAGACCGACTGCCAATCACCCTGCCAGTCAGTCAGACCGCGCGGCCGGATCTGGTCGTCGTCGAAATAGCCCTTGGCGACTGACGCATCGGCATGCGCATGCGCATGACCATCCTTGTCCTTTTCGTTTGCCACAGCCGCCACGCCCGACAATGTCAGCGCCGCGATCACCATCACTGCCAGTCTGCTATGTTTGCCCATCTTCATCGCTCCATTTCAAAATATGTTATTACATAACGATTTTGATGTAGCGAAAGAATGATCGCCCGACAACCGGGAAGCCAGAAATCAGGCGGCCGGCTGACAAAAGGTCGCGGTTCGGGCTATAGCGAGATTGGGTCCGGGACGCCTGCGCAGGTCAATCCCGCAGCATCAGCATCGGACCCATGTTGCGACCGCCCATGATATGCACGTGGAAATGCGGCACCTCCTGCACCCCGTCTGACCCGGCATTGGTGATCGCACGGAAGCCATTGCCGCTGTCCAGCGCGACGCCCTCGAGCCGTGTGACCTCGGCGCATAGCCGCATGAAATCGGTGATTTCCTCGGGCGAGGCATTGGCTGCGAAATCGTCAAAGCTGACATATTTTCCCTTGGGGATGATCAGCACATGGCTTGGCGCCTTGGGCGAGATGTCGCGGAACGCCAGCGCGTGATCGTTTTCGGCGACGGTGTCGTTGGGGATCTCTTTGCGCAGGATCTTGGCAAAGATATTCTGGTCGTCATACTCATAGCCCATCTTCGGGGTCCCCTATTCTGCCTAGTCGTCGAAAAGACGCGGTGTGCTGGCCAGATCATGCGCGATTTCCGGCGCGATATCCAGAAACTGAGCCAGCGCATCCGCATTCGCGGCAAGATCGCGCGTGTGAGAGATTTCGAACAGATTGGCCGCATCCATGTCGCGCAGACGATCGACCTCTTGCTGCAAATCGGCGCGCACCGTCGGCAGCAGCCGTTCGACCATTTCGGTCGAGGTATGCTGGCCGGCCAGGCCGACCCGGCTGATATGGCCGCGCAGGTAATCATCGTCGAACACGGTGTCGATCAGCAGCACCCGCGTATTGGCACGATCTGCCGTGAAATCGCCCAATAGTGACAGCGCCGACGGATCAAGGCAGATGACCAACCGCTGCGCCTCGAACTGTTCGTAGAGCAGGCTCAGTAAGGCGCGGCGGTGGTTCTGCCGCTTGGCCAGGGTGGTTTCCGTGCCGCCCAGATCGGGCAGATTGGCCTGATCTTCGTTGAAAAGGTAATCGACGGCGGGAATATCGGTTCGCTCGCGGATGGCGCCGGTCAGCCGTTTGGCCAGATGCCATTTCTTGGACACGATCACATGCAGCACCGCATTGCGCCCGAGGCCGCCATCGGCCGCCCAGAAACGCGGGGCGAAACGCCGACCGACCCGTCCCTGCGCGGTCAGAAACTGAAACAGCGCCGGCCCTTCGTTCGAACGCGCGAACCATTGCCCCTCGGCCTGCCAAAGTGCGGCCAGGCGTGCCAGCAGGTCGCGCGCCTCGGGGCTGATCTTGCGCGCGAACAGGTAATCCTGCGAGACGAGCAGATCGTAATGGTCGTTGTAGAAGGTCACCGGCATCCCGTAATCGGTGAACATCAGAAAGGTCGGTGTACGGGTCCGGATCTCTGTGCGCGGGACGACATGGGGAATGACGGTCTGAAAGAAGGTCTCATCCGGTATCCAGGTAAAGCGGAAAAAGCGCATGGCGTCAGGCCGCGTATCGCAGAATTCCAGCATCTTCTCGATGCTATGGCGCCGCAAGCACCACCATTGCGAGCCGATCATCATGCGGATATCAGCGGGCGGCTTGCGGGTAATACCCAGCTTTCGCTGCAATCGCAGGTTCGCATAGAACAGCCACTTGTTCTTGCGCTCGTTAAAGAGATGATAGCGCGACAGCCGCTCTTCCTTGATGCCGGTCTTGATCCAGCCGCTGCTGTGAAAATCGAAACTTTCGATATAGTCGCAATCATCTGCGTCAAGGAATTCGCGCGCTTCCTGGGCCGATTTGATTGGCATGCAATCGCCCGATAGCAGATAGAAATGCGTGGCCAGCGGGAACGCGTCGCTGGCAGCCCGTACCGCGTCCAAGGTCGCCGCGACCAGGGACCATTCGCCCCAGCCACATTTATGCCGCCGCCGGGCAAAAACCACCGAGGGGTTGTCACCCAACTCTGCCTTGATACGCGCAAAATCACGCGCCTTGGACCGCGCATCAAAGTGAATTGCCACATAGTCACCCGTCGCGGTCAATCGGCGCGCCTGCCTGATCACCGCTTCGGGTTCCTTATGGGCCAGCAGAATAAAGGCGATCCGGGCCATACGGGCTGTGTTTTTCCTTAACTGTTTGCGCCACCTGACTATCAAGGCGTTGAAATGCGCGCGGCGATTTGCTTTCTGTCTGTAACAATTTTGACCGGCAGGGCAAGAAGCCAGCTGCAGTCACGGTTTGCAAGACAAGAGGGTAGCGATGGGATTTCCCGGCGTCTGGATGACGGAAAGTGAAAGCATGGTCTATCGCGTGGTGCCGAAATGCGCCTGCTCTTCGATCGGTCAGATCATGTTCTATTCCGACCACGGCCGATACTTTGACGGCGATATCCACGATGCGACCGAAGGGCTGCACAAATGGGCCTATGAACGCAGCCAGCAGCCTATCGAAAATGCTGTTCGCAACGGTCAGGCGCTGTCATTCACCTGCGTTCGCAATCCTTATGGCCGCATCCTGTCATCGTTTTTCGACAAGATCGCGGGCATCCAGCGCAACGGCAACCGCTATCGCGGTAAGCTGGTGCCGCAATTGATCCAGACCTACGGCATAGAGGTTGGCAGCCCCGAAGATGGTTTCGATTTCGACCAGATCAACTCATTTCGCCGCTTCTTGCTGTTCGCGCGCGACACGATTCGCTGGCGCCGCCCGATGGAGCCCGACATCCACTGGTCGGCAATTTCGGGCCATGTGTCGACCTTCATCACCAATGGCGGGCATTACGACCAGATCTTCTTTACCGAAACTTTCAATGACGGGATGCGCAAGGTTCTGGCCGCAGCCGAAACCCCGGTCCAGCTGGATGTCGAGGATGTGCCCCGTTTCAACGAATCCGAAGGCCATGGCCCTAAGCGTGCCCATAAGATCAGCGATTATTTCGACGATCTTTCACGCCATCTGGTCTGGGAAATGTACCACAACGACTTCAAGCTGTTTCGCTATGATTTCGACGATCCTGACAACAAGATGCCGGTCGGGGACATCGATCTGGACGAGGTTCACGCCAAGCTTGGACGTTAGGCAGTCGGCAGCCGCAGGCCAACCCCACCACTGCGTTGCCCGTTGAAGCATGTATCAGAAAATGAAATCGCCCTCGTCAAGCTGCCAAAGCTGGGCGTTTTCGATAACGATCCTGCTGCTGCCGGTGAGATCGATGATCACGTTGTCGCCATTTTGACGCGCAGAATCCGACACATTTGAGAAGTCGTCAAAGCCGTTCACGCCGCCCAGATCAATCTGGTCGACACCGTTCTGCCAATCGACGATCCGGTCCATGCCGGACCCATTGCCGAACACAAAAACATCGGCCGCACTGCCGCCACGCAAAATGTCATTTCCTGCCTGACCATTGAGACGATCGCGACCGTCGCCGCCATCCAAAATGTCGCTGCCATTGCCGCCGGTCAGGCTGTCATGGCCCGCGCGTCCCAGCAGGCGGTCGTACCCATCACCGCCGAACAACGCGTCAGCGCCACCACCACCATCCAGCAGATCATCACCAAACTCGCCAAAGAGCCAGTCATCGTCGTAGCCTCCGAACATGCTGTCATGTCCGTCACCGCCATACAGGACGTCGGCGCCCTGCTCGCCCCACAGCCGATCATCGCCCGCGCCGCCCCGGAGCGTGTCGTGATGGATGTTACCAAACAGGCTATCATCGCCGGAGTCGCCGGTCAGCAGATCGTTGCCGGCACCGCCATAAACCTTGTCGTCGCCCATGGCACCGATCAGCGTATCGCCCCACTCATCCCCGTAAATCAAATCGTTGCCCTGCTGGCCGTGCAGGTAATCCGCGCCATTCCCACCGGTCAGCGTATCGGCCGCACCGCCACCGTAGACCCTGTCGGCGCCGGCATCGGCATAAAGACGATCGGAACCCGCGCCGCCATCCATGCGGTCATCGCCAACACCACCCAGCAATGTGTCGTTGAACTGCGCGCCGGTGATGCGATCATTGCCTGCGCCACCGCGCAATAGGCTGGGCGCGCGACCCGCTGTGAACGCATCACTGCCGCCGGTTCCGGCAATCACCAGGAAACCGCCTGCAGCATTCCAGGTCGCTGAAAAGTCGGCGTCTTCGCCATACAGATAGTGCAGCGCATCCAGATCAAGCGGTGCCAGGGTATCGCGCGACCTTCCGGTCGCGTCGCCTTCCCATTCCCAGTTATAGGACATGATCGTATGGTCATGATTGTCCTTGGAGGCCGTCAGATAGACATCATCCATCCCGTCATGAGGGTGTTCCAGACCGACGGCATGGCCGATCTCGTGAACGATCAGCGTGTAAAGCGGGCCACCGGCGCTCCAGTCCAGGGTCTCTGGCATGTCGGGATTAAAGGTGATCGTCGCATAGACAGATCCCAGATAGGCATCGCCATTGCTGGTTGTCGTGTCGGGAAAATACGCCCAGGACGTCGCGCTGTCGTCGGTGGAGCGGTTGGCCAGAAACTTGATCGAAGCGTCCTCGGGGTCGCTGACCTCGACAAAGACCAGGCCGGTCTCTGCCTCATAGTGGTCCAGAGCCTTGTTGACAGCGCCGCGCTGGTGGCCGGTCATGGATCGATAGACATTGTCTTCAAAAAAATAGGCGGGCGGGTGTTCGCGCAGCGAAGGCAACTCGCCATTATCAAGGAATGTGTAGGTAACCACCGTTGGCGTACCCAGCCTGTCGGCTTTGTTCCAACGCGACTCTCCGGTCGTCAGGGCGGTAAAATCACTTACGTAAGGCATTGCAGCAACAGTCCCTGATCAAAAAAAAGTAAGCTGTCACGGTAGCCGCGGAATCCCGGCATCTGGCGTCAGACGTGCAGAGGCGGCTAACATAAAGAATGGCGCCTTCCGAGAACGAAAAGCGCCATACCTACCCATCAGACAGGAAAAAATCTCTGTCAGACGGCGCCTTTGATGAAGTTGACCGCATCGCCGAAGGTCTGAATGGTTTCGGCAGCGTCATCAGGGATCTCGATCCCGAATTCTTCTTCGAAAGCCATCACCAGTTCGACGGTATCAAGGCTGTCTGCGCCCAGGTCGTCGATGAACGAGGCCGACTCGACAACTTTGTCTTCGTCAACGCCAAGATGCTCGACAACGATTTTCTTCACCCGATCAGCGATATCGCTCATGTCTCTTCCTCATTTTCACGGGCATCCGCCCAAATGTGCCGCCCCCCGGATTGTCGGGGCGTATCGACAGCCGATGGCGGTTTCCCTTCGGCCTTAGCGCCGGGATATAGCAACGAATACCGCTTTCGCAACCCGCTTTTGATGGCTTTCTGCGCCGCAGTGCAGCGGTTTCGTATCAGGCCCGCCCCCTCAGATCATCGCCATACCGCCATTCACATGCAGCGTGGTCCCGGTGACATAGCCTGCCTCGGGGCTGGCCAGATACAGGACCGCCGTGCCGATATCGCCGGCCCCGCCCATGCGACCGGCAGGGATCTGCGTCAGGATTGCGGATTTTTGCTGCTCATTCAGCTTGTCGGTCATGGCCGTCTCGATAAAGCCCGGCGCGACGCAGTTCACGGTGATGCCGCGGCTGGCGACCTCATAGGCCAGTGATTTCGACATGCCGACCAGACCGGCCTTGGCGGCGGCATAGTTGCCCTGGCCCGGATTGCCGGTGGTGCCGACCACGCTGGTGATATTGACGATGCGTCCCCAACGCGCCTTCATCATGCCGCGCAACACACCCCGGCACAGGCGGAAAGAGCTGGTCAGGTTCACCTCGATCACCTGCGACCATTCCTCATCCGACATGCGCATGAACAGGTTGTCGCGGGTGATGCCGGCATTGTTGACCAGAATATCCACGCTGCCCATCGCCTCGGCTGCCGCCTTGGGCAGCGCGTCGACGGCCGCCGGATCGGACAGGTTGGCGGGTACCACATGAGCGCGCTCGCCCAGCTTGTCGGCCAGTTCCTTCAACGGCCCTTCGCGCGTTCCCGACAGCGCCACCGTCGCGCCTGCCTGGTGCAGCGCCTCGGCCACCGCGCCACCGATCCCGCCCGACGCGCCCGTGACCAGCGCGTTCTTTCCGCTCAAATCAAACATCCTGCCCTTGCCTTTCCTTGTCTCTCTGTGCCGGAGCTTGTGCCCGGCCCCTGACCGCCGACCTCAGGTCTTGACGGCCAGAACGTCATCCGGCGCGCCGATATTGCGCACGGTCGCATCCTTGGTGATCCGCTTGATCATCCCCGACAGCGCCTTGCCCGCGCCGATTTCCCAGAAATCGGTCACGCCGGCCTCGGCCAGATTGGCAATCGATTCGCGCCAACGCACCGCGCCGGTCACCTGTTCGACCAGCAAGCGCCGGATCGCGCCCGGCTCGATCACGGCCTCGGCGCGGACATTGGCGATCAAGGGCACGGCGGGCGGCTGGATATCGACGCCGGCCAGCGCATCGGCCATGACCGCCGCCGCCGGTTGCATCAGCACCGAATGGAACGGGGCCGACACGGGCAACATCAGCGCGCGCTTGGCGCCGCGTTCCTTGGCCAGTGCTGCGGCACGTTCCACCGCCGCCTTGTGGCCCGAAATCACGATCTGCGCCGGATCATTGTCGTTGGCGGCCTGACACACTTCGTCCTCGGCCGCCTCGCGTGCGATGCCTTCGACGGTTTCCAGATCCAGTCCAAGGATCGCGGCCATGGCGCCCTGCCCGACCGGAACGGCCTCTTGCATGGCCTGCCCGCGCATCCGCAACAACCGCGCCGTATCGGCCAGCGTCAACGCACCCGCCGCACAGAGGGCCGAATATTCGCCCAATGAATGGCCAGCCACGAAATTCGCGTCCTGAATGTTGATCCCCTCGGCCTCCAGCGCGCGAAACGCCGCCAACGAGGTCGCCATCAGCGCGGGCTGGGCGTTTTGCGTCAGGGTCAGCGTTTCGATATCGCCGTTCCAGATCAGGCCGGACAGATCCTCGCCCAAAGCCTCGTTGACCTCTTCGAAGACATCGCGGGCCGCCGGATAGGCCCTGGCCAGTTCCTGGCCCATGCCAATGGTCTGGGCACCTTGCCCCGGAAAGACGAATGCGCGCATGGCGTCCTCTCATTTCTCTTCACAGTTCCGAATAGCCCGCCCTGCACAGTCTCGCAACCGCGCGCATGCCGCGCTAAGGGAACGGTCTACATAAACAGGAGCTTGGGATGCAGGCCGGAAATACGACGCGCAACTATGGCTGGGTCACCCGCAGCTTTCACTGGACGATCGCGATCCTGATCCTGACCGGGATGGCGATCGGGCTTTATGCCGAAACCCTGCCAAGCAGCACGGACAGTGATATTGCGCAGCTTTTCACGACTTATTCGGTCCACAAGACCATCGGCATCGCGGTTCTGGTTCTGGCTGTTCTGCGTATCCTGTGGGCGATCACGCAGCCGCGCCCCGCGCCGCTGCATCCGAATCGCAGGGCCGAGACGCTGCTGGGCGAGACCGTCCATTGGGCCCTCTATTGCGGGATGATCATCATGCCGCTGTCGGGCTGGTTGCGCCATTCCAGCGCGCCGGGCGAGTTCGCGCGGATCGTCTGGCCGTTTGGCCAGCGCCTGCCGGGCATGCCGGTGGACGAAATTGTCAGCGCCGCCTTTTCCGCCATCCACAAGACCAGTTGGCTGGTCCTTGCCGCGCTGATCCTGCTGCATGTGGCCGGCGCGTTGAAACATGCGCTGATCGACCGCGACGCCACGCTGTCACGCATGGGTGGACGCAGCACGGATCTGCCCGAACCACCCGCAGGTCCGCACCTGCCCGCCTTTGCCGCGCCACTGTTGGCGCTGGCCATCTGGGCAGTGGCCATATCTTTGGCCCTTGGCATTGGCGGTGAGGATGACGCACCCGCGACCGCGCCGGTCGAGCAAGCCCAGTCCGCAGCCCCGGCAGAGGCAACGGCGGCGACGGAGCCTGCGTCAGAAGCCCAGCCAGTGGCAGAGGCAACCGGACCTTTATGGGCCGTACAACAAGGCAACCTGGGCATCACCGTTGTTCAAGGCAACAGCCCGGTGACCGGTCAATTCGCCGATTGGGACGCAGAGATCACCTATGACCCTGACACGCAGACAGGCCAGGTCAGCCTGTCGATTCCGCTGGAATCGCTAAGCCTGGGCTCGGTCACCTCGACCGCGCTTGGCCCGGACTTCATGAAGGCAGGCGATCACCCGATCTCGACCTTCGAGGCCGATATCCGCGCCGAGGCGGACGGCCATATCGCCGAAGGCACCATGACGCTTGCCGGCGCCGAGGCCCCTGTGACCCTGCCCTTTGATCTGCAAATCGAGAGCGACACCGCCACCATGACCGGTCAGACAGCGCTGGATCGCCGCGATTTCGACGTGGGCGCAGGGTATGCCGACGAAAGCACCGTGGGCTTCACCGTTACAGTGGATGTGGACCTGACCGCCACGCGGCAATAGCATCCCGGATCGCGCGGCCAACCATCCGCCGCGCGATCCCAGCACCCGACCCCCGCTCTGCGCCCCCTTCCCCTCGGCCTGCGCAGCGCCTAAAAGGCGCCAAATCCCAGACGGCGAAAGGGCAGCACCAGATGCAGGAACCGACGATCACCCCCGACCTGATCGCTTCGCACGGCCTCAAGCCCGACGAATACGACCGCATTCTGGAGATCATCGGACGCGAGCCGACATTCACCGAACTGGGCATCTTTTCGGCCATGTGGAACGAGCATTGTTCCTATAAATCCTCCAAGAAATGGCTGCGTACCCTGCCCACGACCGGCCCTCAGGTCATTTGCGGTCCGGGCGAAAACGCCGGTGTCGTCGATATCGGCGATGGTCAGGCCGTGGTTTTCAAGATGGAAAGCCACAACCATCCCTCCTACATCGAACCGCATCAAGGCGCGGCCACCGGCGTCGGCGGCATCCTGCGCGACGTGTTCACCATGGGCGCGCGCCCGATTGCGGCCATGGATTCGCTGTCCTTCGGCCGCCCCGACCACCCCAAGACCCCGCATCTGGTCAAGGGTGTGGTCGAAGGCGTCGGGTCCTACGGGAACTGCTTCGGTGTGCCCAATGTCGGCGGCGAGGTTCGCTTTCACCGCAGCTATGACGGCAATTGTCTGGTCAACGCGTTCGCCGCAGGCCTGGCCGATACCGACAAGATCTTTTACTCCGCCGCATCCGGCGTCGGCATGCCGGTCGTCTATCTGGGCGCGAAAACCGGGCGCGATGGCGTTGGCGGGGCGACCATGGCATCGGCCGAGTTTGACGACACGATCGAGGAAAAACGCCCCACGGTTCAGGTCGGCGCGCCCTTTACCGAAAAATGCCTGCTGGAGGCCTGCCTTGAACTGATGGCCTCTGGCTCGGTCATTTCCATTCAGGATATGGGCGCCGCCGGCCTGACCTGCTCTGCCGTTGAAATGGGCGACAAGGGCGGCTTGGGCATCAAGCTGGCGCTGGATCACGTGCCGCAGCGCGAAACGGGCATGACCGCCTATGAGATGATGCTGTCGGAAAGCCAGGAACGCATGCTGATGGTGCTGAAGCCTGAAAAAGAGGCCGAAGCCCGCGCGATCTTTGAAAAATGGGATCTGGATTTCGCCATCGTTGGCGAAACCATCGCCGAGGACCGGTTTCTGATCCTGCATGGCAACGAGGTAATGGCCGATCTGCCGCTGTCCAAACTCTCGTCCAGCGCACCGGAATATGACCGGCCCTGGGTCGAAACACCGCCAGCTGAACCCGCCGCCGCTCTGCCCCCGATCAAACCCCTCGCCGCGTTGCGCGCGCTGATCGGCAGCCCGAACTATGCCCATAAGGCATGGGTCTGGGAACAATATGACACACAGGTCGGCGCCGACACGATCCGCCGTCCCGGCATGGGCGCAGGCGTCGTGCGTGTGCATGGCACCAGCAAGGGGCTGGCCTTTACCAGCGACGTGACCCCGCGCTACGTCAGGGCCAACCCGTTCGAGGGCGGCAAACAGGCCGTCGCCGAGGCGTATCGCAACCTTTGCGCCGTGGGCGCCCTGCCGCTGGCCACAACCGACAACCTGAATTTCGGCAATCCCGAAAAGCCCGAGATCATGGGCCAGTTGGTCGGCGCCATCAAAGGCATCGGCGAGGCCTGCATCGCGCTGGATTTCCCGATCGTCTCAGGCAATGTGTCGCTTTATAACGAAACAGACGGCAAGGGCATTCTGCCTACCCCGACCATCGGCGGGGTCGGTCTGATCGATAACCTCTCGAACCTGATTGCGGGTCTGCCCGAGGACGGCGATCTGGCCATCCTCGTCGGCAGCACGCAGGGCCATCTTGGCCAATCCGCGCTTGCCTCCGAGGCCTTTGACACCGAAACCGGGGATGCCCCGCCCGTCGATCTGGCGCTTGAACGCAAGCATGGCGAATTCATCCGCGAGAACCGCAGCCATTTGCGCGCGGCAACCGATCTCTCCGATGGTGGCCTCGCACTGGCAGCATTCGAGATGGCAGAAGAAGCAGGTATCGGTCTGCGTCTGGACAGCGAAGATATCGGCCAACTCTATGGCGAAGATCAGGCGCGTTATCTGGTCGCCTGCGACGCAGCGGGCGCGATGGCCCTGATGAAAGCAGCCCAGAACGCCGGTATCCCATCTCAGCAGGTCGGCAGCTTTGGCGGTATGGCGATCCAGATGGGCGAGGACGCCGCTGATCTGGCCGAACTGTCGCAACTCTACCGCAGCGCCTTCGCCACCGCGATCAGGGGCGATCTGCCGGATCACACATGACCGTCATCGCGCCCAAATCCCATGCGGCGATCATCACCGCCGCCGGGCGCGGCACGCGCGCGGGCGGCGACGCGCCCAAGCAATGGCAAGACCTTCGTGGCCGGCCCGTGCTGGCCCACACGCTGGACGCATTCGCCGGGTTCGACCGCGTTATCCTGGTCGTCCACCCTGCGGATATGGGCCGCGCGATCGACAGTTTCGCAGGCCAATGCACCATCATCACCGGTGGCGAGACCCGCGCCGCCAGCGTCCGTGCCGCGCTGGACAGCCTTGAAGGCAGCGACATCACCCATGTCCTCATCCATGACGGCGCAAGGCCGCTGGTCAGCGATGCCGTGATCCAGGGCGTGCTCGACGCGCTGCAAGAGGGCGCAGAGGCCGCCGCCCCCGCATTGCCAGTCAGCGACGCTCTGTGGCGTGGCGAAAACGGCACCGTCACCGGCACTGCCGCGCGCGATGGTCTCTACCGCGCACAGACACCGCAGGGTTTCTTCTTCACTCAAATATCCAAATCCCACCGTGACCACCCGCATGACGCCGCCGACGATGTGGAACTGGCCCGGAAATCGGGCATTCCCGTCGCCATCACGCCGGGCGATGAAGACAATCTGAAAATCACCTTCCCCGCCGATTTCGCGCGGGCCGAACGCATTCTGGGGGCGCGGATGAACAGCGCATTCGATATCCGACTGGGCAATGGTTATGACGTGCACGCGCTTGGGCCCGGCGATCATGTCACACTGTGCGGGATCCGCATTGACCATGATCACGGATTGATCGGCCATTCGGATGCAGATGTCGGCATGCACGCCCTGACCGATGCCATCTATGGCGCGCTGGCGGCAGGCGATATCGGTCGCCATTTCCCGCCATCGGATCCGCAATGGAAAGGCGCCGACAGCGCCATCTTTTTGCGTCACGCAGCCGATCTCGCCCGCAAAAAGGGGTTCACGATCGCCAATGCCGATATCACGCTGATCTGCGAAGCCCCAAAGATCGGCCCACATGCCGGCGCGATGCAGGACCGGCTGGCCCGGATCATGGGCGTCGAGGCGGCACGGATCAGCGTCAAGGCCACCACCTCGGAACGGCTTGGCTTTACCGGCCGGGGCGAAGGCATCGCGGCCATCGCCACCTGCGCCCTGATGAAAGGATAAACCAGTGGAACGGCTTCTTTGCATCTGGTTCGGCGCGGGCCTGCTGAAACCCGCCCCCGGGACTTGGGGCTCGGCGGTTGCCGTGGCACTTGGTCTGTTGCTGTATCGCATCGGGCATTTTCCGTTGCTGGCCGTCGCGACACTCGTCGTCACCGTCATCGGGTTCTGGGCGGTACGGCGATACACGGCAGGCATGACGGATCCGGACAAAAGCGAGATCGTCATCGATGAGGTCGCCGGCCAATGGCTGGCGCTGTGCTTTCCGGCGGCGGGGTTTTGGCTAATGGGGCTGGGCGTTGACAATTTCCCCTATCCGGGCTGGGTCGCGGCGTTCCTGTTCTTCCGCCTGTTCGACATCTGGAAACCGTGGCTGGTCGGGCGCGCGGATCGTCGCGGCGATGCGCCGGGTGTGATGATCGATGATCTCTGGGCCGGCCTGTTCGCGGGCATCGCCACCATGATCGCCGCTGCCGCCTTTCATATTCCGATGATGCTGTGACCGGTTCTGTCGCGGCCCAGGTTCTGGACACAGCACGCAGTCAGGGCGCGATGATTGTCACCGCAGAAAGCTGCACCGGGGGGCTGATTGCTGGTGCACTGACCGAGGTGCCCGGTTCCTCCGACGTCGTGGACCGTGGCTTTGTCACCTATTCCAACGCCGCCAAGACGCAGATGCTGGGCGTTGAGGCTGAGACGCTGGCTGCCCATGGCGCTGTCAGCGAAGAGGTGGCAGCAGAGATGGCGACGGGCGCCCTGCAACACTCGCAGTCGCAATATGCCATCTCGGTGACGGGTATTGCCGGGCCGGGCGGGTCCGAGCACAAACCCGAAGGCCTTGTGTGCTTTGGCCTGGCGGGACCGCGCGGGCTGAGGATCGAGACCGTTGAATTCGGCGCAATCGGGCGCTCGCAGGTCCGCATGGCAACCGTTGAGCACGCATTGCGGATGCTGATGGCCGCCCTGCGCGCCTGAAGACGCGGCCTAGCCGGCAATCAGACGGATGACAGCCTCGATATCCGCGTCGGGCGTATCCCATGCCGTCACCAGCCGAATGGGCACCGGGTCCAGCCCCTCTGCCGATTTATCGGGCCAGAGGTGATAGATCGCGCCCGCAGCCCGGGCACGTTGATGCGCCTCGGCCGGAATCGTGGCAAAGACCGCGTTGGATTGCCGGGGCGCCAGCAGCGCGCCACCTGCCGATACGATCCCCTCGGCCAGCCGCTCTGCCTTGGCATTGGCGGCGCGGCCCAGTTCCAGCCACAGCCCGTCACTCGCCAGCGCCAGCATCTGTGCGGCCAGAAAGCGCTGCTTGGAATAGACATGGCCCGTTTGCTTGCGGCGATAGTCGAAACCCTCGGCGTGGGCCGGGTCGAAGAACACAACTGCTTCGGCGGCCATCGCGCCATTCTTGGTGCCGCCGAAACACAGCGCATCGACGCCCGCGCGCCTGGTCATATCGGCCGCCGAACAATTCTGCCCGGCCACAGCATTGGCAAAGCGCGCGCCATCCATATGCAAAGGCAGCCCGGCGCCATGGGCCAGATCCGCCAGCGCGGCAACCTCGGCCGCAGAATAGGTCGTTCCCCATTCGGTGGCATTGGTGATCGAGACCATGGCGTTGCGGCCTTCGTTCAGACCGCCGCCCTCACCATGCCGGATCGCGGCGGCCAGCGTGTCGGGCGTGATCTTGCCGTCCTCGCCCTGCAATGTGACCAGCTTGGCCCCGCCGGAAAAGAACTCTGGCGCGCTGCATTCGCTGGTTTCGATATGGGCATCCGCGTGGCAATAGATGCGACCAAAGCTGGGCGACAGTTGGGCGCAGACCAGCGCATTCGCCGCCGTTCCGGTCGCCACAAATCGGATCACGGCGTCGGGTGCCTGCAGCACCTCGCGCAAGGCAGCCTCTGCCCGCGCGGTGACCTCATCGGCGCCGTAGCCCATCACGGCGCCGGAATTGGCGTCGTTCAGCGCCTCCATGACCGCCGGATGGGCTGTCCAGGCGTTGTCGGATGCGAAATTCATGACTGATCCTCGATCACGTAATCGTCCCAATCGTCCTCGGAGATCGACAGCTCGTTCACCGTCCGTCCACGCACGCTGACCCCGGCATGATGGACCGAGTCGCGATCGCCCGAGATCAGGTAGTGCCAGTCATAAAGCGGCTTGCCTTCGTGGCGCAGGCGATAGGCGCAGGTCGCGGGCAGCCAATAGCCGACCTTCCTGATCTTGGCGGGCGTCAGGACGACGCATTGGGGGACATAGTCGTGCCGGTCGGCGTAAGAGCTGCAGCGGCATGTATCGCCATCCAGCAACTTGCACGCGACGCTGGTAAAGACGACCTCGCCCGTGTCTTCATATTCCAGCTTGTTCAGGCAGCATTTTCCGCAACCGTCGCACAGCGCCTCCCATTCGTCGCCGGTCAGCTCCTTGAGCGGTAATTCCCAAAAGCGCGGGCGCATCAGTGGCCTGCCAGTATGTCACGCGCCTGATCGGCGTCAGCCTCGATCTGCGCGATCAGCGCGTCCAGCCCGTCAAATTTCGCCTCGTCGCGCAGGAAATCGACCAGCGCGACCGAGATATGCTGGCCGTAAAGATCGCCCTCAAAGTCGAACAGGTGCACCTCAAGATTGGGCCGGTTTCGCCCGAACATCGGCCGAACGCCCAGGCTGGCAACGCCCTTGAACACGCCCTTGTCAGGCCCGGTCAGCACATCGACCAGCACCGCATAGACGCCAAGTCGCGGCAGGTGCAGCCCGTCGACCGACATATTGGCGGTGGGCCATCCCAATTCGCGGCCGCGCTTTTCGCCGTGAATGACCTCGCCTTCGATCCGATGCCAGTGGCCCAGCATGGTCTCGGCCTGACGCGGGTGCCCATCGCTCAGCGACTGACGAATCGCGGTTGAGCTGAAATCCTGGCCGTTGCGCCCGATCAGCGGTGCGATGGTGACGCCAAAGCCCATCTGACGGCCCAGATCCTGCAGGGTCGCTGCATCGCCGGCGCGGTCCTTGCCAAAGCGGAAATCCTGCCCGACCGTCACATGCGCGATGCCCAGACCGTCGCAGAGAACCTCGCGCGCGAACGCCTCGGGCGTCAGGCCGGCCAGCACCGGACCGAAGGGCAACTGGAACAGATGCTCAACGCCAAGCCGCGCCAGACGGTTGGCCCGTGCCTCGGCATTCATCAGCCGGAAACCCGGCGCTTCGGGGGCAAAGAATTCGCGCGGATGCGGCTCGAATGTGATGACCGCCAGCGGCGCCTCTGGCAGCGCGTCGCGCGCGGCCTCTATGACCGAGCGGTGGCCCAGATGGACGCCGTCGAAATTGCCCATGGCAGCGCTGGTGCCGCGGGCCCTGACAGGCAATCCGGTCCAGTGGTCGTGGATATGCAACGCAGCGCCCCCTGTCGGGGCATCGCCCCGGCGATCAGTCGAACTTGCGGCTCGGGGCCAACACGACCGCCTCACCTTTCAGCACGACCGTATCACCGACCAGACAGCGGGTTGCAAGCGTCACGCGCCGTTTGGACATGTCGATATCCTGCACCGTCACTTCGGCCCGGACCATATCTCCCGGCCGCACGGGGGCCATGAATTTCAGTGTCTGGCCCAGATAGACCGTGCCATGCCCGGGCAGTTGCTCGCCGATCACCGCGCTGATCAGCCCGGCGGTCAGCATGCCGTGGGCGATGCGGCCCTCGAAAATCGTGTCCTGCGCATAGGAATCATCCAGATGCACCGGGTTGTGGTCGGTCGAGACCTCGGCGAACAGTTTAATGTCATGATCGGTGACCTGCTTTTGCAGATGCCGGGTCATTCCGATTTCCAGATCTTCGATAACGATCGTGCCGCGTGGGAGGTTGTCCAACATCCTTTACCCCTTGCCGAAATTTTTATGCTGCATAGCAGCGTAAAATCGGCAACGCAAGAAAATATCGCAAAACTTCGCCTAAAGTACAAGATTATTACCCTGAGGATCGGCTGCGATTGACGTGCAATCCTACGTTCGGCGGCTGGATGTTCTGAGATACGGGCAGGCGGTCGAGATCACTTGAAGTGATCCCGAATGTCAGGTCAGTCATTGATCAATGGTTGACGCAGCAGGCCCGGCCCTTAGCCGTCCGCTGCCGCTGCTTCGTCCAGCAGGGCCTGCAGGTCCAGCGGCGCATTGACCATCCTCAGATGGTCCTGCGCATCGACCGGCCAGTCGGCCTGCGGCTTGTCACGATAGAGTTCGACCCCGTTGCCGTCGGGATCATCCAGATAGATCGCCTCGCTGACGCCGTGATCGGCCGCGCCGGTCAGCGCGATGCCAGCCGCGGTCACCCGCGCCAGCACGCGGCCCAGAGCAACCCGGTCAGGATAGAGGAACGCGCTGTGATACAGCCCCGTATGCCCCGGAGGGGGCGGCGTCGCGCCCGCAGATTCCCACGTGTTCAGCCCGATATGATGGTGATAGCCACCCGCCCCCAGAAAGGCCGCCCCGCGTCCGGACCGTTGCATCACATCAAACCCCAGAACACCGGAATAAAAAGCAATTGCACGGTCGAGATCGGCCACCTTCAGGTGCACATGACCGACCCGCGTTGCAGCCTCGGCCTGTTGCGGCGGGATCAAGACGGGCTTTGCCACCATTCAGCGCAGCCTTCCGGTGGCATAGGTCGGGTCCATCTGATGCGTTGCCAGAAACTCGTCCAGCAGCGCCGCATCGGGGTTTTCGACATCGCCGCCCATGGCGTGCGCGGCCAGACCGCCGGTCACGAACAGGCAGTCGATACCCTCGGAAATGGCACCCTTTACATCGGTATTGATGCCGTCGCCGATGGCCAGCACCCTCGCGTCCTGACCCAGGTCCAGCATCCGCCGCGCGCGGTCATAGATCGGCGGGTATGGCTTGCCGAAATACAGCGAGGTGCCGCCGATATCGTCATACAGCGCCGCCAGCGCACCCGCGCAGTAGATCCGCGTCTCGCCCAAATCGACAACCACATCGGGATTGGCACAAAGCAGTTTCAGCCCACGTTCGCGTGCCAGCATCAAACGGGCGCGGTAATCGTCGGGCACCTCGTTTGTCTCGTCGAAGGGACCGGTGCAGGCGATACCGTCGGCCTCTTCCAGCGGAACGCGCTGGATCGCTGGCGCATCCTGCCATTCGGGCGGGATGTCGTCAAAGAAACCGTCATCCTTGTCGGTGCCGATATGCCAGACCTTGGTGCCGATGGCGCCTGCAAACATCGCATCCTGCGCAGAATCGCCGGAACTGACAATGATATCAAAGGCATCACCCGGCACGCCCATGCGGGCAAGCTGCTGAGCGACATATTGATTGGGGCGCGGGGCATTGGTCATCAGACAGACCTTGCCGCCCCCCCGGCGATAGTCCTGCAGCGCCGCCACCGCTGCAGGATATGCCTCATTGCCATTGTGCAAACAGCCCCATAGATCGCAATACAGCGCCTCATAGCCCTGCCCGATCTCGGACAGGGACTGGATGATCTGGGTCATCAGACGGCCAGAACCGGAATGATCTGCTTTTTGCGGCTCATGATGCCGGGCAGAACGACCGTGTCGCCGGTTACGGTGGCGCCAAAGCTTTTCTCGGCCACGGTTTTGACGAACTCATTCGGCACCAGCAGCGTGGCCTCTTCGTTCAGGATATCGACCACGAACAGCAGCACCTCGTTGGCGCCGTCAGCGGCGGCCACGACCGGCATGGCGGCCATCAACGCATCCTTGCGGTCAAGGATCATTCTGGGCGCGGTGGTCTCCAGCACCGAGACCCGCAGTTTCTTGTCGCCCAGCTCGTATTCCTTGCTGTCCATCCGCAGCAGCGCGTCATCGGCAAAGGCCGACACGTCGGATTTGGCGGCAAACATCTCGGCGGCGAATTCGCTGACATTCACGCCCAGTTCCTTTGCCAGCTTTTCGGCCACGGCACGGTCATGCGGGGTGGTCGTGGGGCTGCGGAATTCCAGCGTGTCGGACAGGATGCAGGTCAGCATCACGCCCTTGACCGCGTCCGGCGCCTTGGCCAGATCGTCGCCGATCAGATCATGCATGATGGTGGCGGTGCAAGCCAACGGGCGAATGGTGATATTGATCGGCGTCTTGGTCTTGATGCCGCCAGCCAGCAAATGGTGGTCGATGATTTCCAGCACATCTGCATCATTGATGGATGCGGGCAATTCGGCCGGGTTGTTGGTGTCCACGATCACGCATTTCTCGCCGGCGACGACATCAACGATGATCTCGGGCTTGTCGACGTTCCAACGATCCAGCATCCACAGCGCCTCGGTGTTCGGCTCGCCCTGCAGCACTGCCTTGGCCGGGGTCTTGCGGATCTCGTTGAGATACCAGGCCCAGATAACCGGAGAGCCGGTGGCATCCGAATCGGGGGCCTTGTGGCCAAAAACCTTGATCATCTTGCGCCTCATATAGGTATGGAAAAGTCGCGGGCGTTATAGGCGCGCCGCGCGCAGTTGTCCACGCACCGGCGGGCCGGCAAGCGCGCTGGCCCAACAAAAACCAGCCGCTACGAGGTCAATATGGTATCATCTTGAAAGACAGCAGGAAAACGGTGTGCCGCGATGACATCGCAAGGGCATGACAGGACATTGCTGAACTGGATCACGATCGATCGCGATCAGGCGCGGCCAATCTATCGGCAGATCAGCGACCAGTTGCGCGGTGCCATTCTGGATGGCCGGCTTTGCGCAGGCAGTTATTTGCCGGCCTCTCGCGTGCTGGCGGGCGATCTGGGCATTTCTCGCAACACCAGCATGCAGGTCTACGACCAGCTGATCGCAGAGGGGTTTCTGGAAAGCCGTCGCGGATCGGGGACACGCGTGTCGACAACGCTGAGATCTAAACCCGCCATAGGACAGGCCGAAACACGAGCGCTGTTTCGCACGCTGCCCGCCCATACGCAGCTCCAGACACAAGATCTGTACCTGGGCGAACCGCCGGGCTGCGCCTTTCAGCCCGGCATCCCCGCATTTGACGCCTTCCCCCGGCTGACATGGGCTCGCCTGCTCAAGCGACATGCCTTGCGGGCCGATCAGTTCATCCTCGATTACGCCCATGCGGGCGGTTACATGCCCCTGCGTCAGGAATTG
This sequence comes from Paracoccus tegillarcae, assembly GCF_002847305.1. Classification (NCBI taxonomy): domain Bacteria; kingdom Pseudomonadati; phylum Pseudomonadota; class Alphaproteobacteria; order Rhodobacterales; family Paracoccaceae; genus Paracoccus; species Paracoccus tegillarcae. The sequence goes on along the minus strand of NZ_CP025408.1, from coordinate 3,098,428 downwards.
GCCAAGTATCTGACCGCGTCACGCGGGGTTGCCTGCGCGCCGGAACAGATCCTGATCGTCACCTCGACCCGTGCGGCGATCATGGCGGTTGCCGCGCTGCTATGGCCTCGGCAGTCGACCGTCGCGGTGGAGGACCCAGGCTACCTCGTCGCCAAGCGGGCATTGTCGCAGGCAGGCCATCACTTGCGTCTGGTCATACTGGACCGGCACGGCGCGCGCGTGAACGACCTGATCGCCCGCCCCGAAGGCTGCGTCGGCGTTTATCTGACGCCTGCCCATCAATGGCCAACCGGGGTGACGCTGTCGGCGTCCCGGAGGATCGCCTTGCTGGACTGGGCTGCCCGGACGGATGCCTGGGTTCTGGAGGACGACTATGACAGCGAATTCCGCTTTGACAGCCCTCCGGTGGCGACACTGCATTCCTATGGCAGCGGTCGGGTCATCCATATCGGCACCTTTTCAAAGACCCTGGCACCGTCGCTGCGCACAGCCTATTTCGTGGTGCCGCCAGAGTTTGCAGAGCAGTTCAATCAGCAGGTGTTCCTGCACGGCGTCGAACCGCCGCTGCATGTACAGGCTGCGCTGGCGGATTTTCTGGCCGAGGGGCATTTCGCCCGTCACATCGCCCGGATGTGCAAACTCTACGCCAAACGCCGCAGCCTGCTGATTGCCGCCTTGCAGGACAAATTCGGCGATAGGTTGCGGCTGGACGTCCCGGCAGGCGGTCTGCAACTGATCGCCAGACTGCCGGGCGATGTACCTGCCTCGGCAATCGCGAAAAGCGCCGCCTCGCAGGATCTGGTTGCCCGTCCGATGCTGGCCTATCAGCTTGAACGGGCGCCGCCCAACGCCCTGCATCTGGGCTTTGCCGCTGTCCCCGAATATCAGATCGCGCCTTTGGTGGCGCGGCTGCACGCGGCGATCAGCCATCACTTTCGATAAATTGGCATGGTCGAAAATCAGCCAATTGGCCCTCGCCGCGTCTCAGCTATCGGCGCAGGATGAGGGTGCATAACTCCTGACATCCAACACGGTCGGCACTGTATCGCCGACCCAACACCAGAGGCGTCGGCATTCACTGCCGGCGCCACGGCCAGGCTTTGGCCTGCTCGGAGGGCACCATGATCGAATTCATCCTGATCGCCTGCTTGCAAGACACCCCGGAAGAATGCCGAACAGAAAGCCGGCTGTTGTCGGACATGACGCTGATCCAGTGTATGACCAGTTCACAATTTCTGGTCGCGGATTGGGGCAAGAACCATCCTGAATGGCAGATCCAGAAGCATCGCTGCCGCGTTTTCCAGGCTGATCGCGCAGAGATCTAGCGCAAGGGTCCAGCGCAGGTTGATGACAGCGAGCCCCGACCAAGAGGCACCCAATGCAAAAGGGCGCCCCATGAGGGCGCCCCTTTCACACGTCCAATCAAAATTCAGGCCGCGCGGCTGGTCAGAACATCATCCACACGTTTTTGCGCATCGCCTTCTTCCAGACCGCTCACCGCAGCCACTTCGCGGGTCAGACGGTCCAGCGCAGCTTCGTAAAGCTGACGCTCGGAATAGGACTGCTCGCGCTGGTCGTCATTGCGGTGCAGGTCGCGCACCACCTCGGCGATCGACATCAGGTCGCCGGAGTTGATCTTTTGCTCGTATTCCTGGGCGCGACGCGACCACATGGCGCGCTTGACGCGGGCTTTGCCTTTGAGCGTGTCCAACGCCTTTTCGACCAGATCCGGGCTCGCAAGGCTGCGCATCCCGATTTCCGAGGCGCGAGCCGTGGGAACGCGGAGGGTCATCTTGTCCTTCTCGAAGGAGATCACGAACATCTCCAGCTTCAGGCCGGCAACTTCCTGCTCTTCGATGGAAACGATCTTGCCAACCCCGTGCGCAGGATAGACAACAAAGTCATCGGGATTGAATTCACTCTTTTTGGATTTCGACATTAAGGCTTCCTCATAGGTGGCGCCGCAGATATTCAGGGCGCAAACGTACCCCTGACGGGAAGTCCCGCCTTGGGTTCGATTTCATCATTTTCTTTTGCCCGCGCCCGGCAGAGGACGCAGGATAAGCAAGTTTCGGGCGGGCGCCGCCAGGATCGTGCATCTGACAAGCGCGAATGTAACAATAATATAGCATAAAAAACGCTTCAAAAAAAGCGGCTTGCGGCAAGCTGCCCCACGACGAACGTTCGTTCAATTAAAGCTTTTTTGCCATGGGGTTAGCAAAAGGCAAACTTTGGGCAGCGACAATCAGGCCGCGCGAATCAATCGCCCTCGCCCGGTGCTTCCGAGAAATACTTTTCCAGCTTGTCTGCCTGACCATCCATTTCCTCGGCGGTCGGCAGCGGGTCTTTCTTGCGGGTGATAACGGGCCAGTTTTCCGAATATTTCCGGTTGAATTCGACCCATTTCTCCATGTCCGGCTCTGTATCCGGGCGGATCGCATCGGCCGGGCATTCGGGCTCGCAGACCCCGCAATCGATGCATTCATCTGGATGGATGACCAGAGTATTCTCGCCCTCGTAGAAACAGTCCACCGGACAGACCTCGACGCAATCCGTGTATTTGCACATGATGCAATTGTCGGTGACGACATAGGTCATGGGGCTGCTCCGTTCATTCCGAACCGCTAGTTACGCCTGCCCGCGCCATCAATCAAGGCCAGCGGGTGGGAAAAGACCGCCGTTTCGTACCGCAGACCAGCCCGCAAACGCCCGTTCGCCTGCTGGCGGTCAGACGCGAAAAAACACCCGCCCCCCGTTTGAAGGAAAGCTGGGGCAGAGCCTGCGCCTAGCCCTCGTCCAGATCCTCATAAAGCGCCTGAGCCTCGCTTGCCGGACCGCGCCGCACACCCAAACCGATTACCCGCAATGCGCGCAGCTGGCCCTTTGCAGACAAGGTGATCTGATCGCCCGGCCGGATCGACCGACCGGGTTTGCGAACGGGCTGGCCGTTCACCCTGACCCCGCCGCCCTCGATTCGCGCAGCAGCCAGGCCGCGCGTCTTGAAGGCCCGGATATGGAAAAGCCACTTGTCCAGCCGCAGCGCCTGCGGCTCTGGCGTTTCAGCCATGATGCCAAGCCACGTTCAAAACCGGGCTGCTTGGGGATCGGTTGCCAGCAAGCCTGACCGCCATTCCGGTACCGGATAGGGATCGGGCCAGAACTCGGTCTGTTGCGCGATCAGCCCGTTCCGGATGCGATGAAAGGTAATCACCCGCGCCACGATCTGCAGATCAAGCTGCGTCACACGGGTGTCACTGACGACCTGTTCACCCTCGGACAGCAGAGTGATCACCTCGAACTGCCAGCCGCCCTGCCCCGGAAACGCGCCATTGACGGCCACGAACTGATCGCGCCCGTCAATGATCTCGGCTGATTGTGGCCAGAGGCCGGTGAAGTCATGGGCCAGATAGCGCTCGGCCACGCCGGCCCAATCATTCGCATTCATTGCCTGCCAGAAGTCACGAACAAGACGGGCCTCGGGGGACATGGGGCTATTTGCGGTCTTTCAATGCCGCCAGAACCGCAAAGGGGCTGTCGGGATCGGCCTTCTTTTCGGGCCGGGCCTGATAGGTTTTCCCGCCCTGAGGCTTGCCGCCCTTTTTGGGGCCGCCCTTCTTCTTGGGTCCGCGCTCACCCTTGGGGCCACCTTCTGCACGCTCGGTGCGGGGACCACGGGCGTCGTTTTTGGGACGGCGCGGCGCGCGCGGCTTGGGCGCCCAACGAAAGGTGTAAAACACCTCTTGTTCCGCGGGCTCAGGACCCGCGCCGGCGTCAGCGGCTTCAGTCTCGTCAGAGCTCTCGGCTGCGGCGGCTTTCTTGGCAGCCTGCTCGGCCTCCCATTTGGCACGGGTTTCGGCTGCCAGAACGCTTTCTTCTTCGGTCATGGGCGCGTCCGAGGCAGGAAGCTCGGGTTCGGGCGCAGGTGCCGGCTCGGTCGCCTTGACCTTCTCGCGCTCGCCCTTTTCGGCGGCATAACCCAGGCCCTGCATCAGATCGGCGAACTGGTCCAGCGTCATGCCGGTGATCGACAGCATATCTGCGCTGGCCTCGAATCCGGCGCGGGTATCCTGTGCGCGGACCATATCTGCGAGGCGTTCCAGCATGTCGATGCGAATCGCGCGATCGCCAGCCGGGTGATAGCCCGACAGGATGTAATAACCATCCGGCACCTCGGCCAGATGCGGGATCGTGACCAGACCCGGCGGCGGGCTTTCGGGAAATTCGTCCAGCCCCGCATGCAGCGACCACAGCACCAGCCGCAACCGCGTCGGCGCGGGTTTCAGCAGTGCCGGCTGAAAGATGGTGAACTGGCCAAAACGCACGCCATGCTTGCGCAGGGTGCCGCGTGCCTCTTGATCAAGGGCCTTCACGTCATTCGCAACCGCTTCGCGCGGCAGAACGCCTAACGCCTCGACCAGTTGGAAGGCAAAGCCGCGGGCCAGACCGCCCAGAGCCTCGTCGTTCTTCATGGCCAGCAGGGGTTCGAACAGCGTCGCCACCTTGCGATCAAGGAAATGCTGCAAGCGACGCTTGACCTTTTCGACGATCTCGGTGCCGGCCTCTTCATCGACAAAGACCTCGATACCGGGCTTTAGCGCTTCGGAGCCCTTGACCAGCTTGCCGACAGCGGCGTCGCCCCACATGAGGCCGCCCTGCTCGGTGAAATCCAGCTCGGTATCCGGCGCGTTATAGAAACGGTCCGCGCGCAAGTGGAATTCGGGCCGCAATGCCTCATAGCTGGCACGGCTGAGCATCTTTGCCTCATCGGGCGAAGAGGTCTGGTCGGGACGAAAACGAAACCCCTCAAGGCGGCCGGAAAATTCACCCTCGACCGCAACTTCGCCCTTGTCGTTCACTTCGGCCACGAGGACCTCCTTCTGTTTGAGCCGGCGCAGCAGCACAGATGTGCGCCGATCCACAAATCGTTCCGTCAGCGCGATATGCAGCGCATCTGACAGGCGGTCTTCTACAGCGCGCGTTTCGCCGCGCCAATGACTTTCGTCCTCAACCCAGCCTCGCCGTTGTGCCACATATGTCCATGTGCGGATATATGCCAATCGTTTCGACAGCGTGTCGATGTCGCCTTTGGGCCGGTCGATGCGTTCAATCTGGCGCGCCAGCCAGTCCGAAGGGACCGATCCATCTTGCAGGAAACCGAATATCCGCGCCAGCAGGCTGACATGTTCGGCAGAGGAAATACCCCGGAAATCGGGCACGCGGCAGATATCCCAGAGCAGACGGATATCGGCTGGCGTGGTCACCCGGTCGCGGATCTCTGGCAACTCGCGCAGGGATTTGAGCGAGCGCACGTCATCGGCCTCGCGACCGCGCACCAGCCACTCGCTGGCGGGCGCTGTCTCAAGGCTGGCAAGCAGCCGGTCCAGCGTGCCGAATTCCATCGCCCCGTTGCGCCACATAAGACGGCTGATCGGCTGAAAACGATGATTTTCCAAGGCGTTGATCAGCCCCTCGTCCAGCGGCGCGGCCTCGCCGGTTACACCGAATGTGCCCGGTTCTGTGTGCCGGCCCGCGCGCCCCGCGATCTGGCCCATTTCATGGGGAAACAGCGGGCGCATCCGGCGGCCGTCGAACTTGTCGGTCGCGCTGAAGGCGACATGGCGGATATCAAGGTTCAAGCCCATGCCGATAGCGTCGGTGGCGACCAGATAATCGACCTCGCCTTCTTGATACATGGCGACTTGCGCGTTGCGCGTTCGCGGCGACAGCGCCCCCATGACGACCGCACAGCCGCCCTTTTGGCGGCGGATCAGTTCCGCCATCGCATAGACGTTATCGACGCTGAAACCGACGATGGCGCTGCGTGAGGGCATTCGCGACAATTTCTTCGAACCTGCCCAGCTGAGCGTCGAGAATCGCTCGCGACGTTCGAACTGGACGCCGGGGACCAGCGCGGCGATTGCCGGGCGCATGGTATCCGAGCCCAGCAACAACGTTTCATGCAGACCCCGCATGTTCAGCAACCGGTCGGTGAACACATGGCCACGTTCAGGGTCGGCGCATAGCTGGATCTCATCTATGGCAACGAAATCGGCCCCCACCTCGGGCATGGCCTCTGTGGTGGCGACCCAGTATTTCACCCGGTCGGGCACGATCCGTTCCTCGCCCGTCACCAGCGCCACGACCGAAGGCCCGCGCGATTTGACGATCCGGTCATAGACCTCGCGCGCCAGCAGACGCAGGGGCAAGCCGATCACGCCTGTCCGGTGGGCCAGCATCCGTTCGATCGCGTAATGCGTCTTGCCGGTGTTGGTCGGCCCAAGGACGGCCGTCACGCGGCCCGAATTCATCATGCTCATGGGATCAGATATCGGTGCCGTGGTTGGCCATTTCCAGACGTGCCAGCCCGTCGATGGCCTCTTGCTGATGCGGATGGATCGACAGGGTCTCGCGATAGGCGGCCATGGCGCGCTGGTCGTCACCCATTTCCTCCAGCATCGCGCCCAGCTGGGTCATCGCGGCAAAATGACGAGGCTCCAATTCCAGAGTGCGGGCCAGATCGGCCGCGGCGGGACCGTAATCGCCATTCAGCGCATAGGCCACGGCGCGCGCCTGATAGCCTGCGGCAAATTCTGGCGCGTGATCGGTCAGCGCGGTCAGATGCCCGATGGCACCCAGCACGTCGCCCTGATCAAGCGCCTCTTCGCCGCGCATCAGCAGCAGATCCATCGTCGCGGACCCTGATTTCGACCATTCGCGTAAAATATCGCTTTCCGCAATGCGCCAGCCCTCGCCCTCGGGCTGGGCAAGTTGCGAAAACAGCTGCTGCATGTCAGGCGCAGCTTGTGCTGACGCTACGCCACCACTTGCACCAAGCGCAAAAATGTTGACGCTTGCGGCAAGCAGTAATGCTGCGAAACGAACCATTTTCCTGCCTTCCGCCTTCATGGGACCCAGTGTAAACAGTCTCATGGGCGGGGGCCAGTCAAAGCGCAACGGAGGACCCGAGATGAGCGAAGTCGTGAACAAGGCAGTCGAAAAGCTGAACGAAAGGCTGGGCGGCTTTGAAAACACCGCCAAATTCGTAATCGAGGAAGAGGGCGCGATCATGATCGACGCCGATGGCGCGCGCGCCGGCGACGAAGAGGCCGAAGTGACGCTGATCGCCTCGCGGGAAACCTTTGAAGGCATCCTGGACGGCAGCGAGAACCCCACCAGTGCCTTCATGACCGGCAAGCTCAAGATCGAAGGCTCGATGCCTTTGGCCATGCAGCTTGGCGCGGCGCTGTCCTGATCCCGGATGATACCTGCCCCCTTTCATCGCCTGCCGGACGACAATCTGCCGCCGGCTGAAACGTTTTTCGTCAAGGCCGATGACGGGGTGCAGTTGCGCCTGGCCTGCTGGCATGGCGATGGCCGTGCCACGGGCACCGTGCTGCTGTTTCCCGGCCGCACGGAATATGTCGAAAAATATGCCCATGTCGCTGCCCGCCTGAATGCCGCCGGACTGGCGGTGCTGGCCATCGACTGGCGCGGTCAGGGTCTGTCTGATCGCCTTCAGGACGATCCGCGCCCCGGCCATATCGGCGACTTCAGCGATTATCAGCGCGATGTTGTCGAAATGGTGGTCAGCGCCTCTGAGCTCGACCTGCCACGGCCCTGGTATCTGCTGGCCCATTCGATGGGCGGCTGCATCGGCCTTGCGGCTCTGCACAATGAGCTGCCGGTTGAGCGCGCGGCGTTTTCGGCGCCGATGTGGGGCATCAATCTGCGTCAGATGCCCGAAGGCCTGGCGCTTGGTCTGTCCTATATCGCGGGCAGGCTTGGTCGCGGGGGCCGCGCCACGCCGGGCAGTGGCGGGGCTGGCACCTATGTGCTGGACGAAGCTTTCAGTGCCAACCTGCTGACCCATGACGGAGCAGAGTGGGGCAGCCTGGTGCAACAGGCCGCGCTGTGGCCCGACCTGACCATCGGAGGTGCAAGCTTTGACTGGGCCGGAAAAGCGCTGAACGAATGCACCCGGCTGGCGCGCTTGCCCTCGCCGGACTATCCGGTGCTGATCACGCTTGGTGATGGCGAAAAGATCGTCTCATCGACAGCGATCCGCGAACGCGCCGGGCAATGGCAGGGCAGCCATCTGCTTGAACTGGCGCAGTGCCGGCATGAAGCGATGATGGAAACGTCCGCCGTTCAGGACAAGTTCTTCAAAGCGGTATTGGAACATTTCGACCACGGCTGACGCGCTACCATCGGCCGCGCGTCCTTTGCCAATCAGTCGGTTACGCTGCTGCCGCCCGCTGGTGCAACCTCATCGCCCGGCATCGGCCCGGCCTGAGCCACAGAAACCATCTGCGCGAGTTCAGGATCTTTGCTGAGATCGGCAAAGGCGTAATTCGCGGTCAGGCTGGTCGAGGACAGCTCGACATTTTTGACCACCTGCGGACCGGGCGCCGCCGGGCCGTAAGTGCGGCCATTGACCGCGAAATATACCGCACCGGAATTGCCTGTGCGCAAGATCGGCGGCTCTTCGAGGCTGGGCAGTGAAAAGCGTTCGCCCGCATCCATGATCTTTTCCAGCAGCACCGTGCCATCCGCCGAGGTCACGCGAACCCAGGCCGGCCGCGCCGCCAGCAATTCCAGTTCCGGGGCATCGGGCGCAAGCGTGCGCACTGCCAACTGCTCGGCAGGCAATTGCGGACCATATGCCGTGAGCTCTGCCTTCGAAGCACTGACCGTATTCGGAACCGCGCCGGTCTGGTCGTTACTGGCCAGCACCGTATCAGCGGGGGCCGGAGGCTGCGTCAAACCGGGATCAATGGCCGAAATCGGACCATCGCGCGCCGTCAGCACCGGGGCCTCAAGGATCTGGGGACGATAATTACGATCCAGCGATTCGGGCTGTGGCATATTCGCGGCCAGATCGACCCCTTCCGAGGAATCCAGTTCGGGCTGCGGCAGACCACCGCTTTGCACCGGGTCCAGATCCGCAACAACGGTCGGGGCATCATCGCCCGGGGTCAGGTTCACACGCTGCACCTCTTGCAGCACGGACCAGCCACCATAGCCCAAGCCCGCGATCAGCGCGACCAACACCGCCAAAGAACCGATGGCGCGAGGCTCGATCGACGACCAGAAGCTTTCTGGCTGAGGAATGAACAGAGCACGCGGGTTCGCCAGCGCCTCTGCCGGATCGGACGGTCTGCGGGTCGGTTTGGGACCGGCGGCGGCGGGCGCCATGCCATGCGTCGGCTGAAAGCCGGATTCGCTGCAGAACCGACGGAACGTCCAATCCGGATCCATATCCAGATAGCGCGCGTAAGACCGCACATAGCCCGATACAAAGCTGGGGGCATCAAAGGCGGTTATGTCGCAATTCTCGATGGCCGCGACATAAGAGGCGCGGATGCGCAATTCGCGTTGCACATCCAGCAGTGACTTGCCCTTGGTGGCACGCTCACCGCGCATGATGTCCCCTAGCCGGGTGTCATCGTCGTAAAGATCAGCGGTGTCCGCCATGGGATCCACCTCATATTCCGGGCGTTCTGCCCGAGCACCGCTCATATCGTCTGCCTCACAGTGCGTTATAAAAACCCCCGCGAATCACGAGGATAACGTCTATTATCTAAGGAAATGTTATCACGGATGCGAGAGCCTCGCACCCCCCGGCAAGAATTACGCGACGATTTCGGCGCGATTCAATGCACAGCGTGACCACAGAGCATCCATTGCACGGACAAGATGCTCGATCTGGCCGCTGTCATGAACCGGCGACGGGGTGAAACGCAGTCGTTCGGTGCCCCGCGGCACGGTCGGGAAATTGATCGGCTGCACATAAATGCCGAAATCGCTCAGCAACATGTCCGACAGCGCCTTGCAATGCACCGGATGGCCGACATGCACCGGCACGATATGCGACCCGTGATCGATGATCGGCATGCCCAGCCCCTTCAGGCGCATTTTCAGGATGCGGGCGTGCAATTGCTGCGCGTCGCGCAATTCCTGCCCGCCCTCGCCCTTGAGAAACGCGATCGAGGCGGCAGCGCCAGCCGCAACAGCCGGCGGCAGAGAAGTGGTAAAGATAAAGCCCGGCGCATAGGATCGAATCGCGTCGCACATCTTGACCGAGGCCGCGATATAGCCGCCAAAGACGCCGAATGCCTTGCCTAGCGTGCCGTTGATGATGTCGATTCTGCCCGACAGCCCGTCCCGCTCGGCCACACCACCGCCCCGCGGACCGTACATGCCCACCGCGTGAACCTCGTCCAGATAGGTCAGCGCGTTGAACTCATCAGCCAGATCGCAAAGTTCCTTGATCGGTCCGAAATCGCCATCCATCGAATAGACGGATTCGAATGCGATCAACTTGGGCGCTGCCGGATCATCGGCTTGCAGCAACTCGCGCAGATGCTCGGCATCATTGTGCCGGAAAATCCGCTTGGCGCCGCCATTGCGCTTGATTCCCTCGATCATCGAGGCATGGTTCAGCGCGTCGGAATAGATGATCAGCCCGGGAAACAGCTTGGGCAACGTCGAAAGCGTTGCATCATTTGCGATATAGGCACTGCTGAAAACCAGCGCGGCATCCTTGCCGTGCAGATCAGCGATCTCGGCTTCGAGACGCTTGTGATAGACGGTTGTGCCGGAAATATTGCGCGTCCCGCCCGAGCCTGCGCCGGTCGCATCCAGCGCCTCGTGCATGGCGGCCAGAACGGCAGGATGCTGGCCCATGCCCAGATAGTCGTTGCCGCACCAGACAGTAATGTCCTGTTTTTCCCCATCCGGGCGGTTCCAGACAGCCTGCGGAAACCGGCCCTTGGCGCGCTCGATATCAATGAAGGTCCGATAGCGACCCTCATCGTGCAATTTACCGATGGCCTGGTCCAGGGCAGCATCATAATTCATCGCTTGCGTTCCCTTGCATAGCTGGCTGGGTGCGATCATGTTGCGGATCACGCGAGGCCTGTCGTTGATACATGTCAAAAATCAAAAATGACAGGGCCAATTTGTCGCAATAAGCCGAAAGGCGCAGGGCGAAAATCAAGTAAATCAGTCGGGAAGGACCAGACGGAGATGACACAGGCAGGCAAGCTGGACAAGGTTCTGACAGAATTGGATCAAGGGCTGGACGAGGCACTGGACCGTCTCATCGGATTCCTGCGCATTCCCTCGATCTCGACCGATCCCGCGCACAAGGCTGATGTGCGCGCTGGCGCTGAATGGCTGTGCAACGAATTGCAAACATTGGGTTTCACGGCCGATATTCGCGACACGACGGGTCATCCGATGGTCGTGGCGTCCTCGCAACCGGGCGAGGGGCGGTCGCTTTTGTTCTATGGGCATTACGACGTCCAGCCCGTCGATCCGCTGGATTTGTGGGATCGCCCCCCGTTCGAGCCAGAGCTGCAGGACACGCCAGACGGCAAGGTGATCCGCGCGCGTGGCGCGTCCGATGACAAGGGCCAGCTTATGACTTTCGTCGAAGCCTGCCGCGCCTGGAAGGCGGTGCATGGCGCCCTGCCCGCCGGTCTGACCCTGCTGTTCGAGGGCGAAGAGGAATCAGGCTCACCCTCGCTGCTGCCTTTCCTCGAGGCCAATGCCCAGGAACTCAGCGCCTCGCTGGCGTTGATCTGCGATACTGGTCTGTATGCTGACGGGCGCCCGGCCATCACCACACAGCTGCGTGGTTTGGTCGGCGAAGAGGTGGTGATCCGCGCCGCCGACCGCGACCTGCATTCGGGCCATTTCGGCGGGCTGGCCGCCAACCCGATCATGGTGCTGGCACAAGGCCTGGCCGCGCTGAAAGACGATCAGGGCCGCGTCACCCTGCCCGGCTTTTACGACGGCGTCGAAGAGCTGTCTGACGAACTGCGCAGCGATTGGGACGCACTTGGTTTCGACGCCGAGGACTTTCTGTCCTCGGTCGGCCTGAAACACCCCATCGGAGAAAAGGGCCGCACGCCGCTGGACATGCAATGGAACCAGCCCACGGCCGAAATCAACGGGATCGCCGGCGGTTATGCAGGCGATGGCTTCAAGACAGTGCTGCCAGCCGAGGCACGCGCCAAAGTCAGTTTCCGGCTGACCGGCACGCAGGACCCCGCGCGTGTCCGCGCAGCCTTCCGCGAACATATGCGCGGCGTGCTTCCGGCGGATTGCGAGATCGAGTTCCATGAACATGGCGGCAGCCCTGCCAGCGTGATGGACATCACCGACCCGGCCTTTGCCGCCGCGAAACAGGCGCTTACCGAGGAATGGGGACGCGAGGCGGCCTTTATCGGGGCTGGTGGCTCGATCCCCATCGCCGGTGATTTCAAGCGCATGCTGGGCATGGACTCGATGCTGATCGGTTTTGGCCGCGAAGATGACCGCATCCATTCGCCCAATGAGAAATATGACGTGGAGAGCTTTGCAAAGGGTGCACGGTCCTGGGCGCGGATTCTGGCAACGCTGCGGTAGCAAAGGGGCGCTGCCCCTCGCCGCCTGACGGCGGCTCACCCCGGGATATTTGTGTGAAAAAGAAAGCCCGGTCAGCCTCGACCGCGATAGCCGGGCACCCCCTGATCGGGCGCCCACAGCCCGCTCGGGACAGGGCCGGTCTGCCAGAAGACATCGATGGGCATGCCGCCACGCGGATACCAATAGCCGCCGATCCGCAACCATTGTGGCGCCAGCAGATCAACCAGACGGCGGCCGATGGATACGGTGCAGTCCTCGTGGAAGGCGCCGTGATTGCGAAAACTTCCCAGAAACAGTTTCAGCGATTTTGACTCGACCAGCCAGTCGGCGGGCGCGTAGTCGATGACCAGATGCGCGAAATCGGGCTGCCCAGTCAGCGGACACAGACTGGTGAATTCGGGCTGGGTAAAGCGCACCAGATAGAGCGTGTCGCCTTGCGGGTTCGGCACGCGCTCCAGCACGGCCTCTTGCGGGCTTTGAGGCAAGGGTGTGTCCTGGCCAAGCTGGGTCAGCGCATCGGTATAGTGGCTCATTCCTGGGCTCCTGTTTTGACCGGGTGGGCTGCGACCGGAACAGGCTGTCGCCTGTTTCTTCTTCATTCAAATATCCTGGGGGTCCGGGGGCAAGGCCCCCGGTCCGGTCAGGCCATCACAACTGTTCTGCTATCTCTTCGGAAAGGTCGAAATTGCCGGTGACGTTCTGGACGTCGTCGTCATCTTCCAGCGTTTCGATCAGTTTCATCAGCTTTTGCGCGGTCTCCATATCGCTGATCTCGGTCGCGGCTTGCGGCTTCCAGATCAGCTTGGCCGTCTCGGATTCGCCAAGCGCCTCCTCCAGCGCCGTCGAGACGTCGTTCAGATCCGTGTCCGCGCAATAAATCCAGTGACCGTCGGCATCCGATTCGACGTCCTCGGCGCCAGCCTCGATGGCGGCCATCATCACCGTATCGGCGTCGCCCGCGCTGGCGGGGTACATGATTTCGCCCACGCGGTCGAACATGAAGGACACCGAGCCCGACTGACCCAGATCGCCGCCATGCTTGGTGAAATAGCTGCGCACATTGCTGGCCGTGCGATTGCGGTTGTCGGTCATTGCCTCAACCATCAGCGCGATCCCGTTGGGACCATAGCCTTCATAGCGGATCTCGTCGTAATTCTCGGCATCGCCGCCCTGCGACTTCTTGATCGCGCGGTCGATCACGTCCTTTGGAACGGAGCTGGACTTGGCCTCTTTGACCGCCAGCCGCAGACGCGGGTTCTTTTCGGGGTCGGGGTCGCCCATCCGGGCGGCGACCGTGATCTCTTTCGAGAGCTTGGAAAACAGTTTCGAGCGCGCGGCATCCTGGCGACCTTTGCGGTGCTGGATATTCGCCCATTTGGAATGGCCTGCCATGGTCGATGGTCCTTCGGGTCTGCGGCAATCGGGTTCCGAAGGCTTTTAGTCCAGCCTGCAGCCGGATCGCAAGATCTGGCTGACACAAGCAATTGCGCAATCCGGCAACAAGACTATCCTGTAGATTGTAAGGTAACTGGCGGGTGAACCGATGACGTTTGATCAGATCGTGCTTTTTTCGATTTTCGGAGCCGTGATGGTGCTGATGTTCTCAGGCAAGTTGCGCCCGGATCTTATAGCCTTTGCCGGACTGATGGCCGGCGTGCTGTTCGGCGTCGTCCCCGCAACAGAAGCATTCGAGGGCTTCGGCAACCCTGCAACCATGGTTGTGGCCCTGATCCTGATCGTCACGGCCGGTCTGCGGCGGTCTGGCGTTGTCGCGGCACTGACCCGGATGCTGGTGGTGGAAAACCGCCCCGTCAGCCTGCATATCGCGGTCATGGGCGGCATCGGCGGCGTTCTGTCGGGCTTTATGAACAACATCGCCGCGCTCGCGATCCTGATGCCGATCGACATCCAGATGGCGCGCAAGGCAGGCCGCGCCGCCGCCCTGACGCTGATGCCGCTGGCCTTCTGCACGATTCTGGGCGGGATGCTGACCCTGATCGGCACGCCGCCTAACCTGATCGTGTCGGGTTTCCGGCAGGATGTACTGGGCGAGCCGTTCCGGATGTTCGATTTTCTACCGGTCGGCGGAGCCGTGGCGGCGGCTGGTCTGGTGTTCATCGCATTGGTCGGCTGGCGCCTGATTCCGCTGCATGAGGACAACGAATCCCCCGATGACGAACACACCACGATGCGCGACTATGAATCGCTGTTGATCGTGACCGAAGAAAGCACGATGCGCGACCAGCCGGTCGGTGATCTGATTGCTGACGCGGAAAAGGCCGAGGTCAGCATACGCGGCGTGCAGCGCCATGGTCAGACCCTGGATACGCCGCTGAATGAGATTGTGCTTGCCGTCGGCGATGCGCTTGTTCTGCGCAGCGGCGCCGATCAGCTGGACGATTTCCGCTCTGCCTCCAAGCTGGCCTTTCCTGATGGGCGCTCGGAACCCCGGGCACGGCAACGCCGGGAAAACCAGTCCCTGATCGAATGCCTGATCCCCATGGGGGCCGAAATCGTCGGCAGCACCGCCCAGAGCGTCGGCCTGATCAATCGCCATGATGCCGTGCTGATCGGCATGCGTCGCCGCGGCGTGATCATCACCGGGACCCTGCTGCGCGAAAAGATCCGGGCGGGCGATCTGCTGTTGTTGCTCGTCTCGGAAAGCCGCACCGAAGAGGCGGTCAGGTCAATGGGCGGGCTGCGACTGGACGGCGCTCAGCGCACGGTCATGCGCGAGGCGCAAATGTTCTTTGCGCTTGGGTGGTTTGTCCTTGCAGTCGTGCTGACCAGCTTTGGCCTGATCACGATGCCCATCGCGCTTGGCTGTGTGCTGGTTGCCTATGTGCTGTCGGGTGTCTTGTCGGTCAACGAGGTCTATGACCATGTCGACTGGCCGGTCGTGGTACTGCTGGGCTCGATGATCCCGCTCGGCCTCGCGCTGGATTCCACCGGCGGTACCGCCCTGATCGCTGCAATGATCGTCAAGCTGACCGCAGGCTATCCGGCCTGGGTCGCGCTGGCTCTGCTGATGATGGTGGTGATGTTCCTGTCAGATGTGCTCAACAACAATGCCACGACAATTCTTGCAGCACCCGTCGCGATCCGGCTGGCCGAGCAGCTTGAGGTCAATCCCGACGCCTTTCTGATGGGGGTTGCCGTTTCGGCTGCCTGCGCCTTCCTGACCCCGATCGGGCACCAGAACAATACGCTGATCATGGGTCCGGGCGATTACCGGTTTGGCGACTATTGGCGGATGGGCCTGCCGCTTGAGGTCATCGTCATGCTGGTTTCCGTGCCCATGCTGATCATGGTCTGGGGGCTCTGAGCCTGATTTCTCTGCTTTAACCTGACACGCTGCCGGCAAGGTCCGGCAGCGAGGATCAAAGGCTGGCTTGACATGCAGGTATTTACCTGCATAAACGCAGTGGCAAGGAGGTTGGCGATGGATGCAGACAAGGTCTTCAAGGCACTCGGCGATCCCTCCCGCAGAAAGCTGCTTGATCTGCTGTGCAGGGAAAACGGGCAGACATTGGGCCAGCTTTGCGAACATATCGATATGTCCCGCCAGTCGGTCACGCAGCATCTGGGGCTGCTGGAGGTCGCCAATCTTGTCACCACGGTGAAACGGGGCCGCGAAAAGCTGCATTTCATCAATCCCGTGCCACTGCACGACGTCTATGCGCGATGGGTCCAGAAATTCGAGACCCAAAGGCTGAGCCTGCTGCACGACTTGAAACGAGAATTGGAAGGAGACGATAAATGACCAGCAAGACCACAAGCTTCGTCTATGTGACATATATTCGGGCCACGCCCGAGCAGATATTCGCGGCGATCACGAAGCCCGAAATCGCCCGGCGATATTGGGGTCATGGAAACGTGTCGGACTGGCGCGCCGGATCGAAATGGGAACATGTCCGCGACAATGATGCGCAAACCGTCGAGATCGTCGGCGAGGTGATCGAGGTCAAGCCCCCTGCCCGTCTGGTCATGACATGGGCCAATGAATCGCAGTCTGATGATCCGGACGGCTATAGCCGGGTAACATTCGAGATCGAGGAATACGAGGACATGAGCCGCCTGACGGTCACCCATGACCAGTTGCAAAGCGATAGTGGGATGGCAAAGGCCATCGGTCAGGGCTGGCCAGTGGTGCTGTCCAGCATGAAGTCCTATCTTGAAACCGGCGCCGGTTTGCAGCTGTGGGCCAGGCCCAAAGCTGCTTGAACCAGGCTGAAATGCCCGAAGCCGATGAAAAAGCCGCGCCGCCCGGGATGGGGCAGCGCGGCTGTTATCTGAAAAGCTCTCGGTATGGCGTCAGATATACATCTGATCGCCAAAGATCCGGCGCACTTCCTCGACACGGGTGGTACCGCGTGCGGCCAGTTCTTCGTCGCTCAGCGCGTTCAGCTTGCGGACCTGCTTCATGCGCGGGCCGGCCTCTGCCAGAGCGATCAGCCCGTTGAAGAGCGCACGGAACGGTGCCGTCAGGACCTGGGTCAGCTTGTTGCGGTTGTCTGCGTCAAAGCTATTGGTTTTCGGGGCTTGGCTGGTGATATCGGCCATGATTAGGACTCCTTGCATCTTTCGCCTCGTCCCTCCCTTGCCAATGAAGATGCTGCGCCGCGGCATGTTTTACAATGACCGATGCCGCAAAGCCGCATTGCATCAGGCACATGGCGGCAAATGCTTGACGTGGCGTCACCCCAGTCAGATCGGCCAGAAGATCGGAATGACCGTCGAGGCGGTAATCGCCATCAGGATGTTCAACGGCAGCCCCACCCGGATAAAGTCGGTAAAGCGGTATCCGCCAGGGCCATAGACAAGCGTATTGGTCTGGTAGCCAATCGGTGTCGCAAAGCTGGCCGACGCGCCCATCATGACGGCGATGACCAGCGGCCGTGGATCAATGCCCAGATGGTTGCCCAGGGTGATGGCAACCGGCGTCACGATTACCGCGACCGCATTATTGGTCACCGTCTCGGTCAAAGCCATCGACAGCAGATAGACCGACAGCACCAGCCCCCATGGCGGCAGGGTTTCCAGCCAGGGCGCGACCCGGGTCACGATCAGTTCGACCGCGCCCGAATTTTCCAGCCCGGCCCCGACGGCCAACATCGCAAATATCAACGCCAGCAACCGCCCATCGACAAAGCTCAGCGCCTCATCGGCATCGATGCAACGCGTCACCAGCACGACGCAGACGCCGACAAAGGCCAGCAACAGGATCGGCGCGACGTTCAGCGCGGCCAGTCCAACGACACCGACCAGCGTGGCCACAACAATGGGTGCGTGTTTGCGGCGGAAGGCGCGATCCGACGGCGCGGTGACCTCGACCATCTCCATATCGGTGGCCAGACGCTGAATATCGGCGGGCGCGCCCTCCAGCAGCAGCGTATCGCCGACGCGCACAACCAGATCATCCAGTTGGCGTCCGATATTCTGGTTCTTGCGATGCGCGGCCAGCACATAGACGCCATAGCGACGCCGCAGCCGCATGGAACCAAGGCTGCGCCCGACCATATGACAGCCGGGCGTGATAAGCACCTCGACCGTATTGGTCTGCACCGAACTCAGCTTATCGACCATGCGCAGATTCTTGTTGCCTTGCAGGCCCAGAACCTCGGACATGGGCGTGCGCAGAACGACACGGTCCCCCGCCTCCAGCAGCACCGATGCCAGATCCCGCCGCAGCGAGGCATCGCCGCGCAGGACGTCGATCACCCGTGCAGTGTCGCGGGTAAAGATGTCGACCTCGTCCAGCGCCTTGCCGATCAGCGCGGACTCTTCGGGAATGGCGACCTCGGTGAAGAATTTCATCTTCGAACGCCCCGACATCAGCTGCGACATCGAATCGCGTTCGGGCAGCAGGCGCGGTGCGACCAGCATCAGATAGGTGATGCCGACGATCGCCATCGGAATGCCCACGGGCGAGATCTCGAAAATGCCGAAAGGTTCCAGCCCCGATTGGCGCGCGACGCCATCGACCAGCAGGTTGGTCGAGGTGCCGATCATCGTGACCGTTCCGCCCAGAATCGACAGATATGACAACGGGATCAGCAGCTTGGAGGGCGATGTCTGCATTTCCTTGGCCAGTTGCATGAAGATCGGCATCATCACCACGACCAGCGGCGTGTTGTTCACAAAGGCCGACATGGCGCAGACCACGACCGAAACCAGCCCCAATGTCAGCATTGGATGGTCGCTCGCATGCAGGGCGGCCTTTTGCCCGATCCAGTCCAGCGCACCCGTACGTACCAGCCCGCCAACGATGATGAACATGAAGGCAATCGTCCAGGGTGCCGGGTTGGCCAACACACCCGCGACATGACTGGGATCAAGAATGCCTATGAATAACAGGACAGTGGCGCCCAATATTGCGGTCACCTCGGGCGGATAAGTTTCGCGGATGAAAAGGGTCAGCATACCCACGATGATGAAAATCGTGGCGATTGCCGCGCTTGTTCCCGTCAGTTCAATTCCGAACATTCGCACCCATTTTACTGGCGACCGTGGACGGTCCCCTCAGCATATCCAGCGCATTCTTCCCTGATTCATCCGCCACCCGCAAGACAGCAGAGCACACGCGCGGCGGAAATAGCGCGAATGGGCGAGGAAGCGACAATCGGACAACCGTGAACCGTCAACGGCGCATCGGCTGCGTCAGGCTGCGGCGATAAACGGGGCAATCAGCCCGCAGGCGGCGCTGACGGCTGCAACCTTGGCCCGTGACGGATCGGCGTGATTGACAGCGCAAGACCGCTGCGGTCATCGGTCTCGATCAGGGCACCGCACAGTGTCGCCTCGGTATTGGCGGGGGTGAAGCGTTCGCGCGTCATTCCCGTCAGAAAACGGCGCATCGGCTCGGCCTTGTCCATGCCGATCACGCTGTCATAATCGCCGCACATGCCTGCATCCGACAGATATGCCGTGCCGCGATTCAAGATTTGTGCATCGGCGGTGGGCACATGGGTGTGCGTTCCAATAACCGCGCTGGCCCGACCGTCGCAATAATGCCCAACAGCCATCTTTTCGCTGGTCGCCTCTGCATGAATGTCGATCAGCGCGGCCTGCACCAGCCCACCCGGAGGATGCGCCTTGAGCACCGTATCCAGCGCCGAAAACGGATCATCGAAGGGCCGCTTCATGAATACCTGGCCCAGGGCCTGCGCGACCAGAACCTTGCGACCACGCGCATCCTGAAAGACGCGCGCGCCCTTGCCTGGCGCCTCGCGGGCAAAGTTCAGAGGCCTGATCACACGCGGCTCGCTGTCGATGAAGCCCAGCATGTCCTTTTGATCGAAGGCATGATCGCCCAGTGTCAGGCAATCGGCACCGGCATCCAGCAGCAACCGCGCATGGGACGCCGTCAGCCCCATGCCACCGCTGGCATTTTCGCCATTCACCACGACGAAATCGGCCCGCAAACGCGCGCGCAAATCGGCCAGATGTTCAGTGATGGCGCGGCGGCCGGCGCGGCCCATCACGTCGCCTAAAAAGAGTATCCGCATGCCTTGGGCCTACGCCATGAGCGCCCCGGCGGCAAGTCGCTTGCATGAGCAAGAAATTGCTACCTTTTTAGTTGTTAACTAAAAATTAAGACAATCATTGGTAGAACAAAGTGAAATGAACTGTTCGATGTGAATCGATGCGATATCTTTTATTTGCAGGGCTTCTGGCCTTGATTTCAAGCCCGGTGCTGGCCGCCAACAGCAATTGCAGCGCGCAGAACGTGGCGCAGGTGGTCAGCCAGCTGGCGCAGCAGACCAACCAGATGCGCACTGCTGGCGCACGGCACAAGCTGCGCATCGACCCTCGATTGAACCAGGCGGCGCAGCGACATGCCTGCGAACTGGCGCGGCGACAGGTCGTCAGCCATCGCGACACACGCGGACGCAGCCCCATGGCACGGATCAAGCGCGCGGGCTTTGCGGCCTGTTTCTCTGCCGAGAATGTCGCAATGGGAACCGCCTCGGCTGCGGGCACCGTGGGCAGTTGGCAAAAATCCCGCGGCCATGCACAAAATCAGCAGGACCCACGGGCCAATGCGATGGGATTTGGCGTGGCGCGTGGCGCGGATGACCGGCTGTATTGGGTCGGGGTCTATGCTGCCGATTGCCGTCGCAAGGCCGCTGCCGGCACCCAAAACGCAGGATTTCGGCCGTTCAAATGGTAAGCGGTCTGCAACGGCATGCCCGTCGCAAATGATCCCCTGTCGCGGCCCTGACGCAGACACGATCAAGGCACAGATCTCAGCCGCGATTCAGCGCGATCACGTGATTGTCCCAGCTACGCCGCCGCAAACCCAGGGATCGCATTCGACCCTGCTCTGCCGTCAGCACCCCGCCGCCACCATCGGTCAGAAGAAAACCCCCCGATATCCCGGCCAATCCGCAGGCATCGGCGCGCGTCGTCGCCGCGATAAAGCGGCCATCGGGGCGAAAGCGATGCAGCCGCCCACCGCGCGGCGAGGTGATCGCCACTTCACTGCCTGCGAGGTCAAAGGCGATGCTGCCCGCATAGCCCTGCATCACGCGCTGCTCGGCCGGCGGCGCAGCGGCAAGGATCGGCGCGCCATCGCCGCGATGCAATCCCAGCAGGGGAACAACCTCATCCGGGTCCCTCTCCCATTGCATCGCAAAGGCCACTATCCCATCCGCACCGACCGCCAGGTGGCGGATCGAATTGAAGCGCAGGTCTTCGGCCAGTTCCACAGTCCTGATCAACGTGCCCTGCCCGTCCAGATAGGCAAGGTTGGGGCGCATCACGGCAATGTTCAGCTTGCGCCGGTCACTTGGGTCGGTGGCGATCCCACCATTGGCCACCGCCAGCAGATTGTCGGACAGGCGCACCACCTCATGCGGGCCGATCCCGCCGGTAGGGCGTTCATCGATGCGGCGATAACCCTCTGCGACCGACCAATAACCCAGCATGCCAACGCTATCGCTGCTGCGCTGTTCGGTCGTCACCAGAACGTCCCCGCCATCCAGATAGACGCCGTGGCCATTGAACTGCCGCCCTTCGGGCGGTGTCAGGCGATGCATCACCTTGCCGCCGGCGCAGTCGATGACCAGCGCATAGGTGCCCGGACGCCGCGCAAAAACGACGGCCTCGGGCCGCAGCGGATGCCCCGCGCCGGCATGACCCCGTGCCGGCAGACGTACACGAAAACGGTCCTCACCCGCGGCACTTAGACCGTAGAGCGCGAAGCTGTCATCCGGCTCGCGCGCGCAGGCCAGAAAGGCCGGACTGCCGGCGTCGGCCCAACTCAGTCGTGGGATTGCCGATGCGGCCAGCAATGCGCCCAGAAACCTGCGTCGACTGGTCGCCATCTCAATCCCCATCCGCTGAATTGAACCCCGCCGAGACGCCGAGCGCGGCGCCCAGTTCGGCCTCGACCGCAGTGCGAACGGCCTGCACACGTTGGCGCAGCACATCGAGGCGAAACCAGGCCTGAGCGTCGGTAATGTCCTGAAACCCGGGATCGACGACCCTGTCAGCCGCCGCGAAAGCTGCGTCAAAGGCCGCCTGCGTCACCGGGATCGGCGCATCAGACAAAGCGGCGGCCAGCGCCCGTTGCCCTTCCAGTGAGGCGCGGATATTGGGCAGTGATCGCGCTGAACGCCAAGCCTCGGCCCGGCGCGGATGCGGCTGATCGAAACTGTCCAATGGCCGGCCAAGCCGCTGATCGGCTGTGAATTCCAACCCGGCCATCAGCTGGGTATACAGCGCCTGCATCGCCTCTTCTGGGGCCAGATAAACGGCATTCTCGGGCTGACCGGCGGTCGTCAGCGTTTGGCCAAAACCGTCGCGCCAGTCCCGGTCCAACTGATCCGCCTGCGCGGCAAGATCGGCGGCCACCGTTGCAATCAAACCGCAGCGATAGGCCATCGCAGGTTCGTCTTCGTCCACCGACAGCGCCTCATCGAACAGCAGCGCATCCAGCGCGAAAAAGCCGCGCGCGGCAGCCGATGCCTGTGCGTAGTCAGCGGCAGCCTCAGCAATCGGGTCGCGATCGGCGATCATTTGCGCCAAGGCGCGCGGCGTCGTTCCACGTTTGTCGGGCCAGAACGCAATGGAAATCACGGCCGTCTCAGCCGGCCCAAGCCGCAAATGGCCAATCTGCAACCATGCATCAAAAGCCCTATCATAGGCGGGCTGGATCGCCGCGACATCGCAATCCGTCACGGCCACATCCGCCAGATCCAGAGTGGCATCAGCAAAATCACTCAGTCCGGGCAGGATCTGGTCCTGCACCGCCTGCGCGACATCGGCAATCGCGGTGCCGCCGGCCAGCAGCGACAGGCTGGTTGCGAAGATCATGGTCTTTATCGGGGTCATCACAGGCTTTCCAGAAAACGGATCAGCGTCGCGCGATCCCGGGCCGACAGGCTGACGAAACCGTCACGCGCGGCCTCTGCCTCGCCGCCATGCCACAGAATTGCTTCGGTCAGGTTACGCGCACGACCGTCGTGAAGAAAGCGGGTATGCCCGCTGACCTGTTCGGTCAACCCGATCCCCCACAACGGCGGCGTGCGCCATTCTTGGCCCGTCGCGCGGTGCTCGGGGCGGTTGTCGGCCAGTCCCTCGCCCATGTCATGGAGCAGAAAATCGGAATAGGGCCAGATCAGTTGAAAGCTTTGTTCGGCGCGATCTGACAGGCGATGCGTCACGAATTTCGGTCGGTGGCAGGCGACGCAACCGATGTCATAAAACAGCTGCTTGCCGGCCAGAACCTGAGGATCATCAACGCTGCGGCGCGCCGGAACCGCGAGGTTTCGGGCGTAGAAGCTGACCAGCGACAGCCCTTCCTCGTCGATCTCTGTTCCGCGTGCATCGCCGTCGCCATGCGGTCCGGCACGACATTTCGCCTGGCTTGGGCTGCATTCGCCCCATGGATCGGGAAACAGCGGCGATGAGATGCCCATATCGCCCGAAAATGCGGCGGCAGATTGTTCGCGAATGGTCGCAGCCCCGGCCTTGAGGCCAAAGCGACCCAGCATCATGCGGTCAAATTCCGGGCTGTGCACCACTGCTGCGCGACCCGAAATCCCATCGCCATCAGCATCCTCGGGGTCTTCGCCCGAAAGGATTTCAGCGGCCGGTATGGCCTCGACCAGTCCCAGTCCGATCATCTGCGGCGCGATCCGGGGGCTGAGCATCACATCATCGCCCAGAGGGCCGAAATGCGGATTTTCGATCCGCCATTCGGGCCGCAGCAGGCTGGCGGTTTGACCATCAGGAAAGGCAACGGGTTCTTCGGTCCAATCAACCGCGATCCGGCCCTCCGGGGTCTGGCCCGGTGTCGCCAAGGGCTGCAACTGGCTGCCATAGACCGGATGCGGGACAACTGGCTGCGGGGGCGTGTCATCCCGGCCAGCCAGATATTCGGCCACCTCGTCCAGGGCCGCATCCCCGGCCACGGGTACAGAGAGCCGCATCAGCATCGACAGCGCGGTTGTGTCGGCGGTCGCAGGCGGCTGACCGCGCCCGTCCTTGAGGTGACAGGACTGGCAACCGCGCGCGTTGAACATGGGCCCCAACCCATCCGATGCCAATGTCGAGGAAGGCGAGGACACCCACAGCTTTCGGAACAGGCCATTGCCGACCTTGAACCGCAACTCATCCTCGAATGCCAGATTGGCCGAGGGCAAGGAAAACGCGTCGGCTGTGCCAGTGGCGCGCACCGTTGCGGCACCGCCGGGATTGGCCTCAAACGGTTCCGGCGCACTGAAATCGGTGGTCGGTTCGGTCGCGTTGCGGATCCGCGCAACCTCGTCCTCACTGCGCGGGACAATGGCAAGATGCGGGTCGACGGCCAGATCGTCACTGATCGGCTGGGCCAGCGCACCAGTCGGCGCGACAAGCAGCAGACCAATCGCGATCAGCGCCGCTGCCTGTTTATATCCGTGACGTGGCGCCAAGATCAGTCCTGTCTACTGGAACACGGCCTCGGGATTATCCAGACTGTCGGACCCTTCCAGATCGACATTGCCCAGATCCAGCGCCGTCACTGCACGCTCGATCGAGCGGGTCTGCGTGACCAGACCGTCCACCGCTGCCATGATCAATTTTTCGCCCTCGGCATTGCCGCGTGCCAGCATCTGATCATAGGCCAACCCGTTCTCGGCTGCCTGACGCAGCGCGTCCAGCGCCGCGACACTCGCATCCAGTTCGGCGCGCAATTGCTCATCCACAGCCGGATCAGCGGCAACCACCAGTTCGGACAGCGAGGGGCCGCTGACCGTGCTGCCATCCACGCGGGTATAGCTGCCAAGATAGACATTCTGGATGCCCAGCCC
Source organism: Paracoccus tegillarcae (assembly GCF_002847305.1). Classification (NCBI taxonomy): domain Bacteria; kingdom Pseudomonadati; phylum Pseudomonadota; class Alphaproteobacteria; order Rhodobacterales; family Paracoccaceae; genus Paracoccus; species Paracoccus tegillarcae. The sequence continues at coordinate 3,073,715 of NZ_CP025408.1, read as the reverse complement.
GTCATAATAGTGGCTGTTCGCGGTGTTGTCCGAGAAACAGTCATGCTCTTCCTCGGGGTCGTTCAGCATCAGGCCAAGCCGCATCCGTTCGCCGGCCATTTCGCCATATGACAGACTGCCCATCCCGGTCAGCATGGCCGACAGTCCGGCTTGCGGATCGGCGGTCACGGCCGCGCGCGCCTCGCCCTCTGCGGCCCATTGTTCGGTGATCCATTCCAGATCGGCAATCAGCAGATCTGTCGCTGCCACCAGATATTGACCGCGCCGATCGCAATTGCCGCCGGTGCAATCGTCGCCACTGGCGTAATCAGTCCACGGGCGTTCGCCCGCGCCAGCCTCGGTGCCGTTCAGATCCTGACCCCAAAGCAGGAATTCGATTGCGTGATAGCCCGATGCCACATTCGCCTCGACCGCACCGGCCTCGTGCAGGCTGTCCTGGATCAGTTCAGGCGTGATCGTCGCGGCGTCGATCTGCTCGCCGGACAACGTGAATTCCGGGTTTGCGATCACATTCAGCGCGGCAAGATCATTCTCATCCGTGGCGCCGCCGTAAGAGGCGTCGACATAGTCGATCAGCCCCTCGTCCAGCGGCCAGGCATTCACCCTGCCCTCCCAGTCATCGACGATGGGATTGCCAAAGCGGAACGCCTCGGTCTGCTGATAGGGCACCCGCGCCGCTAGCCATGCTTGCCGCGCGGCCAGCAATGCCTGTTCCGAGGGCTGTTCGACCAGCGCACCCACCGCCTCGCGCAGAGCCGTCGCAGTGGTCAGGCTGTCACCATAGCTGGCCTGTGCAATATCGGCGTAGTTTTGCAAGACGGCCTCGGGCTCGGCGGCCAGGCCGGGCGCGGCGAAAAGCGCCGATGCCCCTGTTACAAGCATCGCGCGCACAGACAAATCACGGAACATCAGGCTTCCTTTCGGGACAACTTCCAATCAATCGCCCTGATAACTGAGTTAAACAGTCGACAATGTCAATCCGAATAACCGACGGATTCAATCGACAACCGCCGTTATCACGCCATGCCGAGAGCGTTCTTGTAAAGCTCTAGAATCGCGTCTTCTTCCTGGCGCTCTTCGGGGTCCTGCTTGCGCAACGTCACCAGTTTGCGGATCGCCTTGCTGTCATAGCCGCGACCCTTCAACTCGGCATAGACCTCTTTGATCTGCTCGGCGATGTCCTTCTTTTCCGCTTCCAACTGTTCGATCCGCTCGATGAACTGGCGCAATTCGTCTGCGGTGACGCTATAGGGATCGGTCATCTTCTTTTACTCTCCGGTTGGGTTCTTGCCTTTTCGGGGCGCAGCCATAGGCGCTCTTGCCGCGCCGCGCAATCGGGGCTAGGGCCATGGGCGAAATGAGGGGGATGCGATGACAGTTTTCGATCTGCTGATCTGGGCCGGCGCGGCGCTGACGCTGCTGGGCGTCGGGCTGCTGATCTGGTGCATTGTCTCGGTATCAAGGGCCCGCCGCGCCGGACTGGACGATGCGGCGCTGAAGGAAAAGATGCGGCGTGTGTTGGCGATCAACATGGCCGCACTGGGTGCCTCGACCATCGGGTTGATGGCGGTTGTGCTGGGTATCCTGCTGGGCAACTGAGCCGGGCGATACGCGCCGACCGGATCGCCGGCGCTAACCCAAATCCGCGCCCAAGCCCTGCATCAGCGAAATGAAATCGGGAAACGAGGTTTCAATCGGGCTGCCATCGTCGACGCTGACCGGCGCTTCGCTGGCCAGCCCCAGCACCATGAAGGCCATCGCGATACGGTGATCCAGATGCGTCGCCGCCTCGGCCCCGCCCGGCACTTTCGCCATGCCGTGAACCGTCATGCTGTCGCGCGTTTCCTCGATGGTGACGCCGTTGGCCTCCAGCCCCCGGGCCATGGCATCGATCCGGTCGCTTTCCTTGACGCGCAGCTCGGCCACGCCGTTCATCACCGTCTTGCCCTGCGCAAAGGCTGCAACGACCGACAGGATGGGAAACTCGTCAATCATGCTGGCAGCGCGGTCTGCCGGCACGTCAACGCCGCTCAGGGGCGAATGGCGCACAACCAGATCGGCAACCGGCTCGCCACCCTCTTCACGCTGGTTTTCAAAACCAATATCGGCGCCCATTTCCTTGAGCGTCACATATAGCCCGTCGCGGGTCGGATTGCGGCTGACACCGGGCACCCGGATCTCGGAGCCGGGAACGATCAGCGCCGCCGCAACGGGGAAAGCCGCGCTAGAGGGATCGCGCGGCACGGCGACCGGCTGGCCCCGCAGTTCCGGTCGGCCGGTCAAAGTGATGACATGGCCTTCTTCGGTCTGCTCGGTGCGGATCGTCGCGCCAAAACCGGCCAGCATCCGTTCCGAGTGATCGCGCGTAGGTTCGGATTCGATCACCACGGTTTCGCCAGGTGCATTCAGCCCTGCCAGCAGAATCGCCGATTTGATCTGCGCGCTGGCCACCGGCGTCTTGTAGCGCAGCGGCACCGGATCGGTGGCACCGCCGATGGTGACCGGCAACCGTCCGCCCTCACGTGCGGCAATCTGCGCACCGAATTCCGAAAGAGGATCGGTGATCCGGGCCATGGGTCGCTTGGACAGGCTGGCATCGCCGGTGAAGGTGGCGGTGATCGGCGTCGTCGCCATCGCCCCCATGATCAGCCGCACGCTGGTGCCGGAATTGCCGCAATCAATGACATCGGCCGGTTCGGCGAACCCACCGACGCCCACACCGTGCACCCGCCATTCCCCATCGCCGATGCGCTGCACATCCGCGCCAAATGCCGCCATGGCCTTGGCGGTGTCCAGCACATCCTGACCTTCCAACAGGCCGGTAATATGGGTCTCGCCTACCGACAGAGCACCGAGGATCAGCGCGCGATGGCTGATCGACTTGTCACCCGGCACGTTGGCCACACCGGTCAAGGCACCCCGGCGGCGGGCGGTCATCGGGCGGGGTTCGCTGGCGTGGGACATAGGCGCTCCTTGATCTTGGCGGCGATCGTTGCGGCTCTTTTACCGCTACCATCCGGATGCTGCCACCACCTTCTTGCGGCGGGGCTGCAAGCTTTCTAGAAGCGCGGGCAGGAGGACCAGCATGACCGAACTGACTGCGCTGACAGAACTGGCCGACCAGGCGAAAGCCGCGCAAATGGCCGCCTATCACAAGGCAGAGCGGCCTTATCTGGGCATCGCGGTGCCGCAGATCGAGGCGTTGGTGGCGCAATGGCGCAGCGAGCGCGACATTGCCGGTCGCGTGGCGCTGGCCGGCCAACTATGGGACAGCAATATCCACGAGGCCCGCATTGCCGCCGCCAAGCTGCTGACACAGGCCCGAATCTCCGATGATGGGGCAGTCTGGGCGGTTCTGGCGGGATGGGTGCCCGATTTCGATGGCTGGGCCATTGCCGATCAGACCATGTCGGCTGCGTCGCGCCGGCTGATCGCTGATCCGGCAAGGCTGGACGAGGTCGCGGGCTGGACCGGCTCGGATCAAATGTGGACCCGACGCGCGGCGCTGGTGGGCACCCTGCCCTGGGCCAAGATGAACCACCCGAAAGCCGATGATCTGGACCGCCGCGAACGCATTCTGGGCTGGGCCGCCAGCATGGTCGATGACCGCGAATGGTTCATTCAGAAGGCCATCGCCTGGTGGTTGCGCGACCTGTCCAAACGCGACGCACCCCGCGTTCAGACCTTTCTGGCCGAATACGGGGCGCGCATGAAACCCTTTGCCCGGCGCGAGGCCGGACGACTGCTTCAGGACCGGTAAACCTCGATCTCGGGCAGATCGGTCAATGAAATACCCAGCAATTGCAGGGCGGGCAGCGAAAGCTGGCTGCCGCCGCTGGCGGGTCCGTCAAGCGGGATCAGATCGACCTTGGATGATTTGCCATTGGCCGGGTTCACGATCCGACCGATGCCGCGGCTCTTGACCAGTGGCGTCTTGATCCAAAAGCCCGGCTCGGCCACATCGCCAAGCGAGGCGATGGTGGTGCCCAGTTTGGTCTCGGCTTTCGCGGCGGGCGCGGCGGCCGCCACCTTCTGTGCAGCCGTGGTCGTATCCAGTTGCGCGGCGGTAGAACGTGCACGCGGGCGCGGCGCCGGGGCCTGGGTGATGGCTGCTGCGGCGCTGACCTCTTCGGGTGTGGGCGGCGGGCCTGCGGTGGCCGCGGCGGCGACCTGCTGCGGATCGCCCTCGGGACGCTTAGCCCCTTCGTGCATCCCGGTACAGGCGGCCAGGGCAGCGGCGGGAACAAGCATCATTGTCTTGCCAAACAGGGTCATTGGAACAATTCTCCCAGAAATCAATTTGCGCGGCAGCCTAGCCACGCCTCGTCTCACCGTCCACTGCCGCTTGCGTGATCGGCAAAAGCTTGTGCCTTGCCCGCCACGGGGATAGATATGTCCGTATGAACACAACGCCACTGATCGACCCATTCGCAAGACCGATCACCTATCTTCGGGTTTCGGTCACGGATCGCTGCGATTTTCGCTGCACCTATTGCATGGCCGAGCATATGCAGTTCCTGCCCAAGAAAGAGCTGCTGACACTGGAAGAGCTGGATCGCCTGTGCTCGACCTTTATCGGGCTGGGCGTGCGCAAGCTGCGCATCACCGGCGGAGAACCGCTGGTGCGCCGCGGCATCATGGAGTTCTTTCGGCAGGCCTCGCGCCACCTGGGCAACGGGCTGGACGAATTGACCCTGACCACCAACGGCAGCCAGTTGGGCCGTTTTGCCGGCGAGTTGGCCGATTGCGGCGTCAAGCGGGTGAACGTGTCGCTGGACACGCTTGATCCCGACAAGTTCGCCGCCATCACCCGTTGGGGCCGCCTGCCACAGGTGCTGAAGGGGATCGAGGCTGCCAAAAGTGCCGGGCTGCGTGTCAAGATCAACGCTGTCGCGCTGAAAGGTTTCAACGAGGATGAACTGTTCTCGCTGGTCCAGTGGTGCGCCGACGAGGATCACGATCTGACCTTCATCGAGGTCATGCCCATGGGCGAACTGGGCGAAGAAGAGGACCGGCTGGACCAATACTGGCCGCTGTCGGATCTGCGCGCGCGGCTGGCCGAGCGTTTCACGCTCATCGAACTGGCCGAACGCACGGGCGGGCCTGCACGCTACGTCAAGCTGCACGAGACCGGCCAGAAGATCGGCTTTATCACGCCGCTGACGCATAATTTCTGCGAAAGCTGCAACCGGGTCCGCGTCACCTGTACCGGCGATCTGTTCATGTGTCTGGGCCAGGAGGATCGCGCCGATCTGCGCACCCCGCTGCGCGCCAGCCCGGAGAACGCAACCTTGGTCAGTGCCATTCGCGAGGCGATCACGCGCAAACCCAAGGGCCATGACTTTGACTATTCGCGCCAGACCGTCGCCGGCCAAATGACCCGCCACATGAGCCATACCGGCGGCTAGTCAGGCCCGGACGCACCTGCACGCCTGACAGCCAAGCCAGACGATCATGCAGCATCGCGCAACATTTTCCAGGATTTCGGGGCCGTCGGTTGGCCCGGCAACAGCCGGGCCAGATCCAGATCGCAGTCCCGGCTAGCGCACCACCATCACCGAAACCGGAGAGTGGCGCACCACGGCGTTGGCATGGCTGCTGATCAGCATGCTGCGCAGTTCATCGGGTTTGTGACTGCCCATGACGATCAGATCGGCGCCCAGCTTCTTGGCGCTTTTCAGGATCGTCTCGGCCACGTGCCCGTGGCCGACATGGGTTTTCACATTGACGCCCTCGAGATTTTTCAGATGGGCTTCGGCAAACTCGTTCAAGTTCGCCTTCATCGTCTCGAGCACCTTCTTTTCATAGCCCTTGGGCAGGAAGGTCGCCACCATGGAGCTGCCGAAATCCTGCACGATCCCAAGCAGATGGATCGTGCCGTTTTCACCAGCCTGCCGCACCGCAGCCGGCAACGCGTGTTGCCAACTGGCCTTCTGGTTTATGTCGATGGGCAGAAGGATGTTGTCATGCATGGCTCAGTTCCTCTTCCTGACGCTTGCGCGGCGCCGCATCGTCCGGCCCGACACGTCGACGTTGCAGCCAGACCACCAGCGCCAACAGCATAACAACCGGGAGATAGATCCAGTATTTCGACGGTGCGGCCGCAGGCGAGCGCACCATCAGCACCTGCTGATCCCAGTCCAGACCGGCCTCTTGTGCGGGGCTGTCAAAGGCCACGTCGTCGATGAATACATCCTCGCCTTCGCTTCGCAACGCAACGACACCGGCATTTGCCAGCCGCTCTGCCCCGTCGGCGCCCTCGGGCACGTTCAGGACGGCTGCGAACTCGACCGGATCGCCCACCGCATTCAGCCCCGAGATACGCAGTCGCATCTCGCTGCCGACCGCAGCATCGCCCATGGCCTGTTCAAACTGCGCAGGCGGCAGGTCCTCATAGGGCGGATAGATCATGTCCATCCAGAAGCCCGGCCGGAAGATCGAGAAGGCGATCATCAACAGCAGCGCCGATTCCCAGATCCGGCTCTTGGTCAGGAACCACCCCTGTGTCGCCGCCGCAAAGAGCAGCATGGCGATCGTCGCTGTGACAAAGACGAATATGCCATGTATCCAGTCGACGTCGATCAACAACAGGTCAGTGTTGAAGATGAACAGGAAGGGCAACGCCGCGGTCCGCAGGCTGTAGAAGAAGGCAACGACCCCCGTCTTGATCGGATCGCCCCCCGAAACGGCCGCCGCCGCGAATGAGGCAAGCCCCACAGGCGGCGTCACATCGGCCATGATGCCAAAGTAGAACACGAACAGGTGCACCGCGATCAGCGGAACGATCAGTCCGTTTTGCTGACCAAGCGTGACGATGACCGGGGCCAGCAGCGCCGAGACGACGATATAGTTCGCCGTTGTCGGCAGGCCCATGCCCAGGATCAGCGACAGGATCGCGGTCAGGAACAGGATGGCCAGCAGATTGCCGCCAGACAGCACCTCGACCACATCTGCCAGCGCCGAACCGACACCGGTCTGACTGACCGCGCCCACGATAATGCCAGCGGTCGCCGTGGCGATGCCGATGCCGATCATGTTGCGCGCGCCCGAGATCAGGCCGTCGATCAGATCACCCACACCCGAGGCGAAGGCGCCGCCGGTATTGGTGTTGCCGGTACGATCGGCGCCACGCATCATCACCATCAGCGGACGTTGGGTCAACAGGATGAAGATCATGAACGCCGTCGCCCAGAATGCCGACAGGCCCGGCGACAGACGATCCACCATCAGCGCCCAGACCAGCACGACGATCGGCAGGATAAAGTGCAGACCCGACCGCGCCGTGGGTCCCGGCAATGGCAGCGATTTGACCGGTGCGTTGGGATCATCCAGCTCCAGCGGTTCTTCGCGCGATGCGAGGTATAGCAGCCCGATATAGACCGCCGTCAACAGCGCAAACACCACCCAGATCGATGCAGATCCAAAGGTTGGCCTGATCCAGCTCATGGTGAGATTGACGATAAATGCCAGCGCGCAGATCACGACGATCCCGAAGACAAAGCCGACCAACCGGCGCATCAGCGGGCCGGGCGTATAGGCGCGGGGCAGACCCTGCATATTCGCCTTCATCGCCTCGAGATGGACGATATAGACCAGCGCGATATAGCTGATCGTGGCCGGCACAAAGGCGTGCTTGACCACGTCGAAATAGGGAATGCCCACATATTCGACCATCAGGAAGGCCGCAGCACCCATGACGGGCGGCATGATCTGGCCGTTGACCGAGGATGCAACCTCGACCGCGCCGGCCTTTTCACTGCTGAAGCCCACCTTTTTCATCAGCGGGATGGTGAACGTACCGGTGGTCACAACGTTGGCGATGGAGGACCCTGAAATCAGGCCGGTCATGGCCGAGCTGACAACAGCCGCCTTGGCCGGTCCGCCGCGCATGTGCCCCATCAGGCTGAACGCCACCTGAATGAAGTAGTTGCCTGCCCCCGCCTTATCCAGCAGCGCGCCAAACAGCACGAACAGAAACACAAAACTGGTCGACACGCCAAGGGCGATGCCGAACACACCCTCGGTCGTGATCCACTGGTGGTTCACCACCTCGGACAGCGTGTTGCCCTTATGGGCGATGATGCCGGGCATCAACGGGCCAAGGAAGGTATAGGCCAGAAACAGGGTGGCCACGATCATCAGCGCAGGGCCAAGACTGCGTCGCGTGGCCTCCAGCAGCAGCATCAAGCCGATGACGGCGACAACGTAATCCTGCAGGATCGGCGCGCCGATACGCGTGCTGATCGAGGAATAGAAGAAAACGATATACAGCGAGGACAGCGCGGCGATGATCGCCAGCGCCCATTCCCAGGGCGGCACCCAGTTTTTCGGGCTGCCCAAAAGGATTGCCCCAATCACCGCAACGGCGACAATCGGTATCCACCATGCCGGCACACCGGCCTTGGAGCCGTACATGAACAGAACGGCCAGAAGAGCCGGCACCAAAAGGGCCAGTCCCAGTTGGAAGGGCGAGCGTTCGGCCGGATAGGCCATATAGGCCAGAAACAGCGCAAAGGCCAAATGGATAGAGCGGGTCTCGGTGCTGTCCAGAACGCCGAAATTGAACATGAACGGCAGCGGAGAGGCGATCCACAACTGGAAAAGCGACCAGCAGAGCGCGGTGATCAGGATCAGTTTGCCAACCCAGCCCGGCGGCGTTCGCGCCCCGGTATCCGAGGACGCAACAAGGTCGTCCAGTTCAAGTTGGGAAAGCCCGCCAGCACCGGATGCCTCCATCTCGACGGCAGCTGCGTCGAATTGGTTATCATCGCGTTTTCTGGGGTTATCTTTGTGATTATTATTGTCTTGGTCGCTCATCTGTCCCTCCCGCTGTTGGAACCGGGATAAAGAAAGGGCGGCCCCTGCAAGGGCCGCCCGAACATGCCTGAATTACTCGATCCAGCCTTGTTCTTTGTAGTACTTCTCGGCGCCCGGATGCAGCGGCGCGCTGTTGCCTTCGGAAACCATCGCCTCGGGCTCAAGGTTGGCGAATGCCGGGTGCAGACCCTTGAAGCGGTCAAAGTTGTCAAAGACCGCCTTGACGACTTCGTACACCATGTCCTCGTCTGCATCGGCCGAGGTCACAAAGGTCGCCTTGACGCCAAAGGTGTTGGTGTCGTCATCGCTGCCGGCATACATGCCGCCGGGGATCACGGCCTTGGCGTAATAGGGGTTTTCATCGACCAGTGCGTCGATTTCCGGGCCTTCGACCGGCACCAGATTGGCCTCTACGGTCGAGGTTGCTTCCTGGATCGAGCCGTTCGGGTGACCGACCGTGTAGATGATCGCATCCACAGTGTTGTCACCCAGGGCTGCGGACTGTTCTGCCGGCTTCAACTGCGAGGCCAGCGAGAAATCGTCCATCGTCCAGCCTTTGGCGTCCAGCACGACTTCCATGGTGGCCAGCTGACCCGAACCCGGGTTGCCGACGTTCACGCGCTTGCCGTTGAGGTCGTCAAAGCTGGCGATCCCGGCGTCTTGACGGGCGACAACGGTGAAGGGCTCGGGGTGAACCGAAAACACCGAACGCAGGCCGTCGAATTTCTTGTCGCCGTCGAACTCTTCCGAGCTGCCATTATAGGCGTGGTACTGGATGTCGGACTGCGCCACACCCATGGTCATGTCGCCCGCCTTGATGGCGTTGACATTGGCGACCGAACCACCCGTCGAGGGCGCGGTGCATTTGATGCCGGTTTCAGCGGTATTGCGGTTTACCAGACGGCAGATTGACTGGCCGACGACGTAATAAACGCCGGTCTGGCCACCCGTGCCGATGGTCATGAAACGCTCTTCCTGCGCATGCGCCGCTGTCGCGCCGAGCGCGAAAGCTGCTGTCAGCAGAGCCGGTTTGACGATGGTCATGTAGATCTCCCACTTTTGGTCATATTCGTCCCGCAACTCACATGCGGGTTACTACACACGGTAGCGCAAGCACCGCGATTGGCAATCCGTAAGAATACCTATCTCGTTTATGCCGTCATATCAGTCAATTATCTGAGACCTGTCAGGTAAATTCCGATTCGAAATTGCGTGAGCCACCGGCGTTTTAGCCAAGAACCGTCTCTATCGCGCCCGCCAGCCGGTCGATCAGAATATCGGTTTCCTCATCCGAGATGATAAAGGGCGGCGCCAGCAGGATATGGTCGCCCCTGCGCCCGTCGATGGTGCCGGCCATCGGGTAGCAGATCAAACCATTGGCAAAGGCCGCCTTTTTCAGCTTGCCCGCAACGCCCCGCGCCGGATCGAACGGGGCCTTGGTCGCGCGATCCTCGACCAGTTCTATCCCCCGGAACAGCCCGCGACCGCGGATATCACCGACATGCGGATGCTGACCGAAACGTGCCTCCAGTTTTTGCTGCAGCGCCTCGCCCTTGGCCTGCACCTGCGCCAGAAGACCGCGATCCAGGATCGCGCTCACGACCGCCAGACCGGCGGCCGTGGCGACCGGATGGCCGATATAGGTATGCCCATGCTGAAAGAAGCCGCTGCCACCTGCAATCGTGTCATAGATCCCGGCCGAGCAGAGCATCGCACCGATTGGTTGATAACCTGCCCCCAATCCCTTGGCGATACAAAGAATATCCGGGTCGACGTGGTCCTGTTCGCAGGCAAACAGCGTGCCGGTCCGGCCCATGCCGCACATCACCTCGTCGAGGATCAGCAGAATGTCGAACTCGTCGCAGATTTCGCGGATACGCCGGAAGTATCCCGGAGCAGGCGGCAGCGCGCCCGCGGTCGCCCCCACTACAGGTTCGGCCATAAAGGCCATCACCGTCTCGGGGCCAACGCGCAGAATTTCGTCGCGCAGCGCATCGGCGGCGCGGAGACCGTATTCCTCGGGTGTCTCGTCGTCCTGCCGGTCGCGATAGTCATAACAGGGCGCGATATGGCTGACATCCAGCAGCAACGGCCCGAATTGCTGCCGCCGCCATTCATTGCCGCCCGCAGACAGCGCACCGATGGTATTGCCGTGATAGCTTTGCCGCCGCGCGATCAGCCGCGACCGCTGCGGTTGACCTTTCTCGACCCAAAACTGCCGCGCCAGCTTGATCGCGGCCTCGGTCGCCTCGGACCCGCCGCTAACGAAATAGACCCGATCCAGATCACCCGGCGCATGGGCGATCAGCAGATCGGCCAGCGCCTCGGCGGGCTCGGATGTCAGAAAGCCGGTATGGGCGAAGGCCAGTTTGTCCAGTTGATCCTTGATCGCCTGCGTCACCTCTGCATCGCCATGCCCCAGACAGGACACAGCCGCCCCGCCCGACCCGTCCAGATAGCGTTTGCCATCCGCATCTATCAGCCAGACCCCTTCGCCGCCCACGGCAGTTGGCAGCTGACTATGGCAATGGCGGGGAAAGACATGGGACATGATGATATCAACATTTCGATTCGCACCATGAGGATGCGCAGATGCCGGATCAGTTCCAACCCCTAAGCGACAACGACTGGCCCGAAAGCGCGGCGCAACTGAAGGGCGGGTTTGCCACCGGGCTGAATGTTTATCGAACCATGGCGCATCATCCGGCACTGCTGCAAGCCTGGGCTCCGCTGCGCCAGCATGTGGTTCTGGACCGCGCGCTGAGCGATCAGCAAAGCGAGGTCGTGATCCTGCGCACGGGTCACAACCTGCGCGCGCCTTATGAATGGGCGCATCACATCGTCCGCGCGCGCAAGACCGGCATGTCGGATTGCCGCATCGAGGCCCTGTCAGGCCCGCTGGACGGGGTCCGCGACGAAGATCGCATCCTCGCCCGCGCGGTGGACGAGTTGACGCAGGATGCACGCCTGCTGCCCTCGACCCGCGCCGATTTGATCGCGGCGGTGGGGGCCAAGGGGATGTTCGACGTGATGGCGACGGTGGGGTTCTATTCAGTGCTGGGATACATCGTGAACAGTTGCGAAACGCCGGTGGACAGCGATGTTGCCGCGGCCCTGGCCGACGATCCGCTCTGACGTGGCTATTTCCCCAGAACCTGCGTGATAAAGCCAAGCGCGGCCGACAGCCCGTCCGGCGCGATCCCGTGACCGGTGCCCTTCATCACATGGGCGTAGACCTCGAAATCGGCAGCGACCAGAACCTCGCCTGCAACCCCCATATCGTCAAAGGGCACCATTTCGTCCTGATCGCCATGCATCAACAGCACGGGCGGTTTGACCTGTAACTCGGCCTCCAGCAGTTCCGGTTCCAGCAGGCGGCCCGAACAGGCGACGATCCCCGCCACAGCCTGATCGCGACGCGGCAGTACATGCAGCGCCATCATCGTGCCCTGCGAAAAGCCGAAAACGACCATCCGGTCAGCGGTCAGGCCTTCATCGCCAAGCACCTTGTCGAAAAAGGCGTTAAGATCGTCAATAGACTGTCCCATCGACGCCTTTGCCTGCGCTTCGGTCGAGCCGTCCAGCCACGGGATCGGAAACCACTGGTAGCCCGCCGGATTGTTCACGCAAGGCTCGGGCGCGTTCGGGGCATAGAACGCCGTGCCGGGCAAATGCGGCGACAAGGGATCGGCCAGACCCAGCAAATCCGCGCCGTCTGCGCCATAGCCATGCAGAAAAACGACGACGGCATCGGCTTTTTCCGGCCCGCGGCGCTGTGATTTCAATTCCCGAACCATTGTCCCTCCGGCTGTCTAACGAACGCCCTCGCGCCCCTTTGCCAGCCGGTAATAGGCCCACAGCCCACGCGCCGCAACCGCACGCCAGGGGCGCCATGGCTCGGCCAACTGGCGCAAGGCAGCCGGGCTGGGACGTTCGGGCAGATCATACATGACATGCGCGGCCTCTTGCAGCGCCAGATCGCCTGCGGCAATGACATCGGCGCGGCCAAGCGCGAATTTCAGATAGATCTCTGCCGTCCACTCGCCGATGCCCGGCAAGGCAACCAGCGCGGCAATTGCCTGAGCATCGGGCATGGCGCGCAATCCGTCCCAATCCACCCCGGCCTGCGCAATGGCGCGCAGATAACGGATCTTGGGGCGCGATAACCCGCAGGCGCGCAGGGTTTCATCATCAGCAGCGGCAATCCTTGCGGCATCATTCAGACCGGCTGCGACCATACGCGCCGATATCGCCGCTGCGGCCTGCGTCGATATTTGCTGCGACACGATGGCATCCATGATCGCGCTGAACCCGTCCGCCCGCCGCTGCAGCGGCAAAGGCCCCAGTTCGGGCAATACACGCGCCCAGACCGGGCAGACGCGCGCCAGATGCGCCGCACCCTCGGCCAGATCCTCGTCCGACGTGATCAGCCTCACCGCGAAAAGCGCCCGGCGCGCCCACCGCGTCGTCGTGGTGGATTATCCGCCGGGTTGCGGGCACCCTCGACCAGCATCTGCACCATCGGATGCGCCGCGCCCCCCGACGCCCGGGCGAGGGGCGCATAATGATCCAGCAGTACGCGGGCCGCCTGTGAGGGTTCCAGAGTAGCGGGCAGCGACAGGGCCCAATCGACAAAGATCGACCGGCATTCCTCGGCCGTGATCCCGTCGATGCGAAAGCTTTCGCGGATCAGATGCTTGGGATCAGCCTCGTCGAGGCCAGGGACAGGTTCAGACATCGGCGGCGGCGTCCTGTTTCAGGCGCGTTTCCCAAGCCATCGAGATATGGTGGCGCAGCGCCTTGTCGGCGCGTTGCGCATCGCCGGCGCCAATGGCATCGACGATGTCCTGATGTTCGTCCAGCGCCACCGCACCTCGGCCCTCGGCTGCCAGCGAGGTGCGCGCCATCAGCGCCATGCTGCGATGCACCAGATCGAGTTGCTGCACCAGATAACGGTTGTGCGAGGCCAGATGGATCTGGTGGTGAAACCGCCGGTTGGTGCGGGCAAGCAGGCGCGGCTCGTTCAGGTGTTTGCGATCATCCGCGACCATCTGGGCCATCACCCGAACCTCTTCGGGTGTGGCATGGCGCGCGGCCAGCCTCGCGGCCAGCGCCTCCAACTCGGCGCGCACGATATACAGCTCGGCCAGTTGGGTGTGATCCAGCGTCGCGACGATCAGGCTGCGCCCGTCGCGTGACAGCATGGCCTGCGTTTCCAACCGCTGCAGCGCCTCGCGGATCGGCGTGCGCGAAACGCCAAAGCGCTCGGCCAGCTCTGATTCGACCAGCCGGTCACCAGGTTGATAGACCCCGGCATCAATGGCCGAGAGGATCATCGAGTAAGCATCCTTCATGCCTGCGAAAATCGGCCGCACCGGACGTAATTGCAAGCGCTGATCGCGCGGGCTATGCCATGTGTCATGAGTTTTGCAGATGTCGACACCTGGATCTTTGATCTGGACAACACGCTTTATGACCCTTCGGTCGCGCTGTTTGCGCAGATCGAGCAGCGGATGACGGATTACGTCACCCGCCAATTGGGCGTCTCAAAGGAACAGGCGGCACGGCTGCGCGATGATTACTGGCGCAACCACGGCACCACCCTGGCCGGGCTGATGTCCGAACACGGCATTCAACCCGGCCCCTATCTGGCCGATGTGCATGACATCGACTTTTCCGCGCTGCAGCCCGACCCCGCACTGGCCGAGGCAATCCGCGCCCTGCCCGGCCGCAAGATCGTGCACACGAATGCCGACCGCGCCTATGCGATCCGCGTGCTGGACCGGCGCGGCCTGATGCTGTTCGACGCGATCTGGGGTGTCGAAGAGGTGGATTTCCACCCCAAACCCGACCCGCGCGCCTATGCGACCGTGATCGAGGCCGAGGCCTTCGACCCGGCGCGTGCTGCCTTTTTCGAGGATGATCCCCGCAATCTGCAGGTGCCGCATGATCTGGGAATGCGCACCGTGCTGGTCGGCAATGGCCGGCATGGGCCTGACGAACTGGCCCATGACCACCAGCATGGTGCCCATGTCCAGCATCGCACCGACGATCTGACGGCATTTCTGCGGGGGTTGGGATGAGTGCGGCAGATCAGCAGGTCGATATCCTGATATCGGGCGGCGGGCCTGCTGGCCTGATCGCGGCTGCGGCCTTTGGTCTGCAGGGATACCAAGTGCTATGCGTTGATCCGACGCCGCCGGTGACAACCGAGACAGATGCCGGCGCCGATCTGCGCAGCACCGCCTTTTTGACCCCTTCGGTCGAGTTTCTGGACCGGATCGGTCTGTGGCCATTGCTGGCACCCCATGCGACGCCGCTGCGGGTGATGCGCATCGTCGATGCGGGCGGGGCCGAACCACGCGCGCGACTGATCCGCGATTTCGATGCCAGCGATCTGCGCGACGACCAGCCCTTTGGCTGGAACTTGCCCAACTGGCTGATCCGGCGCGAGGTTATGGCGCTGCTGGATGATCTGGCGGGCGTGCGGCTGTTGACCGGCACCGGCACCGCCGGCCTGATCGCGCGTGACGATGCGGCCTTTGTGACGCTTGGCGACGGCACGCGGGTTCGCGCCCGGCTGGTGGTCGCCGCCGATGGGCGCAATAGCCCGGTGCGGCAGGCACTGGGCATCGGGGTGCGGCGTTTTCGCTATGGCCAGAAGGCGCTGGCCTTTGCGGTGACCCATGAATTGCCGCACAACAATGTCTCGACCGAGGTGCATCGCAGCGGCGGCCCCTTCACGCTGGTCCCGCTGCCCGACCGGGACGGGTTGCCCTGTTCGGCCATCGTCTGGATGGATCGCGGCCCGGAAATCGCCCGGCTCGCCGCCCTGCCCGACGCGGATTTCGCCCAAGCGCTGAACCAGCGCTCGGCCGGAATGCTGGGCTGGCTGACCCCGGTCACGCGCCTGAGCGTCTGGCCGATCATCAGTCAGATCGCGGACCGTTTCGATGCCCCACGGGTCGCGCTGGTGGCAGAGGCCGCGCATGTCGTGCCGCCCATCGGTGCGCAGGGGCTGAACATGAGCCTGGCCGATCTGGCCGCGCTGGTTGACCTGTCGGCGGATGATCCGGGCAATCGTCAGGCGCTGGCGGCCTATAACCGCGCGCGCCGACCCGAGGCGATGACGCGGCTGATGGGCATCGACACGCTGAACCGCGCCAGCATGGCCGGCAGCAGACCCCTTCAGGACATGCGCGCTGCAGGGCTGGGCCTTTTGCATGGGATCGCGCCCCTGCGCCGCCTGCTGATGCGTGGCGGCATGGGCGGCCGTTGACGCCGGCCCGCATTGGCGTTTGTCACGCCGCTGAATGCCTGCGGGTCACAGCAAACCCATCCGTTCCGAGGCCGCACGGCGCGCATGAAAAAAGGCGCCAGTCGAGCGACGGCGCCTTTCGGATCGGGTTTGCAGCCGCTCAGCTGCCCGCGATGATCCGCACGTAATTGCGCGTCTCGCGGTAAGGCGGGATGCCGCGATACTTGGCCACAGCGCCCGGGCCTGCGTTGTAGGCCGCCAGCGCCAGACGCCAATCGCCGAACTGGTTGTACATCATCCGCAGGTAACGCGCCCCGCCCTCGAGGTTCTGCACCGGATCACGCGGGTTGACACCCAGATTGGCCGCGGTTCCGGGCATCAACTGCGCCAGACCCATGGCGCCCTTGTGCGAACGGGCCGAAGGATTCCAGCCGCTTTCCTGTTGCACCAGCCTCAGGAACAGGTTTTCGGGGATGCCGTATTTGCGGGCCGCAGCCTGCGCATGGGGCATGTATGTCGTCTTTTTGCCGCGATAGGCAGGGATGTTCGGCGACAATTCAATCGTGACGACCGATTTGTTGTTCGCGCCGGGCTGCAGCCGGGCCGATTGCTGATACTGGCCGGCAAGTCGCGAATCCATCAGCCTTGTCTGGCGCGCGAATTGTTCAGCCCGCGATTTCGACGATGACCCTGACAGCCTCAGCCCCTCGGCATGGACAGGCCCGGCCACCGGCATGGCGACCGCTGCGCCAAGCACAGCCAGCGCGATAAAGCGCCCAGTTTTGGAAATTGTCATTCGTCACCGCCCTCAGATTTTTACCGAACTATACATCACCATGGCTGATCGGGCCAGCAAGTCGCATTTCGGTCCTGTACCCCCGCCCCATATAGGCGGAAACTTGCCTACCTCGAACGACCTTCGACAGCTATCCCGCCTCGTCTATTACTGCTTGCCGCTTGCTGCCAGCACGGGTTAGACCAACACGACACGCAAGAACTTCGAGGCAAATATGGCAGGCAGCGTCAACAAGGTCATCCTGATCGGCAATCTGGGTCAGGACCCCGAGGTCCGGACCTTTCAGAATGGCGGCAAGGTGGTAAACCTGCGCATCGCCACATCCGAACAATGGAAAGACCGCAACAGCGGCGAGCGTCAGGAACGCACCCAATGGCATTCGGTGGCGATCTTTTCCGAACCGCTTGGCCGCGTTGCCGAACAATATCTAAAGAAGGGCAGCAAGGTCTATATCGAGGGCCAGCTGGAAACCCGCAAATGGCAGGACCAAGCGGGCAACGATCGGTACTCGACCGAGGTCGTGCTGCGCCCTTTCCGCAGCGAACTGACAATGCTGGACGGCCGCGGTGAAGGCGGCGGCGGTTCGGGCGGCGGCGGTGGACGCGGCAGCAGCGGTGGCGGCTATGGCGATCAGGGCGGCGGATATGGCGACGGCCCGTCCTCTGGCGGCGGTAGCAGCAGTGGCGGCGGCGGTGGCCGGTCAGATTACGATGACGAAATCCCGTTCTGACTTCAGCACACCTTTCCGGACAGACCACGCCGCAAGCCATCCGCTTGCGGCGTTTCCATTTGCACCGCAGCGGCAATCGCCAAAGCAAAGCGAATCGGACCGGCCGCAAGCCAACCGGAAACCCGCAGCCGCCCTTCCCGAAAATTGCGCGGAGGCCTGACATATTGGCCAAAAAATACCGGCAAAATGAAGGCTTCTTTGCAAAGGATGCTAGGCTTGCAATGCCCCTCCAATGCCGCATTTCTGCACCCATTCTGCGCCCTGTCATGGCGCGCCCTCAGGGAGGAGACACCGGGATGAGCCTGAAACTGACCGAACTCGAACAGCCCGATTTTGAACGACTGGTGCTGGCCGAAGACAGCGATGCCGGGCTGCGCGCCCTGATCTGCGTCCATTCGACGGCCCTTGGCCCGGCCGCTGGCGGTTGCCGCATGTGGGACTATGCCAGCGACGACGAAGCCGTGGCAGACGTGACCCGGCTGGCGCGCGGCATGACCTACAAGAACGCCATGGCCGACCTGGGTCTGGGCGGCGGCAAATCGGTCATCATCGGCGACGCGCGCCGTGACAAGACACCCGATCTGATGCGTGCCTTTGGTCGTGCGGTCGAGTCGTTGCAAGGCAGCTATTACACCGCCGAGGATGTCGGCATCTCGACCGAGGACATGGCCTTTGCCGCCGAAGAGACGCGCTATGCCGTCGGACTGGCAGGCGGTGATCATGGTTCGGGCGATCCCTCGCCTTGGACTGCCGAAGGGGTGTTTCGCTGTCTCAAAGTTGGCGCAGCACATGTCTTTGGCAGCGACGATCTGACCGGACGCAAGGTTCTGGTACAGGGTCTGGGCCATGTCGGCATGTCGCTGGCCGAAAAGCTGAAAGATGCCGGTGCCCATCTGATCGTGACCGACATCAACGATGCCGCCCTCGAGGATGCATCGACCCGGCTCGGCGCCGAGGTGATCGCCCCCGATCAGGTCTTTCAGCAAGAGATGGATATCTTTGCCCCCTGTGCCCTTGGCGGCGCGCTGAACGCCGGTACGGTGCCGCAACTGACCGCGCGACTGGTCTGCGGCGCGGCGAACAACCAGCTTTCCACGCCCGAGATGGCACGCGTCCTGCAAGATCGCGGCATCACCTATCTGCCCGATTATGTGGTGAATGCCGGCGGCATCATCAGCGCGGCCGGCGAGATCCATCGCCGCGGCGAAAACTACCGCCGCGCGCGGCTGGACGGAATCGCGGGCCGTG
Organism: Paracoccus tegillarcae; assembly: GCF_002847305.1. Classification (NCBI taxonomy): domain Bacteria; kingdom Pseudomonadati; phylum Pseudomonadota; class Alphaproteobacteria; order Rhodobacterales; family Paracoccaceae; genus Paracoccus; species Paracoccus tegillarcae. The sequence continues at coordinate 3,054,866 of NZ_CP025408.1, read as the reverse complement.
TTCAAGAGATGCTGCAACGCGCCGATGCCGAGGGCCGCACCACGAACGAGATCGCGAATGCGATGGTCGATCAGATGCTGGACAAGGCAAACGCCGCCTGAGGACAAACGGGCAGTCGCGCGGAAATCCGCGCGGCCGCTGCGTCAGACCATCATTTCCTTGGTCGAGGACAGTTTCAGATCGGGATGATCGCGTTGCACCCGGTCGATATCCCACTGCAACCGCGTCAGGAAAACCGGGTCTCCGTCATGATCGGTCGCCATGTGCTGCTTGTTGGCATTGGCGAAACCGTCAAGCTTGGCGGTCGGGCCGGTCACCCAACGGGCGCTGGTGAACTGGCTGGCCTCGAACCGCACGGGGATGCCGTATTCCATCTCGATCCGGCTGGCCAGCACCTCGAACTGCAGGGCGCCGACGACGCCGACGATAAAGCCAGACCCGATCATCGGCTTGAAAACCTTGGCGGCACCCTCTTCGGCGAATTGCATCAGCGCCTTTTCCAGATGCTTGGCCTTCATCGGATCGCCCGCGCGAACCGATTGCAGCAGTTCCGGCGCAAAGGACGGAATACCGGTAAAGCGCAGCCCCTCGCCTTCGGTCAGCGCGTCACCGATGCGCAACTGGCCGTGGTTCGGGATGCCGATGATATCGCCGGCCCATGCCTCATCCGCCAGTTCGCGGTCGGCGGCGAGAAACAGCACGGGGTTGCTGATCGCCATCGGCTTTTTGCTGCGCACATGCGTCAGCTTCATGCCGCGTTCGAAATGACCCGATGCCAGACGCACGAAGGCCACACGGTCGCGGTGCTTGGGGTCCATATTCGCCTGCACCTTGAAGACAAAGCCGGTGACGGCCTTTTCCTCGGGCGCGATTTCACGCTCTGCCGATAATTGCGGCTGCGGTTCGGGGCCGTATTGACGGATTCCGTCCATCAACTCGCGCACGCCGAAACTGTTGATGGCGCTGCCGAACCAGATCGGCGTCAGATGCCCTTCGAGGAATGATTTGCGATCAAAGGCCGGCAGCAATTCGCGTGCCATCTCGACCTCTTCGCGCAGCTTTTCCAGCAGGTCTGCGGGGATATGATCGGCCAGCTTGGGATCATTGAGCCCGGTGATCTTGACCGTTTCTGCAACCTTGTTGCGGTCGGCCCGGTCCATGATTTCCAGCCGGTCATGCAGCAGATCATAGGCGCCGATGAATTCGCGGCCAACGCCGATGGGCCAGCTTGCCGGTGCCACGTCGATGGCCAGATTTTCCTGTATCTCGTCTATGATCTCGAATGTATCGCGGCTTTCGCGGTCCATCTTGTTACAGAAGGTCAGGATCGGCAGATCGCGCAGACGGCAGACCTCGAACAGCTTGCGTGTCTGCGATTCGACGCCTTTTGCCCCGTCGATCACCATGATCGCGGCATCCACTGCGGTCAGTGTGCGATAGGTGTCTTCGGAAAAGTCGCTGTGGCCCGGTGTATCGACTAGATTGAAGCGATGCCCGTCATATTCGAACGACATGGCCGATGCGCTGACCGAAATGCCGCGATCCTGTTCCATCTTCATGAAATCCGAGCGCGTGCGCCGCGCCTCACCCTTGGCACGGACCTGACCGGCCATCTGGATTGCCCCGCCGAACAGCAGGAATTTTTCGGTCAGTGTCGTCTTGCCGGCATCGGGATGCGAGATGATCGCAAAGGTCCGGCGGCGGGCGATTTCGGGCGGGAGGTCGGCGCGGTTTTCCATAGGCGCGGATGTAGTCTGTGTTGAGAGGCTGCGCAATGCGGCCCGATCAACGGTCGGTCGTTGAGACCGCGGCGGCGCCGAGAGCCCCAAAGGAGAAGTCAGACGAACTGTTCGCGGGTCAGCCGCTCTTCCAGCCCGTGGCCGGGATCGAACAGGATGTGATGCTCGATCGCAGGTTCGGACCGGATCTCGACCCATTGCACCGACTCGACACCGCGCGAATCCGCATCCGCCATGACCGGGCGCTTGTCCGGTTCCAGCACGTCAAAGCGGACCGTCGCGGATTTTGGCAGGATCGCACCACGCCAGCGGCGCGGACGAAAGGCCGCGATAGCGGTCAGGGCCAGAACATCGGACCCCATCGGCAGGATGGGACCATGGGCGGAATAATTGTAGGCGGTCGATCCCGCTGGCGTGCACAGCAAGGCCCCGTCACAGACCAGTTCTTCCATCCTGATGCGACCATTGACGGTGATCTGCAGCTTGGCCGCCTGCGGGCCGGCGCGCAGCAGGGCGACCTCGTTGATGGCCAGCGCGCGCTGTTCGCGCCCGTCTGCCGAACCCGCCAGCATCGCCAGCGGGTTGGTCACCGTGGGCTCGGCCCGGGCGATGCGATCAGGCAGGTCGTTTTCGGAAAAGTCGTTCATCATGAAGCCGATGGTGCCGCGGTTCATGCCGTAGACCGGCAGGCCCGTGTTGCGATGCAAGGTGGCCAGCATCAGACCATCGCCGCCAAGCGCCACAATTACCTGGGCCTGATCAAGCGACACCTGACCATAACGCTCTGTCAGCCGCGCCAGCGAGTCCTGCGCCACCGGCGTCTCGCTTGCCACGAACATGATATTGCGCATCGCTTTCACCGCCCTCGAAATCCCCGCTCAGCTTTTCTGCTGCAGGGCAGGATGGCAAGCCCCGATAAGGGGTTATGTTCGCCGGCACGATTCTTTGCCATAATCAGGAAAAAGACTGCAAAGCGAGGGATGTGATGACGCGCCCAATTCTGACCTCCGTTCTGCTGGGGCTCGCGGCTGGCATGGTGACGGCAATCGTCCTGACCTTGATGCACGCGTTTGAGCAATTGATCTGGTTCGGTGAACCGGGTGCATTGCGGATCGCGCTGACCATTCTGGCGGGCGGCGCCTTGATCGCCGTGCTGCGCTTTCGCATTCCCGACGACGATTTCGACACCCAGCTTGACCAAAGCCGTGAAGGCGCGCGCGCGCCACCCAGCAAGGCGGCATCCATGGCGGCATTGGGGATCGTCTCGGTCGGCTTCGGCGGCGCGATCGGCCCCGAGGCAGGCATTCTTGCAGTGGTGGCCGAGCTGTCGGCGCTGATTTCAATGCGGATTGCGCAGGACGTAAAAGAGGCGCAGCTGATCGGCCAGATCGGTGCCGCAGGGGCGCTTGGCGGGTTGTATGGCTCACCCCCCGGTGCGGCCAGCTATACCAATGACGGCCCCGATGCGCCCTGGCCGCTGCTAGTTCTGGCAGCATTGGCCGGGCTGGCCGGGATCATGCTGGCCGGCATGGTTCTGCCCGATGGGCCCGGTATGCGCATTCCGCTGCCGGCGACCACGCTGCCCTTTTCCCCGCTGCAAATGCTGCACGCGCTTGCGGCAGGGCTGGCAGGCGCACTGGCGGGTGCCGTTTATGTCGGTGGACTGCACTGGTTTTCGCACGGGCTACGCGCCATCTCGCGCGATGTCCGGTTGCAGGTGATCGTGGGCACGGCGGTTTTTGCGCTGTTGGCTGCGACTTTCCCGGTGCTGCGTTTCAACGGCCAGCACGAATTGGCGCATCTGTCAGAGCATGGCACTGCCCTTGGGGCCGGCTATCTTGTCCTGCTGGCGCTGCTGAAGGTCCTGGCACTGGCGCTGTGCCTGTCATCGAAATGGCTGGGCGGGCCGATCATGCCGCTGGCCATGGGCGGGGCTGCCGCGGGGGCTGCATTGGCCGCGATGATCCCCGGCATGGATCTGGGCCTCGCCGCCGCCGCCGGGGTGGCTGCCTGCTGCACGGTCGGCATGAACAAGCCGCTGGTCGTGTTGCTGGTGCTGATCTTCATGGTCACCAATCTCGCCCCGCTGCCCCTGGTGATCGGCATCATGATGGGCTGGCTGGTTTCGCAGTTTCTGCCCTCCGAACGCCTGCACTGACGCGCGATACCGCTTCCTGCCCGTTTCAGGTCGGATTCGCTGTTTATACACCCGCGGCACTCGGCTAAAGAGACGGCGACAGCAGCAGTCGATCCGGGAGACAGCAGATGAACAACCAGACACATGATTTCTTTACCGAAGCGCTGGCCGACAGCGATCCCGCGATCGCCAAGGCCATTGGTCAGGAACTGGGCCGACAGCGCGACGAAATCGAACTGATCGCATCGGAAAACATCGTCAGCCGCGCCGTGCTGCAAGCGCAAGGCAGCGTTCTGACGAACAAATATGCCGAAGGTTATCCGGGCAAGCGCTATTACGGCGGCTGCCAATATGTCGATATCGTGGAAAACCTGGCCATCGACCGGGCCAAAGAACTGTTCAACTGCGAATTCGCCAACGTTCAACCGAACAGCGGCAGCCAGATGAACCAGGCGGTCTTTCTGGCGCTGCTGAAGCCCGGCGACACCTTCATGGGGCTGGACCTGAACTCTGGCGGTCACCTGACCCACGGCTCGCCCGTGAACATGTCGGGCAAGTGGTTCAACGTGGTCAGCTACGGCGTGCGCAAGCAGGATCAACTGCTGGATATGGAGGCGATTGCCGAATCCGCCCGCCAGAACAAGCCCAAGCTGATCGTGGCTGGCGGCACCGCCTATAGCCGCGTCTGGGATTGGGCGGCCTTCCGCAAGATCGCGGACGAGGTCGGCGCCTATCTGATGGTCGACATGGCTCATATCGCTGGTCTGGTCGCAGGCGGGCAGCACCCCTCGCCCCTGCCCCATGCCGACGTCGTCACCACCACCACGCATAAATCACTGCGCGGTCCGCGCGGCGGCATGGTGCTGACCAACAACCCCGACATTGCCAAGAAGATCAACTCGGCCGTGTTCCCCGGCCTGCAGGGCGGCCCGCTGATGCATGTCATCGCCGCCAAAGCCGTGGCGTTCAAAGAGGCGCTGGACCCCAGCTTCAAGGATTACGCAGCCCAGGTCGTCAAGAACGCGCAGGCAATGGCGGATGAATTGATGAAGGGCGGCATCGACATCGTCTCGGGCGGCACCGACAACCACCTGATGCTGGCCGATCTGCGCCCCAAAAGCGTGACCGGCAAGGCAACCGAGGCCGCCTTGGGCCGCGCACATATCACCTGCAACAAGAACGGCGTGCCGTTTGATCCTGAAAAGCCGTTCGTGACCTCGGGCATCCGCCTTGGCACACCGGCAGGCACCACGCGCGGTTTCAAGGAAGACGAGTTCCGCCAGATCGCGCGCTGGATCACCGAAGTTGTCGACGGGCTTGCCGCCAATGGCGAAGACGGCAATGCCGCGGTCGAGGACAAGGTGAAGGCCGAGGTGGCCGAACTTTGCGCCCGCTTCCATCTTTATGAGGGCATGTGACGGCGCCTGATCTGCGGGTCAACACGACCCGCAGCCTTGAACGCAGGCTTGGCGATTGGGCACGCGCCCGTTTGCCCGGCCCTCTTGTCGATCTGGCGATGTTCACGCTGAAAATGGGCTGGGCCGCGCTGTTTGGCGGGCTGCTGCTGATCGCCATTCTGGTCAGCAAGTCCATCTGGCAGCCGGGTTGGCCCGTTGAACGCTATGATGCGCTCTTTCTCTTTGCGATCTCGGTGCAGGCGCTGTTTCTGATCTTTCGGCTGGAAAGCTGGGCCGAGGCGCGGGTGATCCTGCTGTTTCACCTGACCGGCACCGCGATGGAGCTGTTCAAGACCTGGGCCGGATCATGGTCCTATCCCGAAGCCGCGCTGTTCCGGATCGAGGGCGTGCCGCTGTTTTCGGGATTCATGTATGCCAGCGTCGGGTCGTTCATGGCCCGCGCGATGCGCATCTTTGACATGCGCTTTCGGCCCTATCCGCCGTTCTGGCTGACGGTCGGGCTGGCGGTGGCAATCTATGTGAACTTCTTCGCGCATCATTTCCTGCCCGACATCCGCTGGCTGCTGTTTGCCGCGACCATCGCCATCTATGGACGTACATGGGTCTGGTTCAGGCTGACCAGCTATTACCGGATGCCGTTGGTTCTGGCGGCAGGCCTGTCCAGCCTGTTCCTGTGGATCGCCGAGAATATCGGAACGCGTTCGGGCACATGGCTATATGCCGGGCAGCATGAGGCGCAGATGGTCAGCTTTGCCAAGATGGGGTCGTGGTATCTGCTGCTTTATGTCAGCTTTGTCACCGTGACACTGGCCGCGCCAGCGGTCATAAATGACCGCGCCGCACCATCACCCAGATCACCACAGCCGCCAGAACCAGCAGACCAAGCGCGACCGAAGCCGCGAAATTCACCGTTCGGTTCTTCCACCGACTGACGCTGCCAAGTGGTCGCAGATGAGCCAACAGCGCCGCATGAGCGCGCGATGCAGACCGCTTGTCCATCTGCAGCGCAGCACGCGGTTGGGCCACCATCTGATCGGCCTTGGCCAACTGTCGCGCCTGCCCCCGCAGCCTGCGCGGCAGCGCCCCGCCGCGTCGACGGATCATATCAGTCAGCGACGGAAACTCGCCCCGGCGCGCGCCGCCAAAGCGATCGACCATCAGACGCGCGACCTCATCGGCCATCTCGCGGATATCATCGGGTGTTTCGGCAATCCTGCTCATGAGCGGGACCATAAACGCGTTGGCAGGCCGGCGCCAGCCGGTCTATGGTGCCGCCCATGATGCTGAATACAACGATATCGGGCGACGGGCCCGGCACGCCGATCCTGCTGGCTCATGGGCTATTCGGACAGGGACGCAATCTGGGTGGAATCGCCCGACGCCTGGACGAAGGACGCCGGGTGATCAGCGTCGACATGCGCAATCATGGCGACAGTTTTCACGACGATGATCACAGCTACGCCGCACTCGCGGATGATCTGGCACAGGTGATCGAGGCGAATGGCGGTCAGGCTGATGTGATTGGCCATTCCATGGGCGGCAAGGCCGCGATGATGCTGGCACTGACCCAGCCCGATCTGGTCAATCGACTGGTGGTGATGGATATCGCACCGGTTGCCTATACCCATGACCAAAGCGGCTATATCGACCTGATGGAGGCACTGGATCTGAGCGGTGTCGACCGCCGATCAGAGGCTGACCGCCGGCTGGCCGAAACCTTGCACGCCCCCAGCCTGCGCGCGTTCTTCCTGCAATCGCTTGATCTCAAGTCACAGCCGCCGCGCTGGACATTGAACCTCAAGGTGCTGCGCGACCAGATGGACAAATTGGTCGGCTGGCCGGACGATCAGGTGACAGCCGGCAATTTCTCTGGCCCGGTTCTGTGCCTGGCTGGCGCACAGTCCGATTATGTCGATGCGAACGGAGAGGCCGAAATCATGCGGCTGTTCCCGCAGGCGAAAATCCAGCGTATCGAAGGCGCCGATCACTGGCTGCATGGCGACAAGCCCGCCGAGACAGCCGAAGCCATCGCGGATTTTCTGCCGCAGGATTAGCAGTCCAGATCGACCATCGCCTCGCCGGTATCGCCCGGAATGCGGGTGCGCAGGCTGTCGGGGATCACGCGGCAGCCTGTCGTCTGGGCCACGGCCCGCACCATCAACGCCGGGACCGCACCGCGCTGACTGCGGGTCAGATAGCCCATGCGCAGCACCTCTGCCTCACTTCCTTTCTGAAAGACCACAAATCGAATGCCCTCGATCGTGACCTCATGGCGCACCGCACCCATCATGGTGGGATGCGGCCTATCGCAGGCAGCAAGAATAAGCAGCAGGGAAAGCCAATAGCGCATGGCCGCCAGCATTATCGTGTCAGGGTTAATGCGGCGTTAACGCCACCTGATCACGAAACCGTCAGCGCCCGCAACTTAGCGCGCCACATTCCGTGCATAGGAGTAACTGGCCAGATTTGGTCAGCATCTAATGGAGGATGATATGAAAGTTTTTGCAATTGCCGCCCTGGCCACTGGCCTTGCCACCACTGCTTTTGCGCAGGACATGACCCCGATGGTTGAAGCCGCTGATCAAAGCGTCGCCAACGGTGTCGTCAGCGCCACCAAAGTCGTCGCACCCGCGAATGGCTGGCTGGTCGTGCATCGCACCGATGCCGAGATGAAGCCGGGCCCCGTCGTCGGTTACGCCCCCATCCGCGAGGGTGAAACCGCTGATGTCGCAGCGATTCTGACCGAAGACGTCGCCAGCGGCGACATGCTGATGCTGATGGTCCATGGCGAAGACGGCGGTATGACCACGGGCGGGTTTGAATACACGCTTGGCGCCACCGAAGACGGCCCGATCCGCCTCAACGACGAGTTGGTGATGGTCACGATCACCGCCGAGTAAACCACGATTGCTTTTTTGACCGGTTTTGCCCTCTGCATTGGTTTGCAGAGGGCATTTTCTTGCCGCATCGGCCGCAAGCCGCTTGGAACCGTCATCAGCATCTACCCTCTGCCCTCAAGCTTGTGATATGCTGCCAATGCCGGGGAAATTCCCCCTGCTGATCACGCGGAGAGCATCTCATGAAAAACCCCTGGATGAGCGCATGGCTGTCGGCCGCCAACAGCATGACCAATGCCACCCGTGGCGTCATGATGGCCGAGATGAACAAGGCCCAGACCGAGTTGATGCAGGAATGGCAACGCGCCTGGATCGACGGCTGGATGCAGGTCTGGTTCCCCGGTTCGCGCAGGAACTGAGCGTCTGCATGCGGATTGTCGCTGACCGTTCACACGTCGCGCTTGGGCGTGGCGGGATGGGCTGTGGACAAGAACCATCTTAGCCTCGGAAACGGTCCGCCGGGCCGTTTTCACACGGCTTGCTCCGGCGGTCCGATCACTCCATCTTCAATGCCTGAATGAACGCCGTCTGCGGGATCTCTACTTTCCCGAACTGGCGCATCTTCTTCTTGCCCGCTTTCTGCTTTTCCAACAGCTTTTTCTTGCGCGTGGCATCACCGCCATAACATTTGGCGGTCACATCCTTGCGCATCGCTGACAGGGTTTCGCGCGCGATCACGCGGGAACCGATTGCCGCCTGGATCGGGATCTTGAACATGTGGCGCGGGATCAGTTCTTTCAGCTTTTCGACCATGACGCGGCCGCGCGCCTCGGCGCGGTCGCGGTGAACCATCAGCGCCAGCGCGTCGACGGGTTCGTCGTTCACAAGGATCGACATCTTGACCAGGAAATCCTCGCGATATTCGCTGATCTGGTAATCGAACGAGGCATAGCCCTTGGTCACCGATTTCAGCCGGTCGTAAAAGTCGAACACCACCTCGGCCAGCGGCAGGTCATAGACGACCATCGCGCGGCTGCCGGCATAGGTCAGGTCCAGCTGGATGCCACGGCGGTCCTGACACAGCTTCAGCACATCGCCCAGATATTCGTCGGGCACCATGATGGTCGCCTTGATGCGCGGTTCCTCGATGTGGTCGACCAGCGTCAGATCGGGCATGTCGGCGGGATTGTGCAGGTCGCGGATCTCGCCGTCGCGCATATGCAGCTTGAACACAACCGAGGGCGCGGTGGTGATCAGGTCCAGATCGTATTCGCGTTCCAGCCGGTCGCGGATCACCTCAAGGTGCAGCAGCCCAAGGAAACCGCAGCGAAAGCCAAAGCCAAGTGCGGCGGATGTTTCCATCTCATAGCTGAAGCTGGCATCGTTCAGCGCCAGTTTCTCGATGGCGTCGCGCAGGGTTTCGAAATCATTCGCATCGACGGGAAAGAGGCCGCAAAACACCACCGGCTGCGCGGGTTTGAAACCCGGCAGGGCGCGCTGTGCGGGCTTGCGCTCATGGGTGATCGTGTCGCCGACGCGGGTGTCGCGCACCTGTTTGATGGATGCGGTGAACACGCCGATCTCGCCCGGCCCCAACTCCGCGATGTCTTTCATCGCGGGGGTCAGCACGGCCAGCTTGTCCAGCTTGTAGGTCGCGCCGGTCTGCATCATCTTGACCTGATCGCCCCTGCGAATGGTGCCGTCCATCACCCGGATCATGACCACAACGCCCAGATAGGCGTCATACCAGCTGTCGACCAGCATCGCGGTGAGAGGCGCGTCGCGGTCGCCCTTGGGCGCAGGCAACCTTGTGACGATGGCCTCAAGAACATCGGGAATGCCCAGTCCGGTCTTTGCACTGATCGGCACCGCCTGAGAGGCATCGATGCCGATCACATCCTCGATCTGTTGCTTGACGCGGTCGGGTTCGGCGGCGGGCAGGTCGATCTTGTTGAGGACGGGGACGATTTCGTGATCGGCGTCGATGGCCTGATAGACGTTCGCCAGCGTCTGCGCCTCGACGCCTTGCGTGGCATCGACCACCAGCAGGCTGCCTTCGACCGCGCGCATCGAGCGGCTGACCTCATAGGCAAAGTCGACATGGCCCGGCGTGTCGATCAGGTTGAGGATATAGGTCTGCCCGTCCTTGGCCGGATAGGAGATGCGAACGGTGTTGGCCTTGATCGTGATGCCGCGTTCGCGTTCGATATCCATGCTGTCAAGCATCTGGGCTTTCATGTCGCGCTCGGCGACAGTGCCCGTCAGCTGGATCAGCCGGTCGGCCAGCGTGGATTTTCCGTGGTCGATATGGGCCACGATCGAGAAATTTCGGATGAGATCAAGGTCGGTCATAGCGGGGCTATACAAGGGCTTGGCGCGCGCGGGAAGGGGCATTTCGCGCAACGCCTCCTGGCCGGGTCGGCGCAGTCGGAAATGCGGTCACTTGCGCAGGCAAAGATGCGCAAGCCGCGGCGATGGACGAACTTAACGCTCGTCAGAACCGCTGTCCCTGCCTATCGCCCACCGGCCTGCCTCGCCTTGGAGAACGCTGTTCGATCGCGCTGCCGTCGATCTCAGAAACTCAAACAAACCCCATTCTTGAAAATGCTGACCGTTTCAGGGCTTGATATATATCGGCGTTCCCGGCGCGACCATTTTATATATTTCGGACATTTCAATATCACTCACCGTTAATTAATAGAAAATGGTCCGCTAAAAAATTCCAAGCCCTTCTTGAAACCCGGCATATGCGTCGCGACCTGACCGCGTTTTCCGGATCAAGGCAGGCTGGCTGGCGGCGATGCTGCCCGCGCGCAGGGCGAAGCGACACAAGATGCCTGAATCGTAACCGCGCTGCCCAAATTTCAGGCTGCAGCCCAGAATCTGATTGATGCGCGCATCTGCAATCGCCGGGCATCCTATCCCTCGATCTGACACCGTGCCAATTCACGGGACATGTTTGACGCCATGCCTCATCAACGCAGCATCGGTCTGGCCCGGATCGCCTTTGATGGCGGTCGGCTGACGCAGCTGGACCAGTCAGGCTCGGCCAAGGCGATGCTGCCACGCTGCCATGGACCCCACCCCGAGATCGTGTTTCTGAACACCTCGGGCGGGCTGACCTCGGGGGATCGGCTGGGATTTCAGGTCAGGCTGGGCGACGGCCAGCGCGCCACCGCCACCACCCAAACCGCCGAACGCGCCTATCGCGCTGACGGCCCGCCCGCAGATGCCCGCGTAGATCTGGAAATCGGGCAAGGCGCGAGGCTGGATTGGCTGCCGCAGGAAACCATCCTGTTCGATGGTGCGGCGCTGACGCGTCAAACGACTGTCAATCTGAGGGCTGATTCCGAATATCTGGGCATTGAAATCATTGTGCTGGGTCGCGCCGCGATGGGTGAAACCGTGACGCGTCTGCGGCTGCTGGATCGTCGGACGATCCGACGCGATGGCCGGCTGCTTGTGATGGACCCGTTCCGGCTGGATGATGCGGCGCTGGCGAGAGGCCACGGCCAAGCCCTGCTGGGCGGAATGCGGGCTGTCGCCGTGCTGGTTCTGGTCTGCAAAGCCGCCTCAGATGCGCTGACGCCACTGCGCGAGGTGTTGGATGAACCGGGCGTAAACGGGGCCGCTTCGGCCCGCGATGGTCTGCTGATCGCGCGATGCATGGCACCGGATGCCTGGCCCCTGCGACGACAGATGCTGCGCCTGATCGAGAAGCTGCGCCCCGGCGCCCTGCCCCGCGTCTGGCAGAACCAGGAGTAACCGATGAACCTCACACCACGCGAAAAGGACAAACTGCTGGTCTCGCTTGCTGCCATGGTGGCGCGCGGTCGGCTGGCGCGCGGTGTCAAACTGAACCACCCCGAGGCCATCGCCCTGATTTCCGATTTCGTGGTCGAGGGCGCGCGCGAGGGTCGCAGCGTGGCCGATCTGATGGCTGCGGGCGCAGAGGTTATCGCGGCCGATCAGTGCATGGCTGGCATCCCCTCGATGATCGAGACCGTCCAGGTCGAGGCCACCTTTCCCGACGGCACCAAACTGGTTACCGTCCACCATCCCATTCGATAGGAGAACGCCGTGAAACGCATCCTTGCCATCGCCACCGCTGTGGCGCTGCCGACCGCCGCGCTGGCCCATCCGGGCCATGATGCGGGCAGCTTTCCGGGCGGGTTTGCCCATCCGTTCAGCGGCGCGGATCATATGCTGGCCATGATCGCCCTTGGCCTGCTGGCCGCGCAGATCGGAGGTCGCGCAATCTGGGCGCTGCCGCTCAGCTTTGTGACAGCCATGCTGCTGGGCGGTGTGTCGGGCTTTGCGGGAATGCCATTTCCTGCGGTCGAGCCTGTAATCCTTGCCTCTGTCATCGTCATCGGCGCGGCGGCTGCCCTGGCGTTGCGCCCGCCATTGACGGCTCTGATCGGCATGGCCGCGATTTTCGGTGCGGCGCATGGATGGGCGCATGGGGCCGAGGGGCCCGCAGCGGGGATGGCTGTCTATGCGATGGGCTTTGCGGTCGCGACCGCGCTGCTGCATGGCGCGGGCCTTGCCGCAGGGCGCGGCCTACCTGCGCTGCTGCTGCGCGGAACGGGCCTTATCGCTGCCCTGTCCGGTGTGGCCATCGCAGTGGCGGGCTGATCCGATGATCCCCGGTGAGATCATCCCCGCCGCCGGCAGCATCACGCTGAATGCAGGCCGCAGGGCGGTCACGTTGATGGTCGCCAATACCGGCGACCGCCCGGTTCAGGTCGGCAGCCATTATCACTTTGCCGAGGCCAATGCCGCCCTTGATTTCGACCGGGCCATAGCGCGTGGCATGCGGCTGGACATCGCCGCAGGCACCGCCGCCCGTTTCGAGCCGGGCCAGCGCCGCGACGTGCGCCTGATCACCTATGCCGGCGCACGGCAGGTCTGGGGGTTCAATCAACAGGTCATGGGGGCGCTTTGAATGGCGGTTGAAATCTCGCGCGCGGCCTATGCCGACATGTTCGGCCCCACCACGGGCGACCGGGTTCGGCTTGGCGATACCGATCTGGTGATCGAGGTGGAACGCGACCTGACCACCTATGGCGAAGAGGTCAAGTTCGGCGGCGGCAAGGTCATCCGCGACGGCATGGGGCAATCGCAGATCACCCGCGAGGGCGGGGCGATGGATACGGCGCTGACCAATGCGCTGATCCTTGACTGGTCGGGCATCTACAAGGCCGATCTGGGCCTGCGCGGCGGGCGCATCGCCGCCATCGGCAAGGCCGGCAATCCCGATACGCAGCCGGGCGTCGATATCATCATTGGCCCCGGAACCGAGATCATCGCAGCCGAGGGCCGCATTTTGACGGCGGGCGGGATCGACTGTCATATCCACTTCATCTGCCCCCAACAGGTCGACGACGCGCTGCATTCCGGCGTCACCACCATGATCGGCGGCGGCACCGGCCCGGCGCATGGGACGCTGGCCACGACCTGCACGCCGGGACCGTGGCACATCCGGCGGATGCTGGAAGCCGTCGATACCTTGCCGATGAATATCGGACTGGCGGGCAAGGGAAATGCCAGCCGCCCCGAGGCGCTGATCGAACAGGTCCGCGCCGGGGTCTGCGCGCTGAAACTGCACGAGGACTGGGGCACCACGCCCGGCGCCATCGATTGCTGCCTTACCGTGGCCGAGGATATGGACGTGCAGGTGATGATCCATACCGACACGCTGAACGAATCTGGCTTTGTCGAGAATACGCTGGCCGCGATCGGCGGGCGCACCATCCACGCTTATCACACCGAAGGCGCGGGCGGCGGACATGCGCCCGATATCATGCGCGTGGTCGGATCGCAGAACGTGATTCCGTCCTCTACCAACCCGACGCGGCCCTATACCCGGAACACCATTGAAGAGCATCTGGATATGCTGATGGTCTGCCATCATCTGGACCAGGCCATCCCCGAGGACGTGGCCTTCGCCGAAAGCCGCATCCGGCGCGAGACGATCGCGGCCGAGGATATCCTGCACGATCTGGGTGCGTTCAGCATCATTTCGTCGGATAGTCAGGCGATGGGTCGTGTGGGCGAGGTCATCATCCGGACATGGCAGACCGCACATAAGATGAAGCTGCAGCGCGGCAGGCTGGCGGGTGAGACCGGCGCAAACGACAACCTGCGCGCCCGGCGCTATGTGGCCAAATACACCATCAATCCGGCGGTCGCGCATGGAATTTCGGGCCATGTCGGCAGCATCGAGGTTGGCAAACGCGCCGATCTGGTGATGTGGAACCCGGCATTCTTCGGCGCAAAACCGGAACTGTCGCTGATCGGCGGACAGATCGTGATGGCGCAGATGGGCGACCCCAACGCCTCTATCCCGACGCCGCAACCGATGTATTCGCGGCCCATGTTCGGCGCGCTTGGCCGAGCGCTCGGGTCTGCGGCAGTGCATTTCGTCAGCGCGGCAGGTCTGGCGGCGGGGTGCACGGACGGGCTGGGCAAGGCTGCTGTCGCGGTCAAGGACACGCGCGGCATCGGCAAATCCGACATGCGGCTGAATGACGCGACCCCGGTGATCGAGGTCGATCCCGAAACCTACGAAGTGCGCGCCGATGGTCAAATGCTGACCTGCGAGCCGGCAACCGAATTGCCGCTGGCCCAACGTTATTTCCTGTTTTGAGGTCGGCATGGATATTTGTGTGAAGAAGAAACAGGCAGATCTCGGGACGGCGGGCGCCGTGCTTGAGGCCGGCCATGGCCGCGAACTTGCCGGGCGGGTCGTACTGGATTACGACGCGCGCTGCCTGCGCCGCAAACGCCTGGTGACGGATGCGGGTGATGGCTTTCTGGTCGATCTGCCCCAGGCGGTCAGCCTGCCTGCAGGGGCGGCCTTTGCATTGGCTGATGGGCGCGCCGTCGAGGTGGTCGAGGCGCGCGAGCAGGTTCTGTTGATCAGGGGCGATCTGCCGCGCCTCGCCTGGCATATCGGCAACCGACACTGCCCCTGCGAGATGGCGGGCGATCATCTGGTGATCCGCGCAGATCCGGTGCTGGAGGCAATGCTGAAACAGATGGGCGCTGGCATCACCCGAAGTTTCGCGCCCTTTCACCCCGAAGGCGGCGCCTATGGACATGGTCGGACCTTTGGACACAGCCACTGAAACGGGCCGGCTTTTGGCGGTACAGCTCTTGTCTCCGGCATTTCCGACCGGTGCTTTCGCTTATGCACAGGGGCTGGAATGGGCGATGGATGTTGGCGCGGTAACCGATGGCGCGTCGCTGGCCGACTGGCTGGGCGACATTCTGGAATACGGCACCGGCTGGTCGGATGCCGTGATCCTTTCCTTGGCCTTGCGTCCGGATGCGGATCATGCGGCACTGGCCGATCTGAGCGCTTCCATGTGCCTGACTTCGGAACGATTGGCCGAAACCACCGAACAAGGTGCCGCCTTTTCCCGCACCGCCGCGCTGCTGGTTGGCGGCGATGCGACACCCGCGCCGCTGCCCGTCGCGGTCGGGCGTGCCTGTTCCGGGTTGGCCGTGTCGCGAGCAGAGGTGATCGCGCTGTATCTGCAGGCTCAGATCCTGGCCCTGGTGCAGGCTGCGGTGCGTTATCTGCCTCTTGGTCAAAGCGAGGGGCAAGGCATTCTGTCCGATCTGACCCCCACGATCCTGCGGCTTGCTGCCCGCGCGGCAGATGCCTGCGAAGCTGATCTGGGCGGCTGCGCTATCGGGGCCGAGATCGCATCGGCACGACATGAAACGATGGAAACGAGGATCTTCAGAACATGAGCAACGGCCCCCTTCGCGTCGGCATCGGCGGTCCCGTCGGCGCGGGCAAGACGACCCTGACCGAACAACTGGCCCGACTGCTGGCCCCTCGCCTGTCGATGGCTGTGGTGACGAATGACATCTATACCCGCGAGGATGCCGAGGCACTGATGCGTGCTCAGGTGTTGCCGATGCGGCGTATTCGCGGCGTCGAGACGGGCGGTTGCCCGCACACCGCCATCCGCGAGGATGCGTCGATCAATCTGGCTGCCATCGCTGATCTCAACGCCGAATTTCCAGATCTCGATCTGATCCTGATCGAATCGGGTGGGGATAATCTGGCCGCGACCTTCAGCCCGGAACTGGCCGATCTGACGATCTATGTGATCGACACCGCCGCCGGGCAGGACATCCCGCGCAAGAAGGGGCCAGGGCTGGCACGTTCGGATCTGCTGGTTGTGAACAAGACCGACCTTGCGCCCCATGTCGGTGTGGATGTCGGCCTGCTGGAACATGACGCGCGTGCGTCGCGCGGGTCGCGCCCCGTGATCATGGCCGCGCTACGCAACGGCGATGGCGTTCAGCAGATTGCCGATTTCCTGATCCGTGATGGCGGCTTGAAGGCGCAGTTGCGAAACGCGCTGCCCGCTTAGTGACCACCAGCCAGCCCAACTGACGCGAAAACGATCAGTTTTTGCAGGGCCGATGAAAAATTGGGCGTCAGCGTTGCCTTGGCCACCCGCCCCCGGTTTTCTGCACCTGCGAAAGGTCGAAAACCGACCAGAAGTGTGCGGCGGCAGACGCCTTGGAAAACGACACCGCCGCACGGATGCAACATGGTTGCCGCGACAGACTATCACCGCGTCCCGATGGGGAAAAGCGGTGGGCTGACTGCTGGCAAAAATCTGGGGATGAAGAATGACGCGACTGATGAAGGGCCTGCTGGCCAGCAGCACCTGCCTTGCCTTTGCCGGTGCCGCATGGGCGCAGGATGACACGATCAAGATCGGCGTGCTGCATTCGCTGTCCGGCACGATGGCGATCTCGGAAACCACGCTGAAAGACACCGTCCTGATGCTGGTTGATCAGCAAAACGCCAAAGGCGGTATTCTGGGCAAGCAGATCGAGGCAGTCGTCGTCGATCCGGCCTCGGACTGGCCGCTATTTGCCGAAAAAGCGCGAGAGCTGATCTCGGTCGAGGGGGTCGATGCCATCTTTGGCTGCTGGACCAGCGTCAGCCGCAAATCGGTGCTGCCGGTGATCGAGGAACTGAACGGGTTGCTGTTCTATCCGGTGCAATATGAGGGCGAGGAGTCGTCAAAGAATGTGATCTACACCGGCGCCGCGCCGAACCAGCAGGCGATCCCCGCCGTCGAATACATGACCAATGAGCTGGGCGTCGAGAAATGGGCGCTGCTGGGCACGGACTACGTTTACCCGCGCACCACGAACACCATTCTGGAAAGCTATCTCAAGGATCAGGGCATCGCACCCGACGATATCTTCGTCAACTACACCCCATTTGGGCATTCCGACTGGTCCAGGATCGTTGCCGACGTGGTGGCGCTGTCCAATGACGGAAAGCAGGTGGGCGTGGTGTCGACCATCAATGGCGACGCCAATATCGGCTTTTACAAGGAATTGGCAGCAGCCGGCGTTTCGGCAGACGACATCCCAGTCATGGCCTTCTCGGTTGGCGAAGAGGAACTGTCGGGGCTGGATACCGCGAACCTCGTCGGCCATCTGGCCGCCTGGAACTATTTTGAAACCGCAGACACGCCCGAAAATGCCGCCTTCATCGAGGAATGGCACGCCTTTACCGGCGATAGCACGCGCGTGACCAACGATCCGATGGAAGCCACGATAATCGGCTTCAACGCATGGGTCGCCGCCGTCGAAAAGGCCGGCAGCACCGATACCGATGCCGTGCTGGACGCCATTGTGGGCGTCGAGGTGCCAAACCTGACCGGCTCCACCGCTGAGGTTCTGCCGAACCATCACTTGACCAAGCCCGTGCTGATCGGAGAGATCCGCGATGACGGGCAGTTCGATATCGTCAGCGAAACCGACCCGGTGCCGGGTGATGCCTGGACAGATTTCCTGCCTGACAGCGCGGTGCTGGATTCGGACTGGCCGGGCAAGGACTGCGGCATGTGGAACACGCAGACCGATAGCTGCGTGCAGGTCCAGTCGAACTACTGACACCAATGGCAGCGGCCCGGCAGTCCTGGGCCGCCGCCCCATGAATCCTTTCGAGCGGAACAGATGCGTCACCTTATTCTTATCATGCTGCTGTTGATCGGCACGCCCGTTGGGGCACAGGATCTGACAGCGGTTCTGGATGCCAATCGCGACCAGATCGCCAAGCCGTCGCGCCAGACAATCGGTCCGGTGATCGAGGAACTGGCCGCCATCGGCCCGGAGGCTGCCAACTTGCTGGAGGCCTGGGCCGATCGCCGACTGGGCATGGTGGGCGACCGCTTTGTCATCATCGATGGCGATGGTTTGACCGATGCGGTGACAGGCGCCCCCGTCACAGGCGATGTCAGTGCCCTGCGGCCGAACTCTGGCGTGCGCGGCTTGATCGGGGCGACGCTGGTGCAGTTCCAACTGACCGACCCCGATGCGACAAGGCGTCGCGACGCGCTGGATGCAATCGCCCGCCGACCAGAGGCAAGCCACCTGCAGGCGCTGCGTGCGGCGCAACTGGACGCACCCGACCCCGATCCGTCGATGGCCGCGCGCCGGGACCGGCTGGAACGGCTGCTGACCATCACATTCGACGCCGATACCCAGGCCCGGCTGGACGCCATCGACAGCTTTGGCGGCGACACCGGCACGGATTATCAGGCGGTGCTGAACCCGCTGTTGACCTCGACACGCTTTGCCGGGCCCGACCTGCCCGCCCATGCCAATATCGCCGCCGCATTGACACCGGGCAGCGACGACCTGCCCCGCAGCGACGCCTACGCGCTGCTGGTCGATGCCGGGCTGGCCCCTGCCCGACCCAGCGCCGCCGATATCAAGGCCACGCTGTCGCAGCACATTCAGGGCGGCACGGTCGGTGGCGTGCCGGTGGCGCAGCTGACCGATCCCGCCCGCCGTGACGATGCCTATGCCGCGCTGGTTGCGACAGGAATGGTCGAGACAGCCGCAACGGCAGACGACGTAACCGCGTCACTAGAGGCAAACGTCTTTGCCAACCTTTACGCCGAACCTGCGACGGAGGTCACCGATGCGGCCCGCGCCGCCCTGCGCGGCATGTCGGTCCGCGAAGGTTCGCTGCAGGCGGTGGATGTGGCGCTGGATGCGCTGTCGCTGGCCTCGATCTATTTTCTGGCCGCCATCGGGCTGGCCATTACCTTTGGTGTGATGGGCGTCATCAATATGGCGCATGGCGAATTCATCATGATGGGCGCCTATACCGGCTATGTCGTGCAGACGGTCATCAGTGATCGCACGACATCGCTGATCGTGGCCCTGCCGCTGGCTTTTGCGGTGACCTTCCTTGCCGGGGTGCTGCTCTACAAGCTGGTGATCAGGCATCTGGCCAATCGCCCGCTGGAAACCCTGCTGGCCACCTTCGGTGTGTCCATCGCGCTGCAACAGATCGCCAAGAACATCTTTGGCACGCAGGCCCGCCCGCTGACGGCTCCAGCCTGGCTGGAGGGGTCGATCAGCTTTGGCGAGGTCGTCTCGATCAGTTCGATCCGGGTGGCGATCTTTGTGCTGGCGCTGGTGTTTCTGGGGCTGTTCCTCTTTGTGATGAACCGCACGAGGCTGGGGCTGCAAGTCCGCGCCGTCACCCAAAACCCCGGCATGGCCGCATCCATGGGTATCAATCCCGATCGGGTGGCGATGATGACCTTTGGTCTGGGTTCGGGCATCGCGGGCATTGCCGGCGTCGCCATCGGGCTCTTTGCCAAGGTCACGTCCGAACTGGGGCAGGACTATATCGTGCAAAGCTTCATGACGGTGGTTGTCGGCGGTGTCGGAAATATCTGGGGCACGCTTGCCGGTGCCGCACTGATCGGCGGGCTGCAAAAGGGGATCGAGGTGTTGAACCCGGCCAATACGCTGGCCGCCCAGACCTACATGATCCTGTTCATCATCATCTTCATCCAGTTCCGGCCACGCGGCATCATGCCGCAAAAAGGCCGCGCGGCAGAGGCCTGAGCCATGTTCATCAGAAAAAACCCCTCGGTCCTGATCTTTCTGGCCATTCTGGCGCTGTTCACGATCACCGTCACCGTCCTGTCCGAGGCTTACGGCACCGGCGCGATCCCGACCTCGATGGTCAAGACATTGGGCAAGACACTTTGCCTTGCGCTGGCGGCGCTGGCGATGGATCTGGTCTGGGGTTACGCAGGCATCCTGTCGCTTGGTCACATGGCTTTTTTTGCACTTGGCGGCTATATGATCGGCCAGTGGCTGATGTATGCGCGCACCGGCGAGATCATCACGGCGACACTGATGAATGCACAGATCCCGCCCACGCCTGCGGAAATCCGTGACGGTATCTCGGGCCAGATATTTGGCGTCGTCGGCTCGGCTGATCTGCCGCTGACATGGACCTTTGCGGGCAGCCTGCCGGTGCAACTGTTGCTGGTGCTTGCGGTGCCCGGTATTCTGGCCTTTGTCTTTGGCTGGCTGGCCTTTCGGTCGCGCGTCAATGGCGTCTACCTGTCGATCCTGACGCAGGCGATGACGCTGGCGCTGGCGCTGTGGCTGTACCAGAACGACAGCGGCTTTCGCGGAAATAACGGGCTGTCGGGGCTGCAGAACATCCCCGGGCTGACCCAGGCGCCGCAATCCGATATCTCGATCTGGTTTCTCTGGGCCTCTGCCACGGCACTGGGGCTGGCCTATGTCTTTGCCGCATGGCTGGTCGGCGGCAAGTTCGGCAGCGTCATCCGCGCCATCCGCGACGATGAAAGCCGCGTGCGGTTTCTGGGTTATTCGGTCGAAGCCTACAAGCTGACGGTCTTCACCGTCTCGGCCATGATCTGCGCGGTGGCCGGCGCGCTCTATTATCCGCAGGCGGGCATCATCAACCCGGCGGAACTGGCGCCCATCGCCTCTATCTATCTCGCCGTCTGGGTGGCCATCGGCGGGCGGGGGCGTCTCTATGGCGCGGTGATCGGCGCGGTCGTCGTGTCGCTGCTGTCAAGCTGGTTCACCGGCGGACGCGCGCCTGACCTGAACCTTGGCTTTTACACGGTCGATTGGGTCGATTGGTGGCAGGTGCTGCTGGGCCTGTCCTTCGTGCTGGTCACACTGTTTGCACCGCGCGGGCTGTCCTCGATCATCGATGCCGCCAAGCATCTGCGCCCGCCAAACCGTCATGGCAACGATCTTGGCCCCGATCTGGGTGCCTTGCGCGAAAAGGAGGCCGAGGCATGAAAACGCTGCTGGAAGTGTCAGGCGTGTCGAAAAGCTTTGACGGGTTCAAGGCCATCAACAACCTGTCCTTTGCCATTGCCCCGGTCGAATTGCGCGCCGTGATCGGTCCAAATGGCGCGGGCAAGACGACCTTTATGGATATCGTCACCGGCAAGACCCGCCCTGATGAGGGGCAGGTGCTGTGGGGCGACATGTCGCATTCACTGCTCAGGCTGAGCGAGGCGCAGATCGCCCGCGCGGGCATTGGCCGCAAGTTCCAGCGCCCGACGGTGTTCGAGGATCAGTCGCTTGCCGATAACCTGACCATGGCGCTCAAGGCCCCGCGCGGTCCGTTCAGGGTGCTGCGCTGGAAACCCACCGAAGACAGCGGCAAGCGCATCGCGGAACTGGCCGATGAGGTCGGTCTGGGCGATCGCCTGCACCGCAAGGCGGGCGAGTTGAGCCACGGCCAGAAACAATGGCTGGAGATCGGAATGTTGCTGGCGCAAGAGCCGCAACTGCTGTTGGTCGATGAACCGGCAGCCGGGATGACCCTGGCCGAGCGCGAACAGACGACCACCCTATTGCGTCGCTTGGCCGAGACGCGCGCGGTGGTCGTGGTCGAACATGACATGGATTTCGTGCGACGGCTGAATTGTCGGGTGACCGTGCTGCATCAGGGCTCGGTTCTGGCCGAAGGGTCGCTGGACCATGTGTCGGCAAATCCCGACGTGATCGAAGTTTATCTGGGGCGCTGAGATGATCGAAGCAGAAAACGTGACCCTGCATTACGGCGGCTCGCAGATTCTGAATGGGGTGTCGCTGGCAGCGCATCCCGGTCAGGTGACCTGCGTCATGGGCAATAATGGTGTCGGCAAGACATCACTGATGAACCTGCTGGCGGGACGGCATCCGCGCTCGGATGGCGAGCTGCGCCTTCTGGGCGAAAAGCTGTGCAAGGTGACGGCGCAGGATATGGCGCGCCGTGGCGTGGGCTATGTCCCGCAGGGGCGCGCGATCTTTCCGATGCTGACGGTGCGCGAAAATCTGGAAACCGGTTATGGCTGCCTGCCGCGCGGCGAACGTAGGGTGCCCGATGAGATCTATGACAGCTTTCCGGTGCTGGCCGAAATGGCGCATCGGCGCGGCGGCGATTTGTCCGGCGGTCAGCAGCAGCAACTGGCCATCGCCCGTGCGCTGGTCATCCGCCCAAAGATCCTGCTGATGGATGAGCCGACCGAGGGCATCCAGCCCAATATCATCGCCCAGATCGGCCGGGTCATCGCCGCGCTGCGCGATCAGGGCGACATGGCCATCGTGTTGGTCGAACAATATTTCGACTTTGCCTGGGATCTGGGCGACAGCTTTGCGCTGATGGAACGTGGCGCGGTTGTGATGGGCGGGCCAAAGGCAGATTTGCAGCGCAGCGACCTGCACCAGCGTTTGTCGGGGCTTGCCGCCGCGTGACAGGCCGTCCATCCCGCCAGATGAATTCCGGGCCGCGCGCCGCTTGCCGCCCCGGCGACCAGCCGCTAGGGTCTGATCGCGGTTCAATCGGATACTGGAATGACAAGCGGCGACTCCACCACAGCACCGGCGGCCTATCAGGTTCTGGCCCGTAAATACCGGCCCGAGACCTTTGCCGATCTGGTCGGTCAGGATGCGATGGTGCGCACGCTGAAGAATGCCTTTGCCGCCGACCGCATCGCGCAGGCCTTTATCATGACCGGCATTCGCGGAACCGGGAAAACGACCACCGCGCGGATCATCGCCAAGGGCATGAACTGCATCGGCCCCGATGGCGAGGGCGGCCCCACGACCGAGCCTTGCGGCACCTGCGAACATTGCGTGGCGATCAGCGAAGGCCGCCATGTCGACGTTCTTGAAATGGATGCGGCGTCGCGCACCGGCGTTGGCGATATCCGCGAAATCATCGAAAGCGTGCATTACCGGGCCGCCAGCGCGCGCTACAAGATCTATATCATCGACGAGGTTCACATGCTGTCGACCAGCGCCTTCAACGCGCTGCTCAAGACGCTGGAGGAACCGCCGCCCCATGTGAAATTCATCTTCGCCACGACCGAAATCCGCAAGGTGCCGGTCACGGTGTTGTCGCGCTGCCAGCGTTTCGACCTGCGCCGGATCGAGCCCGAGGTGATGATTGCGCTGCTGGAAAAGATCGCCGGAGCGGAAAACGCCCGGATCACTGCGGACGCGCTGGCCCTGATCACACGCGCCGCAGAGGGCTCGGCACGCGACGCGACCTCGCTGCTGGATCAGGCGATCAGCCACGGTGCGGGCGAGACAACCGCCGACCAGGTGCGCGCCATGCTGGGTCTGGCCGACCGCGGTCGCGTCATTGACCTGTTCGAGATGATCCTGCGCGGCGATGCGGCAGCGGCGCTGGCCGAACTGGGCGCGCAATATGCCGACGGCGCCGACCCGGTTGCCGTGCTGCGCGATCTGGCCGAGATCACGCATTGGATTTCGGTGGTCAAGATCACGCCCGAAGCCGTGGAAGACCCTACCGTTTCCCCCGATGAACGGACCCGCGGAAAGGAACTGGCAGACAAGCTGCCGATGCGGGCGCTGACGCGCCTGTGGCAGATGCTGCTGAAGGCACTGGAAGAGGTTTCGATCGCGCCCAACGCCATGATGTCCGCCGAGATGGCGATCATCCGGTTAACCCATGTCGCCGATCTGCCCGACCCTGAGGCGTTGATCCGCAAGGTCCAGCAGGCGCAGGCAGCCGGCGAATTCGCAAGGCCCGCAACGCCGGCTGCATCGAACGGTGGCTCGTCACCTGCAGGGCAGGCGCCGTCCGCTGCCGCCCGGCCTTCAGCCATCGCCGCCCAACCTTCGGGTCAGGCCACCGCGCTGGCGTTGTCGCCCGAGGCGTTCGAGGCCTATCCGGATTTTCAGTCGGTCGTAGAGTTGATCCGCCGCATGCGCGACATGGTCCTGCTGACCCAGGTCGAAAATCACGTCGCGCTGGTCCGCTATTCCCCCGGTCGGATAGAGTTCCAGCCCAGTGGCGACGCGCCGCGCGATCTGGCGCAGCGACTGGCTGACCGGCTGCGCGGTTGGACCGGCGGCCAGCGTTGGGGTGTCAGCGTGGTCAATACCGGCGGCGCAGCCACGATCGCCGAGACCACAGCCGCCCGCCAGCGTCAGGACGAAGCCGATGCGATGGATCTGCCTGTGGTCAAGGCCATCTATCAGGCCTTTCCCTCTGCCGGACCGGTCAAGGTCACCATCCTGCCAGAGGCGGTTGAATCACCGGAACCAGACGCTACATCCCTGCATGAGACGGTCGATGGCGTGGTAGCCGAGGTCGAAGAATGGGACCCTTTCGAGGACGAGGTATGAGATGCTGAAAGGTTTGGGCGGCTTTGGCGACATGGCCAAGATGATGCAGAGCGCCAAGGACATGCAGGACAAGATGCAGAAGATGCAGGAAGATCTGGAGGCCATCAAGGTCACCGGCGAATCCGGCGCTGGTCTGGTCAAGGCAACCGCAACCGCCAAGGGCGAGTTGACGGCGCTGGAGATCGATCCCTCGATCTTTGTCGCCTCGGAAAAAGAGGTGGTCGAGGACCTGATCCTGGCGGCGATCAAGGATGCGCAGCGTCGCGCGCAGGATCGCAGCCAGCAGGAAATGTCGCGGATCACCCAGGAACTGGGCCTGCCTGCCGATATGAAGCTGCCGTTCTGACCGGATGGCCGAGGGCAGCGACGACATTCAGGCGCTGATCGCGCTGATGAGCCGCCTGCCCGGCCTTGGGCCGCGTTCGGCCCGCCGTGTCGTGCTGCATCTGATCCGCAAGCGCGCAGGCCAGATGGCGCAACTGGCGCAACTGCTGGACAGCGTGGCCCAGCATTCGCGCGAGTGCATGACCTGCGGCAATATCACAGACCGCGACACCTGCGCGATCTGCGCCGATCCTGACCGCGCAACTGGCGAGATCTGCGTGGTCGAGGATGTCGCCGATCTTTGGGCGCTGGAACGCGGCCATGCTTTCAAAGGCCGGTATCATGTGCTGGGTGGCACACTGTCGGCGCTGGACGAAATCGGCCCCGAGGATCTGGGCATCCCCAACCTGGTCGACCGCATCCAGCGCGAACGGGCGACCGAGGTGATCCTGGCGCTGAACGCGACCGTCGACGGCCAGACCACCGCCCATTACATCGCCGATGCGCTGGACAGCACCGGCGTGACCGTGACCGGCCTTGCCCAGGGCGTTCCCATCGGCGGTGAGCTGGACTATCTGGATGACGGGACCATCAGCGCGGCGCTGCGGGCAAGGCGGCGGCTTTAGGCGGGCGGCAATCTACCGGCCGTCCCTGATCTTTCCGGCTATCCGACCCGCCAACCGACCCGGCAGATCATCACTCAGCCTCACTGGACGCGGGCAACTGTTCCGCGATGATCTGCGCAGCCTCAGCCGACAGCTCTGACAGCCGCGCGGCCAGTTGATCCAGCGTATCGCAGCCGGTTTCGCGCAGCAGCAGATCCTGACCGCCCACGCCGAGCTCTGTCATGTTCAGCGGCCGGTCTGTCAGCAGACGCCCCGCAGCATGCAGTCGCCACAGGAAACGATGCGCCGAAAGCAGACGGTCGGCCTGTTCGGCCTCGATCAACCCGGCTTTCTTGCCGGCGCGGATCTGCGCTGCGGCCCCGCGTGCAGGTTCCGCCCCGCGCAAGGCAAAGGACTGCGCCAGCAGCTCGATATCCTGCAGACGACCCGGGCCGATCTTGGCCTCCCATTCGCCGTCCTGCGCCTTGGCGCGAAAGATGCGGTCACGCATCTCGGCCAGATCGGGCATGACGCGAGGATCGGTGCCGCGCTCTTGCAGAACCTCTAGCCGCAGGGCCTCGATCCGATCGGCCAGCTCCGCGCCGTCGCCACCCGCAAAGGCGACAGGGCGCGCGCGGGTCAGGGCCAGATGCTCCCATGTCCAGGCTTCGGTCATCTGATAGTTCTCGAAACTGCCGATGCTGGTCGCAACAGGTCCCTGACGCCCCGAGGGTCGCAGGCGCATGTCGACCTCGTAAAGCCGCCCTTCGGCTGTGGGCGCCGAGACGGCGGTAATCATCGCCTGCGTCAGCCGCGCATAATAGGGCCGAACGGCAAGCGGACGCGGCCCCTCGGAACTGTCTTCGCCGTCTGCGTCATAGATCACGATCAGGTCCAGATCCGAGCCTGTGTTCAACTGCCTTGCCCCAAGCGACCCCATGCCCAGAACCACGGCCCCGCGTCCGGGCAAGGGACCATGGCGGCGGGCGAATTCCTCGGCGGTTGCAGGAAACAGCGCCGCAATCGCCGCATCGGCCAGATCGGCATATTGCACCGCCGCCTCATCGGCATCGATCAGACCGCGCAGCAGATGCACGCCAACGCGGAAATGCCATTCATGCGCCCAACGCCGGGCGGCATCCAAGGCGCGCTCATAGCCGCCATCGGGGGCATCCAGCGCCGCACGCAAGGCGCGGGTCAGGCTTTCCTGCAAGCCTTGCGCACGCGGCCATGGCGCAAAGAAAGAGCCGACCAGGACCGCGTCCAGCACCGCCGGATGACGCGACAGATAACCAGCCAGCCCCGGTGCGGTGCCGCAGATATCGACGATCAGTTCGATCAGTTGCGGATTGGCCTCGAACAGCGAAAACAGCTGCACCCCGGCAGGCAAGCCAGAGAGGAAACTGTCGAAACGGGCCAGCGCCTCGTCGGGATGGGACGCACGTTTCATCCGCGCCAACAACTCGGGCTGGACGCGGCGAAAGATCGCCCGCGCCCGATCCGATCTGAGCGCCGGATATTCGGACCAGCGCGCAATGATCTTTTCGGCTTCTTCGGACAGGTCAGGCAACTCGCCGGTATCGCCGGGCGCAAAGAAGCTTTCGGTCAGTTCATGCACGCGCACCAGACGGGATTTCAGGTTATCCGACCACGCCGCGACATCCGACTGCCCCATCAGCTGCGCGATCACCGTCAGGCCTTCGTCATCCTTGGGCAGGGTGTGGGTCTGGGCGTCATTCACCATCTGGATACGGTGTTCGACCTCGCGGTGCTGTCGATAATGTTCCACCAGATCGGCTGCCGCCTCGGGCGGAACCCAGCCCTTTTCCGCCAGCGCCGTCAGGCCGCCCACCGTGTCACGCAGGCGCAGATCGGGATCGCGGCCACCGGCGATCAATTGCCGGGTCTGGGTAAAGAACTCGATCTCGCGGATACCGCCCTGTCCCAGTTTCATATTGTGGCCGGGCACCTCCAGCCGCCCGCCAAGTCCCTTGTGGTCGCGAATACGCAGCCGCATGTCATGGGCGTCCTGAATGGCCGCGAAATCCAGATGCTTGCGCCAGACAAAGGGCCGCAATTCATCCAGAAACCGCTGTCCGGCAGCCAGATCGCCAGCGCAGGGCCGCGCCTTGATATAGGCGGCGCGTTCCCAGGTGCGGCCTTCGGCTTCGTAATAGGCCAGCGCGGCTGAGGCCGAGATACAGACCGGGGTCACCGCCGCATCGGGGCGCAGGCGCAGATCGGTGCGGAAAACATAGCCGTGCTCGGTATTGTCCGACAATGTGGCCGCAGCCTTGCGGGTGGCGCGGATCAGGGCGGCGCGCGCCTCGTGGCGATCATCGGGCGCGTAGGCTTCGTCATCGTAAAAGACGATCAGGTCGATATCCGAGGAATAGTTCAACTCGCGCGCGCCGCCCTTGCCCATGGCCAGGGCAAACAGTCCAGCCGCGTCGGTGCCTTCGCGGGCGGTTGGCAGCTTGCCGCGCTTTTCCTCGACCGCGATGTGCACACGCAGGGCCAGATCGCTGGCGCGGTCGGCCAGATCGGACAAAGCGCCGGTGACCTGTTCCAAAGACCAGACGCCGCCCAGATCGGCCAGCGCGGTATACAGGGCGACGCGGCGTTTGGCTCGGCGCAAGGCCACGCCCAGATCATCGGCATCCAGATCTTCGAAACCGGCCATTTCCTCGACCACCAGATCCGGCCGGTCCAGACCCTCGGCCAGCCACTCGGCTTCGCGGTTGATCAGACCGGCAAGATAGGGGCTCGAGCCCGCCGCCCCTGCCGCAAGATCGACAAATGCGGCGGGCAGACCGGCAAGGGTCTGGCGTGCATCATCGGCGCGAACCGAATCGTGGGCCAGAGGCAGGCGATTGATCGAAGAGACAAAATCCATGGTCCGACACTAGCCATCGGCCAAATCGCGTCAACGGGCCTCGCGTTAACCCCAAGAACGCTTGGCGCTTGGCGGAAAGGTTGCTAGGGTTTCGCTCATGGCATGAAACGGATGGGAAGCCGGAGCGGTCCGGCAGGGTGCATGGCGAACGAATTTCTCTTGCTTCATGCGGCGGGTTGCTGATGCGCCATACCCTGCCACATGCACCGCAATTTTATGTGACAGCCCCGCAGCCCTGTCCGTATTTGCATGGCCGCGCTGAACGTAAACTGTTCACCGCGCTGCATGGCGAGAATGCATCAGAGCTGAACAATGCCCTGTCCCGGCAAGGATTTCGGCGTTCGCAGAACGTGCTTTACCGGCCCAGTTGTGAAAGCTGCACCGCCTGCATGTCGGCGCGCATCCGGGTGGCGGATTTTAAGCCCTCCCGGACGCAACGGCGGTTGCTGCGACGTAATGCCGCGCTGCGCCGGCTGTCGACAAGCGCCTGGGCAACCGAAGAGCAGTATGAACTGTTCCGCGGGTATCTGGACCAGCGTCATGCCGATGGCGGCATGGCCGATATGGATATCTTTGAATTTGCCGCGATGGTCGAGGAAACGCCGGTCAAAAGCCGGGTGATCGAATATCGCGGACCCACGGCGCATGATGCGGATGTCGATCGTCTTGCCGCCGTCTGCCTGACCGACGTGCTGGATGATGGGCTGAGCCTTGTCTACAGCTTTTATGATCCGTCCATGGCGCAGGCCAGCCTTGGGACGCATATCATTCTGGACCATATCGAATTGGCGCGCAGTTCCGGCCTGCCCTATGTCTATCTGGGCTATTGGGTGCCCGGCAGCCGCAAGATGGACTACAAGGCGCGGTTCTCGGCGCTGGAGATCTACAAGGGCGGCGTCTGGCAGAACATTGGCGATCCGCAGACCCATAGCAGCGAAACCCATCCGCTGTCGGTCGATCCCATTGTCGAACAGGTCGCGCGAATCTCGCTGCCACGGCCAGAGTAATAGTTGCCAAGACGCCATGTTTTTCGCAACATAATTACAAAAAATTGCCAAAACGGGTCATTTCCTCCACGAATGGGCATTGACGCTGCGGGTGCACGCCCATAGTTTGCGGCGGCGCGGCGAAACTCCGCGCCTTATTTTTCAGCGATGGGAGACACGGATATGTCCCGAGTCATGACGGGTGCGAAAATGGTGGTCGAAGCCTTGCGAGATCAGGGCGTAGATACCGTATTCGGCTATCCGGGTGGGGCCGTGCTACCCATCTATGACGAGATCTTTCAGCAGAACGACATCACCCATGTTCTGGTGCGCCATGAACAAGGCGCCGTTCATATGGCCGAAGGCTATGCCCGCTCGACCGGCAAGCCCGGCGTGGTTCTGGTGACCTCGGGGCCCGGCGCGACCAATGCGGTCACCGGGCTGACCGATGCGCTGCTGGATTCGATCCCGCTGGTGGTGATTTCGGGTCAGGTTCCGACCTTTCTGATCGGCACCGATGGCTTTCAAGAGGCAGACACCGTCGGTATCACCCGCCCCTGCACCAAGCATAACTGGCTGGTCAAGGACACCGCGCATCTCAGCGAAACGCTGCACAAGGCATTTCACGTCGCCACCTCGGGTCGCCCGGGGCCGGTTCTGATCGATGTGCCAAAGGACGTTCAATTCGCCGAGGCCGAGTATCTGGGCCCCAAACAGATCGCGCCACCGCGCTATCAGCCGAGCCGCAAGGGCGATACCCATGCGATCACCCAGCTTGTCGAGTTGATGGAAAAGGCCGAGCGGCCCATTCTGTATACCGGCGGCGGCGTCATCAACTCGGGCACTGGCGCCAGCCAGTTGTTGCGCGAACTGGCCGATGCGACGGGCTTTCCGGTCACCTCGACCCTGATGGGTCTGGGTGCCTATCCTGCCAGCGGCAAGAACTGGATTGGCATGCTGGGGATGCATGGCCTCTACGAGGCCAATCTCGCGATGCATGACTGCGATCTGATGATCAATCTGGGCGCGCGTTTCGACGACCGGATCACCGGGCGCGTGGCCGATTTCAGCCCCGGTTCGATCAAGGTGCATGTCGATATCGACCCTTCCAGCATCAACAAGGTCATCCATGTGGACCTGCCCATCGTCGGCGATGTCGGCCATGTGCTGGAGGACATGCTGAAGATCTGGAAATCGCGCGGTCGCAAGGTGAACAGTGCGGCCTTGGGCAAGTGGTGGGAAAAGATCGAAGGCTGGAAGTCGAAGAACTGCCTGTCGTTCAAGAACAGCGACAAGATCATCAAGCCCCAACACGCGCTGCAGCGGCTTGAGGCACTGACCAAGGGGCGCGACCGCTATATCACGACCGAAGTCGGTCAGCATCAGATGTGGGCCGCACAATATCTGCATTTCGACGAACCAAACCGCTGGATGACCTCGGGCGGGCTGGGAACGATGGGCTATGGCCTGCCGGCCAGCATTGGTGTGCAGATGGCACATCCCGACGCGCTGGTGGTGAATGTTGCAGGCGATGCCAGCTGGCTGATGAACATGCAGGAAATGGGCACTGCCGTGCAGTTCCGCCTGCCGGTCAAGCAGTTCATCCTGAACAACGAACGGCTTGGCATGGTCCGCCAATGGCAGCAATTGCTGCATGGCGAGCGTTACAGCCAGTCATGGTCGGACAGCCTGCCCGATTTCGTCAAGCTGGCCGAGGCGTTTGGCTGCAAGGGCGCGCAGGTGCGAGATCCCAAGGATCTGGACGCTGCGATCCAGGAGATGCTGGATTATGACGGCCCGTTCATTCTGGATGTGCTGGTCGAAAAGCACGAGAACTGCTTTCCGATGATCCCGTCAGGGCGGCCACATAATGAAATGCTGCTGGGTGAGGCCGAAACCGACGGCGCCATCCAGGGCGCTGGCAAAGCGCTGGTATAGGGTAGCAAGCGCGGGGGCCTTGCCCCCGCACCCCCAGGATATTTGGATGAAGAAGAAAGATCTCGCGATGAATGCACTGAACATCCAGAAGGGCGCAAGCAGCCACTCCGCCTATGATCTGCGCGATCCGAATGCCCAGGTCGAGGAGAGCCATACCCTTGCCGTGCTGGTCGAGAACGAGCCGGGCGTGTTGGCGCGCGTGATCGGTCTGTTTTCGGGGCGCGGCTATAATATCGACAGTCTGACGGTGGCCGAGGTTGATCACAGCGGCCATCGGTCAAGGATCACGATTGTCACGCGGGGTACGCCTGCGGTGATCGAACAGATCAAGGCGCAGGTCGGGCGCATCGTGCCCGTGCATGAGGTGCACGACTTGACGGTCGAAGGGCCGGCTGTCGAGCGTGAGTTGGGTCTGTTCAAGGTCACCGGCCAGGGTGACAAGCGCGTCGAAGCGCTGCGCATCGCCGAGATCTTTCGGGCAAATGTGGTGGATTCGACCTTGGAAAGTTTCGTCTTTGAAATGACCGGTACGCCGGCCAAACTGGACGCATTTGCCGAATTGATGCAGCCTTTGGGTCTGGTCGATCTGGCCAGAACCGGGGTCGCGGCTCTGTCACGGGGCGCCTGACCAGTTGTGACAGCTTGAGGGAATTCGCAGGCTCAGCGGATCACGTCAGCTTGCGCAAACCGCCAGATGGCGCGCCAGCCGGCCGTGACGGGCCACGTCGTTGGGCGAATCCTCGATCCGCTTGCCGCCCGATGCAGCCAGCCGCATCGGGCGCTCTTCGCTGACAGCGTCCATCAGCATATCGGGCAGTTCGACATAGTGGTGACGGTTGAGCATCGAGACGGATCGGGCAAAGCGCAGGTCACCAACCATTTCGCTGTCGAGTTCCAGCAGATCCCCCGTCGCCGGCCAGCCTGTACCCGGCGTTAGCGACTCCCAACCCTGCAAATATGCCAGCGCACCTTGGTCTTCGCACCAGATAACGGCCTTTTGTCGCTCACCATTGCTCCAAACCACTACGCCGATCATCCGGGACTCCTCTCACTTCGTCACAGGCAGCCCGGCACAGAGAAAAGGGCCGCTGCTTCTGAGGCGACCTTATTAACCAAAAAGATAGTATGAAAGAAGAATCTGGCCTGCGAATCACAGTTTTCTCATACAAATTCACGGGTGCGGCATTGGCGCCGCAGTGAATCCCGAAAGCGCAGGGGCAGTCTGTCCTCGGCTCAGGAAGCGCCCGAACAGGCCTTAGCGGCTGCGGCCAGTCCGGTAATCCTCGACCGCACGATCCACCTGCGCGATTCGCGACGCACGTGACGGGTGGGTGCCCAGGATACGGTCGCCCGGGTCCGGGATACGCGCAAAGAAGCGTGCGCCGTTGCGGGGATCATAGCCGGCATTCAGCGTGACGATCGCGCCCAGATAGTCGGCCTCCAACTCCCATTCCTTCGAGAAACTGCGAGCCGAGATCGAGGCACCGATCTGCTGCGCCGTCCGAACCACTGTCGCATCGCCGGTATAGGCGCCCAGGATCGTTCCCAGTGCCGCACCTGCCGTCGCGGCGCGGGATTTCTGGCCCAGATGCCCAAGGATATGGTGGCTGGCTTCGTGGCCAACGACGAAGGCCAGTTCATCGGCGTTGCGGGTGGCCGCGATCAGCGAAAGGGTAAAGCCGATGATCGGCCGGCCCGTCGAGTCGACGGTCTGAAAGGCGTTTGGTTCCAGTCCGGCGCGGTCATCCACGACGAACAGGAAATCGCAATTGATCGGCTGCGTGCGGCGCTGCATGCATTCGCGTTCGACGGCCGGTTCCATCTTGCGCATGACCGTGACGAAGGATCGCGCGGCCTCGGTCGCCGAACCGCCGCGGTCCGGTGATGGGGTTGCCAGCACGGGCGTACCGCCGCTGCCCGGCTGAGT
Source organism: Paracoccus tegillarcae (assembly GCF_002847305.1). NCBI lineage: Bacteria > Pseudomonadati > Pseudomonadota > Alphaproteobacteria > Rhodobacterales > Paracoccaceae > Paracoccus > Paracoccus tegillarcae. The sequence continues at coordinate 3,021,565 of NZ_CP025408.1, read as the reverse complement.
TGGTGTTGTGACCGCGCCTTCGGGGATTGGCGCGCAAGCCGTGACGCCCCAAACCGTGCCCAATAACGCGCCCGTCAGTTTCATGATCCGCATCGCACTGCCTCGTTCTTTTGTATATCGCCTTGCTCGGCAACTTTTTGCCCATCCTAACCTGTGGCGCGACGCGCGCAAAGCCCCCGAGAGGATAGATTCAACCTTGCTCACGCAATTGTCGGTGCGGTTGCGCCGGTTGCGGGAACAGGCTCTGATAGGTTTCAGCGAACCGGGCCCCCTGCCCGCCACTGCCACAGACAAGGAATGCCGTAATGTTCACAATCGAGCATGATTTCGACGCCACCGTGATCACCCTGATCGACGAAGCAGAGGCAGGCGGCCGCCCATTGAACGAGGATGTGGTCATCCTCAGCTTCGACGATCGGATTGTGGTCGAGCAAATGGACGCCGAAGGCAGCAATGTCGCGCGCATCACCTTCACCATGGAGCAGCTGGCCGAATTGCGCGTCGCGCTGGATCTGCCCGAGGGAAATTACCGCCTGTCACGATAGTCTTGACATGTGCGCCGACGTGCACATATTAGACCCATGAACCAGAACCTTCCATTCACTGCAGATGTCTGCCCGGCGCGACTGGATGTCGCGGAGCGCCTGTCGGGCATTCTGGACGCTGATTTCTTTCGCGCCCTCTGCGAGCCTGTTCGCCTGCAACTGATCGTGCAGCTTGTGCGGGTGGGATGTTCCGACGTAACCGGCCTTGCCGACGTCATGCCGCAGGACCGTTCTGTGATTTCGCGCCATCTGCAGGTTCTGGAACGCGCTGGCATCGTCAGCAGCCACCAGCACGGGCGGCAGGTCTTTTATCAGCTCGAATCGCAAAAGACCGTGGCACAGTTCGAGGCAATCGTGACCGAAATGCGCGGCATGGCGGCCTCTGATTGCAGCGATAATCCAAACTGAGTTTTTTTACCTCAAACCATGCATAAGGACGCACTAATGCACAATTTCATCCCCCATCCCGCCTTCATTGCGCTGCTGACAACGGCGTTTCTTGCTGCCTGCGTTCAGGTAGCACCGTCTTCGGTTACGGATCCCGCGACATTGCAGCAGATTCAGCCAAGTCTGGGTTTCAAGGGCTTCGCGCCGCTCAACCTGTAAGGCGGATCAGTCGATGCGGAACAGCTTGGTCCGCGTGGTTTCCCCGCGGACCAATACCAATCGCGACTTGGCCACGCCCAGGGCCTTGGCCAGTTGCTTTTGAACCGCCGCATTCGCCTTGCCCCGCTCTGGCGCTGCAGTCACATGAATGCGGATCAGCCCGTCCTCGACCTGCAGGCTGTTTCTCGCGGCCTTTGGCGTCACGCGCACGACAAGCGTGCTGCCCGGGCGGGCCATATGGCTGAGTTCGCACATGGGCGTGATATGCACAGCAGCTGTTCTGCATCACAACCCCTGTTCATCCGCCGCCGCTGCACCTAAATCTGCCTCGAAAGATGCAGGAGACGTCCATGGAATACCGCAATGACGCCGCGCTGGAGTTTTTGGCGACACGCCGGTCACACCCGCCAAAACTGCTGACCGATCCTGCACCGGACCGCGATGAAATCACGCGGTTGCTGACACTAGCGGCACGCGCGCCCGATCATGGCAAGTTGGAGCCGTGGCGCTTTCTGGTGCTGGAGCGCGCGGAACTGGACCGGCTGCAACCGATCCTGCGCCAAGAGGTTCTGTCCGAAACACAGGATGGCGCCCTGGCCGAAAAGGCCGTCGCAGCCTTTGGCTCGCCCGTTATCCTTGGCGTGGTCTATTCGCCGGTGGCCAGTGAAAAAGTCCCCGAATGGGAGCAGATCCTGTCGGCGGGTGCGGTCTGCCTGGGGCTGGTGAATGCGGCGCTGGCCTCGGGCTGGGGCGCGTCGTGGCTGACGGGTTTTGCTGCGTTGAATCAAGGCTTTGGTCGCGCCCATCTGGGATTGAGACAGCACGAGCGCGTCGCCGGTCTGATCCACATCGGCACACGCCGCGAAACACCGCCAGAGCGGCCACGCCCCGATATTGCCGCCAAGACGGTGTGGCCGGCGGATAACCAGACATGATCGGCTGGCGCGCCCTTGCAAGGGGCTGGGCGGATCTGCTGCGGCCCCGCATCCTGAACCTGCTGCTGATCGGGGTCGGTCTGACTATCGCCCTTTTCATCGCGCTGCAGGCTGGGGTCTTCGCGCTGGTCCGTGCCCTGACGCCGGGACAGTTCAGCCTGCCATGGATCGGAACGGTCGATGTCGGCAACGCATTGTCCTGGGGCTCGCTGGCGCTGTTTCCGCTGATGGGTTTTTTCCTGATGGGTCCTGTGGCTGCCGCGTTTTCCGGCCTGTTTGCCGAGCGTGTCTCGGATCAGGTAGAGGAGATCCATTACCCGAAAAACCGCGGTCAGAGCATTGATTTCATGGATGGTCTTCTGGAATCCGTCGCCGTGGTCGCGGCGATGCTGGGCGTGTTGCTGCTGACGCTGCTGGCAACACCTTTTCTCGGCCCCTTTGCACCGCTGCTGTTTTATACCGCGAATGGCTGGTTACTCGGGCGTGAATTTTTCCAAATGGCCGCGCGCCGCCATCTGCACGAACCGCAGGCAACCGCTCTGCGCAAGGCCAATGCCACCCAGATCACACTGGCCGGCATCGCCATCGCGGTTTTGCTGACGATCCCGGTGTTGAACATCGCTGTGCCTGTTCTGGCCGCAGCGGTGTTTACTCACCTGTTCCAATATGTTCAGTCGACCAGCGGCCCAGTGCTTCCATATCCTCGCGGGTGATCACGCCGCCCAGAATGATCCACGCACAAAAGCCCCAGATGACGGCCGCGATCAGCGTGGTCCACAGCGCCTTGCGCTTGAGCTGCGGGTTGTCGGGCGCGCTGGCATGTGTTCCGGGCACGACTTTGCCCGCATCCGCCTGACTACGAGCGCCGATTGGCAAGATAATAAACAGCACCAGAAACCAAAGCACAGCGTAAAGGACGACCCCGCCTGTAAGGTTCATCAGACCTGCTCCAACTCGATCAGCGTGCCGTTGAAATCCTTGGGGTGCAGGAACAGGACCGGCTTGCCATGGGCGCCGATCTTGGGCTCGCCCGTACCCAGAACGCGTGCGCCCTCGCCTTTCAGCCGGTCGCGTGCCGCGATGATATCCTCGACCTCAAAGCACATATGATGAATGCCCCCCGACGGGTTCTTGTCCAGAAAGCCCTGGATCGGACTGTTCTCACCCAGAGGATACAGCAGTTCGATCTTGGTGTTGGGCAATTCGATGAACACCACCGTGACGCCGTGGTCCGGTTCGTCCTGTGGCGCGCCGACCGATGCGCCCAAAGTGGTTTCATACTGCGCCACAGCCGCCTGCAAGTCAGGCACCGCGATGGCTACGTGATTCAGTCGTCCGATCATACTGGCCTCCGTTTGCAGCCTTGTAGGGCGCACGGGCCGCAGGGAAAAGGGCCGATCAGGGCAAATCTCCGTCAGCCGGCTCGGCTGAGGGGTCCGCGCGAGAGGCCGGCGCTTGGGTCAGCGGCGCTGCGTCACCCTGCCGCCTTGCTGCGCCGCGCGGAAAAGCCCAATAAGGCCGTATGTCGCTCGCTCGTTTTGATATTACCGCTGACCAGATCGACCAGGTGGTCAAGGTCTTTTACGCCGCAATCCGCCGCCACGAGGTGCTGGGGCCGGTCTTTGGCGGCCATGTCGAGGATTGGCCAAGCCACGAGGAAAAGATCGCCGGCTTCTGGAAAAAGGCGATCCTGTATCAGCCCGGCTATGACGGCAATCCGATGCAGGTCCATATGGCGGCGGGCGATGTGCGCCCCGAACATTTCACGCTATGGCTGGCGCTTTTCGATGAAACGCTGCGCCGCACCCTGCCTGCGGACGCGGCCGCTGCCTGGTCGCAATTGGCCCATCGGATCGGGCGCGGGCTGCGCATGGGGGTCGAGGATTTTCGCCCGCAACACAGCGGCCCGCCCAGCTTGCGCTAGATGCGGCGACGGTGCACCATCGCCGCAAAACCGCAGGAGAGCGCGATGGAAAGCGAACCGAAACTGGCCATTGATTATATCGAGATTGCCTCACCCCAGTTGGAAGAGACGCAGGCCTTCATGGCCCGAGCGTTCGGATGGGATTTTATCGAATATGGCCCCGACTACCGCGACATCCAGGGCGCAGGTATCGGTGGCGGGATCGAACGCGCGGCGACGCGTCCGCCGCTGGTCGTTCTGAAAGCCGATGATCTCGAGGCCGCGTTGCAGCGCATTCGTGCAGCCGGCGCAAAGATCACGCATGAAATCTTTGACTTTCCCGGCGGGCGGCGGTTCCAGTTCATTGAACCCGGCGGCACAGAAATGGCGGTCTGGTCGGAAACCTAGCCACGCGTCCGGGGTGGACGCGGCCGGTATCCCGGCAGTTTCCATCCCCAGATCAAACTGCCCGCACGCAGGCTGAAGGTGGTCACGCCGCAGCCCAGCAGCGCCTCGCCCCGGCCAAGGCCCAGCCAGACCAGCAGAACGGCCATGACCGCGCCGCCAAATGCTGCGGTCAGATACAACTCACCCGCCTTCAGGCCCAGTGGCACCTCGTTGCCGACCACATCGCGCATGAGACCGCCAAAGGTGCCGGTGATCACCCCCATGATGACAACGATCAGCGGGCTGACCCCGCTGGCCAGCGCCACCGCAACGCCCGCCGGCACCGCGATGGCCAGCGCCAGCGCGTCCAGCCACAGCAGCACACGATAACGGCTTTCCATCAGATGCGCCGTCCAGAAGACGACAAAAGCCGCAAGCGTCGCCACCATGATCATCGAGGGTCGCGCGACCCAGAAAACCAGATCCCGGTTCAGGATCAGATCGCGCAATGTGCCGCCGCCCACCGCCGTCATCGCGGCCATGAAGATAAAGCCCACCAGATCAAGCTGCTGCCGGCTGGCCACCAGCGCGCCGGTCAGCGCAAAGATCAGCACCGACGCATAATCCAGCGTCCAGACCAGCACCGGCAGATTGGCGGCAAGGTTCACTTGAAGGGCTCCATCCCGGCGCGGGCCAGTTCATCGGCCTGTTCGTTTTCGGCGTGGCCTGCATGGCCCTTTATCCATTCCCAAGTCACCGTGTGGCGTGCCTGCACCTCGTCCAGCCGGCGCCAGAGGTCCTCATTCTTGACCGGCTTTCTGGCCGCCGTGCGCCAGCCGTTCCGTTTCCAGCCGTGGATCCAGCCGGTGACGCCGTTCTTTACATAGGCGCTGTCGGTGATGATGGTGATCTCTGAGGGCCGCGTCAGCGCCTCCAGCGCCGAGATTGCACCCATCAGTTCCATGCGATTGTTGGTGGTGCCGGCCTCGCCGCCCTTCAGCATGCGTTCCTTGACGACGCGCTCGCCATCCATGGCACGCATCAGCACACCCCAGCCACCAGGGCCGGGATTGCCGCTGCAAGCGCCATCGGTCCAGGCGTAAAGTTCAGACATCAGACAGCCGGTCCGTCATGCAGGTTGCGGCCATCATGCGGAGAGCGCCTGATAGCCGGGCTGCGCCTCGATCCGGGCAAGCCAGTCATTGATCGCCGGAAAACGCTGCATGTCGAAACCGCCAAGCGAGCCTGCGGTATGGGTATAACCATAAAGGCAAATATCGGCGAGACTCATCGCGTCGCCTGCCAACCAGTCATGGCCTGACAAACGATCCTCCATCGCCTGCAAGACCGCATGGCCACGATCCAACAGATCGGCCAGCCGCTCGGGCGTGGCATCCGCGGCGCGGTGCGGATAGGTCATCAGCGCGGCGCGCACGGCAATGACCGGCTCGTGATTGTACTGTTCCCAGAACATCCAGCCAAGCATCTGCGCCCGCGTAACCGGATTGGCGGGGATGAAATCCGTCCCCTCGCCCAGATACCATAGGATCGCGTCGGATTCGCCCAGTACGGTTCCATCGTCCAATGCCAAGGCCGGGACCTTGCCGTAAGGTAGAGTTCCGTCAGCCTTCGCGCGGTTCAGCCGCTCCGATCCGTACTCGCAATCGACAATATCAGCCGCCTTGTTCGCAAGCGCCAGCAGCAGTCTGATCTTGTAGGAATTTCCAGACGACGGCATGGAGTATAGGATCATCGGACGCTCCTGTTATCTGGCGCGAAATGTTAATGGCGCCACCCGTGGCGGCGGTCTTTTTCAGGGGGCGAAGCCGAACTGTTCGAACTCCCATGCTGTCAGGTCGCGGATACGACGTTTCTGCACGGCGGACAAGATTTCGGTCGCGGGGCGCCGATCCTGGCGGAACTGGCCTTTGGCCCGGGGCAGAGGCGGCAGTTGGCGCCCGAATTTTTGAGACAGTTCCTCACGCGCCTCTTCCAGTCGCTCGTGGAAAAAGACCCGATCTACAGCGAGTTCACCGTCGATCGTGTAAAGTTCTCGATCACTGGCAACATGCCTGTCAATGATATCGTCGATTGTCGCGGACAAATCCTCGACCTCTTTGCCGCTTCTACCCAAGCACCAATACGCCCTTGAAACCACTTTCTCGTAGGGATGCCGCTCGACCGTGAATCGATAGAGATTGGGCCACTCTTCAGGGATCAATGCCCGAATGCGGTTCGCAGACATGTGCGGCCCCAAGGGCACGCCGTTAAATGTCGGTGTCGAAGCAATGCCCTCCATCTCGCGAAGAAGGGCTTCGTCGGGCGCATAGATCGCAGCTCTGAGGTCAGGCGGCCTGCAGATGCAGGACAAGGCGATCTCAAGGCTGGTCCCCCCGGTCTTGCGGGATTTTATATATACAAATCTGTTGCTAAACGAAATCAACATGCTCGGATCTGGACCCGGTCATGCCGGCTCGCGCAGGACGCGCGGCACCTTGAACTCGACGTTCTCCTGTGCGGTCTCGACCACCTCGACCGTCACGTCAAAGCGGGCACGGAAGGCGTCGATGACCTCGTTGACCAGCACCTCAGGCGCACTGGCCCCTGCAGTCACGCCGACGGCGCGCACGCCCGACATGGCGCGCCAGTCGATCTGGTCGGCCCGCATCACCAGTTGCGAATAATCGCAGCCCGCGGCCTTGCCGACTTCGACCAGCCGTTTGGAGTTGCTGGAATTTTGCGCGCCGATGACCAGCAGCGCATCAATGAGGGGCGCGACCGACTTGACCGCAGCCTGCCGGTTGGTCGTCGCGTAGCAGATGTCTTCCTTGGTCGGGCCGATGATCGACGGAAAGCGCGCCTGCAAAGCTGCCACGATGGCCGCCGTGTCATCGACCGACAGGGTGGTCTGGGTGATGAAGGCCAGTCGATCCGGATCGCGCGGTGTGATCGTCGCCACATCCTCGACCGTTTCGACCAGGATCACCTCGCCCCGCGGCAATTGTCCCATCGTACCCAGCACTTCGGGATGACCCTCATGGCCGATCATGACCATCTGCAACCCATCCGCATGATGGCGGGCCGCCTCGACATGGACCTTGCTGACCAGCGGACAGGTCGCGTCGACGAACACCATGTCGCGACGCCGCGCCTCGGCTGGAACCGCCTTGGGCACGCCATGGGCCGAAAAGATCACCGGGCGATCATCAGGGCATTCGTCCAGTTCCTCGACAAAGACCGCCCCTTTTTCACGCAGGGAATCAACGACGTATTTGTTGTGCACGATCTCGTGGCGGACATAGACGGGTGCCCCCCATTTCTGGATCGCCATCTCGACGATCTTGATGGCGCGATCCACGCCGGCGCAAAAGCCGCGCGGGGCGGCCAGATACAGGGTCAAGGGAGGCTTTGCATGTTCCATAGCGGGTTGCCTAGCGCGACGCGCCGGGAAAATCCAGTGGACCTGAACGGCAGCTGGGGCGTTGACGTCGGGACATAGCCAAGCCCGACATTCACAGGAGTTTTTTGATGAAAACCTTTATTTACACCGCAGCCGCAGCTTTAACCGCCACCACCCTTTCCGCCGAGCCCTGGCCGCAGGGCGAACCGAATACGCAATTCCAGCCCGCATTCGAGGGGCAGACCCGCGCGGACGCAGTCCTTAGTGACTTGGAATTGCAGGTCGAACCGCTGGTTGAGGGGCTGGAAAACCCCTGGGCGCTTGCCTTTTTGCCCGATGGGTCCGTGCTGATCACCGAACGCCCGGGCCGGCTGAAACTGTACAAGGACGGCGCCGTGAATGACGTGGCCGGCATTCCCGAGGTCTTTTCCGAAGGTCAGGGCGGATTGCTGGACGTGGCCATCGCCCCTGATTTCAACAGCAGCCGGACGATCTTTCTCAGTTACGCGGAACCTCGCGGCGAATTGAACGGCACCGCCGTCGCGCGCATGACGCTGACCGAGGACGGCACTGCCGTAGAAAATGTCGAGGTGCTGTTTCAACAACAGCCCGGCTATGGCGGGGCCCAGCATTTCGGCAGCCGCATCGTCCCGACTGCCGATGGCAATCTCTTTGTGACCCTGGGCGAAAGATCCGACCCAGAACCCCGCAAACTGGCGCAGGAACTGGACGGTCATCTGGGCAAGGTGGTCCGCATCGGCCAACAGCCCGGCCAGACGCCCGAGAACCCATTGGCCCAGCAGGGCGCCCTGCCCGAGATCTATGCCTACGGCGTGCGCAACCCGCAGGGCGCGGCGTTGGACGCGGACGGCCAGCTTTGGGCCATCGAGCATGGCCCGCGTGGCGGGGATGAGTTGAACCGGATCGAGGCCGGAAAAAACTACGGCTGGCCGGCGATTTCATATGGGATCAACTATAGCGGCGAGCCGATCAGCGAAGGCATCTCGGCGCGCGACGGGATGGAGCAGCCGGTCTATTACTGGGACCCGGTGATCGCACCCTCTGGCATGATCTTTTATGACGGCGCGATGTTTCCCGATTGGCAGGGCGACGTCTTGATTGCCTCGCTCAGCAGGGCAATGCTGGTTCGGCTGGAAATGGACGGTCAGCGTGTGACCGGCGAAGAGCAATTCCCGCTGGATATCGGGCGCGTCCGCGATGTGCAGCAGGCCCCTGACGGCTCGCTCTGGGTGGTGACGGATGAGGCCGACGGCGGTATGTATCGCGTGACGCCGAAAAGCTGACATGGCCCGCCCCGCTGGAAACGGCGGGGCACACCCTATCGCGCCGTGCCCATGACAGCCGCGACCACAGCCTCTGGCGCATCCTCTTGCATCAGATGACCACAACCGGGAACCCGGATCATCGGCTGATCTGATTTCAAGGCGGCCAACGCGTCGCCTTGTGCTGCGGGCAACCACTGGTCCGCTTGTCCCCACAACACCTGCACCGGGCCGTCCATGCGGCGCTCCAGCCGCCACAGCCGCGCCAGCAACGGCGCGATCCGCCGCCAAAGCAGCGATCAACACGTCCACGCGGCTGGACCAACGTCAAACGCGACGAGGCAGCTATTGCCGATTTCATGGCGTGGCTGGCGCAGCGGGTTGGGCCGCCGCGCCATTGAAAGCCTGCCCTGCGCTAGACCTGCGTGGTCTCACGCGGCGGACGGCCGATCACCTCGCGCAGATCATTCAGCTCGATGAAATTATCCGCCTGACGACGCAATTCATCAGAGATCATCGGTGGGTGGCTGCGCATGGTCGAGACCACCGTCACCCGCACACCCATTCGCTGCAGCGCCTCGACCAGGGGACGAAAATCACCGTCGCCCGAAAACAGCACGATATGATCCAGACGCGGCGCCAATTCCATGGCGTCGACGGCCAGTTCAATATCCATGTTGCCCTTGATCTTTCGCCTGCCCAGGGTGTCGGTATATTCCTTGGCCGGCTTGGTGACCAAGGCGTAACCGTTATAGTTCAGCCAGTCGATCAGCGGGCGGATCGGCGAATATTCCTCGCCCTCAAGCAGCGCCGTATAGTAATATGCGCGCACCAGCTTGCCACGGCGTTGGAACTCTTGCCTGAGCAGCTTGTAGTCTATGTCGAACTCTAGCGACCGTGCTGCAGCGTGCAGATTGGCGCCATCGATGAACAGGGCCAATCTGTCATCCTTGTAGAACATCTGTCATAGCCTTCCGAAATAAAATCATGGAACCTGTCCTCGCTCTGGATGTGAGGGCACCCGAAACAAAGATCAGCAAATTCTGGGCAGCAGGTTCACAAGGTAAAACAGATGATCGATTACATTGTCGCACTTGGTGGCAACTTGCCTTCCGCCCTTGGTGATCCCGCAGCAACGCTGCGGCATGCCGTGACAATCTTGCATTCTGATCAGGATATTACAATCACCGGCGTGAGCCGATTTCATCGAACCGCGGCCTTTCCAGAGGGCTCTGGTCCGGATTTCATCAACGCTGCCGTGATCCTTTGCTCGGACCTGAAACCTGCCCGGCTGCTGGCCCGCCTGCACGAGATAGAAGCAGGGCTGGGACGATTGCGCCAAGGCAGGCGCTGGCAGGCGCGGCCACTGGATCTGGACCTGATCGCCGCCGGCGATCTGGTGCTGCCGGATGCCGCCACGCAAAACTGGTGGCGCGATCTGCCACCCGCACGTCAGGCCGCCGCCGTCCCCGAGACGCTGATCCTGCCGCATCCGCGAATGCAGGACCGCGATTTCGTTTTGCGTCCCCTTTCAGAGATCGCTCCGCATTGGCGCCACCCGCTGACCGGGCTGACCGTAACGGCAATGCTGGCGAAATTAGGGAAGGATGCTTGACATTCAGACCCCACACCACCAGTTATCCGGTTTCGCAGTGCAAGTCCGATTCGCAAGCCAAAGGGGTAGCATATGGCCCGCGTAACCGTCGAAGATTGCGTCGACAAGGTTCCAAACCGTTTCGATCTGGTGATGCTGGCATCGCACCGTGCGCGTGAGATCACCGCAGGCAGCGCGCCCACCATTGATCGCGACAATGACAAGAATCCGGTTGTCGCCCTGCGCGAAATCGCCGACGAAACCCAGCCCGTCGACGATCTGCGCGAGCGGATGATCGAATCGACCCAGACGCAGATCGAGGTAGACGAACCCGAAGAAGACGCGATGGCGCTTCTGTTGGGTGCTGAAGTCGATCGGCCCAAGCCCGCCGATGACGAAAGCGAAGAGCGCATGCTGCGCATGATGCTGGAAGCCAACGAGCGCAGCTGACGGAACAAGCGGGGTCTTCGACATTCTATGATCGACGTCGAAGACCTTATTGCGCTGGTCAAGAACTATAACCCGCGCAGCAATTCCGACCTGATCCGTGATGCCTATGAATACGGGTTGCGGATGCATGAGGGCCAGTTCCGTCATTCGGGCGAGGCCTATTTCACCCATCCCGTCGCCGTCGCCGCCATCCTGACAGAGATGCGGCTGGACGACGCCACGATCGTCACCGCCCTGCTGCATGACACGATCGAGGACACGCGCTCGACCTGGGGCGATGTCGCCAAGCTGTTCGGCAAAGAGGTCGCTGATCTGGTCGATGGCGTGACCAAGCTGACCAACCTTCAGCTCTCAGGTGCGCAGTCCAAGCAAGCCGAGAATTTCCGCAAGCTTTTCATGGCGATGTCGCGGGATCTTCGTGTGATCCTGGTCAAACTGGCCGACCGCCTCCACAATATGCGCACGATCAAGTCGATGCGTCCCGACAAGCAGGCACAAAAGGCGCGCGAGACGATGGACATCTATGCGCCGCTGGCCGGACGCATGGGGATGCAGTGGATGCGTGAAGAGCTGGAGGATCTGGCCTTCAAGGTCATCAATCCCGAGGCCCGCAACTCGATCATCCGCCGATTTGTCAGCCTGCAAAAGGAATCGGGTGATGTGATCAGTCAGATCACCACCGATATCCAGGCAGAGCTTGAGAAAGAGGACATTGATGCGGATGTCTTTGGCCGCGCGAAAAAGCCCTTCAGCATCTGGCGCAAGATGCAGGAAAAGCAGCTGGCCTTTTCGCGGCTCTCCGACATTTACGGCTTTCGCATCATCACCCGTTCAGAGGCCGATTGTTACCGGGCGCTGGGCGTGATCCACCGGCGCTGGCGGGCCGTTCCGGGCCGGTTCAAGGACTACATCAGCCAGCCCAAATCGAACGGTTATCGCTCGATCCACACAACCGTTTCGGGGCGCGATGGCAAGCGGGTCGAGGTCCAGATCCGCACCCGCCAGATGCACGAGGTCGCCGAGGCCGGCGTTGCCGCGCACTGGGCCTATCGCGACGGGGTCAGGACCAAGAACCCCTTTGCCGTCGACCCGGCAGAATGGATCGAAAGCCTGACCGACCGCTTTGGCGAAGAGGATCACGACGAGTTTCTCGAGCACGTCAAGCTAGAGATGTATCAGGATCAGGTCTTCTGTTTCTCGCCCAAGGGCGATGTGATCCAGCTGCCGCGCGGCGCGACGCCGATTGATTTTGCCTATGCAATTCATACACGTCTGGGCAATAGTTGCGTCGGCGCCAAGATCGACGGCATCCGGGTGCCGCTGTGGACCCGGTTGAAAAACGGTCAATCGGTCGAGATCATCTCGGCTTCGGGTCAGCGCCCTCAGGCGACCTGGCTGGACATCGTGGTGACGGGCCGTGCCAAGGCGGCGATCCGGCGGTCCCTGCGCGAAGAGGATCGCGACCGCTTCGTCAAGCTGGGCCGCGAACTGGCGCGGGTGGCCTTTGAGCATGTGGGCCGACGTGTGACCGACAAGGCGCTCAGGACCGCGGCCAAACAGATGGGCCTGAGCGGGGCCGAGGAACTGCTGGCGCATATCGGCAGTGCCGAGATATCGGCGCATGATGTGCTGGCCGCACTTTATCCCGAACTGGCGGACAAGCAGGACGATATCGACCCCAACCGTCCCATCGCGGGACTAGAGGCCGATACCTCGTTCACCCGCGCCCCCTGCTGCAACCCGCTGCCGGGTGAGCGGATCGTGGGCATCACTTATCGCGGCAAGGGCGTGGTGATCCACGCGATCGACTGCCCGGTACTGGCGGAATTCGAGAACAGCCCGCAGCGTTGGGTCGATCTGCATTGGCATGAAGGACGCCATCCGGCGGCCTATTCGACCATGCTGTCGCTGACCATCCGCCACGACGCGGGCGTGCTGGGGCGCATCTGCACCTTGATTGGCGTGCAGGGCGCCAATATCTCGGATCTGGAATTCATCGACCGTAAACCCGATTTTTACCGTTTGCGGATACAGATCGAACTGCGCGACCGCGAGCATCTGCACACACTGCTGACCGCGCTCGAAGCAGAAAGCGACGTCGCGCAGGTTAATCGGGTGCGCGACCCGGTGCTGAAACCTTAGGTCACGCACAGGCGTTGATCGCCCAGAGCAGTCAAGAGAGCCAGCCTTGTTCAAACGCCGCACACCGCGCAGTTACGGGCAGATCGCCAGCGACATGATCTATCCCCGCGGCGGCTGGCGCCGTGCGGGAACCTATGTCTTGCATCGGGTGCGCCGCCTGCCCGACCATCCGCACCGCATCGCACGTGGCGTGGCCGCCGGCGTTGGGGTGTCGTTTACACCCCTTTTCGGATTTCATTTCCTGTGTGCGGCAGCGATGGCCTGGCTGATCGGCGGCAATGTGCTGGCAGCTCTGCTGGCAACCTTTGCGATCAATCCGGTCACGGTGCCCTTTGTTGCCGTGCTTTGCCTGACGACGGGCCGCTTCATCCTGGGACTGCACGGCGATCTGGGGCCGCAGATGATCTTTGGCGAGTTCTCGCGCGCCAGCGAGGAGTTGTGGAACAATATCCTTGCCCCCTTTGGCCCGCGTGACGCGCATTGGGGGCATCTGGCCGACTTCTTTCAGCAGATATTCTGGCCGTATATGATCGGCGGCCTCATCTGGGGAACCATCATCGGCGCCGCCTGCCATTACCTGACCGTGCCTGTGATCCGCGCCTATCACAAACGGCGTGTGAAAAAGATGGAAGATCGGATCGCCAAGCTGCGCCAGATCCAGGCGCGACAAGGCGAGCTCAAACCGCCGGCAACTGCCCCGGATCGCAAGCGGAACAGCTAGACCAGCCCGATTGATCTAATAGCCCCTGGTCCTGTCGACCAGATGCAGGATCGGCCGACCCGACATCGCGCGGCGCAGATTTTCGGCGACCAGAACCGCAGCGGTCTCCGCCCGGGTCGCGGCGGCAATATGCGGCGTGACGGTGATGCCAGGATGCGCCCAGAACGGGTGATCGCCGGGCAGTGGCTCGGTCCGGAATACGTCCAGGACCGCATGGGCGATATGCCCCTGATCCAGCGCGGCCAGCAGCCCATCGTCGTCGATCACTTTGCCACGCCCGGGGTTTATGATCGTGGCACCCTTGGGCAGCCGCGCAAGATTATCCGCATCCAGCAGGTTCGTCGTCTCGGCCGTATCGGGCAGAAGGGTGATCAGGATCTCGGCGCGCGCCAGCGCCTGCGGCAATTCACCGGCGCGAAAGATCTGGATGCCCTCAGGACCACGACCCGAAGGACTGTATCCTGCGACATCGAAGCCAATCCCGGCAAGCATCTGCGCCGTGGCACCGCCCAACGCGCCCATGCCCAGCACGGTGACGCGCCGGTCGCGCGCCAGAGGTGGAATCAGATCGTTTCGCCAATCACCATCCTGCGCATAGCGATCCATGCCCAGATGCGCCCGCATCGCCCAGCCGGTGCAATACTCGGTCATGCTTTCGGTCAGGCCGGGATCGACCATACGCGCCAGCGGCTGCGTCAGGGTTGGATTGGTGACGATCCGCTCGACCCCTGCCCACAGACTTTGGACAAGGCGCGCGTTGCGATAGGGCGACAGATCCTCGATCTCGCCGCCGGGCGCATAAATGATGGCATCAAAGCTGGCCGGATCTCCGTCCCGGTGCAACTGGGCCTCTGGGCAAGTTTCCGCAATGGCGGCGGACCATTCCGCCCATTGCGCCTCTGGCGCGGCAAAAAGAACCTTCATCGCGTGCTACCTCGGCCTGTGGACATGCGCTGATTGAACCATTCCGAAGGCCATCAACAGGATCATCATCGCGGTGCCGCCATAGCTGACCATCGGCAGCGGCACCCCGACCACTGGCATCAGCCCCATGACCATGGCCATGTTCACGGCAAAATACAGAAAGAAGGCACCGGCAACGCCGATTGTCAGCAGGCTGGCAAAGCGATCCCGGTTGGTCAGCGCCGAATACAGGCAAAAGCCGATGATCAGCGCGTAAAGCAGCAGCAGAGAGAAGGCACCGACAAAGCCGAATTCCTCGGCCAGGACAGTAAAGATGAAGTCGGTATGCTTTTCGGGCAGAAAGTTCAGGCGCGACTGCGTGCCCTGCATGAAGCCCCTGCCCGACCATCCGCCCGAACCAAGCGCGATCTGCGCCTGCGTGATGTTGTAGCCGGCCCCTAGCGGGTCCGAGGCCGGATCAAGAAATGTGTCGATGCGGCGATACTGATAATCCTTCAGCAATTGCCAGTCGGTCCCGCGGCTTTCCAGCACCGCAAAGACCAGCCCGCCAACAGCCGCGATGACGCCCGCGAAATACCACAGCGACACCCCGGCTGCGAACATCACGATCCCGCCGCCGGCGACCAACAGGATCGCCGTGCCAAGATCGGGCTGCGTAAGGACCAGAAATGTGGGAAGCAGGATCAGCGCCAATGGAACGATAACCCATTGAATACGAGATGTCTTTTCGATATCCAGCCAGTCGTAATAGGCCGCGAGTATCAGCACCAGGGCGAATTTTGTCATCTCGGAGGGTTGCAGTCGCAAGGGACCGATCTCGATCCAGCGCTGCGCGCCCATGCCGACATCGCCAAAGAACTCGACCGCGACCAGCAGCAGCAGACAGGCGATATAGGCGAACACAGAAATGCCGCGCCAGAACCAGATCGGCACAAAGGCAAGCGCGATCATGGCGACCATGCCGATCGCGAAACGCTCCATCTGGGGGCGCGCCCAGGTATCGGGGTTGCCGCCTGCGACCGAGTACAGCATCAGAAAGCCGACCGCGGCGACGGCCGCCAGCAGAAAGACCAGCGGCCAGTTGAGATAGAGGATCTTGCGCAACCCCGTCGGCGTATGCGTGACCTTATAGTCCAGATAAGCCATCGGCGTCCCTTATGCCCGCGTACTGCCAGAGGCGGGCCGCGCCTCGGGGTCATAAAGCGTCATCGCCTCATTGCGGGCCTGCATCGCCGCACGCTCGCCATCGGGCACCGACGACAGGGGCGGCAATCCGCCCGCCAGTGCGAAAAGCAGGATATCACGGGCAACAGGGGCCGCCGCGGCAGATCCGCCGCCGCCATGTTCCACCACGACCGAAACAGCATAGCGCGGCGCATCAAACGGCGCGTAACCGACGAACAGCGCATGGTCGCGGCGGTTCCAGGGCAGTTGATCATTGCTGACGACGCCGCGCGCACGCTCGGCCGCGGTGATGTTGCGCACCTGGCTGGTTCCGGTCTTGCCCGCCATGCGCCATTCTGGCGTGATGATGCGCGATCGCATGGCGGTGCCGCGATTGGAGTTCATCACCGCCTCCATGCCGCGCTGGGCCAGCGACAGATGTGCCGGGTCTATGCCCAGATCTTCGGCTTCCGGCTGCGGTTGAGCGACGTTGTCGATGGCGCGGATCAGCCGCGGCGCTACGCTGCGGCCCGTGGCGACACGCGCGGTCATCACCGCCAATTGCAGGGGCGATGCCAGCACATAACCCTGCCCGATACTCGCGTTCAGACTGTCGCCGATCATCCAGCTTTGATCATAGCGCGCCATCTTCCAGTCCCGGTCGGGCGCGATACCCTCGGCCACTGCCGACATGGGCAGATCATGGCGAACGCCGATGCCCAGCTTGCGCGCCATCGCGGCGATCCGGTCGATGCCCACGCGCTGAGCCAGTTCGTAATAGAAGACGTCGCAGCTTTGTTCTAGGCTGGCCAGCGGGTTGATATAGCCATGCCCGCCGCGCCGCCAGCAGTGGAATCTGCGCGTTCCCAACTCGGTATAGCCTGGGCAATAGGCGCCCCAGCCACCGTTGATGATGCCCGAATCCAAACCAGCCAGCAGTGTGACCATCTTGAAGGTGGAACCCGGCGGATAGACGCCCTGCACGGTCTTGTCGGCCAGCGGGCGATGGTCATGTTCCATCAGCGCGCGATAATCGGGCCCAGAAATGCCGCGCACGAATTTGTTGGGGTCGAAAACAGGCGACGACGAAATCGCCAGGATATCGCCCGTCTGCACGTCCATGACCACAGCCGCCGCGCTTTCCTCGCCCAGGCGTTGCGCGGCATAGTTCTGCAAGCGGGCATCGACGGTCAGTTGAACGGTCGCGCCCTGCTGGCCCTCTTGGCGGCCCAGCTCTCGCATCTCGCGACCAGCACTGTTGACCTCGACCCGCCGCGAACCGGCCTTGCCGCGCAGGGGCTGTTCCATCTTGGCCTCGACGCCGACCTTGCCCAGTTGGAATTCGGGCAGCATCAGCACGGGATCGGGGTCCTCTATCTTGGACAGGTCATAATCAGAGACCGGCCCCACATAGCCCATGACATGCGCCAGATCGCCCGCGCGCGGATAGATCCGCGACAGACCGGCCTCGGGCGCGACACCGGGCAATGAGGGGGCATTCACGGCGATCGAGGAAAACTGCTGCCAGCTGAGCCGGTCGGCCAGAATGATCGGCGTGATGGCGCTGCGCTTGCCGAATTCCTCCATCAACTCGTCGATCCGTTCGGGTGTCATCGGGATCAGCCGCGACAGCCGGCGCAGAACAGGCGCGACATCGCCGCCCGCATCCTCGCGGGTCAGCGTCACCCGGTAATTCTGCTCATTCGCGGCGAGGATCAGCCCGTTGCGATCGTGGATCAACCCGCGTGCGGGCGGGATCAGCCGGATCTTGACCGAGTTGCCATCGCTGAGCAGCCGATACTCGTCAGCATGATCCAACTGCATGCTGCGCATGCGCAGACCCAGGGCGGCCACGACAGACAGTTGAATGCCGCCCAGCATCAGCCCCCTTCGGCCAATCAATCTGGTGCTTTCCAGTATTTCGGCTGGCGATTTGCGCATCTTTTGCCGCCCCTAACGGTATCTCATCATTTCGACCTCGGTCTGCGTGACCCGACGCAGCCCGATCAACCAGCGCGCGGCCCAGACGACGACAGGATAGCTTGCGACCGTTGCGATATATTGCAGGATCACCTGCCCCAAAGCCGGCACCGGCAGCAGAAACAGGATCTGCACGACCCGGTAGCCCAGCACCATCGCACCGATCAGCAAAGCCACGCGCAGCCATTCAATCATGAAAGGCTGTTCGCGCCAACGGGCCTCGCGCAGACGTGCGGCCTCGGAGCCGGCAAGGACAAACGCCGCCCACAGCCCGATCGGACGGTAAAGCATGATATCTTCGAGCAGGAACAGCAGCCCGATCATCGGCGCGGGCAGCAGATCGGGCCGGCGCAGGACCCAGGCAAAGGTCAGGCACAGGCCCAGGTCAGGGCCGGGCCATCCGATAAAGGCGGCGTTCAGCGGCAAGATACGCAGGAACAGGATCGCCAGAAAGCAGGCCGTGAACAGCGCCGCGCCGCGCAGCAGGTCGCGGGTGCGCGCCTCAACCATCGTTGGCCGCCCCGATCAAGCCCTGTGTGGCATCGGGGTCCACCGGGTTTTCAGGAAGCATCGGACCGATAAAGCCGGCATCGCCCGGCGGGATCAGCGCCCCTGTATCATCCAGCGCCTCGGCCGGATGCGAGCGCAGCACACGCAGGAATTCCAGTCGGTCGTAATCGGCCGCCATCCACAGCCTGAGGCGGCCATCGCTGGCTTCGACCACATGGCCGACCAGAAGCCCGGCGGGAAAGACCCCGCCATCGCCCGAGGTTACCACCCGTTCGCCCGGGCGAATGCCCTCATTGCCCTCGATGAAATCCATGACCGGCAGCGGCGTATTGTCGCCCGTCAGCAGGGCCCGCCGACCCAACGGCAGAATTGTCACCGGCACGCGCGACGAGGGATCAGTCAGCAGCACAACCCGGCTGGTCTGGTAACCAACGCCCGCGATGCGGCCCACCAGCCCCAGCCCGTCCATGGTCGCCCAGCCATCGACGATGCCGTCGCGCTGCCCGACATTCAGCAGCACCGACTGGCGAAACGCGCTGCCGCTGTCGGTCAGCACCATGCCGGTCACAGAGGTCAGCGCCGGGTCGATGCGGACCTTGTTCAACGCCAGCAGCTTGTCGTTTTCCTGCCGCAGCTGAACCGCAGCCTCGCGCCAGGCTGGCATTTTCTGCAATTCGCGGCGAAGTTCCTGATTTTGTTCGTATAGTCTGGCGTATGACTGAAACCCGGCGACCATCTGACTGACCTTGGTCACAGGCACGAGCGCCCATTCAAAGCTGGGCACGAAACGGTCGATCATCTGGGTGCGCATGCGTTCGGCCCGCGGGCTGTCGATGCGCCAGAACAGGAACAGCGCAATCAGGATCAGCGCCAGAAGCGCGATCAGAACGCGCCTGACGGGGGTGGCGAAATCATGTCCCTTGCGTGCCATTCAGGGCCTCTGCACGGACGGTATCAGCTATCGTAATCGATCACGTGGCGAAGCTGCTTTTCAAACTCCAGCGCCTTGCCGGTGCCCAGGGCCACGCAGCTCATGGGCTGGTCGGCCAGGCTGATCGACAGGCCGGTCTGTTCGCGCAGCGCCAGATCCAGTTCGCCCAGCATCGCGCCGCCACCGGTCAGGATCACTCCACGATCAACGATGTCTGCGGCCAGATCCGGGGGCGTTGCCTCCAACGCGACCATCACCGCCTCGCAGATTGCCTGGACCGGTTCGGACAGCGCCTCCGCCACCATCGCCTGGCTGATCTCGATTTCCTTGGGGATGCCGTTCAGCAGGTCGCGGCCGCGAACCATCAGCGTGGCCCCGCGCCCGTCATCGGGCATACGGGCGGTGCCGATGCTGGTCTTGATGCGCTCGGCGGTGCTGTCACCGATCAGCAGGTTCTGCTGGCGGCGCAGGTGGTTGATGATCGCTTCGTCCATACGGTCGCCGCCGATCCGGACCGAACGCGCATAAACCACATCGCCCAGCGACAGAACGGCCACTTCGGTGGTACCGCCGCCGATATCGACAACCATGCTGCCGGTCGGTTCGGTGATCGGCATGCCCGCGCCAATGGCAGCGGCGATGGGTTCTGCAATCAGACCGGCCTTGCGGGCGCCGGCGGACAGAACAGACTGCCGGATCGCACGTTTTTCCACCGGCGTCGCACCATGGGGCACGCAGACGATGATCTTGGGCTTGGAGAAGGCCGTGCGCTTGAACACCTTCTTGATGAAGTGCTTGATCATCTCTTCGGCGCTGTCGAAATCGGCGATGACCCCTTCACGCATGGGACGGATCGCCTCGATGCTGCCCGGTGTGCGCCCCAGCATCAGCTTGGCGTCCTCACCCACGGCCAGAACCTGCTTCTTGCCGTCCTTGACGTGATAGGCGACGACCGAAGGCTCGTTGAGGATGATGCCCTTGCCCTTGACGTAAATCAGCGTATTCGCCGTGCCCAGATCAATCGCGATGTCGGTCGAAAACAACCCGCCGAATGCCATGCCCGTGGTCCTTTCGCGCCGGTTGACCCGGCCTGCCTCATTCAATGTTGTATTGGCCGAGGAATCGCCCTCGGTTACAACTGACCTCATATAAAAGCACGAGGCGCAGGACGAAAGCCCTGTTTTGGACAGGTCCAGGGCCAACGGCCCCGCGCTTTTTGATCTTATGTCGCGTCTGGATCCTGGATAGCACTGCCCATCATTGCCCAGCCCGGCGATAACGCCCCTGCCCTTGTCGTGTACATCCGCTTTTCCTTTGTCGAACGCGGAGACCGGCTGCGATTGCGCGAGGATGAACCAGACGGCTCCGACCGCGATCGGATTGCGGTTGAACTGTTCGACCCCGACCGGACCTAACGGCGATTCCAGTCCTTCGAGATGCTGACCCTGCCCTCTTTGCTGGGGCAGAGCGACCGGGATTTCCGCACGGTCGTACTGACCTCACCGAAGATGCCCGCCGTCTATTTGCAGCGGTTGCGCGGGCTGTGCGCGCGGCTGCCGGGGGCCGAGGCTCTGGTCTCGGAGGAAAACGACGTCGAGGACGCGCTATCGGTGAAATTCAGGGCGCGGCTGCTTCAGAACCCCCTGCGGCTTCGACTGTTCCCGGTCTACGCGCTGTCGCTGTCAACGGGGCTGATCCTGAACAACTGGGATGGCGAGCCGGTCGGAATGCGGCTGACCGAGAACTCTTTCATGAGTGTCGGCACCGCCGCGCGCCTGCCTGATAGTGTCTCGATCTTTCACCGCCACCACCGCAAGTTGGCGCGGCGCTATCGGGCGATGATGGACCGGCGGCAGGTCAGTTTCCCAGATCAGCGCTGGTCAAACAGCGACAGCGATCAAGGCCCCGGACAGGCGCGATCGCATGAGAGGCAGATCCGCCTCGCCTGCTTGATGCGGGTGATCGAGCAAGAGTTTCCGTTTCCGGACGAACTTGATCTGTCGCTCTTGCAGGCGGGCATGACGCCCAGCCCGGACGAGCCAACATTTTCGCCGGGCGGATACCGCCCAGCGCGTGATTTCCAGACCAGTTCAGATCAGATCAGATCAGTGCGAATACATGCTGATCTGCTTGGAATCGCCGTCCTTGCCCATCTGTTCGCGACGCATGATCAGGTGGTTCAGCGCACCGACATAGGCTTTGACCGACGCCAGGATCGTATCCGTATCCGCCGACTGACCGTTCACGATGCGGCCGTCCTCTTCCATCCGAACAGAGACCGTGGCCTGCGCATCGGTGCCTTCGGTCACGGCATGAACCTGATACAGTTGCAGCCGCGCATTATGCGGAAAGATCTGCTTGACCGCATTGAAACAGGCATCGACGGGTCCGTCGCCTGTGGCGTGAACGGTCTTTTCCACACCATCAACCGTCATGGTCAGATCGGCCTCTTGTCCGTCGCTGCCGCACACGACACGCAGATGCTTGACCTGCAGATGATCTTCGCCGGTATTGGCGGCGCTGTCCTGCATCAGCGCGATCAGGTCTTCGTCAAAGATCTCTTTCTTGCGGTCGGCCAGCGCCTTGAAACGAACGAACACATCCTTGAGCTGGTTGTCGCCCACCTCGTAGCCCAGATCGGCCAGCTTGGCGCGCAGCGCGGCGCGGCCCGAATGCTTGCCCATGGCGATATTGGCTTCGTTCAGGCCGATATCGGCGGGCTTCATGATCTCGAAGGTTTCGACGTTTTTCAGCACGCCATCCTGATGGATACCGGATTCGTGCAGAAACGCGTTCTTGCCGACGACGGCCTTGTTGAACTGGACAGGAAAGCCAGATACCTGCGCCACGCGCCGCGACAGGCCCATGATCTTGGTCGTGTCCAGCCCGGTGTCAAAGGGCATGATGTCGTGACGCACGCGCATTGCCATCACGACCTCTTCCAGTGCGGTATTGCCGGCGCGCTCGCCCAGACCGTTGATGGTGCATTCGATCTGGCGGGCACCCGCCTCGACTGCCGCCAGGCTGTTGGCCGTCGCCATGCCCAGATCGTTATGGCAATGGGTCGAGAAGGTGACCGTATCGGCGCCCGGCACGCGTTCCAGCAGCATCCGGATCAGATCGGCGCTTTCGCGCGGGGCGGTATAGCCCACCGTGTCGGGGATATTGATGGTGGTGGCACCACATCGGATCGCGATCTCGACAACCCGGCACAGGTAGTCATGCTCGGTTCTTGTGGCATCCATCGGCGACCATTGCACGTCCTCGCAAAGGTTGCGGGCATGGGTCACGGTCTGCTCGATCCGCTCTGCCATCTGGTCCATGTCCAGATTGGGGATGGCCCGGTGCAGCGGCGAGGTGCCGATAAAGGTGTGGATGCGCGGGCGGCGGGCATGTTTCACCGCCTCCCAGCAGCGGTCGATATCGGGCAGTTGCGCGCGCGCCAGCCCGCAGATGGTGCTGGTCTTGGCCTGTCGCGCAATCTCGCTGACGGCGGCGAAATCACCCTCGGAGGCGATGGGGAAACCCGCCTCGATGATGTCGACGCCCATGTCGTCCAGCATGGCGGCGATTTCCAGCTTTTCGGCATGTGACATGGTCGCGCCGGGCGATTGTTCACCGTCACGCAGGGTGGTGTCGAAAATCTTGACGTAATTTGTATCGGTCATTGCTGCTGCTTCCTTGGCTTGATGGGATGTGCCGGGCGCTGCGCAGGCAAGAGCGGTGGCCCGGCGGGACCCGCTCAGCGCAGCGTAAGAAGCAATAGACCGCGGAGGTGCACGGCCATGGGCGCGCCGGAAAGCGCATGCGGGGCCGAGGCGATATGTCGCGTCCGTGTCATGGCCCGGACTATGGCCGCAGCGCACAGAATTGAAAAGGGGAAAATCGCATTGCCTGTCTTTGCGCGGAACCGCCCAGCCGGATGGCAACGAAGAAAATCGGCCAATTGCATGGTTACTAGGCAATTCACAAACCCGTGTTACAGTGCAATCGTCATAAAACAATCAACTAAGGGCAAAAACGCCAATCGACCAACAACAGAAAGAGGAAAAACATGGTTGAAAAAATAGTCGTCGGATACGACGGCAGTGCGAGTTCCAAACGAGCGTTGGCCTTTGCCGCCGACAAGGCCAAGACCAGCGGCGCAACGCTCGTGGTCGCGCATGTGCTGGAGTGGTCGCCCTATTCCTTCCTTACCCCCACAGAGCTGGAAGAACGTCACAAGCGCCGCACGGAAGAACTGAAGCGCGCGGAAGAGGCGGTCATTACGCCCGCCCTGACGGCTCTGGATACCAGCGGGCTGACGGTCGAATCAGAGATGAAATACGGCCATATTGCGGAAACCCTGTGCAAGATCGCCACCGATCACAGCGCGACGCAGATCGTCATCGGGCGGCAGGGCCAGTCGGGCATGAGCTCGCGTCTGTTCGGATCGACAGCAGGAACATTGGCACAGATGGCACCCGCCCCTGTGACCATCGTGCCATAAACGCAGCCCGCAAGGAGGGACAACATGACATATCCGATCCGCAAAGCGGCACTGATACCGGCCGCCGCTCTGGCCATGGTCGCGCTGTCGACCGGCGCCGTTCTCGCCCAAGAGGCAGAGGCTGCAGGTGGCCTGGACCAAACCGTTAACGACGCCTTCGCCAGTTCGACGGGCTGGTTCGTCAGCCTGATCTTCTCGAATTTCCCAGGCACCAGTTTCCCCTGGATCGTCGGCTGGCTGGTTGTCGCGGCGACGATCTTTACCTCCTATTTCGGCTTTATCCAGTTCAAGGCCTTCCCGCATTCGATCGCACTGGTCAAAGGTGACTATTCCGACCCGAATGACGCCGGCGAAGTCAGCCATTTTCAGGCGCTGGCCACCGCATTGTCGGGCACGGTCGGTCTGGGAAACATCGCCGGTGTGGCAGTTGCCGTCAGCATTGGCGGCCCGGGTGCCACATTCTGGATGATCATGTGCGGCCTGCTGGGCATGGCAACGAAATTCACCGAATGTACGCTGGGCGTTAAGTATCGCAACGAATACGAGGACGGCACGGTCTCTGGCGGTCCGATGTATTACATGACCAAGGGTTTTGCCGAGCGCGGTTTCTTCGGCGGCAAGATCCTTGCCGTTCTCTTCTCGATCTTCTGTATCCTCGGCTCGTTCGGCGGCGGAAACATGTTCCAGTCGAACCAGGCGCATGCGCAACTGGTTACCGTCTTTGGCGACTTCCCCGGCTGGATCACCGGCCTGATCTTCGCACTTCTGGTCTTTGCGGTCATCATCGGTGGCCTGAAATCCATCGCGAAAGTCACCGAAAAAGTCGTGCCCTTCATGGGCGTGCTGTATGTGATCACCGCGTTGGCCATCATCTTGCTGAACTTTGATCAGATCGGCTGGGCCTTTGGCCAGATCTTCGCCGGTGCCTTTACCGGGCTGGGCGTTGCGGGCGGCTTTGTCGGCGCACTGATCCAGGGCTTCCGCCGCGCGGCCTTCTCGAACGAGGCTGGCGTCGGTTCGGCGGCCATCGCCCACTCGGCTGTGCGGACGAAAGAGCCGATCACCGAAGGCTTTGTCTCGCTGCTGGAGCCGTTCATCGACACGGTCGTCATCTGCACCATGACCGCGCTGGTGATTATCATCACCGGACAATTGGTCAGCGACCCCAACACCGGCAACTATCTGCTGGCTGAAGCCGGTGGCGCAATTCAGACCGTTGACGGCAATACCGGTGTCGCGCTGACCTCGGCGGCCTTCAGCAGTACCTTCAGCTGGTTCCGCTATGTGCTGGCCATCGCGGTGATCATGTTCGCCTTCTCGACCATGATCTCATGGAGCTATTACGGCCTGAAAGCCTGGACCTTCCTCTTTGGCGAAGGCCACACGAAAGAGATCGTTTTCAAGGTGATCT
Organism: Paracoccus tegillarcae; assembly: GCF_002847305.1. NCBI lineage: Bacteria > Pseudomonadati > Pseudomonadota > Alphaproteobacteria > Rhodobacterales > Paracoccaceae > Paracoccus > Paracoccus tegillarcae. The sequence goes on along the minus strand of NZ_CP025408.1, from coordinate 2,996,190 downwards.
TCTGCATCTTCACCTGGATTGGTGCCGCAGCCAGCCTTGGCCCGGTTATCGACTTCTCGGACGCGGCAATCTTTGCCATGGCCGTCGTCAACATCATCGCCCTTTATGCGCTGATGCCGATCGTGCGTCGTGAGCTGAACAGCTATGTGTCGCGGCTGAAATCGGGCGAGATCAAGAAGTTCGTTTGATCGCCCGACGCCCCTGCCTGTGACAGGCGGGCGCTGAAACAGGACCCAGCCGTTCGCGCGGCTGGGTCTTTTATTTTGCCAGGCCGCTTGCCAATCCGGCGTTGACGCTGTTCACGCAGGCTTCAAAGATGGCACCGAACACACAGACATGCTGCAGAAGGACAAACGAAATGGCCAAGCATGACCACCCCTTCTGGCGCAAGCCAAAGCACCACCTGGACGCCGAGCACACGAACGATCACGTCCACTGGGTCGAGCTGTTCTATGACCTGATCCATGTGGTCACGATCTTCATGCTGGGCAATTACCTGTCGCACCATCTGGATGTGCATGGGTTTCTGGTCTTCACCGGCCTGTTTCTTGCCGTCTGGTATGCGTGGGCGGACAACACGATCTACAATTCGGTCTATGTCTCGACCGATATTCTGCATCGCATCGGCATGGCCCTGCAAATCATCACGGTGATGATCGTTGCGGCCTCTATTCCTGCGATCGGCGCCGGGGGCTGGCCCTTCTTTGCGCTAGGCTACGCCATGAACCGCGCGATTACGGCCGCAATGTGGCTGCGTGCGGCAGGCGTCGATCCCGATCACCCTGACAATGCCGCCCGCGCGGTTGCGCGAAACTTCGCTATTCTCGCCGCTGTCTTTGCCCTCAGCGCGATCCTGCCCCGGCCGCTTGCCTATTGGGTCTTTGGGCTGGGCCTGCTCTCGGTGCAGTTGCAATATGTGCTGCCGCGGGTGGGCACCTTCTGGAACACCCGCATCACCCCCCGGCTCGGCCATATCTCAGAGCGCTTTGCGCTGTTGATCCTGATCCTGATCGGCGAAGGGTTCTTTAAACTCGTCGTGACCCTGTCCGAAAAGGGCATCTACAAGGTGAGTTTCGGCACATTGTTCAATCTGGCCATCGGCGGGATTTCCCTGTTCGTCATGGCCTGGGTCTATTTCGACAGCGCCGGCAATGCCAAACCCAAATCCGACTCCAAGGGCCAGATGCTGACCTATTGGTTCGCCCATATCGTGCTGATGCTGTGCTGCGTCCTGATGGGCGTTGCGCTGGCAGGCGAGGTTTATGTCGGCTTTCTCGAGCCATACCCCTACGACTACGCGGTGATCGGCTGCATCGGCCTGGTGGGCTTTCTGGGTTCGCTGACGATCATCCAGTCGGTGATCGTCGACCGCGACCTGACCCGCAAATACCACACCAATCGCGTGCGTCTGTTTGGTATCGCGGTGACGCTGCTGACCTTGCTGCTGGTGCCCTACATTCCCTCGATCATCGGGAATCTGCTCTGGGGCACGGCCTTGTTCTCACAGATCGCCTGGCCACTTTACCGCGCCATCCGCGAGATGAGCGCGGATGACTGGGACACGGCCAAGCCGGACCGGCATTAGGATGAGCGATTCCGACCCTCAGGCAATGACCGACGAGAACCGGCAAACGACACTGCGCCACCGGGTCTGGCTGATACTGGACCCTCCCGATGGCATCGGGCGGGGCTGGGCCATGTTGGTCAATCTGGGCCTGATCGTGCTGATCGTATTGAATGTCATAGCGGTCTTGCTGGAATCGGTGGCTTCGCTGCATCAGCAATACCGTGCCGCCTTCAACCTCTTCGAGGTGGTCTCGGTCTTTGTCTTTACCGTCGAATATCTGCTGCGTATCTGGATCGCACCCGAGGCCCACCCACAGATGCCGCAAGGTCAGGCGCGCCGGAATTGGGCGCGCTCGCCAATGGCCATCATCGACCTGATCGCGATCCTGCCTTCATATCTGGCGATGTTCGTGCCCTTCGATCTGCGCCTGCTGCGGGTGTTGCGGGTGCTGCGTATCTTCAAGCTGACACGCTATTCGTCCGCGATGACCCTGCTGCGCGATGTGTTCCGAGAAGAGGCCGGCAGCTTCTTTGCCGGTTTCTTTATCCTCTTCATCCTGCTGATCCTGGTATCGACCGGCGCCTATCTGGTCGAGCACAAGGCCCAGCCCGATGCCTTTGGCTCGATCCCGCATGCCATGTGGTGGGCGATGGTGACGCTGACCACAGTGGGATATGGCGACGTGACGCCGATCACCCCACTGGGGCGCGTCTTTGGCGGGCTGGTCACGGTGCTGGGGATCGGCGTGGCCGCCCTGCCCGCTGGCATTCTGGCCAGCGGGCTGAACGACCATCTGCACCGCCGCCGCGACAACCTGCGCAATCAGTTTCGCCGCGCGCTGGAGGATGGCCGCATTGACCTGCACGAGGCGGCCCATATCGAAAAAGCGCGCAAGGAAATGGGCATCAGCTACGAGATCGCCTCGGGGATCCGTGAAGAGGTTCTGCAACGCGAACGCGACCGAAGGGACTGCACCTGCCCCAATTGCGGCGCGCAGTTCACGCGCGACTAGAACGGCCTGCCAGTTGATTTGGTGTCCGCAGCGCGGTTTGCGCGCCCAGCCGGCGCCTTGCCCGTGTGCGGCCTCGGATCGCGGCTTTCGGTTGCGAAGGACGCCCACTCCGCCAGAACGCAATTCGCTTCATTCCAGGCAACAAGCATGCAACAGTTGCAATGCGTGAGTAATTTTCAACCTCTGGGAGGTCACAATGAGTAACGAACGCAAATTTGTCTATGATGGCATGCGCTTCCCCTTCATCCTGATCGTGACCTGTTTTGCGGCCTGGGGAATTGCCGCGAACATGACCGATCCGCTGGTCAAGGTGTTCTCCAAGATCTTTTCGATGAGCACGCTGCAGGCCTCTTTCGTGCAGTTTTCTTATTACGGGGCCTATTTCTGCCTCGCCTTGCCGGCGGCCTTCATCAATCGCCGCTATTCCTACAAGACCGGTGTTCTGGTCGGGCTGGGCTGCGCGATTGCGGGGGCGTTCCTGTTCTATCCGGCCTCGCAATCCATGACGTTTGGCTTTTTCCTGCTGGCGCTGTTCACGCTGGCCGGCGGCTTGTCGATCCTGGAAACCTCGGCCAACCCTTTCGTCATCTCGATGGGCCCCGAGGGCAATGCGACCCGGCGGCTGAACTTTGCCCAGGCCTTCAACCCGGTGGGCACCAATATCGGCGTGTTCCTGTCAGCCGCGCTGATCCTGCCGCAGCTCAATCCCGCCACACCCGAGGAACGCGCCGCAATGGCACCCGCAGCCCTGCAGGCGATACAGGCCGATGAACTCTCGGCGGTGATGGTGCCCTATGTCGGCTTCGCCTTCGTTTTGCTGGCCATCTGGGTCGCCATTTTCCTGACCAGAATGCCCACCGAACGCGAGGCCGTCGCCCAAGGCCCGCGCGACGTCAATTTCGGCGCCACACTCAAGCGGCTGCTGGCCAACCGACATTATTCCTTCGGTGTGATCGCGCAGTTTTTCAACGTCGCCGCGCAAACCTGCGTCTGGACCTTCACCATTCAATACGTGATCGAGGCCATTGGCGGCGATGAGGCGCAGGCAGGCTGGTATCTGCAAGCCAGTCTGCTGGTCTTTCTGGTCTCGCGCTTTGTCATGGTCTGGCTGATGGGCTTTCTGCGCCCCGCTGCCCTGCTTGGTGTCATGGCGATCGGTGGCTCGGCACTTTGCCTCTACGCCATGGCCAATCCCGGCATCTCGGGCGTCTGGGCGATCGTGATGATCTCTGCCTGTCTGTCGCTGATGTTCCCGACCATCTATGGCATCGCGCTGCACGGCCTGGGCGAAGATACCAAATTCGGGGCCGCCGGCTTGGTCATGGCGATCCTTGGCGGGGCGCTGTTGCCACTGGTGCATGGCGCGGTGATGGATGCCCGTGGTGCTGCCTTTTCCTATATCGTACCGGCGCTGTGCTTTCTGGTCGTCGCGGCCTTTGCGTTGTTTGACCTCAGATCGCGCCAGCGTCGACATGCTCAGCCCGAATGACAAGCTGTCGGGCCTTGCGCCACACGCAAACCAGGTTTTCGCGGGTGGTGCTTGTTTTTCTGCGTCGCCGCATCGACCTTGAGCGGGACAAACAGAATTGCAGGACAAGAATGATGCTCAGCTATTTCGCCGTTTATGGCACCCGCCTCGTCGATCATCTTGGCAAGGGCACGACCCGCAACCGCTTTCGCCTGGGCCTGCTGCCCCATGAGATTGCAGCGCTCAATGCGCGCTAATGCGCATTGACGCAAGAAACAGCAAGGCCGGGCACCCGCCCAGCCTTTCAATTTGATCAGCGGTCAAAGATCGGGATCAATCCAGCCAATGCACTCGTGTCAGGTCATTGGCCTGCGTTGGAGCGTTCTCCCATAGCCCTTCGATCTTGGCATTGGCGACGCCTGTCTTGGCCAGTTGGAACAGGAACGCATTGACGTAGTCATCCGCGATCATGGCCTGCGCCTGTTTCAGCAATTCGCTGCGCTGCGCCGGGTCGACCGTCGCCTTCAGCTCATCCATCAAGGCGACGAATTCCGGCCGCGCATAGTGGAAATAATAGTCGGGCCGGGCATAGATATCGATATCCATCGGCTCGGTATGGCTGATGATGGTCAGGTCGAAGTCACCGCCGTTGAACACTGTCTCCAACCATTGCGCCCATTCCATATTGGTGATCTCGGTCTGGATCCCGACCTCGCGCAGCTGCGCTGCCACGATCTCGCCGCCGCGCCGCGCGTAGGGAGGCGGTGGCAGCGCCAGGCGCAAGTTCAGATCGCTCTGCCCGGCCTCGGTCAGCAATGCCCGCGACGCCTCGGGGTCAAAGGCGGATTTGCCGGTTTCATCGACGTAATCCGGGTGATGCGGCGCGAAATGCGATCCGATCGGGGTGCCATAGCCAAACATGGCACCATCCACCAGATCCTGCCGGTTGATGGCATGCGCGATGGCCTCACGCACCTTCACGTCGTCCAGCGGCGGCTGGGTATTGTTCATCGCCAGGATCGTCTCGCCTTCGGTCGTGCCGACAATCACCTTGAAGCGGGGATCGGCTTCCAGCTGGGGCAAAGTTTCGGGCGCGGGATAATTCGGAAAGGCGTCGATATCGCCCGCCATCATCGCCGCAAATGCGGCGGTCGGGTCGGAAATGATGCGAAACGTTGCCGTCTTCAGCGCCGGCTTTTCGCCCCAATAGCCATCAAATGCGCTCAGCTCGATCCGGTCGCCCTGCACCCATTCGCTGAATTGAAACGGGCCCGTGCCCACCGGATGCGTCGCGATATCCGCCACGCTGGCCTCATCGACCATCACCGCATCGCCCCAGGCCATCTTGAAGATGAAATTGCCGTCTGGCGCCGTCAGCGTAACGCGGACGGTGGCCGGATCAACGGCCTCGACGCTTTCGATCCCCTCAAACAGCGCCTTTTGTGCATTGGTGCTGTCATCGGCCCGCGAACGATCAAGCGAAAAGACCACATCCTCGGCCGTGAATTCGGCACCGTCGTGGAAGGTCACGCCGTCCTGCAGGTGAAACACATAGACGCGGCCGTCCTGTTCGACGTCCCAGCTTGCGGCCAGCGCCGGCTGGATGCTGCCGTCAGGGCCGAAGCGCGTCAGTCCCTCGAACAGATTGGCGTAAACAACCTCGTCAATCGCGGCAGCGGCACCGCCTGTCGGGTCCAGATTGGGTGGCTCAAGAACCATACCCAGCGTGATCGCATCGGGCGCGGCCCAGGCACCGCTTGCCATCAGCGCCAAACCTGCCGTGGCATTCATCAGTCTTTTCAGCATCCCAGCCCCCACTGTTGTAATGATGGTGATCATTGGCCGCTTGATATTGTTCGATCAAGCTTTTTCAAGCAGGCGCAATCGATCAGTCACGGTCTGGCAGCAACTGCTGCACCGCGCCCGCGCAGAGCAGCCAGACCGAGGTGATGACCAGCCCCCAGACTGCCCAGCTTGCCGGATGAAAATCGACCGCAATCGCCCAAAGCCCAAAGACCATCCAGGCCACAGCCATCGGCAGCGATATCGCCCGCCAGCGTTCCGTGCGCACCGGATGGATGAATTTGATATTGGTGAACATCGCGCCCGTCAGCAGCACGACGATGACAGCAATCACCGCCCAATGCGGCTTGATCGCGAACAGGACCAGCACCACCATATTCCAGCAGGCAGGAAATCCGGCGAATGAATTATCCTTTGTCTTCATGCGCGTGTCGGCAAAATATATGATACTGCCGTAAACGATGACAAAGCACAGAAACCACCCCGTCCAGCCCGACAGCAGGTCCGACTGGAACAGCGCAAAGGCCGGGATAAAGACATAGGTGATATAGTCGATGATAAGGTCCATCAGCACGCCATCATAGGCGGGCCAGTTTGCCTTGACATCAAAGCGGCGGGCAAGCGGGCCGTCGATGCCATCGACCACAAAGGCCACCAGCAGCCACATAAACATTTCCGACCAGTCGCCATCGACCGCCGCCAGCATGGCGAGCATCGAGAAGATGACCCCTGTTGCGGTCAGCAGATGGACGAAGAGAGCCTTGGCACGTGCTGTCATCATGCAGGCGTTGTCGCAGGTTGCGCTGCAACTGGCAACCGATCAACGGAGGTTCGGTGGCCCCTTTGGACGGGCTACGGCGGGGGGCGTTTGCGCTGTCAGGTCAAATCGCAATGCCCCGGCAGGCGGTGCGGCATCGGAAAAGCTGATATCCACGCCGCCGGGCTGCGGCGGCAGAAAGGCCAGCGTTTCGGCCAGCGCCTTTGCGATGGCGGGCTGCTGGTCCTCGGGCGCGCCCGCGATCAGCAACAGCTGAGCCACCGGTTGATCGCGCTCGCCGCGTATTCCGGCCAGCGCGGCACCGGTGATCAGGTCGCGCAGATCGCCCAGCCGTTCGGCCAGCGGCGGCGCCAGCGCCGCCACCGCCTCGGGTGAGGGTGCGCACAGGTCCAGCCGCGCCGTCTCGGCCTCGGGTCGGGCAGCCAGCGCGCCGCGCAACCACATAAGCGAGCCCGCATCCAGCAACATTTGCGAGGGATGGCCCGGATTGACCAGCAAACCCGCACCGGCATCGGCCAACAGCCCCGCCAGAACGCGGCCCGGCATCGCCGCATAGGGCGTCGGCCCATTCAGGAAATCGGCCAGACGTTCTTCGGTATCACACGCCAGCGCGGCCTGATTGCCCTCAAACGGGAACATCTGCAACTCGATCTCATCGCCCATGGGCTGGGTCGTCAGCGCGACCGCCAGCCGCGTATCGGCCAGTCGCGACATCATCCGCGAACGGGTCTGCGCATCAGCTTCGTGAAACGGCGTTTCGGCAAGATCATCAAGAGCGGTCATCGGGCCTCGCTAAGCCCTGGGCGGCCAAAGGGCAAGACACACGCAGGCTTGATTTCTGCATTGTCGGGCGGCTCGCTAGAACCGCAAAATGCACCGTAGAACCCTGATCACCGCCGCCGCCCTCAGCCCATTGCTGGCCGCACCTTCCCTGGCTCAGGACCGGCTTGGCCGCCTGCTGGACGAGGTCGAGGCGCTGGATCGCATTCGTGCCGTGGCCATTTGGCGCGACGGCGCAGAAATTGCAGCGCGCGGCTATCACGGATGGACCCCGGACCAGCCCACAAATATCAAATCGGCCTCGAAATCGATCATCTCTGCGCTGGCAGGCATCGCCGTTCAGCGAGGTGCACTGGACGGCCCCGACCAGCCAATTGCGCCGATACTGGCGGCCGATTTGCCCGGCGACCCCGATCCGCGCCTGTCGCGCATCACGCTTGGCAATCTGCTGTCCATGCAGGCCGGTCTGGAGCGCCAATCGGGCGCGAATTACGGACGTTGGGTCAGCAGCGGGAATTGGGTGCGCACAGCACTGGCCGCGCCCTTTACGCAAGATCCCGGTGGGCGGATGCAATATTCCACCGCCTCGAGCCATCTGGTTTCCGCCGTCCTGACCCGTGTGACCGGGCGCAGCACACTGGATCTGGCCCGCGACTGGCTGGCGCCGATCCCCGGCTTTGGCATCACCGGCTGGGAACGGGATCCGCAGGGCATCTATCTGGGCGGCAATCAGATGGCCATGAGCACGCGGTCACTGATGAATTTCGGCGCGGTTTACGCGGCGGATGGTCGCGCCAATGGTCAGCAGATCGTGCCGCAGGACTGGATCGAGACAAGCTGGCAGCGCCGCACCGCCTCGATTTTCAGCGGACAGGGCTATGGCTATGGCTGGTTCCTGACCCGTATCGTGGGCCGCGATCTGCGCTATGGCTGGGGCTATGGCGGACAGATGATCTATGTGTTCCCCGGCGGTTCGAGGAACGCACCGCTTGCCATTGCAATGACCTCTGACCCCGATCAACCCTCGGCGCGGACGGGTTATCGCGATCAGTTGCACCGGCTGGCCATCGGGATCGCTCAGGCGGTTTGATCGGCCAACAGGCGGGCGACCTCGGCGCGCAGGGCGGGCAGCAACTCGGCCTCGAACCAGGGATTGCGTTTCAGCCAGCCATTGTTGCGCCAACTGGGATGCGGCAAGGGAAAGACGGTCGGCGCGTGCGCTTGCCAGCCCGCCACGGTTTCGGAGACCGAAGCCCGCGCGCCCAGATGCCAGCGATGCGCATGCGCGCCCACCAGCAGGGTCAAACGAGGCCGCAAGTCTGCCAGCACCCGCTTGCGCCAGGTCGCAGCACAAATGGCCGGTGGCGGCAGATCGGCACCCTTCGCGTCATAGCCCGGAAAACAGAAGGACATGGGCACGATGGCGACCCGCGCAGTGTCATAGAACGCGGCCCGATCCAGCCCCATCCATTCGCGCAGTCGATCACCGGAACGGTCGGCAAACGGCCGGCCGCTTTCATGAACGCGCAGGCCGGGTGCCTGTCCTGCGATCAGCAAACGCGCCGCGGGTCGGAACCACACGACCGGGCGGGGGCGATGCGCGGTGGCCGTCGCCGCGAACCTTTCCGCGCAAAGCCGGCAGCTGCTGATATCATTGGCAAGCCTGTCCATACCGACAGGCTATATCGAATTCTCTGTATAAAAATCGAGCGTTGGTAACGATTTCGCAGCAACTTGAGGTCAAACTGGACAGCGAAGATATGCGGACTTATGTTCCGGCAAGCCGCCGCCGGCTACTGGCGTGAAGATGCCCGGAACGGGATGCAAGGACGGAACGGACACCGCGCCAATGCTGGAATTTGATAATGTTTCCAAGTCTTTCTGGACCGGAAAACAACGCAAGGTCATACTTGACCAGGCATCCTTCAGGGTCGAACTGGGCAACTCGCTTGGTATTCTGGCACCAAATGGCACCGGCAAGACGACCCTTATCAACATGATGTGCGGATTGGAAAAGCCCGATGAGGGCGAGATTCGCAGCGATTGCCGCATCTCTTTCCCTTTGGGATTCATGGGCGGCGTCATCGCGCGACATTCAGCCAATGAAAATGCGCGCTATATTGCGCGCATCTATGGACTGGACCCCGATTATATCGAGGCATTCTGTCGCTGGCTGACGGATATCGGCGAATATTTCGACATGCCCATCGGGACTTATTCCACCGGCATGCGACAACGGTTCACCTTTTCACTGCTGTTGGCGCTGGAGTTCGACATCTATCTGATCGATGAAGGGATGCCGCAGACCACCGACGCAGAGTTCAATCGCAAGGCAGGCTCGGTTCTGCATGACCGGCTGCGCAACGCGACCGTGATCATCGTTTCGCACCAGCCCGGCACGATCGAAAAGTTTTGTCGTTCTGCCGCAACCATGCGAGACGGGAAACTGTATATGTTCGAGACACTTGACGAGGCGAAGCAGTATTATGACTACACCGCCTAGAGCCCGACGGTTTCATATCGACCGTGTCGGAACCGGGTTTGACGACAGGCGCAGCGGCCAGCCGTCTGCCGCTGAGCCTGCGCAAACCACGCAAGACGACACTGCAGGCGCCGGCGATCCGCCCAAGCCCGGCACGGCTGGTTCGACGCCGTTCAGCAGTTCCAGGATCGCTATTTCAGTGCGCAAGAAAAACCCGGACGAACCGGCAAATGATGTCGACACGCGCGGTGATGATGGTCGGATCCCCTCGGCCGAATCTCTGATGCAAAGCGGGCCGATTGATGACGGCTTTGGCGACCGCCGCTTTCCCACCGCAGAACCCGCCCCGCAGTCAGAGGGCGATCGGCCGGCAAACCAGGACGCCCCTGCGGCATCCGCGACCACAGCGGCGGCAGGCACAAGCAGCGACGACCACGCAGGCAAAATCGCGGCGATCAAGGCAGAAAACCTGACCGTTCGACAATTGCGCATTGCCCGCCGCATCGCCGCGCTGCACCAGATCGAGGTCGAAAGCGACGAAGAGGCGGTGTTGCTGCTGCGCGAACGCGGCATCGACCCATCGCATCGCACAGCGGTCGGCCGGGTCCTGTCGGCCGAGGGTGCGCGCGCTCAAGCCGCGCCGTCACCGAATGCGCCAACGGTTCTTTCACGCCCCTCGAACCTGCCCGCCGCACCCAAGGTGACCGCCCCCGCCCGGCCGGAGCCAAAAGAGAACAACGGCCTGCGCTCTCGCGAGGAGTTGACCGAGGACAAGCGCGCGGCAGAGATCTATCTCATCCAGCGAGATATCGCCCGCCGCCGCCGACGTCGCTTGGCCATGGTTTTCATTCGCCTGGCGTTCTTTGTGTTTCTGCCGACCGCAATCGCCGGTTGGTATTACTACACGCTGGCAACGCCGCTTTACGCAACCAAATCGCAATTCCAGATCCAGCAAGCCAATGGTGCCGGTGGCAGTGAAGCCGGCGGAATGTTGGCAGGCATGCAAATGGCAACCAACCCCGACTCGATCGCGGTGCAAAGCTATCTGACCTCGCGGGACGCCATGTTGCGGCTGGATCGGGACATGGGCTTCAAGCGGGCGTTTCAGGACCCGCTGATCGACCCCGTGCAACGTCTCAGTCCTGACGCCAGCAACGAAGCCGCCTATAAGGTATATCAGAAATCGGTCAAAATCGGCTACGACCCGACCGAAGGCATGATCAATATGGAAGTCATCGCCCCAGACCCACAGCTGAGCGAAGGATTCTCGCTGGCGCTGATCGAATATGCAGAAGGCCAGGTCGACCAGATGACCTCGCGCCTGCGCGATGACCAGATGACCGGTGCAATGGAATCCTATCAGGACGCCGAGCAAAAAGTGCTGGATGCGCAGCGTCAGGTCCAGAAATTGCAGCAGGAACTGGGTGTTCTGGACCCGGCGGCCGAGGGCGGCGTGGTCATGCAGCAGATCAGCCAGTTGGAGATACAGCTGAACACCAAAGAGCTGGAACTGGGCTCATTGTTGGCCAATCCACGTCCGCAACAAAGTCGCGTCGATGCGTTGAACGGCGAAATCGGCCGGCTGCAAGAGATGATTACCCAGACCCGACAGCAACTGACGCAGGGCAATGAGACGCGGTCGTCGCTGGCCGCGATCTCGGGCGAGTTGCGCATCGCCGAGGGTGACCTGTCGACCCGCCAGGAACTGCTGGCACAATCTGCCGCCCAGCTGGAAACGGCCAGAATCGAGGCAAACAAGCAGGTGCGCTATCTGTCGATGTCCGTTTCGCCTACCCCACCGGACGAACCCACATATCCAAAGGCGTTCCAGAATACACTGGTCGCCTTCCTTGTCTTTTCAGGAATTTACCTGATGATGTCACTGACAGCCTCCATCCTCCGCGAGCAGGTATCCTCATGACGAAAACCGTTCCCATTGGCGATTTCGAGGTCGGAAATGACCTGCCCCTGACCATCATCGCTGGCCCCTGCCAGTTGGAAACGCTGGACCACGCGCTGATGATCGCCGAAACCATGGCCAAGGCCTGTGCCGATGCCGGCGCGGGCTATGTGTTCAAAGCCAGTTATGACAAGGCGAACCGCACCTCTTTGACCGGCAAGCGTGGTGTGGGTATCGACGAGGGCCTGCAAATGCTGGCCACCATCCGCGACCGCATCGGATGCCCGGTAGTAACGGACGTGCACGACATCGATCAAGCCCGTGCGGCAGCGCAAGCGGTGGACATTATCCAGATCCCGGCCTTTCTTAGCCGCCAGACCGATCTGCTGCTGGCGGCAGGCGAAACCGGCGCGGTGGTCAACATCAAGAAAGGTCAGTTCCTCGCGCCGTGGGACATGTCCAATGTGGCCGACAAGGTCGCCTCGACCGGAAATGACAAGATCCTCCTCACCGAACGCGGCGCCAGCTTTGGCTATAACACGCTGGTCACAGACATGCGGTCGCTGCCGATCATGGCGAGGACCGGCTATCCGATCATCATGGATGCGACGCATTCGGTGCAACAGCCCGGTGGACAAGGCGGCAGTTCCGGCGGGCAGCGTGAATTCGCCCCGGTCATGGCGCGCGCGGCGGTCGCCCTTGGTGTTGCGGGGGTGTTTATCGAAACCCATGAAGACCCGGACAACGCGCCCTCTGACGGCCCGAACATGATCCCGCTGGACCGAATGCCCGCGCTGATCTCATCGCTGATGCAATTCGACGCCCTGGCCAAGGCCGATCCGGTGATGGGTTAGGCGGCCCGCAAAGGCCTGCCCAAAACCCGCGCCACCACTTCTGGTCCGCAGTTCGGGTGGTCCAGCAGCCTTTCGCCTAAGCTTTGATATTGCCGCAATCAAGCTTGGGGTGAAAGACAGCAACCTCATGCACATGGCGTAGCTGCGTTCCCGATCGATCCTCAGAGAAGACAGGAAAGGTTCTGGGGGCGCTCCGCCCATATCAAAGGCCCCTCGACGCTGCTGCGAGTGGCCGCGTCGGATACTTTACGCCAGACCTTCTTCGGGTGCGGCAATCACAGCTTTGGCTCAGGCGTCGGTCTGAAATGCGCGCCCTGCCGCATAGGCAGAGGCCCAGGCCCACTGGAAATTGTAGCCGCCCAGCCAGCCCGTGACATCGACGCATTCGCCAATGAAGAACAGCCCCGGCACGTCCCGCGCCTGCATGGTGCGCGCATCCAGATCTCGGGTATCGATGCCGCCCAGCGTCACTTCGGCGGTGCGATATCCTTCAGAGCCGACCGGGCGCAACCGCCAACGGTTCACGCGCGCGCCCAATCGGTCCAATGTCTTGTTGTTCTGATCGGCCAGCCGGGCGTCGGCCAGACCGACCTCGGCTGCAAGCGCATGCGCCAGACGCTCGGGCAGATCGCGGGCCAGTACCGTCGCAACCGCAACCCGGCCGCCCTGCCCCCGCCACTCCTTCAGCCGCGCAGTCATATCGACCCCCGGGGCCAGATCGATGACCAGATCATCGCCCGGCTGCCAATAGCTGGAGATCTGCAGGATCACCGGCCCCGACAGCCCGCGATGGGTAAACAGCAATGCATCGCGAAAGCGCCCGCCCCCATGCGCAATCTCGGCATCAACGGCAATGCCGGCCAGTGGGCGGCACAGATCCAGATCCTGCTCGGCGAATGTCAAGGGAACGAGGCCCGGTCGCGTTTCGACCACCCGCAGCCCGAACTGCGCTGCAATATCATAGGCGATGCCGGTGGCACCCATCTTGGGGATCGACTTGCCGCCGGTCGCAACCACGACCTGCCGCGCGGCGATCTGGCCCGCGGAACTGTCAACGACAAATCCCGCCTGGCCCCGGCTCACCCCCGTCACCGCGGTTCGCAACCGCAGATCAGCCTCACCCATGCGCTGCAACAGCATGTCGATGATCTGCGTGGCCTTCCCGTCGCAGAAAAGCTGCCCCATGGTCTTTTCGTGCCAGGCAATCCCGGCCCGATCGACCATATCGACGAAATCCCGGGCTGCAAAACCGGCCAATGCCGAGGCACAAAATCGTGGATTTTCCGACAAGAACCGGTCGCGTGCGGTCGCCAGATTGGTGAAGTTGCAGCGCCCGCCGCCCGAGATGCGGATTTTCTCTCCGGCGCGCGCGGCGTGTTCCAGAACGACCACCTTCAACCCGCGTGCGGCCGCCTCGCCAGCACAGAAAAGTCCGGCCGCGCCTCCGCCCAATATGACCACGTCTGCCTGCTCCATATGCTGCGCATACCCGCCGCCGGAAAGTTCGACAAGCGCCGGATTTTCGACTTGCAGCCCTCGTCACCGTTGGATAGACAGCGCCGCACAGTTGGGGCGTAGCCAAGTGGTAAGGCATCGGTTTTTGGTACCGTGTACCGTAGGTTCGAATCCTACCGCCCCAGCCAGACATCCTGAAAATCCCGTGAGTTCAGACGCCTTCCCGGTTTCGGGAAATGGTGACACGATGTCACTATTGTGACATGGGCAAACGCCTGCCGACCCCAGAAATCAGGGGGTGCGGTGGGCATCGCAAACTATGTCATCCGGCGGGGCCGGTTTTATGCCTGGCGTCGGATTTATCGCGGTAGAGCCGTTCAGGTTCCGCTGGCCACAACTGACCCCGTTCAAGCAAAACGACTTTCAGGAGTGGCTTCCGCGGTGGCTAACCATGGCTGGAATCTGCTTGACCGGGGCAAGACGGACCTGTTGTCTGTTCGGGATGCCATCACCACGGCAATCAGGCAGGAACGTGCCTTGATAGACTGTGAAGCCATCGGAAAAATGTCAGCAGAAACTCCGGGAGGGCGTGCTTTCTTCTTCTTCTTTAACCACGGCGACGCAGAAGACGACGAACCCAAACCTCGCAAGAAACAAAGCGAGCCGTCGAACAGCGGACCCGCGACCGCAAAAATCGAACCGCCCCCGGCTCGGCCCGTTCCTCCACGCCGGAAGCCCGCCCGAACGGCAACGGGCTTCTCGAGCCGGATAAGCGATATCGTTGCCCGTGTCACCGATACGCATGAGCGTTCGGGACGGGCGAACGCCAAGACGCTCACGCAAATGCGTGCGGTTGTTGATTTGTTCTGCGAAATCACCAGCGTGGATGACATACGAGATCTTCACCAACGCCACCTTGCCTATTTCGTTGCGACCCTCGACAAGCTACCGCCCGCTTACCGGCGTAGTGCCAAAGAGCGAGACAAGCCGATTTCCGAGATTATCGCAGAGGCCGAGGCTTCCGGCGCGTCTGTCGGGCTTTCCGTCGCCACCATCAACCGCAATATTGTCCACCTTGGCAAAGTTGTGAAAGCAGCGCGGGCGGAGGGCATCACGGTGGACGCAACCGTCAATCCGTCGCTTCTTCGCCGTTACTTGAAACGGACCGCCAAAGAGGAGAGGGAACCGTTCACGCCCGACGATGTTACCCGCATCTTCTCGGCTCCAGCTTGGCAAGGCTGTAAGAGCGTCAAGCGTCGCCGTGAGCCGGGTGAAGTGATTGTGAAGGATTGGCTCTATTGGGTGCCTCTTATCGCCGTATATAGCGGGGCCCGGCGTGAGGAGATTTGCGGGCTTGAAACGGCTGACGTCAGTGCTATTGACGGCATCCCCGTCCTTCATATCCGCCCGAATGCCCGACGCGGGCTCAAGAACCCGCAGTCAGAACGGATTGTTCCTGTTCATCCGCATCTGGTGGAACTCGGCTTTCTCGATTTCGCGGACAAGCAACGCGAGGCAGGGCATAGCGACCTTTTCAATGACCTGCGACGCAAGAGCTCCGCTTCACAAATCGGCGACTCGATGGACTACCTCTGGCGGAACATCCAAAGCGACCGCCTCGGGTCCCAGCCGAAGAAGTCATTCCATTCCTTCCGCCACTACGCTGTCCAAGGGCTTCGTGCCGAATCCAATGTTGAAAAACATGTCCGGGCGGAGCTCTTTGGTCACCTTGTCGGTGACATTGAGGATGACCGTTACGGCGGGCGAGCTCCTATTGCTTCCCTTCGTTCCGCCGTCGAGGCGTTGCCCAGAGTCATGTAATAATGTGAATGCGAAGCAGATTATGTCAGCACTTGCTGATGCTCATTTTTTTGAGAACTTCGACGTCAATGCTTCAAGTATTGATGTCGGCGTCCGAGGGGTTTGTCCCCTCTATACTAATCTAAATCTTTTGGAAGATTTAGATTAGTATAGGGCGAAAATGAGACGCGTGATATTATCAATATTATTCATTGCGTTATCATAAAATATTACCGTGAACCCGTTCACAAAGAGACGCAGTTCTGTTCACGATTGAACGCGGATGCGTTCATTAAAGAACGCATTCTATTATCCTTCCAGAACTGGCACTGGTGCCATGTTGCCAGCTCTTAATGCGGGTCGGGTGATTTTCCAGATGTCCCTACGCACTTTATTTACGCCCCAACCCAATCCCTCAACCTCCTTCAAGGCGACAAGCAGGGCCTGCTTGCGACGCCGGTATGTTGACGCTGTATTGGCGTCATCCGGCCAGATATATCCCATGAGCTTCTTTAGTCCGATGTCCAAACTCCTCCCGCAATCGACTCTTCCACACAAATGGAAGTGTATCAGAGTAGCAGGGTCTGACTTGAGAGCTTTCATTTCATCGAGACTCAAGCGGGCATATCGACCGCCTTCAAAAAAGACTTCGGATAGGACAGGGTTCAAGGCTACTTTAAACTCTCCGGATTTTGCTTCGGAAGCATATTGTGTCATGAAGTGCGTGATGAATCTCTTTGAATCTTTTTCAAACAGAACCGCCACGCAGGACATGCGTTCAATACTATCCCTAACCCGTTTCAAAGAGGTCCCACCTTCGCCCAGGCCTGCCAGTCGGGCAACTTTTCGAAGCGTGGCCCTTGTGACAACGGCATGTGGTCTTTGGCCAGGGCTACGGTCCTGGTCCATATCGAGTGCGTAAAGTTGTCGGAACGCCTCAGCAGGCGATGAGGCATCATCTCCCGCCGGTTCCATCAGTTCGTTCCCAAATGGCCCTGACAGTGCGACCAGAGCTTGGAGGACCTTCAAATCAATCGCACCCAATGGCTCGAAACCTCTGAACTCAACCCGACGGCCCTCATTGTCGTAGCTGACATCAAGCTTCAATCGCCTGCGGTCCCCTGGTGCCAGACTGCGGAAAAGCCCGGAAGTTAGGGCATGCGAATAGTGAACGCGGGCATGGTCGATGAACGTAATGTCGGTATCCGGGAGGTAGCTCATTGCTCAATCTCCCGACGGCGACGCCCGGCGGTTCTGCTGTCTGGCTTGACGGCAGGGATTTCGGCCTTCGGGAGTAAAATCCCGCCTTTCCCCCTTTCCAGCCACTTATCTGGCATTGGCGGGCCGAAGTTGGTCTTTGCCTGGACCAGTTTGATGAACCTTTTCCGCGTTGCCAAATCGAGCTTTGCTTTTGTCGCTTCCGCTTCCGACATGACGCAGAGGTTCATCTGACCACCCCTGATATTATCCACCAGAACCGACGAGCCCCGGCTTGCCTGCTGTTCGCCACCGCCCCCATTGAGGGACGCACTTTTGGCAGTGTGATGAAGAAACAGAATGGAGGCCCCGGTTTTCGAACATATACATTCAAGGACGCCCAGAAGCTCGGCCATTGGACCGCCGGCGTTTTCGTCTGCTGTGTGGAAGCGTCGAAGTGTATCGAGGATAATCAGGCGGGAGCCTTCTGCGAGGCGTATAATCGCCTCTGCTGTCTCTGGCTTCATGATGTCAGTCGGAACACCCATGAGCGGGCGGACTGTCAGATTATCTGCGACAGCTTCACGGCCTTCCGGTGTCAGATGTTGGCCAAGTTGGTGAAGTCGATGCTGAACGGCTTCCGTCGGGTCCTCGGCGGGCAAGTATAAAACAGGCCCCGTCTTGCCGACGCCAATTTCAAGCAAATCAGGGCCACCAGCAACCGCTGATGCGATTTCAAGAGCAAGCCAGGACTTACCAACGCCACCCTGTGCGACAATACTACCGACCGTTCCGGCTGTCATGCCCGGCAATACAAAGTCCAGTTCTGGCGGTATATTCGAAAATGATGCTAAAACATCTATTGGCTGTGCGTCATTATAAATAATATCAAAAATACATTGTGAGTTTTTAAAGTTCATCTAACCCTCCATATCTGAAACCACCGAGGGCTAATGTCCCAGAAAAAAATATTTTCAAGGTTTTGGCGAAATATTTTTGAAAATACACCTCCTCCCATTGAAAATATTGAGGGAGAGAATATTTAGGTATAGCGACAGCGGGTATTATTTACCTACTCCATCAGGAAACCACAGCACAAACGCTGTCGCCTGTTGCCTTAAAGGCAGAAAAGCCCCGCTTCGGCGGGGCTTTTTCCAATGATGCTATTGCTGACGGAGGTTACGTCTTTCGATACCAACGGTCTTCTTGCCCGTTGTTGAAAATAAGTCCGATATTTTTAAGGAACAAGGGGAGCCAGGTAATCCCAAGGACCATCGACAGAACAAGCGGCCCCCCCTCGTTCCTGAAAATGCCAATCATCAAACTGATGACGATTACCATCGCCCACCCGCCAAGCAGAACGCGAATGAAAGCGACATACCCACTCCCGCGAACGTTTCCGTGCGTGTCTGCTCCAGCCCCCCTCACAGCCTGGCAGTTTGGGCAGACGGTGGCATGTGCTTTCAGGGCGCTCGCACAGAACGGGCATTCAATCATCGCGTCTTCACTCATGACAGTTCCTTTCTTTACGCTCGACATCAAAAATTCACAGAATACTTCATAGCGCAAGAGGGATTTTTCCTGCGTGTCGGATCGATTACCGAACCCGACACAACGATTCTCAACGCTTTTGCGAAAGTCTTGCGGGACCGCCGAAGAGAGGCGGGGCTCTCACAGGAGGAACTTGCCCATCGGGCCGGGTTGAGCATGCGTTATGTCTCGCTTCTGGAAAGCCGGAGACACCAGCCAAGCCTGGCCACGCTTCATGCCCTCGCGGGGTCTTTGGGCGTATCTCTTACAGTATTGGTTCAAGAAGTAGAAAATCAGATGAAATCCTGATGATGGCCTGGCCGTGACATTCTACTTGGAACGGCCCTGCGTGCCGTCGCTGGTGATGTCTTCGTTCCTTGTTGACTGCGACATCACCAGCGACCGGGGACACCCCGGACCCCGACCGCAAGCAAAGGTCACATGAACCCTTGTTACCTTAAAGACTCGGTCCATCTGCCTCGGGTCTCGCGACCTCGGGCAACGGCCTCACATGATGCGGTTCATTCACCATCCGCTCAATCATTGACCTGACCCCAGATTCTTTTTTCTTACTGGCAAAAGGGCGAGCGAGGTTCATCAGGGTATTCCCTGCCATGCGGGCAGGTTTGGACAGGTCAGGACGGTTCAGAAGCGTTCGAGCCTGGTCAATCAGGTTTAGCAGTTGCCGTCTCAACGCCCGCACCTCTTTTCTTGCCCTTTCGACCTCACTCCAAGCTTCGGCAAGTTTCTTATCTCGCTTTTCTTCAACCATGCGGGCCTCTGCCTGTATCTGTTTTAGCCTCCATTCTTCGACCTCAAGCCGGTCCTTTGCCCGGCTGTCCTTCAGATTCCGAGGAGCAAGCTTCATCCCGTTCTCGCGTTCAAAAAACTCCGCGAACTCTTGTTGAAGTGCCATACCCACAGCTCTGGGCGATGTAATCGGCTTGACGGTTTCGGCACCGGTCATTCGCGTCTTGATATGGTCCTGGTGTTTCCGGGCGAGTTCTTCCCCGAACTTCGTCGCTGAAGTCCATAAGGTCGGTTCTCTCCGTCCCGATCTTGAAGGCTTCATATACCTCGGACAGGCAAACACATCGACGATGGTTTCCCCAACCTCGTCCCTGTCAAGGCGGGCAGAGAAGACTGCCTGACCGCCATGGTTCTCATTGATGAACTTTACCGCTTGGCGGACCATCAGCTTCTCACGCCCGGCGCGGTCCCTTTTGGCGTATGGTGTGGGCCCCTCATCTGTGAGGACCTCTGGCGGGAAGCGGACGATGAAATGAAGCACCGGCTTCTTCGCCCCCTTATTCTGTCTTGCGCCGTCTGTATGCTCGATATAAAGGGCCACTAAATCGAGACCGCCCACATAGAGCGGTTTCTGGTCCCTGACCTGTCTCTGCCTTCCTATCCAATCCTCACGCTTTCCATGTTTCTCGGCCCTTGTCAGACCGGCCATGTCAACGGATTCACATCTTACTGACCCTTTCATTTCTTATTCCTCCTGGGAGCCGGTTAAAACAGTCAGGAGAAAATCCGAATAAATTTTTTGGCAAAGCCAAAACTCGCTTTGGGTTTAGGGTCCCGTCTGACGACCACCCCTAAACCGCTCACCCTGCCGGGAGCCAACTCCGTTGAGGTAAGTTCAGCCAAGTCAAGAATTTCTCTTCCGTCAAATTCTTTCCAGCATAGCGTATTGAAACCGGTCGGCGATCATTATGAGCAGAGAGGAAGCAAAGTCAACGTGAGCGCGTATATCCATGGCGGTTAGGTCAGGCGAATCTCCATGAGCTACAGCATGGCGCCAGCCGACCAACTCCTTATCAAGGCGATTCCGAACCGCCTGCATCGAAGACAGATCAAAGCTTAGGAGGGCGTAGTTCTCTGAAAGCCTCGAAAAATCCAAATTGGAGCGAGCTTCGACAGCTTTCGATTCAACCGAATCATAACCACATTCAATCTTTGAACGCAGCTTACCAACAAAATCATGACGTGACGCCGTTGAATGGTTCCTATTTCTCATACTTTCAAGGTCAGAATTCAGAGCACTAACCAGTAGCATCCAATCTTTGTCCCTGACCTTTCCGCCGGATTCAGTCAAGAACCGCAGGTAGGCACGAACACACTCGTTATAAAATCCCTCCCAACTGGCGTAGGTGAGAACCACAACCGCTTTCGACGCCACCCCATGAATATCATCTGCAACCAATGAAACAAATGACCTCTTTATCTCGGACAACTCCCTCGCACGGCGCACTCTTGCCAAGTCTATTTCGTCGAAAAAACTATCCAGCTTAGGCATTCGGATTGAACCAACGATCTCCGAACGGAATAGTTTTCTGCAATCGCACTGTGCCACGAAGTCCGGAAGCACTCATTTCAGGCACGCCGGGCTGCTGCCAAAAGGAATCGACTTTATCCTTGATATATTGGTCGATATTTGGCTGGGATGTAATTCTTACTTTATTTCGCCCAACCCCAACGGCAATAGCCTCAAGTGCTCGCAACGAAAACCTATTTGCAAAATCATCAGCCAGCCCATTTGGGGGCACAAGAGCGTTCTCACCCAACGCCCTGTAAAGCGCTTCCACAGTCCACGATATTGTTTCCATTACATCATCCACCTCTTTCTCGACCAATAGATCAACAATTTTTGAATCAAGAAACTCCTGAACATCAAAGCGACGGTCATATTCAGCGTATATATGAACTATCAGCCTGACCAAATAATCAATATCCTTCTGTTTGTTTATTTGCTCCTGACCCTTAATTTGGAATATCTTCTTAAAATCATCGCGCTTTGCAAAATCTCGAATTCTCTTCATAAACTCTGGATTCGCCAATACCATCGAGCAAGACCTCACCTCCTGCTCATTTGCGTAGGCACCACCCCGATTGAGGCGTTGAAAGAGATCGAATTTCGTCTTTGGGTCACTTGGATGTTTTAGTATCTGAAAATCAATTCGCGCGCGACGAAAAAATAATTGAAGAGATTTGTCTAACTGAATTTCGTCATCATTTTTTCGCTCCCAGACAGCCCCATCAAGTGATGGTAGGTATTTTGTCTTTTGAAGCGTGGATCGAAGGGCGCTCCCAGAATCTACATCTTTCAGAACTCCCATAAATTCGAGGATAGTGGATATCCGCTGGAGCCCATCAATCAGTTCCCAAGTGCCATACTGGTCCTCATAAACAAAAACTGGCGGAATAGGAATTCCGATCAGTATCGATTCGACGAGATTCGACTTCCGTTCGTTGGTCCAGCGAAAAAGTCGTTGAAAATCTGGAAGAATGTTCAGCTCTTCGGAGGCATACATGTTGCTCACTTCTCCGATGGTTATCTGAACGGTATCTGTATTGACCGCACGCTTTGCTTCATCGATTTCTTCTTTGAGCATTCTGAACTCCGCCATAGATCATGACCGTGACGATAGCGTCTTGTTGCGCACGCCGAAAGCGACAACGCATCGTTTGCGTCGTGGCCCGCGACCTGCTACATCATGTCCACTATGTGTCCTTCGGTCGGCAGGCCCGGACGGCATGAACAGGCACCTGATATCATGTGCTTTTCTTGGAAGTTAGCTGGGGCATCGACCGCCCCAGCCAGATCATCCATTTCACAGTGTTTGCCGCGCTAATTCCTGCCCTGCTATCTGGCGGCGATTGCAGCTTGCGCAGATTGCGCATAACGTGATTTTGAACACGCCCCCACCGCAGATCCTGCGACAGGACGGTCGTCCCCTTTTGTTGCGCCGACAGAGATCATGAAATATCTTTCTTTATTCGCAAGGACATGCCTTGTCGCCTCCGCCTTCGGCGCCAGTGTATCGATGGCGCAGCAGCCGGGTGGCGAGGCCCCGCCCCCAGCCGTGACCGTCGTGACGCTGCATGCCGAAGATGTCACCCTGACCGCGACGCTACCGGGGCGCGTGCTGGCCTCGGCCGAGGCAGAACTGCGCCCGCAGGTCAACGGCATCATCACGGAGCGCCTGTTCGACGAAGGCAGCGTTGTGGCCGAAGGTGACCCGCTTTACCGGATTGATCCGCGCACCTATGAGGCCGCCGTGGCGCAGGCCGATGCCGCTTTGGCGCAGGCGACTGCGCAGGCGGATTCGGCCAATCGAGATGCCGAGCGAGTGGCCGCGCTGCGCGACCGGCGGGTTGCCAGCGAGCAAACCCAGGACAGTGCAATCGCCGCCCGCGATGCCGCCAACGCGGCGGTCAAGTCAGCCGAGGCACAGCGCGACGTCGCCCAGCTTGACCTTGACCGCACGACCATCGAGGCACCTCTGGACGGGGTGATCGGGCTGGCGCAGACCTCGCAGGGGGCGTTGGTCACGGCTGGGCAGGCCGCACCGCTGGCCGTGATCCGCCGCATTGATCCGGTGCGGGTGGATGTAACGCAATCGGCAGCCGAGATCGTCCGCTGGCAACGTCAGGGCGCGCAGGCCGCGCTGCCCGACGGCGTCGACCGCACCGTGACATTGCAACTGGCCGACGGCACCGATTACGAGCATACCGGCTCTATCACCGCGGCCGAGCCGCATGTGGACGAAACCACCGGCGTCGTCACCCTGCGGATGGAATTCTCCAACCCTGACAATCTGTTGCTGCCCGGCATGTATGTGCTGGCCAATATCCCGCAGGCAGAGTTGCGCGACGTGATCCTTGCCCCGCAAGAGGGCGTGTCACGCGACCGGCGCGGTCGCCCGGTGGGCTATGTCGTCAACGCCGAGAATGTGGTCGAGGAACGGATGCTGGACATCGTGCAGGACCGCGGCAATCAATGGGTCGTTCGCGACGGGCTGGCCGAAGGCGACCGGCTGATCGTCGCGGGCTTCCAGCGGATTGGCGCAGGCATGCCGGTGACGCCCGAGGAACTGCAAGCGGCCCCAGCCGAAGCTGCGCCCGAGGCCGACGCAGCGCCCTCAGCAGAGGCTGCACCCGAAGGCGAGGCCCCCGCCGAGGATGCCGCCGCAGCCGAAGCACAGCCTGACAGCAGCGAAACCAACTGATACGCCGCCGCCTTAACCGACCCGGATCATCGAAAGATAAACCATGGCCCGTTTTTTCATCGATCGTCCGGTTTTTGCCTGGGTCATCTCGATCATCATCATGGGCATCGGCATTCTGTCGATCCTGTCGCTGCCGGTCGCGCAATATCCGCAAATCGCGCCGCCCTCGGTGACTGTCCGGGCTGTTTATCCCGGCGCCTCTGCCGATACCGTGTCCAACACCGTCACCCAGGTCATTGAACAACAGATGACCGGGCTGGACGGGCTGCGCTATATGTCCTCCAGTTCCAGTTCTGCTGGCAGTTCCTCGACCACGCTGACATTCGAGACCGGCACCGATGTCGATATCGCGCAGGTGCAGGTACAGAACAAGCTTGCGCAGGCGACCTCGCTTTTGCCGCAGCCGGTGCAGCGACAGGGTGTGACGGTCGAGAAATCCACATCGGGTTTTCTGATGGTGATCGGCCTGATCGGGGACGAGAATTACGACGAGACCGATCTGGCCGATTACATGGTCACCAATCTGGTCGACGATCTCAGCCGGATCGAGGGTATCGGCAGCGTGCAGGTCTTTGGCGCGCAATATGCCATGCGCATCTGGCTGGACCCCGCCAGACTGGCCGCCTATGAGATCGCGCCCTCGGATGTGGTTGCCGCCGTGTCCGCCCAGAATACGCAGATCTCTGCAGGCTCGTTTGGTGCGTTGCCTACCGTCGATGGCCAGCAGTTGAACGCCACCGTGACCGCGCAATCCCTGCTGTCGACGCCCGAGGAATTCCGCCAGATCGTCCTGCGCGCCGAGGAAAGCGGCGGTATGGTTCTGTTGCAGGATGTCGCGCGGGTCGAGATCGGATCAGAAAGCTATGTGGCCGAGGCGACCTATAACGGGCGCCCCTCATCGGGGATGGCGCTCAGCCTTGCGCCGGGCGCGAACGCGCTGGACACGGCTGAGCGGGTCAAGGAGCAGATGGACGAATTCGCCGAATTCTTCCCCGAGGGGGTCGAGCATGTGATCCCCTTCGACACCTCGCCCTTTGTCGAGATTTCGATCGAAGAGGTGGTCAAGACCCTGATCGAGGCGATCGTTCTGGTCTTCCTCGTCATGTTCATCTTCTTGCAGAACTGGCGGGCAACGCTGATCCCTACGCTTGCCGTTCCCATCGTGCTGCTGGGCACGTTCGGGATCATGGGTCTCTTTGGTTTCAGCATCAACACGTTGACCATGCTGGCCATGGTGCTGGCCATCGGCCTGTTGGTCGATGATGCCATTGTCGTGGTCGAGAACGTCGAACGGATCATGGAAGAAGAGGGGCTGTCGCCGCGCGACGCGACACGCAAATCCATGGGTCAGATCACCGGCGCGCTGATCGGCATCGCGCTGGTATTGTCGGCGGTTTTCGTGCCGATGGCCTTCTTTGGCGGATCGACCGGGGTGATCTATCAGCAATTTGCGATCACCATCGTCTCGGCCATGGGCCTGTCGGTCGTCGTCGCATTGACCCTGACGCCGGCGCTTTGCGCCTCGCTGCTGCGTCCGTCGCATGGCAAGAAGAACGGCTTTTTCCGCCTGTTCAACCGGGGCTTTGATGGCACGACCGATGGCTATGTCGGCCTCGTCGGCTGGATCGTGCGCCGCCCTTTGCGCACCCTTCTGATCTATGTCGGACTTGGCACCGTCATGGTGCTGCTGTTCCTGCGCACACCCGAAGGCTTTTTGCCCGACGAGGATCAGGGGATCATGTTCGTGCTGATCCAGGGCCCGACCGGCGCCACGACCGAGCGCACCACCGCCGTGCTGGATCAGGTCGAAGAGTATTTCCTGACGCAAGAGGCCGAGAACGTCGATTCCATGTTCGCGGTGGCCGGCTTCAGCTTTGCCGGGCAGGGTCAGAACGTCGGGATGGCCTTTGTGCGGATGAAGGATTGGTCCGCGCGCCTTCGCCCCGATCAATCCGTGCAGGCCGTGGCAGGCCGCGCCTTTCCTGCGCTGATGGGCATTCGCGACGCCATGGTGTTTCCAATCGTGCCCCCTTCTGTGATCGAACTGGGCAACGTCTCGGGCTTTGATTTCTTCCTGCAGGCGCGGGGCGGTCAGTCGAACGAACAACTTGTCGAGGCGCGCAACCAGTTGCTGGGAATGGCCGCGCAAAGCCCGCTGATCGCGCAGGCGCGCCCGTCGGGGCTGGAAGATGCGGCCCAGTTCCGCCTGAACATCGACTGGCGCAAGGCCGGCGCGATGGGCGTCAGCGCCACCGACGTCGCCAATCTGCTGCAAGTCGCCTGGACCGGTTCCTATGTAAACGACTTCGTCGATCGCGGTCGCATCAAGCGGGTGTACATTCAGGGCGAGGCCGACAGCCGCGCGGTTCCCTCTGACCTGGACAAATGGCGCGTCAAGAACAGCAGCGGCGGGCTGGTGCCTTTCTCCAATTTCGCCGAGGGCGAATGGACCTTTGGGCCGCAGGGTCTGAACCGCTATAACGGCGTGCCGGCGATGCAGATACAGGGCGGACCCGCGCCCGGCGTCAGTTCAGGCGACGCCATGGCCGAAATAGAGAACCTGGCCAGCCAGTTGCCCGCCGGCTTTGACGTGGCCTGGACCGGGCTTTCGCTGGAGGAACGCGATTCGGGCGATCAGACCACTTTGCTCTATGCTCTGTCGCTGGCCGCCGTATTCCTGTGTCTTGCGGCGCTGTATGAAAGCTGGTCCATCCCGCTGGCCGTCATTCTGGTCATGCCTATCGGGATACTGGGCGCGCTGATCGGGGCCTATCTGGGGCAGTTCGACAATGGCGTCTTCTTTCAGGTCGGTTTGCTGACGGTGATTGGACTGACAGGCAAGAACGCCATTCTGATCGTCGAATTCGCCCGCGAGCAATCGCAACAAGGTGTGCCGCTCTACCGCGCAGTGGTCGAGGCCGCGCGCCAGCGTTTCCGACCGATCATCATGACCTCGATTGCATTCTCTCTGGGTGTGCTGCCGCTGGTCTTGTCCTCGGGCGCAGGTGCCAATGGCCGCAACGCCATCGGTGCCACCGTGCTGGGCGGAACCCTGGCGGCCACGGCTCTTGGTATCCTCTTCGCGCCGCTCTTCTATGTGTTGATGCGCCGCCTGCTGGGCCGCAAAGACCTGTACGAGGACCCGGTTCCGCCAAGCGATTCAGACACCAGCGGCCGGTCTGCTACATCTTAAACCTGACGGGCTGGCACACCGCCCAAGGCAGAGATACGGACCTCAATCGCGGCCCAAATCGCGCTGACGTTCGGCCCGCATCTTCTCGCCGATCAGGCAATCAATGGGCATCCGGGCCTGCGCCTGGATCAGCCTCTCTGGCTGGGGTGGCTGTCTGCCCGCCAGTTCCAGAACCAGCTTCTGGCGCACGGCATTTGCAAATTGATCCCATGCGGTCACCGGGATCGCGAAAGCGCCCGGCCCCCCGATCACACAATCCGCGTAATAGGCATCCAGATTGGCGATCGTGCTCCAACGGCCAAAACCGAAAGCGGCCTCTCGGCGGCCGTTGGTCATCAGCGGCAGCCCGTTGATGGTGATGCCACGCATCAGGGCTGCATCGCGCGCCTCGGTAACGCCGCGCCCCTGATTGTTGGGACCATCGCCCGACACGTCGATCACGCGGCGCAATCCCGTATAGCCGTTCTGTTCAAACATCTCGGCCGAGAATGAGATCACCCCCGAAATCGACGTTCGCGAGGCGCTGCGCGGACTGCCCTGCTCGATGCGGTCGGCAAATCCATGGGCAGCATCGGCGCTGTCGATCAGCGTCCAGGGAATGATGATGTTCTGGATCGGCTCGCCCGCCCATTCCACATAGGTGATGGCCACCCTGCCCCAACCCCCGTGCATGATGGCGTCCTGCACATCCTTGCTGCGAAAGGCTGCCGCATAACCCTGCCGCTGGATCAGTTGCTCATCGGGGTCAATCGAGCGCGAGATATCGACGGCAATCACCAGTTCGGCGCCAACGCCCAATTCCGCCGGCTCTGTCTGAGCCGCCGCCGTTGCCAATCCCGCCCAGAGCATAACTGGGCAGACGCGCGCTATCCTTGCCGTGGGTCCCATGACTTCATTTTGCCATAAAACGGCCTTGGCCAGCCTCACGAAGCCTTTACCCGCGCTGGTTGATCCTGTTCAACCGCGTCAGGATGCGCCGTCAGGCGCCGATGCGGGCGGGGTTCATCGCGGCATCCAGCAGCGCACGGGTATAATCGTCGCGCGGTGCGTCGAAGACCGCAGCGGCGCTGCCTTGTTCCACCACTTCGCCCGCGCGCATGACCATGATCTGATGTGACATGGCACGCACGACGCGCAAATCATGACTGATGAACAGAAAGGCCAACCCGTATTTCCGCTGCAAACCACGCAGCAATTCCACGATCTGGACCTGCACCGTCATGTCCAGCGCCGAGGTCGGCTCATCCAGAACCACGGCCTTGGGACGCAGGATCATCGCCCGGGCGATGGCGATGCGCTGGCGCTGACCGCCGCTGAATTCATGCGGATAACGGTGCATCATCTGCGGGTTCAGCCCCACTTCGGTCATGATGTCCGAAACCATCTGCCGCTTGTCCGCGCCCGGCTCGACCCCGTGGACGCCCAGACCTTCTGCAATGATCTGCTCGACCGTCATCCGGGGCGACAGGCTGCCATAGGGATCCTGAAACACGATCTGCATGTCGCGACGCAGCCGGCGCAGCCGTTTGCTGGCCCAGCCCGATATATCCTGCCCCATGAAAACGATCGGCCCGTCACTGTCGATCAGCCGCATGATCGCCAGCGCCAGCGTCGTCTTGCCCGAACCGGATTCGCCCACGATCCCCAGCGTCTCGCCCGCGCGCACCGAAATGGTGGCGCCGTTCACCGCCTTTACATGGCCGACGGTGCGACGAAGAAAGCCGCGCTTGATCGGAAACCAGACCTTCAGATCATCCGTGCTGACGATTTCCTCAGCGCCCTCGACCAGCGGCTCGACGGTGCCGGTCGGCTCTGCCTCCAGCAGTTTGCGGGTATAGGGATGCTGTGGATTGGCAAAGATATCCTCGACCGGGCCTTGCTCGACGATCTCGCCATCTTTCATCACGCACACACGGTCGGCAATGCGGCGCACGATGCCAAGGTCGTGGCTGATGAACAGCATCGACAGGCCTTCGTCCCGCTTCAACTCGGCCAGCAGTTCAAGGATCTGGGCCTGAATCGTCACGTCCAGCGCGGTGGTCGGTTCATCCGCGATCAGCAGATCGGGACCGTTGGCCAGCGCCATGGCGATCATCACCCGCTGACGTTGGCCGCCCGACAGCTGATGCGGGTAATCG
Organism: Paracoccus tegillarcae; assembly: GCF_002847305.1. Taxonomy (NCBI): domain Bacteria; kingdom Pseudomonadati; phylum Pseudomonadota; class Alphaproteobacteria; order Rhodobacterales; family Paracoccaceae; genus Paracoccus; species Paracoccus tegillarcae. The sequence goes on along the minus strand of NZ_CP025408.1, from coordinate 2,967,218 downwards.
GCCAGCCGGGTTTCCGGGTCGCGAATGCCCACCTTGGTCAGCAGATCAACGATTTTCGCGCGCGATGCCTGACCTTTCAGCCCCTGATGCAGCGCCAGCGATTCGCTGAGCTGCTTTTCCAGCGTGTGCAGCGGGTTGAGCGAGGTCATCGGCTCTTGAAAGATAAAGCTGATGTCATTGCCGCGGATCTCGCGCAGCAAGGCATCCGAGGCGCCGACCATCTCGCGCCCCTCATACTGAACCGATCCCTTGACCACCGCCGCATCGCCCAGCAATTGCACGGTGCTGAGTGCGGTCACGGATTTGCCTGAACCGGATTCGCCGACCAGCGCGACGGTCTCGCCCCGGCTGATGTGAAAGTTGACGCCCTTGACCGCCGGAAACAGCTGACCCTCGCTGCGAAAGCTGATCTGCAGATCCCTAACCGCCAACACCGCATCCGAGGGCGCGGCGGCGATGGCATGGCCCTGCTCGTCGCCCGGCATACCGCGCGATGGATCATTGCTTTCAGCCACGGCTGCAGGTGCGCCGACGGCGGGGCTGACCGGGTTCAGTTCGGCATCGTCTTCGCCAGCACTCATTTGAAGGTCTTTCGCGGGTCGAAGGCGTCACGGATGCCTTCGAAGATGAAGACCAGCAGCGACAGCATGATGGCAAAGGTGAAAAAGGCGGTAAAGGCCAGCCACGGGGCCTGCAGGTTCTGCTTGGCCTGCAAGGCCAGTTCGCCCAGAGACGGTGCCGATGCCGGCAGGCCGTAGCCCAGATAATCCAGCGCCGCGAGGCCGCTGATCGCGCCGGTCACGACAAAGGGCAGCATGGTCAACGTCGCAACCATGGCGTTGGGCAGCATATGGCGGAACATGATAACCCGGTCGCCCACCCCAAGGGCGCGGGCGGCGCGGACATATTCCAGATTGCGCGCCCGCAGGAATTCGGCCCGGACCACGCCGACCAGCGCAGGCCAGCCAAAGAGGATCGTCACAAAGACCAGCAGCCAGAAACTGCGACCCAGGATCGCGAAAAGGATGATGATCACATATAGCGAGGGCGTATACTGCCAGATCTCCATCAGGCGCTGAAAGACGATGTCGATGCGCCCGCCGAAATAGCCCTGAACGGCGCCCGCCGTGATACCAATGGCGCTGGCCACCACCGTCACGATCAGCGCGAACATGATCGAGGTACGAAAACCGTAGATCACGCGGGCCAGCACGTCGCGTGCGGTGTCGTCGGTGCCCAGCCAGTGATCAGCGTCAGGTGCGCTTGGCGCGGTGCCGACATTGTTGATGGTCTTGTAATGATAGGGAACGATCGGCCAGATCATCCAGCCCTGTTCCGCGCTTGGGACATCGCTGCTGCCATTGTCCACGGCCTCGATCAGCCCCTCGGGATCATCCCAGCACTCGTCGCGTCCGCCGGTCACGATCAGGCATTGCACGGCGGGGTCGCTATAGATCGCCTCGGTCCCGAAATCGCCACCAAAGGCGGTTTCGGGATAGAAATTGTAGGCCGGGAAATACAGATCTCCGCGATAGCTGGCGACGATGGGTTTGTCATTGGCCACGACCTCGGCAAAGATCGCGATCAGAAACAGGACCGCAAAAATCAACAGCGACCAGAAGGCGCGGCCATTGCGGCGGTAATTGCGCCAGCGGCGGCGGTTCAGTTCCGACAGCGCCATCAGCCGGCCCTTTTTTCAAAGTCGATGCGCGGGTCGACAAAGACATACATCAGGTCCGACAGGATCCCGACCAGCAGGCCGATCAGGCCAAAGACATAAAGCGTGGCGAAGATCACCGGATAATCGCGCTGCACGGCGGCCTCAAAGCCCAGGCGTCCAAGGCCATCAAGCGAAAAGATGGTCTCGATCAGGATCGAACTGCCGAAGAACACGCCCAGAAACAGTGCCGGAAAACCGGCGATCACGATCAGCATGGCATTGCGGAAAACGTGGCCATACAGCACCCGCCGCTCGGTCAGGCCCTTTGCGCGGGCGGTCATCACATATTGCTTGTTGATCTCATCGAGAAAGCTGTTCTTGGTCAGCAGCGTCAGCGTGGCGAACCCGGAAATCGACATGGCGACGACCGGCAGCGTGATGTGCCACAGGTAGTCCTTGATCTGCCCCCATGTGGACAGCGAATAGAAATTATCGCTGACCAAGCCGCGCAGAGGAAAGATCTTCCAGTAACTGCCCCCTGCGAACAGCACCATCAGCACAACGGCAAACAGAAATGCCGGGATCGCATAGCCCATGATGATCACGCCCGAGGTCCAGGTATCAAAGGGCGTGCCGTCGCGCACGGCCTTGCGGATGCCCAGAGGGATCGAGACCACATAGGCCAAAAGCGTCGTCCACAGCCCCAGCGTGATCGAGACGGGCATCTTTTCCTTGACCAGTTCCAGCACGCTGATCGACCTGAACCAGCTATTGCCGAAATCAAAGGTCAGGTAATTGCCCATCATCGTCATGAAACGCTGCAAGGGCGGCTTGTCGAAGCCGAATTCCTTTTCCAGCTGCGCCACGAATTCCGGCGGCAACCCCCGCGCACCAGCATATTCGCTGGATGCAGCCGCCCCCGCATCGGCACCGCCACCCGCGATATTGCGAAACACATCGCCTTCGCCCTGCAGTCGTGCCGCAATCTGTTCGATGGGACCACCGGGCACGAATTGGGTCAGGGTGAAGTTGATCACCATGATCCCGATCATCGTCGGGATGATCAGCAGCAAACGCCGCAGAATATAGGCACCCATAAGCCCTGCCCTCTAGCCCTGTCCGGGCCTTTGCGGCCCTGTTCGGATTTCACGTCTTGTCGACGTTTCGGCCCGGAAAAGCAAGCGATTTGCCCCGTTTTCCCCGGTCACGTCACCGTTCGCCATCCCATGTTCAGCGCAACGCGCCCTCGGCTTTCAGCTTTGCTTCCCGCTCTGGCAGGAACCACCAGAAATCCATCTGGCCCAGTGCGAATGCCGGCAGTTCTTCTGGATGGGCATACATATCGTAATAGGCCAGCCAGTGATCCGAATTGTACCACTGCGGTATTGTCAGGAACATCGCCCGAAGCGACCGGTCCAGCGCGCGGGAAGCAGTCTCCATTTCCTCTTGGGTCTGCGCGTGTTCGACATCCTTCATCAGCTTGTCGATGGCCGGGTTCTTGAGGCCGATCAGGTTGCTCTCTGAGGTGGCGAATTCGCTGCCGAACACCGGCAGCATCTCGGCGCCGGGGATCGGACTTTGACCCATGAAAGCCGAAGTAATGTCGAAATCATGCGCACGCTCGCGCGATTCCAGCTCTGCATTGTCGACACGCGCATTCACCGCGTCGATCCCGATGCTGCGCAGGGACTCGATGTAAGGGTTAAGAATTCGGTCCAGCGTTACGGAATCATTCAGAAATTCGACGCTCAAGACCTCGCCGTCGGCATTGCGCCGCATGCCGCCATCACCAATGGTCCAACCTGCTTCGTCCAACAATGCACCCGCCTGACGCATGGCGCGGCGGTCGCGGGGCTGTTCGTTGCCCACAGGCCAGACATAGGCCTCTTCGGTAAAGACGGCGTCGGGCAGATCGGCGCGCAGCGGCTCCAGCAAGGCCAGTTCGCCCTCGGTTGGCATCCCTTCGGCCTCAAGCGGCTGGTTCTCCCAATAGCTGTCAGGACGCGCATAGAGACCATAGAACATCTTGTCGTTGATCCATTGGAAATTGAACATCAGCCCGATGGCGTGACGCACGCGCGCATCCTGAAATTTTTCACGCCGCAGGTTAAAAACCCATGCTTGTCCAGAAACGCTGCCGTTATCGGGCATGGTCTCGACCTTGACCCAACCCTTGTCTTGCGCCGGAAAATCATAGGCGGTGGCCCATTTGATTGAACTGTTTTCGCGCCGGAACGTATATTCGCCAGCCGTAAAAGCCTGAAACGCCGCATCATAATCGGCGAAATATTCATAGCGCATCCGGTCGAAATTGTTCCGGCCAATGTTCAGAGGCAGATCCGCACCCCAGTAATCGTCGCGCCGCGTCACCTCGACCCAACGCCCCATGCTCCAGCCGGTCAGTGCATAGGGCCCCGAACCGATCAGCGGTTTGTCCATGGTTTCATCCAGCCCCAGGCCGCGTTCCTCGAAATCGGCGCGCGACATGATCGGTAAGCCGCCCACGAAGGACACCACCTCGCGGCGGGGATAGCCCTCGACGAAACTGAACTTGACCGAGAGGTCGTCAATCGCCTCGACCTTGGCGATCTGCTGCTGGATCGACAGTCTGGTGCCGGTCGATCCGTCATCGCGCATCGCCTCGACCGAAAAGACGACATCATCCGCGGTGACCGGATTGCCACTGGCAAAGCGCGCCTCGGGGCGAAGGTGAAAGATCACCCAGTCGCGGCTTTCGGGATATTCCAGCGTCTCGCACAGCAGACAATAGGACGCGCCGAAATCGCTGGAATCGCGGCCCATCAGCGTTTCCAGCATCTGGGCCGAAAACACCGCCGGGCGACCCTTGAAGGTAAACGGATTGAAATTGTCGAAATTCGATGTGTTGGGCACCGATTCAACGATATAGCCGCCTTTCGGCGCCTCCGGGTTCACATAGGGCAGATGCTTGAAATCGGCAGGCAGTTTCAGGTCGCCGATGATGGCATAGCCGTGCGACACCGTGACCGCGTCGTCGCTGTCTTGCGGCGTCAGCGTGGTTTCCTGCGCGGCGGCTGGCTGCAACGAGACACCGGCCATGACAGCAAAGACAGGAAGAAAGGCGCGCATAACGATCCCCGTTTGGCTAATTTTCTTAACGCTAGGCAGCGCAGGCAACAGGATCAAGCCGCGTTTTCGTGAACGAGAAAGGGCGCAGCCATTGGCCGCGCCCCTGTTTTCAACTCGCGATGAGATCGTCGCGGCCTGTTACTGCGTTTCCAGATAGGCGATCAGGTCGGCGCGGTCCTGCGGATCTTTCAGACCGGCAAAAGACATTTTCGTACCCGAAACGACACCCTTGGGATCGGCAAGGAATTCCTGCAGCGCGTCATGGGTCCAGTCGCCGCCATGCTCGACCATGCCATCGGAATAGGCGAAACCACCAATACTGGCGACGGCACGACCGACCACGCCGTTCAGATGCGGGCCAACGCCATCGGAGCCGTCAAGCTTGTGGCACGCCTTGCATTTGCCGAAATCCTTTTCGCCTGCAGCAACATCGGCCGAGGCCATGAGCGCGTCGAAATCGATCTCTTCTTCCACGGCTGCCTCGCCGCCTTCGCCGGTTTCCGGCACCTCGATGGTATAGGCCTGTTGATGGCCCTCTTCGCCCTCTTCACCGTGACTGGCGCTGCTGCCGACATGAAAGACGGCACTGGCAGCCCAGTTCGCGAGCAACAGAAAGAGAAGTGCACCGATCAGCGCGCCTGCTGTCTTGGTGATGGTCATCGTATCGAACATTGCCAGCGATCCCCGGAATGGTAAGCCTTGAATTTGGCCTGTATCTATCCGCTTTCTCTTTGCGGGATCAAGGTATAGTTAGCCCCGATATCGCAGAAAGCAGGTGACAAACTGTCGCCCGGCAGTGTCGCAGGGAACGCAGGATGACGCAACACGCCCCGACCAATCGCATCGCCTTTCAGGGAGAGCTTGGCGCCTACAGCCACGAAGCCTGCCGTAACGCGCGCCCCGAACTGGAACCGCTGCCCTGCCGCACCTTCGAGGATGTGATCGAGGCCGTGCGCAGCGGGCAAGCCGATCTGGCAATGCTGCCGGTCGAAAACTCGACCTATGGGCGGGTGGCCGACATCCATCGCCTGCTGCCGGCATCCGGGCTGCATATCGTGGACGAGGCCTTTGTGCGCGTGCATATCAGCCTGATGGCGCTGCCCGGCACCAAGATCGAAGAGATTAACAAGGTCCGTGCCCATCTGGTGTTGCTGCCGCAATCGGCAAGCTATCTGTCGCGTTATGGCATCATCGGTGAGGCGGCGGCGGACAGCGCCGGAGCGGCAGCCGAACTGGCAAAAAGCGGAGAGCGGAGAACAGGCGTTCTGGCCTCGGATCTGGCCGCCGAGATCCATGGCCTGCAGATTCTGGCCCGCCATATCGAGGATCACGCCCATAACACAACGCGCTTTCTGATCATGTCACGCGCCGACAATCATCAACGCCGCGCCAAGGTGATGATGACGACCTTCGTCTTTCGCGTCCGCAACATTCCGGCGGCACTGTACAAGGCGATGGGTGGTTTCGCGACCAATGGCGTCAACATGACCAAGCTGGAAAGCTATATGGCCGACGGCATTTTCACCGCGACGCAATTTTACGCCGATATCGAGGGCCATCCCGATGACGCGAATGTGCGGCGCGCGCTGGATGAACTGGCTTATTTTTCGTCCAGCCTCACCATTCTTGGCGTCTACCCGGCCGATCCCCTGCGCGCAGAGCACGCCCCGGCCCTGCCCGAAGAATAGCGCCTCAGGCGCGTTCGGCGGTCATCTGGTTCAGCAGCGTTTCGATACCGCGGTCGAATTGCTTGTCCAGTTGGGATTTGCCCAGCTTGGCAGTTTGCAACATCAGGCGCGCGCGCATGGTGCGCGGGCGCAGATCGATTTCAAAGATCAGACGCGAACGCGTCCTGCCCAATGCAACAACGGTCATCGTGATGGTCAGATCAAAGGCCTCGGACTCGCCTTTCATGATCAGCCGCTCGGGCCGGTCGATCTCGGTCACGACAAGGTGCAGCATGCGCCGACGACCGCGCCACTGAAAACGAATATCCCACGCCCTGCCACCCGTGGCCGGCTTCGACTTGTCGCTGCGGGTGATGGCGGCTCCGCGCCGCTGCACTATATGCTCGAACCAGTCAAAATCGCTGATCGACCGGTACAGGTCTTCTGCGGCCAGTTCGGTTTCCTTGCGTGTCGAAAACTTCATACAACCAGCCTGACGCATAAAAGGAGTTAACATCGCCGCATGGGCGTCGAGCCGTCTACGTGGTCATGCAAGAATTTTCAAGCAATTGTTGCGTAAAATCGTGGTCGTTGCGCAACTGATTCGTCGCGAAAACGTTATTTCGCTGGCCCCATCGCCGCAATTGATCAATCAATAGTTGTGAACTGCGACGAATTGGCAGAAAATCGCTGGCGGAAGTCGCGGTCTTGCCTGCCGCGTGGCTAAAGCGGTCCGGCACTCGACAGTGCCGGTCAAAGATGACGCGAATAAGGTATCAGAGGTGGCGGACGGACACAGTGGCATGACAACAGCGGCGGGGCCTCAAGGTTGGGTAAGCGACACGACAACGCTTGCTCTGCGGATCATGGCCACAACCGACACGCATATGCACGTGCTGCCCTACAACTATCTGGCTGACAAGCCGTCTGACCGCATCGGGCTTGCGCGCACCGCATCCCTGATCGAGGCGCGGCGCGCGGAACAACCCAATTCACTGCTGTTGGACAACGGCGATTTCCTGCAGGGGAATTCACTCGGCGAATATATTGCCGAAGTGCGCGGTGTATCGTCTCGCAGCCCGCACCCGGCGATCGCGGCGATGAACGCGCTTGGCTATGACGCGGCCACTCTGGGCAATCACGACTTCAATTTTGGCCTCAGTTTCCTGCGTCGCGTACTGGGTGCCGCGCATTTTCCCTTTACCGTCGCCAATCTGATGCCGACGGCGGGGCCGGGCTTTGCGCCGTGGCTGCTGCTGCAACGCGACCTGCGCGACGCCCGCGGCCTGTTGCATCCTATACGCATCGGGGTGGTCGGCTTTGCGCCGCCCCAGACGGTCGATTGGGATCGTCACCTGATGGGCGAGTTGGACGGCGAAGACATCGTGGCCAGCGCCAAGCGCGTGCTGCCCCAACTCAAGGCGGCGGGTGCAGACCTGATCATCGCCCTATCCCATAATGGCATCGGGCCCGTACACCCAATTCACCCGGGCGATCAGGCATCGACCGCTCTGGCCGCCCTGCCCGAAATCGACGTGGTGATCGCCGGTCATACGCATGAGGTTTTCCCCTCGGCGGCCTTTGCCCGGGCGCCGGGCGTCGACCCGGCACGGGGCACGCTGATGGGCAAACCCGCTGTCATGGCAGGCTTTGGCGGCTCGCATCTGGGGGTCGTTGACCTCGACCTGCAATGCGGTACGGACGGCAAGTGGAGCATCACGAACTTCAAGGTGGCGGCAGAGCCGGTCGACCGCAAACACCAGCCGGTCAAGCGGGTCTATTCAGCCACGCTGGCCCCTCACCGCGAAACCTTGCGCCACATCCGCCGCCGCGTGGGTCGGACCGAGGCGCCGTTGACCAGTTATTTCTCTTTGATCGGTCAGGATCCCGGCCTCAGGCTGGTGGCCATGGCGCAGCGCTGGCATGTGCGGCGCATGTTGCGCGGTACGGAATGGGACGGGCTGCCGATCCTGTCTGCTGTCGCACCCTTTCGGGCGGGCGGGCGAGGTGGACCCGACTGCTATACCGACGTGCCCGCCGGCATATTGACGCTGCGCAGTCTGGCCGATCTTTATTTCTATCCCAACCGCGTCTGCGCGATCGAAACCTACGGCGCCCAGTTGCGTGGCTGGCTGGAACGGTCCGCCAGCATCTTTCGCCAGGTCGAGCCCGGACAGACCGATCAGCCTTTGATCGAGCCCGATTTCCCCAGCTATAATTTCGACGTGATCGACGGGCTTGGCTGGCAGATCGATCTGACCAGCCCGCGCCGCTATAGCCCCACGGGCCGGCTGATCAATCCCGAGGCCTCGCGCATCCGCGATCTAACCCATCACGGACGCAAGGTCGGTGACGACGATAAATTCCTGCTGGCGACAAATTCCTATCGGCTGGCAACCTGCGGATTGTTCGGTCCGCTGGTGGGCGGCAATCGCGTCGTTCTGGATGACGAATCGCTGACCCGCGATGTTTTGCGCCGCTATGTCCGCCGCCGTCGCCGGGTGCGCCCATCGGATGTGCGTCCCTGGGGCTTTGTCCCCGTCGAAGGGGCTTCGGCCATCCTCGAAACCGGTCCCTCTGCCATGCGCTATCTGGAACGGACTGGGGATGATAGCGGCTATGGCCTTGAATGTGCGGGCAAGACCGAAGACGGCTTTATCCGCATTCGCCTGAATCTTTCACGGGGTTGAACCCGACGACGGGCTGACATATCTATCGCGGTGAGAGGTTGGCGCGGGCATGCATCTCGCCAACCCGGTCAGGTCCGGAAGGAAGCAGCCGCAACGAGTTTTCGCTTGGGTCGCTGTCCAGCCTCTCACCCACCCCCCCAGCAGATGACCCGCAATCTCAGGCCGCCTGCTCTTGCACCTCTTCCTTCACGGCGCGGCGCAGGTAGCAGCCGAACTCGCTTGCCATGTCGCCGACATTGCCGTCGGTCAGATACATGTTCAGAAACGCCGGCGGCAAAGGTGGTAATGCACCACCGTGGTCGATGCGCTGCAGGCCATCGCGCGTCTGGGTCTGCAGCAGGATATTGACCCCCTGATCCGCAGCCGTCAGCATCAGATTGCGTTCGCATCCGCCAATACCGGAGGCATGTTCCCATGCCATGCCGGCGCGCTCCAGTTGCGCAACCCCGATCGTCAGGAAGGCGCAGTATAGACCATTGGTCAGAGCCAGAGGACGCTGCTGCCAGGCGGTGCCACCATGCGCCCCGACCCAGACCAGCGGAACCTGCATCAGGTTGACACCTCCCTCGCTGCAATCGGCCTCTGTGGTCAGGATCACGTCCAGCTCACCGCGCCCGAACTGTTTCAGCAGATCAATACTGCCACCGTCGGTCAGTACGATTTCGACATTTGGATGCGCCGCGCGAAACCGCCGCACGGCATGGGTCAGATGCAGGGGTGGCCAGTCGGTGGTCAGTCCGACCCGCAGTCGACTATCGGGCAGCACGCCCGTGAACCGGCTGATGATCGCATCATTCTGCGCGACCAATTTGCGGCTGTCGGTCAGCAGCAGTTGCGCGAAATCGGTCAGCACCACCCCGCGCCCTGCCTTTTCCAGCAATGGCCGGTCAAACACCTCTTCCAGCCGCTTGATCTGCATGGACAATGCGCTTTGGGTCATGTTCAGCGCCTCTGCCGCGCGGGTGACCGCGCCATATTCGGCAACCGCCTGCAACGACCTCAGCGTGGCGATATCCAGATTTCTCATCGTTCAGAACCCCTGATACATCGGATCAAAATCATTCATTTTACGAATGCTCTGTCAGGTGCCATCTTATCAATACAACAGATGAATTCAAACAAATCATTCATCTTTGTTAATGATAAGTCGTATCAGGAGGATTGAACGATGGCCTATAGATCAACCGCGATGGCCCGTGTCGTTACCGGGACCGGCATCATCCCGCGTCCGAACTGGTTAGAGCGTATCCTGACCGCATTCGACGTTCGCAAGACGCGCGCTGACCTGTCCAGACTGACCGATGAACAGTTGCACGACATTGGCATTACCCGCGAGCAGGCCGAGGACGAGGCCAAACGAACGATGTGGGACGCACCGGAATACTTTCGCGCCCGCAGCTAGGCACTTGTCGAATGGCCAGCTTCACCCTAACTGAACGACGCGGCTGTTTGGGCCGCGTCGTTCTCAGGGCGGGGCGAAATTCCCCACCGGCGGTTACAGCCCGCGAGCGCCTTGGCGATGGTCAAGGGTCAGCAGATCTGGTGCAATTCCAGGGCCGACGGTCACAGTCCGGATGAAAGAGAACGGGAAACCTTGCCGCCGGTCGCGCGGCAACGTCATCCTGTTTGCCTTGGGTTATGTGCGTAACGAAGGGATGACGCCATGACTCGTATGTTCTCGTCGCCAACCGCCACCGGTGCGGCGCTGATGATCCTGGCCGGCGCGATGTTCGCCGTGGTCAACACGCTGGTGCAATATGCCGCCATGGGGCTGGGCATTGCCGCGCCGACCATCACATTCTGGCAATATCTGACAGCACTGCTGTTCACCCTGCCCTGGCTGGCCGTCAGCCGGGCCGATTTTCGCACGCGCCGGTTCGGCGCACATCTGTTGCGGGTCGGGCTGGCCGTGGGCGGCGTGCAGCTATGGGTGCTGGGTCTGGCACATGTGCCGATCTGGCAGGCGATTTCGCTGATCATGCTGTCACCGTTCTTCGTGACCGCTGGTGCCGCACTGCTGCTGGGCGAGCGTGTGACCTCGCCCCGCTGGATCGCCGTTGCCCTTGGCATTCTGGGCGGTGCGGTGATCCTGCAACCCTGGTCTGATGCCTTTACCCCCTGGGCACTGGCGCCGGTGGCGGCCGCGGCGCTATGGGCGGGGTCGTCGCTGATGACCAAGCGCATGACCGCCACCGAAAGCCCCGAGGCACTGACCCTCTATCTGCTGGCGCTGCTGACACCGTTGAACGCGGGGCTGGCGCTGTTTCCGGGTGCCGGCGGCTTTGCCCTGCCCGGCGCGGCGGCCATCACAACGCTGGCTGTGGCCGGCCTGTTGACCGCGCTTGCGCAATACGCGCTGGCCCGCGCCTATGCGACCGCCGACGCGGCCTTTCTGCAGCCCTTCGACCATGTGAAACTGCCCTTCAATGTCGGTCTGGGCATCCTTGCCTTTGGCTTCGTGCCGCCGGGCAGCATGTGGCTGGGCTCGGCGCTGATCGTCGGGGCGTCGCTTTGGCTCTTGGCGCGCGAGGAACACGGGGCGAACCTGGCGGTCAAGTGATCGCCGGGATTTGCGCTATTCGGTTGCCGGCTCGCCAAAGCGGTTGATCATCGTCTTGCGGATCTGATCGCGGGTCTGGCGGTACATGTTCAGCTTGGCCTCGCGTCCTTCGGCCATGCCGGTCGGGTCCATGATCGGCCAATATTCCACATGCAGGTGGTAAAGCCGCGTCAGTTCCAGCGCCAGTCGCTGACTGGCCGGAGACAGCGCCACGACCAGATCGAACCCGCCCAGATCATCGCCCCAGGCCTTCATTTCCTCAAAGCTGCGGGTGCGATGGTTTGTCAGCGTCACGCCGATCTCGTCGCAAACAGACACCGCAAAGCCATCTATTTCCAGATCATTCTTGACCCCGGCGGACTGCACATAGGCAGAGCGGCCGTAAAATTTCTTCATCATCCCTTCCGCCATGGGCGAACGGATGGCGTTGTGATCGCAGCAGAACAGCACCGAGCCGGGAATCTCCGCCGCCATCGTTCAGGCCTTTTGCGGAATCAGGGCACAGATCAGGGTGAACAGGCGTCTTGCCGTGTCGATATCAAGACTGGCCTTGCCCTCAAGCCGTTCCTGCAAGGTGCGCGCACCTTCGTTGTGGATACCGCGCCGGGCCATGTCGATGGCCTCGATCTGGGCGGGTGGCAGCTTTTTCACCGCATCGAAATAGCTTTCGCAGATCTGAAAGTAATCCTTGACCACCTGCCGGAACGGCCCGAGCGACAGGTGAAATTCAGCCACCTTTTCGGCGGCCTCACTGTCCAGATCAAAGACCAGCCGCCCCTCGCGGATCGCCAGATCCAGCACATAGGGGCCATCGGGCGCAGCTTGGCCGTCGCGGCCCGGAACCTCGAAGCTGTTATCTTCCAGCAAATCGAAGATCGCGACCTTGCGCTCCTGTTCCATTTCCGGCGTGGCGGGCGGGATCGCGCTGTCGTCGATCTCGATCTTGCTTAGACGGCTCATGCGCGACCCCATGCCAGTTTCGCCAGGACAATGGTCCCGACACAGATGATCGAAAAGATATTGGCCAAGATCAGCGGCCATTCGCCCAGACTGAGCCCATAGGCCAGCCATAGCGACACCGAGGTCAGCACCATGACATTGGTGCCAAGCGACAGATCCTTGACCTCTCTGGTGCGCAGGGTCTTCAGCACCTGGGGGATCCAGCAAATCGTGCTGAAGATCGCAGCCAGAACGCCGATCATGGTCGTCATGCTCATGATCCCTGCCCCTCATTCAACTGATCCAGCCGAGCCTGAACCGATTGCCCATGCGCCTGCAACCCCTCTGATGCAGCAAGGCGGACCGCAGCGGGGCCGATTTGCGCCAGCGCGCCGGGGCTGAGCCGCGCAATCGTGGTGCGCTTGAGGAAATCCATCACCGACAGGCCGGATGAAAACCGGGCCGAGCGCGCTGTGGGCAGCACGTGATTGGGGCCACTGACATAATCGCCAACCGCCTCGGGGGTAAAGGCGCCCAGAAAGATCGCGCCCGCATGGGTGCATTTACCGGCCAGCGCCTCGGGATCGTCGACCAGCAGTTCCAGATGTTCCGGTGCGACGCGGTCGGACAGCGCCGCCGCCTCGTCCAGATCGCGGGCGATGATGATGGTGCCATAATCGCGCCAGCTGGCGCCTGCGATCTCGGCGCGCGGCAAGCTGGGCAGCAGTCGGTCGACGGCCCCCGCGACGGCGTCGGCCAGCGCAGGATCGGTCGTGATCAGGATCGACTGCGCATCGGCGTCATGTTCTGCCTGCGCCAGCAGATCCAGCGCGATCCAGTCGGGGTTCTGCCCGCCCTCGGCGATGATCAGCACTTCGGACGGCCCGGCGATCATGTCGATCCCGACGCGGCCAAAGACCTGTCGCTTGGCGGCAGCGACATAGGCATTGCCGGGGCCGGTGATCTTGTCGACCGGCGCGATCGTATCGGTCCCGTAAGCCATCGCAGCCACCGCCTGCGCCCCGCCGACGCGGTAGATTTCATCGACGCCAGCCAGTTCCGCGGCCAGCAGCACCAGCGGGTTGATCACACCGTCCGGCGCCGGCACGCACATGACCAGACGCCGCACCCCGGCCACACGCGCGGGCACCGCATTCATCAGCACCGATGACGGATAGGTCGCCTGACCGCCCGGCACATACAGGCCCGCTGCCGAAACCGGGGACCAGCGCCAGCCCAGCGTCGCGCCCTCGGGATCAGTCCATTCGGCATTCTCGGGCATCTGGCGCGCGTGATAGGCGCGGATACGTTCCGCAGCCATGGACAGGGCGGCGCGATCTTCATCGCTGACTTTCGCAATCTGGGCCGCGATTTCCTCGGGGCCAAAGCGCAAACTGTCCGGCGTCAGTTCCAGGCGATCGAAACGGGCCGTCAGCTCGCACAGCGCCAGATCGCCTCGCTTGCGCGTATCGGCGATGATCCGGGCCACGGCGTCGTTCACATCGGTCGAATCCTCGCGCTTCATCACCAGAATATCGGCAAAGCGGCGGTCAAAATCGGGATCGGTCGTCTTCAGGGTGATCGGCATGATGACTCTCTGCTGGTGGCGACTTGTTAGCGGCTCGCGCGTGGCGCCTCAAGCTGCAGTATGTTTGCCAAAGGATTGTTCGCAGCGCGGGCCTGCCTGCGGCGAAGCCGTCAGACGCGCTGCGCCTAATCCACCAATGACAATCTGATCGGGTGGCCGTCATCGCGGCTAAGGCGGCGGTAATCGGGGATGCTGGCCAGACTGCCTGTCGCGCCGCTTAGCCCGACCGTTTCCATGCCAGCGGCCTTCGCCGAGGCCAGACCGGCGGCCGCGTCCTCGAATGCAATGATGCGAGCCGGCGCATGCCCAAGTCCGCGCGCGGCCAGCGCAAACGGTTCGGGATCGGGTTTCGGGTGTGCGACATCATCAGCGGTCACCACGACCGGCGGCAAAGGTAGGCCGCAGATCGCCATCCAGCGCCGCGCCAGTTCAGCCGGCGCCGAGGTCACCAGCGCCCATTCAACGGGATCAAGGCTGGCCAGCAGATCGGCCGCACCGGCAACCGGGCGCAGCAGGCTTTCACGTGGACGCATCTGGCCCAGAACCCATTCGGCCTCGGCTGGCAAATCCGCATCGGGGGCGAAATGAGCGATAATGCGGTGAAGCGGCCTGCCGTGACAAAACGCATGAACCTGCGCCGCGTCGAGATCCCGCCGCGCGGCCCATCCGGACCAAACCTCAAGGATGAGATCACGGGAATCAACCAGCGTGCCGTCCATGTCAAAGGCCAGCGCATCAGCAGTCAGGATCATGGCAGGTCTTTCAGCATCTGGATTTCCGTCTCGCAGCAGCCCTTGGCGGGGCCTTCACATGCGGCGGCTCGAAACCCGATGCGATGATACAGCGCCTGCGCATGCTGCGCAGTCTTGCGGACATTCAACGCCATCGAGGTCATCCCGGCCAGCGCCGCATCGCGCAACGCGGCATCAATGGCGGCTTCGGCATAGCCCCGACCGCGCGCTTCGGGCTGGGCATAAACCGAGATCAACTGTCCGCGATAGGGATGGCGCGGATCACCGCCCGCCACCCAAGCGGCAGAGGCCAGTGGTTGCCCCAGAACCTCGCCCGCAGCAAAGGTCGGAACATCAGTCAGCCTCGCGGCGAAATCGGACAGCGGGCGGTCCTGCCAGTCAGCCAGCCTGGACCCAAAGGCATCGGGTGCATCGCGCAGGGCGGCCAATCGCAAATGTCGCCATTCCTCGGCCCGGTCCGGCCCAAGCTGCCAGACGATCATTCGGGATGCGAGGGCGCCTTGCCCGACGGCGCGACATAGGGCTTGGTGACGTCGCGCAGATCCAGGTTGATGCACTCGACATGGGCGACCAGCGTGCCATCCCCCGCGAATTCCAGCATCAGGCGCCCGGTGCCGTCGGCATCGGGTTGCCAGGACAGCGCCAGCAGTTCCAGCACGGTATCGGCATCCTGTTCGACACCGTCGCTTTGCAGGCGCAACACATCGCCGATGATCAGCAGTGAGCGCACCCGTTCGAACGGGCGACCATCGCGTTTCGCGGCTTCGGCATCCTCCCAGCGGAACCGGTTGATCAAGAGCGCCAGCCGGCGTGCCTTGCGGTCATAAGAGATTTCGCTGCCGGGCAGCACAGCGTCCTGCACCAGCGTCGAGATGATGCTGAGATCGCCCGCATCCTCGGCCTTGAGCGTCAGCGGTGTATCGGGACCGGCATCGAGAAAGCTGGCATCAGCCATTGGCGCCACCCTCCTTCACACGCTCGATCAGTGCACCCACGCCGCGTAGTTTGCGCACCACATGTTCGTAACCTCGATCCAGATGATAGACGCGGCTGACAACGGTCTCGCCCTCGGCCGCAAGTCCCGCGAGGATAAGACTGACGGATGCCCGCAGGTCGGTCGCCATGACCGGCGCGCCCTTCAGCTTTTCGACGCCGGTGACGGTCACATGGCCGCCATGGACATCCATCTTGGCCCCCATGCGCATCAGCTCGGGCGCGTGCATGAAGCGATTCTCGAAGATGGTTTCCTCCAGCACGCTGGTGCCCTCCGCCGTGCACATCAGCGCCATCATCTGCGCCTGCAGATCGGTCGGGAAACCGGGAAAGACCTCGGTCTTCACATCGACGGCGCGAATGCGGCCATTCTTGCGCGCGACCTTGATGCCGCGATTTGTCTGCTCGACCGAGACGCCGGCTGCGTCAAGTTTCTCGCAAAAGGCCTCGATCAGTTCGATGCGGCCGCCCAGCAGCTCGACCTCTCCGCCGGCAATGGCGGGCGCGATCATGTAAGTGCCCAGTTCGATCCGATCGACGACGACAGGGTGGGTCGCGCCGTGCAGGCGGTCGACGCCCTGAATGGTGATGGTCTCGGTGCCCTCGCCATCGATCTGCGCCCCCATGGCGCGCAGGCATTTGACCAGATCCACGATCTCGGGCTCGCGCGCGGCGTTCTTCAGCACGGTCGTACCCTTGGCCAGCGTGGCCGCCATGACGATGTTTTCCGTGGCCCCGACCGAGGCGAAACGTTGATCAATCACCGCGCCTTTCAGCCCCTTGGGCGCCTTGGCATGCAGATAGCCGTCTTTCAGCTCGATCTCGGCGCCCAATGCCTCCAGCCCCGAAATATGCAGATCCATCGGCCGCGAACCGATGGCGCAGCCGCCGGGCAGCGACACGATAGCCTGCCCCGCCCGTGCCAGCAGCGGACCCAGCACAAGGTTCGAGGCCCGCATCTTGCGCACGATGTCATAATCGGCTGTCAGGTTGTTCAGATCATGGGACGACAGGGTCAGCACCTGGCCGTCCTGCATCGTCGTGATCTCGGCGCCAAGCGATTGCAGCAACTCGGTCATGGTGCGGATGTCCGAAAGACGCGGCGCGTTGGTCAGCGTCAGCGGCTCATCGCTGAGCAGCGTCGCCGGCATCAGCGCCAGACAGGCATTCTTGGCCCCGGCAATCGGGATCTCGCCATGCAGCGCCCCGTTGCCTTGCACGATGATCTGATCCATCTATTCGTCCCCTTCGGTTTCGCCCGTATCCGACTTGGCCGTTTCGGCCTGTTCTTCATTATCGGCGCGCGCACGCGCCTGCGCCTTGCGCCGCGCCAGATTGGCCCGCAGCGCAGCGCGCAGCCGCTCTTCGCGACTGCCCTGTTGCGATCCGGTGTTGCGCGCCTCAGCCATGCGCCCCTGTTACCCGCGCCGCCGGCGACAGTCCAGTTTTCCCGACGCCTTGCCGCACGGTCACGGCGAAGCCGGAGAAAACCCGCCGAACTTTTTGCGCAGCAGCCCCTTGCGCCGCCGCGCCGCTTTGTCTAAACGCCCCTGCACGGCGCTGTGGTAGCTCAGTGGTAGAGCACACCCTTGGTAAGGGTGAGGTCGAGAGTTCAATCCTCTCTCACAGCACCATCCTATCCAATTGATATCAAAGAAAACCCTTACATTGCTGGGCAAGGCGCCGCTTTTGGTGTCAGTATCCGGGTCATCTGATCACTGGTCAGGCGCGCGGATATATCGGCAAGGACCGTCGATTCTCTGCCTCTTTTGCGCCGCCAGCCGATAGGCGCAGGGTGACCGGTAAAAACGGCCTTGGCAACTCCATCGCCGCTGGTACGCGGGAACAGGTGGGTTGGGATTTCTGACATCGAAGTTTCTAGAGGGCCGGGTTTCGCGCCACGGCATCTGACCCCGCTCGCAGCGTGCCGGACTGAACCGCCGACATCAGAACCATGCGTCATATTCATAATTATCCTGCAGATTATGAATTCGCCTAACGCCGCTCAGGCTGTTAGTCAGGCCCGACTTTCAGCCATCACGGTCAGATTCTGCACATGTCCCAGCTTCCAGCCCATCCCGCCACAGCGCAGCTTACCGCGCTGGCCCATGAGAAAATCCTGATCCTTGACGGGGCAATGGGCACGCAGATCCAGCAACTGGGCCTGTCAGAGGATGATTTCACCGGACACGGCTCGGGCCATGTCTGCCGGCACCACAGCGATCATCCGCAAAAGGGCAACAACGATCTGTTGATCCTGACCCAACCCGAGGCGTTGGAAGAGATCCATTTCAACTATGCCATGGCGGGTGCGGATATCGCTGAAACCAACACATTTTCCGCCACGACCATCGCGCAGGCTGATTACGGGCTGCAGGCTGCCGTGCATGACCTGAACGAACAGGGCGCGCGGGTCGTGCGCCGCGCCCTGGATCGCGCGACGGCCATCGACGGCAAGCCCCGCTTTGTCGCGGGCGCGGTGGGGCCGACGAACCGCACCGCATCCCTGTCGCCGGATGTGAATGATCCGGGCTATCGCGCCGTCACCTTCGATGATCTGCGCATCGCTTATGGCCAACAGGTGCACGGGCTGATTGCCGGCGGCGCGGACCTGATCCTGATCGAGACGATCTTTGACACGCTGAATGCCAAGGCCGCGATCTTTGCCTGTATCGAGGCTTTTGCCGAACATGGCCAGCGCCTGCCGATCATGATTTCCGGCACCATCACCGATGCGTCCGGGCGCACGCTGTCAGGGCAGACGCCGACCGCATTCTGGCATTCGGTCTCTCATGCGCGGCCCTTTACCGTCGGACTGAACTGTGCGCTTGGGGCGGCGGCGATGCGGCCGCATATGGCGGAACTGGCGGGCGTGGCCGACACCTTTACCTGCGCCTATCCCAATGCGGGACTGCCCAACGCCTTTGGCGAATATGACGAAGGCCCCGATGATACCGCGCGACAGGTGGCCGAATTTGCCCGCGAAGGATTGGTCAATGTCGTGGGCGGTTGCTGTGGCACCACGCCGGACCACATCCGCGCCATCGCCGATGCCTTGGCCGGTTTCGCCCCACGCCAACCGCGCAAATTCGAGGCCGCAGCATGAACCGCTATCTGCGACTTTCCGGTCTGGAGCCCTTTGTTCTGACACCCGACATTCCCTTCGTGAACGTCGGCGAGCGGACCAATGTGACCGGCTCTGCCCGGTTCCGCAAACTGATCACCAACCGCGACTACGCCGCGGCCCTGGATGTGGCGCGCGATCAGGTCGAAAACGGTGCGCAGATCATCGACATCAATATGGACGAAGGGCTGATCGATTCCAAAGCCGCGATGGTCGAGTTTCTGAACCTGGTCGCCTCGGAACCCGACATCGCCCGCGTGCCGGTGATGATCGACAGTTCGAAATGGGAGGTGATCGAGGCCGGGCTGCAATGCGTGCAGGGCAAATCCATCGTCAATTCCATCAGCATGAAAGAGGGCGAAGACGCGTTCCGCCATCACGCCCGGCTGTGCCTTGCTTACGGCGCCGCGGTGGTCGTGATGGCGTTCGACGAACAGGGTCAGGCCGACACCTGCGCCCGCAAGACCGAAATCTGTGCCCGTGCCTATCGCATTCTGGTCGATGAGGTCGGCTTTCCGCCCGAAGACATCATCTTTGATCCCAACGTCTTTGCCGTCGCGACCGGGATCGAGGAACACAACAATTACGGCGTCGATTTCATCGAGGCGACCCGCTGGATCAGGGCCAACCTGCCCCATACCCACGTCTCGGGCGGGGTCTCGAACCTGTCCTTCAGCTTCCGCGGCAATGAACCCGTGCGCGAGGCGATGCATGCCGTCTTCCTTTACCACGCCATTCAGGCGGGCATGGATATGGGCATCGTCAATGCGGGCCAATTGGCGGTTTATGACCAGATCGACCCCGACCTGCGCGAGCGCTGCGAAGATGTCGTTCTGAACCGCCGCGATGACGCGACCGAGCGGATGCTGGAGATTGCCGAACGCTTCAAGGGCGGCACGCGCGAGGAAAAGGTCCGCGATCTGGCATGGCGCGACTGGTCCATCGACAAACGGCTGGAACATGCGCTGGTCAACGGCATCACCGAGTTCATCGAGGCCGATACCGAAGAAGCCCGCCTTGCCGCTGAACGCCCGCTGCATGTCATAGAAGGGCCGTTGATGGCCGGGATGAACGTCGTGGGCGATCTGTTCGGTGCGGGCAAGATGTTCCTGCCGCAGGTGGTCAAATCGGCCCGGGTGATGAAACAGGCCGTGGCGGTCCTGCTGCCCTATATGGAAGAAGAAAAGCGCCTGAATGGCGGTCAGGGGCGGCAAAGCGCCGGCAAGGTGCTGATGGCCACGGTCAAGGGCGATGTGCATGACATTGGCAAGAACATCGTCGGCGTCGTCCTTGCCTGCAACAATTACGAGATCATCGATCTGGGCGTCATGGTCCCGCCGCAAAAGATCCTGCAGGTCGCGATCGAGGAAAAGGTCGATATCATCGGGCTTTCCGGCCTGATCACCCCCAGCCTTGATGAAATGGCCCATCTGGCCAACGAAATGGAACGCGAAGGTTTTGACATCCCCCTGCTGATTGGCGGGGCAACCACGTCCAAGGTGCATACGGCGGTCAAGATCGCACCGCGATACAAGCGCGGACAGGCGATCTATGTGCTGGATGCCAGCCGCGCCGTGGGCGTGGTCAGCCAGCTTTTGTCGCCCGAACAAAAGGCTGGCTATGTCAACGGTATCCGCAGCGAATATGTCGAGGTGACAGAACGCCACGAACGCGGCGAACGTGCAAAGCAACGGGTACCACTGGCAACCGCGCGGGCCAATGCCAAGCAGATCGACTGGTCGGATTACAGCGTGCCGGCCCCCCGGTTTACCGGCGCCAGGGTGATTGATGACTGGGACCTGGCCGAAATCGCCAACTATATCGACTGGACGCCGTTCTTCCGCACATGGGAACTGAAAGGCGTCTATCCCGCGATCTTGCAGGACGAACGGCAGGGCGAGGCCGCGCGTGGGTTGTTTGACGATGCCAAGGCAATGTTGGCGCGGATCATCGATGAGAAATGGTTCGGGCCGCGCGCGGTCGTCGGCTTTTGGCCCGCCAATCGCGATGGCGATGACATTCGCCTGTTCGGTGATGCGGATCGGACAGCGCCGCTTGCAACACTGCACACCCTGCGCCAACAACACGCCAAGCGGCCCGGGCGGCCCAATGTCGCGCTGTCGGATTTTGTGGCACCTGACGGGGTCGCCGATTGGGTCGGTGGCTTTGTGGTCACGGCGGGACCACAAGAGGCCAGGATCGCCGAAAGCTTTGATCGCGCGAATGACAACTACTCGTCGATCCTGGTCAAGGCGCTGGCCGACCGCTTTGCAGAAGCCATGGCCGAGATGCTGCATGAACGTGTTCGGCGGGACTATTGGGGCTACGCGCCCGATGAAACTTTTGCGCCTGTTGACCTGATCGGCGAACCCTATCAGGGCATTCGCCCCGCGCCGGGCTATCCCGCGCAGCCCGATCATACCGAAAAGCTGACCTTGTTCCGGCTGCTGGATGCCGAGGCGGCAACGGGGGTGGAACTGACCGAAAGCATGGCGATGTGGCCCGGATCATCCGTCTCTGGCCTCTATATCGCGCATCCCGACAGCTATTATTTTGGCGTGGCCAAGGTCGAACGCGATCAGGTTCAGGATTACGCCGCCCGCAAGAACATTTCGCTGGAGGACGCAGAACGCTGGCTGGCACCCATTCTGAACTATGTCCCTCAGGCTACGCGGCACATCGCTGCGGAATAGGTCCAACTATCACAACCGCCTATTTTGCTCATGACCTTGCCGCAACCCAAACCTCCGGCGCCGCAATTGCGCTGCCAAACCCGATTAACCCGATCTTAGCGAATCGCGCTTTATCTGGACTGGTCACGAGAATCATGACGGGGACAAGGCGATGCTGACAGAAGTCGGGAATGGAACTACGGTTGCGGCGCTGCCGCTGTGGAATGCCAGCATACCAAACAGGCCGCTGAGCGGGCTGACAGTGCTGGTGGTCGAGGACTCGCGATTTGCCAGCGAAGCCGTGCGATTGCTTTGTCTGCGATCCGGCGCGCGGATCCGGCGCGCGGATTGTCTGAAATCCGCGGCACGGCATCTGCAAACCTATCGCCCCTCGGTGGTGATCGTCGATCTTGGCCTGCCCGATGGCGATGGCGCGGATCTGATCGCCTCTGTCGCCGCAGCGCAGCCGCGTGTGCCTGTGATCCTGGGCATGTCGGGTGATCCCGACAATGAACAACCGGCAATGGCTGCGGGTGCCAATGGCTTTCTGGCGAAACCTGT
The DNA here is from genome assembly GCF_002847305.1 of Paracoccus tegillarcae. Classification (NCBI taxonomy): domain Bacteria; kingdom Pseudomonadati; phylum Pseudomonadota; class Alphaproteobacteria; order Rhodobacterales; family Paracoccaceae; genus Paracoccus; species Paracoccus tegillarcae. The sequence goes on along the minus strand of NZ_CP025408.1, from coordinate 2,944,904 downwards.
CGAGAGTCTGGCTGCCTTTCAGCAGATCATTCTGCGCCACCTGCCGCCAGAGGCGCGGACGACGGGGCTGCGATTGCTGCCCGATGACGTGATCGCGCCCGACAGCTCGGCTTTGCGCGACGACCTTGCCCACATCGTCGAGGTCATGGCCGCAGCCGAGGACACGACCGCCATCGACTATATTGCGCGCTTTCTGGCGGGCCTGGGACGTTCTTCCCATGATACGGCGCTGGAAAACGCCGCCAACGCGCTGGCATGTGACCATGCCGACGGTCGCGCACTGGCCTCTGACCTGAGCCGGATCAGTGGTCTGGTTCACGAAAGACTGGCGGCTGTGGGCGGTGTCTAGCCGGGGCGCCAACCGGTTGGCACCGGCGTGGCATGACTGGGTCTCTAGGCACGACACGGGCATCTTGCAAGCGGGCAACTGGTCCGCGCGGCCCGCGCTGTTCAGCCCGCATCCTGGCGGCCCGGAACCGCGCGGGCGGTCAGGTCAGAGAGACTTTGCCTTTGCCGACCACCCGCATCGAAATTATCGGGCGACAGCCAGGTCTGATACGCGCCACGCAATAACGGCCATTCCTGGTCGATGATCGAATACCAGGCCGTGTCGCGATTGCGACCCTTGTTGATCATATGCTGACGAAAGATCCCCTCGGCTGTGAATCCAAGCCGCAGCGCCGCGCGCCGTGATCCTGCGTTCAGCGCATTGCATTTCCACTCTACCCGACGATAGCCTGCCTCGAACGCCCAGGTGATCATCAGGATCAGCGCCTCGCTGGCAACGGCTGTGCGCTGCAAGGGTGGCGACATCTGAATATGGCCGATTTCGATCACACCATTGGGCGGTTCGATCCGCAGGAAGGACGCGATACCCAACACACGACCCGCTGCCAGGTCCCGGATCGCATAGAAACAGGGATCGGATTTCTCTGCCATGCCTGCCTGCCAGTCGCGATAGTCGTCCAGCTGATCGAATGGGCCATAGTTCAGATAATCGAAAACCTCGTCGGCACCGCGATTGGCCGCAAACAGATCAGGCGCGTGGGCATCTGCATCCAAGCGTTCAAGCCGCGCCAGACGGCCTGCAATCTCATCGGGGCCCGGCACGGGTGGCAGGGTGAAGCCGGCCAGTTCCGCGCCAAGGACGGGTTGCGACTGCTGCATCGGATGCTCCGTGTGCTGATCTCAGGCCAGCATCCCCGGATCATCGCCCATGTCCAGCCCCGGAAAGATCGACTGTTCCAGCGCATTGCGTTCGGTGCCGAACAGGCCGCGCATCGCCCAGGCCGCATAGGCCCGAACATCGCGCGTCGGCATCAGATCACGCCCCGCGTAAAGATCGCCCTCGCCCAGGCCCGGCCAATCACCGATCACGCGGCCGCCCCGGATCGCGCCGCCCGCCATCAGCATCGCGCCGCCCGTGCCGTGATCGGTCCCGCCTGAACCATTCTGCCGCGCGGTCCGTCCGAACTCGGTCATTGCCAGCACCGTGGTGCGATCCCAGTTCCCGCCCAGCCCCTCGCGCAATGCAAGGATGGCGTCGCTCAGCCGTTGCAGTGCCCTGCCGATAACTTGCGGCTGGTTGGCATGGCTGTCCCAACCTCCGATCGAGAAGCTGGCGATCCGCGTCGCTTCATTCAGGCGCGATGCCGCGAACCGGCCAAGCGCGCCGGCGGTTGCCCCACCGCCCCGGCGGCCGCCATCCATCCGCTCGGCCGCGATTTCGCCCGCCAGGGATGCCGCATCACGAAACAGCGGATCGTCGTGATAGACATGGTCCAGCAGCATCTGCGCCTGCGGAGACATCCGCAGTTGCGCGTCTGGCGCCCAACTGCGCGCCTGCGCCTGCCCGGCAAGGATCAACATATCCTCAACCCCCACCGAATAGGCGGTTTGCGACACCGCATCGGGCATGTCCTGCAACAACCGGTTCAGCCAGCCGCCCTGCTGCATGCGGACCGGCAGGTCATGGCCGGTCCCGGATTCGAGCAGATCCTGCCCATCGAAATGGCTGCGTTTGTCGCGATACGGGGTCGAGACGGCAGGCACGAAGCCCAACTGCCCCGCCTGCCACAGCGGATAAAGCGCGCCCAACCCCGGATGCAGCGCGTAGAACCCATCCAGATCCGTCGCGCCATCCGCCGGCCCGGTCGACAGGCCCGGCCTGAGACCCCTAAGCGCGGGGTCCCCGTAGGGCTGTAACACGTCCAAGCCATCCATCGCGCCGCGAAGGATGATCACCACCAGCCGATTCTCGCCCGGCGCCGAGGCAAAGCTGACGGTCGACAGCAGCGGATGCGCGGCGGCGGAACAGCCGATAAGCGCAGTTGATTTCAGAAATAGCCGGCGGCTCAGCATGATACCCCTCAGCGTCTGTTAAAGTCGTTCGAGGACAGCACCATGGCCACCCCCTCAAGCGTGGATTCCGCCTTTGGCACGGCCCATTGCAGCGGATCACCCACCGTATCGCCCAGTGCAGTCGACACCAGCTTTCGCGGATCTGGCAGTTCTTTCAGCAGCTTGGCTGGCATCTGCAAACCCCATTCGATGCGTTCTGCCAAACCCTGCGGCGTGATCCAGGCAGCGGCCGCCTCGGGCCATCCATCCGGGCCCGTCGGGCGCGTCCAGGGCTGACCCATGCGGTTGATCGGCACGTGATAAAAGCGGCGCATCTGCTGCCCTGTCAGCGCGCGAATATCATCCCCGCTCAGCCCCAGGGCACGGGTCGCGCTGGCCAGATAGTCGAAGGGCTGGCGCACCTTGGCGCGAAAATCGCGCGCCAGATCGGGATGTGCGACCAGCACGCCATAGACCGTGGGCAGATGGCCATCGCTGTCGCGCCAGCTTGCCGCCAGATCCTGCACCAGCGCGGACGATGGTGTATCCGACACGAAATGCCTGGCAAGCTTGCCGGCCATGTGCTGCGCCGTATGCGGGTGCCGGGCAAGATCGGCCATCACGGCATGGATATCCTGCATTTCCGCGCGGTCATCGCCGCCGTAACTGCGACCCAGCACCGTCTCGGCGCCGGGCTCGGCCATGGCCGGAACAAACCGGCGGTCATCGTTGCGGCGCCAGGTCAGCCCGGTCAGCAATTCAGCGAGTTGACGCACGTCCTCCTGGCTGTAATCGGCACCGGCGCCCAGAGTGTGCAATTCGATCATTTCGCGCGCGAGGTTCTCGTTCAGGCCCAGGGCACGCTCGGGATTGTTCTGGGCCGAGCGGGAATTCGGCCCGAAAGAGCTGTTCTGGTTGAGATAGCGCAGCATCATTGGATGCGTGTCGGCCGCGATCAGCAGATCGGCAAAATTGCCATTCAGATGGGGGCGGATTGCCTGATCGACAAAAGCCATACCCATCAACTGATTGGCCGCGCCATCCGCGCGAATGGTGAAATGATCCGCCCAGAACTGAACCAGCCTCTCGCCAAAGCCCGCCGGCGCCTCGACCGCGCGGGCCAGCCTGCGCTGCAGATCCTGACGCGGCAGAGCGGCCATCGCCCGGTTCATCTCGCGATAGCGCTGAATGGCAGCCTTGTCGCCGCCCTTGCGTGCCTTGGCCAGGGCCGCAAATTGCTTGGTCTGTTCGCGTATGTCTGCATGTGAAACAGCGTCAGTGCCCGGATCGCAGGCGCGCTGCACGCTGTTCAACACGGCCTGCGCATTCGGCGGCGCGGGCATCAGCGGCGACAGGCCATAGCCCAGACGAATCGCCGCAAGCAGAGGAAATGACACGTCCATATCGTTACCACAGACCAGATCAGCGAGGGCAATCGCCCCCGCCGGACTTATCGCATGGCCGCAGGCAGGATGTCAGATCACTCTTTTGGCAGAACCCGCAGGCGCAATTCGCGCATCTGTTCGTTGCTGGGTTCGCTTGGCGCGGCCATCATCAGGTCCTCGGCGCGCTGGTTCATCGGGAACATGATGACCTCGCGGATATTCGCCTCATCCGCCAGCAGCATGACGATCCGGTCGATGCCAGCCGCACAACCACCGTGCGGAGGCGCGCCGTATTTGAACGCCTTGACCATACCACCAAAGCGGTTTTCGACCTCTGATGCCGGATAGCCGGCCAGTTCGAACGCCTTGAACATGATTTCCGGCTTGTGGTTCCGGATCGCGCCCGAGACCAGTTCATAGCCGTTGCACGCCAGATCATACTGATAGCCCTTGACCGCCAGCGGGTCGGCCGACAGCGCCTCCATCCCGCCCTGCGGCATGGAAAACGGGTTGTGGCTAAAGTCAATCTTGCCCTCGTCGGTCTTCTCATACATCGGGAAGTCGACGATCCATGCAAACTTGAACTGGTGTTCCTCGGTCAAGCCAAGTTCTTTGCCGATCTCGTTGCGCGCACGCCCTGCGACGGCCTCGAACGTTTCCGGCTTGCCGCCAAGGAAGAAGGCTGCGTCGCCCTCATCCAGACCAAGCTGCTGGCGAATGGCCTCTGTGCGTTCGGGACCGATGTTCTTGGCAACCGGGCCTGCGGCTTCGGTGCTGCCATCTTCGGCTTTTCGCCACAGGATATAACCCATGCCCGGCAGACCTTCGCGTTGGGCAAAGGCGTTCATCCGGTCGGCAAACTTGCGGCTGCCGCCGGTGGGCGCTGGAATGGCGCGGATCTCGGTGCCGTCCTGTTCCAGCAGCTTGGCAAAGATCGCAAAGCCCGAGCCGCGGAAATGATCGGAAACCACCTGCATCTCGATGGGGTTGCGCAGGTCGGGCTTGTCGCTGCCGTATTTCAGCATCGATTCCGCATAGGGGATCAGCGGCCAGTCGGTATCGACCGGGCGACCGCCGCCGAATTCTTCGAAGACGCCCTGAATGACGGGCTGAACGGCGGCAAACACATCCTCTTGCGTCACAAAGCTCATTTCCACGTCAAGCTGGTAGAAATCGGTGGGGCTGCGGTCGGCGCGCGGGTCTTCGTCACGGAAGCAAGGCGCGATCTGGAAATAGCGGTCGAAACCGGCAACCATGATCAGCTGCTTGAACTGCTGCGGGGCCTGCGGCAGTGCGTAGAATTTGCCCGGATGCAGGCGCGAGGGCACCAGAAAATCGCGTGCGCCTTCTGGGCTGCTGGCAGTGATGATCGGCGTCTGGAATTCGGTAAAGCCGGTGTCCCACATACGGTTGCGCAGCGACCGGATCACCTTGGACCGCAGCATGATGTTGTCATGCAGCGACTCGCGGCGCAGGTCCAGAAAGCGGTAGGTCAGCCGGGTTTCCTCGGGGTAGTCCTGATCGCCAAAGACCGGCAAGGGCAGCTCATCCGCCGGGCCCAGCACCTCCAGATCGGTGGCATAGACCTCTATCTCGCCGGTGGGCAGCTTGGTGTTGATCAGCGACGCATCGCGCAGTTTCACGCGGCCATCAATGCGGATCACGGTCTCGGAGCGCAGCTTTTCCATTGCGGAAAAGGCCGGACTGTCGCTGTCGGCCAGCACCTGCGTCATGCCATAATGATCGCGCAGATCGACGAACAGCACGCCCCCATGATCGCGGACGCGATGAACCCAGCCCGACAGGCGGACGGTTTCCCCGGCATCGGCGGCGGTCAGATCGGCGCAGGTATGGCTGCGATAGGCGTGCATGGCGGACCTCTTTCTTTCAGCCCTCGCATGAACAGCGACGGCGCGGCGAAGTCAACCGCTCAGAACGGGCGCACGACGTTGCCCGACCAGAAATAATAGCCCATGCCGACCGCAAACAACGCATTGCCTGCCAAAGCGTGCAACAGCCACGCCGAAAGAAAGCCGCGCTGCTGATAGGCCCTGGCGAAAAACAGCCCGCCCAGAAAGGTCATGATCGCGACGACGATGCTCCAATACATCAGATGGGCAAAGCTGAAGATCGCCGCATTGGCCAGAATGGCCACGCGTCCATCGGGAAACAGGCTGCCAAAACGATGAAAGAACAGCGGGCGAAAGATCAGTTCCTGCGGCAGCGCCGACAGGATCGGATAGAGCAGCCAGATCAGAAACAGAAAGCGCAGGCGCGGTCCGGTCAGTTCGCGGATATAGTCCGGCTCGGTCGCGCGCATGATCGCATAGCCAACCGCGGCCACGCCGACGGTAAAGAGCGCGGCGAACGGCCAGTTTATCTGGTCCCAGCCTCCGATCAGCGAGCGCCAGTCGAAACCACCCGTCCGCCACAACAGGACCAGCCCCACAAGCGTCAGCGCGAACAGAGCCGCAAACATCCGCTCGGGCGGCAGAAACAGAGCAATGGCCAGCGGCGCCCCGATATAGAGCGCCGCAAACTCGGCCCAAAGCCAGGATCGCGATCTTAGCGTGACAGATGCGTCTGTAGCCATCGCGCCCACTCCGCACTGTTGCCGGCAAACGCGTTCAGATCGACATCGCCGCGAATGCCCGGAACGGTGCCGGTGCCGGTATACTGCCAGAAGCTCCAGTTTTGGCCGGGATAGCGCGCACGCGGGTGATCAGCGACCGAGCGCAGCCAGAATTCGGCGCGCATGGTGCCAAGCTGGTTGTCACGGTAGAAATCGACCGTCGTATAGATGATCGGGCGCTGGCCGTAATGACGGCCCACGATATTCATGAAGACCTCGGCCTCGCGCTTGACCTCGGCGGCTGCCGGGCGGCGCGGACAGGTGCGCGAATTGGTCCATTCCAGATCGAGCACCGGCGGCAGCGCACCACGTTCACGCGGCACATTGCGGATGAACCAGGCGGCCTGCTCGGCGCCCGTGCGGCAGAAATAGTAATAATGATAAGCGCCGCGCGGGATACGCGCCGCACCCGCCTCACGCCAGTAACGCTGGAAATTGGGATCGCTGTGATCGCCGCCCTCGGTCGCCTTGATGAAGGCAAAACTGATGCCCGCACCGCGCACCTGCCCCCAATTGATGTCCCCCTGCCAGCGCGAGATGTCGATCCCGTGCACCTGATGGCCATAAGGATGCCCGCTGCGCCAGACGTGCGGATCGTTGTCACCAAGCTGCGGCGTATTGCCACCAACATAGGTCGCGCCGCCCCCGCCACCGCGCGGCGGCGTCCGGCCACAGCTGACAACCATCGTGACCAGCATCATGGCCATCACAAGCTTTGCTAGAAGTTTCATCCCTGCCCCAAAATTGACTACCTTGTTCTTTTCAGCTTTATCGCAAAGCCGTGACTGAAAGTCACCGGGACGTGTCGGTCACGTATGCGTCAGATGACCGAATTCAGCGCACCCGACCAGGGCTCATCCCCTAGATCCCGTCGGATCCGCGCCGAAGTGCTGCCTGCACTGCCTGCCCGAATTCTTCCGGCGTGGGCGATTCATCGAATTGCGGGATGCCATCGGGCAGCAGCAGCCAAAGCTGCTTTCGTTTGGTCCAGATATGCGCAATCGGGTTCAGCCGCTGGCTGTCGTTCAGCGTGCCGGCGCGCAGGAAGATCATATCGGGCATGGCGCTGTTGCGATTGAAGATGCGGGTCCGGCAATTTGCGCAAAAGACCTCTTGAAAGTCGATGCCATCGCAGTGGCGGTCATGTGTGACGGTCTCGCCCTTGCAGTCAAAGTCGCTGGCTGCGACCAGGGCGTGTTCGCCAAAGGCACTGCCGCTGCGGGTCTGACAGTTGAGGCAGTGACAGGCATAGACATGGATCGGCCCATCCTCTGTCACGCTGTAGCCAATCTCGCCACATTCGCATTCACCGGTTGTACACATGCTCACCTCGTCAGTTCCGCTCCGGCACCAGCTTGCCGGGATTGAGGATATTGTTCGGGTCAAGCGCCGCCTTTATCGCACCCATGACCTGCCAACCCTCGCCATGTTCATCGGCCATCAACGCGCGCTTGCCGATGCCAACGCCGTGTTCACCGCTGATCGTTCCGCCCACCGCAAGTGCGCGTTCGGCCATCCGCCGGGCCAGCGCCTTGGCGCGTTTCAACTCGTCCTCATTGCCCGGTTCGACCAGCAGCGCCGAGTGAAAATTACCGTCACCCACATGGCCAAGTATCGGGCCAACCATGCCGTCGGCTGCAATATCTTCATGTGCGGCGGCCACAGCGCCGGCCAGTTCCGACATCGGCACGCAGATATCGGTCACGACAGCGGTACTGCCCGGGCGCACCGAAAGCTGCGCCGGAAAGGCCTGATGGCGCATCTTCCACAACGCGTTGCGATCTTCGGGCGTGGCGGCCCATTCAAAGCCCTGGCCACCAAAGTCATTGGCCAGTTCGCCAAAGCGCTCGGCATCGGCGGCGACGGCATCCTCGCTGCCGTGAAACTCGATCATCAGATGCGGCTGCTCGGGGAAATTCCGGCCCGCATAGCCGTTGAAGGCGCGGACCGACACTTCGTCGATGAACTCGATCCGGGCCATCGGTATGCCCGACTGGATCGTCGCCGTCACGCATTCGACCGCGCCCTCCAGCGTCGGAAAGGCGCAGACGGCAGCGGCGATCTTTTCCGGCTGCCCGTGCAGGCGCAAGGTCAGTTCGGTGATGATCCCAAGCGTGCCTTCTGACCCCACCATCAGCGCGGTCAGGTCATAGCCTGCGCTGGACTTCGCGGCCCGGCTGCCGGTGCGGATGATGCGCCCGTCGGCCAGCACGACCTCCAGCGCCAGAACATTGTCGCGCATGGTGCCATAGCGCACCGCAGTGGTGCCGCTGGCCCGCGTCGCCGCCATGCCGCCCAGACTGGCATTGGCACCCGGATCGACCGGAAAGAACAGCCCCGTGGTGCGCAGTTCGGTGTTCAGTTCCTCGCGCGTCAAACCGGGCTGGACGCTGGCCTGCATATCCTCGGACCGAACCTCGGTCACCTTGTTCATCCGCGCCATATCCAGCGACAGACCGCCGACGACGGCCAGCGCATGTCCCTCTAGCGAGGTGCCCGTGCCCCAGCCGATCACCGGCACGCCATGTCTGTTGCACAGTTGCAGGATCGCCGAGACCTCTTGCGTTGTCTCTGGCCAGGCGACCGCATCGGGCGGCGGCGCACGGTGATAACTTTCGGATCCGCCGTGATGATCGCGGTCAGCCTGCGTCGATGACAGGCGTTCGCCCAGCAGCGTTTGCAATTCGGAAAGGACGGGGGCGGGTATCGGCATGGCGCAACCTCTGACTGGTGACCCTCAGCTTATCGGCGGTTGCGAGACTAGGAAAGAACCCATGAGCCTGTCATAAATACGTCAAGCCTGCGTCATGAGGGCGTAACACCAGCAACCTAGCCTTTTAAAGGGCAGGAAAGAGCAGCAAAGAGTCAGGGATTCAACGGCCATGACATCACCGCATATCAGCCAGATCGCAGACCAGCCGCAGGCGCGCAGTTGCTATCGCGTGGCGCCGGGGCTGCGGGCCGAGTTGCCCGCACGCGCCGAACGCGCCTTTGTGACACTGGTCACAAACAATGACTACCTGCCCGGTGCCGAGGCGCTGATACGCTCGCTCAGGTTGTCGGGCACCGGCGCAGATATTGCGGTGATGCATCGCCATGTCCCGGCGGACGGGCTGGCGCGGTTGCGCGCGCTTGGGGCGCGGCTGATCGCGGCCGACCTGCTGCCCACCAGCGCCGAATTCGACGGCATCCATGCCCGCGATGCTTTGCATCGGCGCGCGGCTTTCACCCGCGGCGGCAAGCCGGATTTTCATACCCCTCTGGACAATTTCGTCAAGCTGCGGCTGTGGCAGCTGGACTATGCGCGCTGCGTTTTCATCGACGCCGATGCGCTGGTGCTGCGGCCCGTCGACAAGCTGTTCGACTTTCCTGAATTTTGCGCGGCACCCAATGTCTATGATGGGCTGGATGGGTTTCACCGGATGAACTCCGGCGTTTTCACAGCGCGGCCCGATCCCGAAACCTTTCGTCTGATGCTGGCACGGCTGGACCGGCCAGGCCAGTTCTGGGCGCGCACCGATCAGAGCTTTTTGCAGGATTTCTTTCCCGACTGGCACGGCCTGCCGATCCAGTACAATCTGCTGCAATATGTCTGGATGAACCTGCCCGCGCTGTGGAACTGGCGCGACATTCATATTCTGCATTACCAATATGAAAAGCCGTGGCAGGACCACGACAAGGCACAGGCGCTGGCGCCCCTTATCCAGCTATGGCGCCAGATCGCGGCGGGCGAACCGATCCCCGATCTGACGCAGCAAAGACGCCCCGCCGCATGATCCGCCGATTGCACTGCCACGCGATCCAACCGTGAGGATCGCCCTGACCGGCGCTACCGGCATTGTCGGAGGGTTTATCGCCCATGCCGTCCGCGAGGCCGGGCATCACCTGAATCCGTTGCCCGACTATCGACTAGGCGACAGGCCCGATCTGACAGGCCATGACGCACTGATACATGCAGCGTTTGCGCATGCCCCAGGTCGCTATCGTGGCGGCGAAGGCGATGATCATGCGCGTTTTCGGCGGCTCAATCTGAACGGCACGCTGCGCCTGTTCGATGCGGCGGTCGGCGCGGGGGTAAGCCGCGTCGTGTTCCTGTCGTCGCGCGCCGTTCATGACGGCCAGCCAGCGGGCACCGCACTGTTCGATGATCTGTCACCCAGCCCAACCACGCTTTACGGCGAGGTCAAGGCGCTGGCAGAGGCCGCGCTGGCAGATCTGCCCATCGCCAGCACCTCGCTGCGCGCGACCGGCATCTATGGGCCGGGGCGCGGGAACAAGTGGCGCGACCTGTTCGGCGATTATCTGGCGGGTCATCCGATTGCAGCGCGCATCGCGACCGAGGTTCACGGCGAGGATCTTGCCGCCGCCGCGCTGCTGGCACTGCGCGAGGATGCGCCCGCCACGCTGAACGTCAGTGATCTTGTGCTGGACCGGCGTGACCTGCTGGCCGAGGTGGCACAGCTGACCGGCTGCGCCCACCCCCTGCCCCCACGCGCGGACGCGACAACCCTGCGTCTGCCCGATTGCAGCGGGCTGGCACGGCTGGGCTGGCGGCCGGGCGGGATGACAAAGCTGCGCGCCAGCCTGCCAAGGATGCTGGACCCGACGCGGCATTTGTGATTCGCTGGCCCTGTCGAAGGGATGGCGGCATGAGTTCAGAGCAACAAAGCTGGATCAAAAGAGGGTGGCGCTACACGACGGGGCGCTGCACCCATGCGATGCAGGTCATGCGCGATCGCGGCCCCAGTCAGTTGCAGTTCTGGTTCATGGCGCTGATGATCGGGATCTGTGCCGGCTTCGCGGCACTGGGTTTTCGGTTGGGCATCGGTGCATTGCAGCGGGCAATCTATGGTGCTGACGATCTGACCATGGCCAGCACGGCCTTTCATCTGCCGTGGTATTGGGTGCTGACCGTGCCGATCATCGGCGGCTTTGTCGTGGGCCAGATCCTTCACCGCTTTACCCCTGACGGGCGCTGCCGCACGGTCTCGGACGTGATCGAAGGCGCGGCGCTGGATGGCGGACGCGTCGAGACAAAGGCCGGCCTTGCCTCGGCTGCCGCATCGCTGATCACATTGGGCAGCGGCGGCAGTTCGGGCCGCGAGGGTCCGGTGGTGCATCTGGCCGCCGTGATCTCGACCATGGTTGCCGAACGGATCAAGGCCAGCCCGATGACCGGGCGCGACCTGCTGGGCTGCGCGGTGGCGGGCGCTGTTGCTGCCAGCTTTAACGCACCGATTGCCGGCGCGCTTTTCGCCCATGAGGTCGTGCTGCGCCATTTCGCCATCCACGCCTTTGCCCCCATCGCCATCGCCGCCGTCGCGGGCACCGTCATAAACCGTCTGGAATTCGGAAATGTTGCCGAATTCTCGCTGCCGCACGGAAATGATCTGGGATTTTATGTCGAATTGCCGGCTTTCATGCTGTTGGGGCTGCTTTGCGCGCTGGTCGCCGCGGCCCTGATGAAGGCTGTTTTCAGCGCCGATGATCTGGGCCGCTATGTCCTGGCCCGCACCGGCTGGCCGCGCTGGCTGTTGCCGACCATTGCGGGCGGGTTTCTGGGCCTGATCGCCATTCCCTTCCCTGAAATCATCGGCGTCGGCTACGAGACGACCTCGGCGGCGCTGACCGGTCGCATTGGCTTTGGCGAGGCGATCATCATCGCCATGGTCAAGGCCGTCGCGGTGGCGATCACGCTTGGCGGGCGCATGGGCGGCGGGATCTTTTCGCCCTCGCTGGTCATGGGGGCGCTGACCGGGCTGGCCTTTGGGATCATGGCCACGGGTTTTCTGCCCGAGCTTTCCGGCTCGGAGAACCTCTATGCGCTGGCCGGAATGGGTGCTGTGGCGGCGGCGGTGCTGGGCGCGCCGATCTCGACCGCGCTGATCGTGTTCGAGATGACCGGCGACTGGCAAACGGGGATCGCCGTGATGACGGCGGTGTCGCTGTCTTCTGCGCTGGCCTCGCGGCTGGTCCATCGGTCGTTCTTCCTGACACAGTTGGAAAACCGCGATGTGCATGTGGCTGAGGGCCCGCAGGTCTGGTTGCCCCAGAAAATGCGTATCTCGACGGTCATGCGGCCGGTGACAGAGGATGAGGGGCCGTCATCCGATCTGGTCCGCAATCTGGCGATCAAGGGCAACGCGCTGGATGAGGGGATGCGGCTCGATCAGGCGCTGGCCGAGTTCGAGCGCATCGGGGCCGCGTTCCTTCCGGTGATCCGCCCGTCAGAGGAACCAGTTGATGACAGTGAGGCAGCCCCCGACCCCGAGATCATCGGGATCGTCTATCATGTCGACGCCCTGCGTGCGTTGAATCAGGCCTTGGCCGAAGCTGCCGCCGAAGAACATAGCTGACAGGCGGGCCTGACGGTCGGGCTATTCGGCGGCTTTCGTCGCCTCTGCCTCGATCCGGGCCGCGCGTTCCTCGACCAGTTCGACGATGTGATCGACCATCTGATCGTTGCTCAGCTTGTGGTCCTGCTTGCCCGCCAGATAAACCATCCCGCTGCCCGCGCCACCGCCGGTAAAGCCGATATCGGTCATCAGCGCCTCGCCCGGCCCGTTCACGACGCAGCCGATAATCGACAGCGACATCGGCGTCTTGATATGTTCCAGCCGCATTTCCAGCGCCTCGACGGTCTTGATGACGTCAAAGCCCTGTCGCGCGCAGGACGGGCAGGAAATGATCTGCACGCCGCGCGTGCGCAGGCCAAGCGTCTTCAGGATTTCAAAGCCGACCTTGACCTCTTGCACCGGGTCCGCCGACAGCGACACCCGGATCGTATCGCCAATGCCCGACCACAGCAGATTGCCCAGCCCGACAGCCGATTTCACCGTGCCGCCGACAAAGCCGCCGGCCTCTGTGATACCAAGATGGATGGGCGCGTCTGTGGCCTCGGCCAATTGCTGATATGCTGCGGCGGCCAGAAACACGTCGCTGGCCTTTACGCTGATCTTGAATTCGTGGAAGTCGTTATCTTCCAGCAGCTTGATGTGATCCAGACCGCTTTCGACCATCGCGTCGGGGCAAGGCTCGCCGTATTTTTCCAGCAGGTGCTTTTCCAGCGAGCCGGCATTGACGCCGATCCGCATCGAACAGCCGTGATCGCGGGCGGCCTTGATGACCTCGCGCACGCGGGTGGCATCGCCGATATTGCCGGGATTGATGCGCAGGCAGGCGGCACCGGCCTCGGCGGCCTCGATCGCGCGTTTATAGTGGAAATGGATATCGGCCACGATCGGCACCGGGCTTTCGCGGCAGATTTCCTTCAGTGCCTTCGTCGTCTCCACATCAGGCGCACTGATGCGGACGATATCGGCGCCGGCATCGGCGGCTGCGATCACCTGCGCCAGCGTCGCGCGCACGTCATGGCCATCGGTATTGGTCATGGTTTGCACAGAGATCGGAGCATCGCCGCCGACCGGCACATTGCCAACCATGATCTGCCGCGATTTGCGACGTTCGATATTGCGCCAGGGACGGATCGGATTGTGGGTCATCTGGACCTCCGGGTTTCGCCCTTGCAGATACGCCAAACGCAAATGACGGGCAACCACAGCCGCCCGTCACTAATCTGTGCGCTGCCAGCCGCCGGTCAGCCGGGCAAGGCAAAGGCAACGATGTAATCGCCCATATTAGAGAAATTATACCGCGCGCCGCCGGCCGAGATAACGATATATTGCCGTCCATCGGGTCCGACATAGCTCATCGGGGTGCCCTGTGATCCGGTCGGCAGATCGCCTTCCCACAGCAAGTCGCCGGTCTCGACGTCAAAGCCGCGCAAGACGAAATCCTGTGTGCCGGCATACCAGGCAATACCGCCGCCGGTGATCATCGCCCCGCCAAGCGGCGGCAGGCCGACGTAAAAGCCCAGCCCCGGCGTGACGTCGCCAAAGGCAAGATCCCTGGCGGTGCCCGCAGGATGCTCCCAGATCTGCCGACCCGTGGCCAGATCGACACCGACGATGGCGCCCCAGCTGGGTTCGAGGCAGGGAATACCAAGCGGCGAGGTAAAGTTGCTGCGCTCCATCCCGTAGGGCGTGCCATCCATCGGGGCATAGGGACCGCTTTCGCCGGTATATTGCATGTCCGGCGTCACCTCGGCGCGCGGAACAAGGCGCTGCACCAGTGGCATGGTCATTTCGGCGGCAACCATAATGTTGCGCGTTTCATCGACGGCGGTGCTGCCGAAATTCATCCCACCCATGGCGCCTGGATAGACAAGCGACCATTCGGTCGATGGCGTGGTGAACTCGCCCTCATAGCGGTATTTCTGGAACATGATGCGGCACAGCATCTGGTCGATGGGGGTGGCGCCCCACATCTTGCGCCCTTCCAGCGGCTCGGTGCCGATGGCCGCCATTTCAACCGAATAGGGCTGTGTTTCGGCGTAATATTCCCCCTCGATCGTGCCATCCGATGGCGGCGCGGGGCGATCCACAACTGCCTTGATCGGCGCACCATTCCGCCGGTCCAGTACAAAGATCTGCGACCGTTTGGTGGTCTGGATCAGCCCCGGAACGACGCCGCCATTGCCATCGGGAATATCGGCCAGAACAGGCTGCGCGGGGAGGTCGTAATCCCACAGGTCGTGGCGCACGGTCTGGAACTTCCACACCTCGTCCCCGGTCTCGAGGTCCAGCGCCACGACGGCGGAGCTATAGGCATCGTCAAAATCGCGCCGGCCGCCGCCCCAGATATCGGGCGTGGCATTGCCAAGCGGCAGATAAACCATGCCCAGTTCCAGATCATAGGCCATCAGCGACCAGACATTGGGCGTGCCGGGGGTATAGCTTTCGCCCGTCGGTGGCAGCCCCTTCAAGTCGGGATTGCCCAGATCCCAGACCCAGGCCAGATCGCCGGTCAACGCATCGTAGGCGCGGATCACACCCGATGGCTCGCCCACCGTGACGTTGTCTGTCACACGCGCGGCCACGATGATCTTGTCGCCCGCCACCAAAGGCCCGCTGGAACTGGTCAGATATTCGGCATCGGTCTCACCCATGCCCGTCCACAGATCGACGGTTCCACCCTCGCCAAAGGTTTCGCACGGCTGGCCATCCTCGGCCCGGACCGAGATCAGCCGCGAATCGACCGTGGTCTCGACAATACGCGGACCGCAGGCATCGCCGGGGCCGGGATCGAAATAGCCGATGGATCGGCAGCGCTTCCAGTCGGTGGATGCGGCCTGCGGATCGAACTGCCATTTGATCTGGCCCGACACACCGTCCAGCGCAGTGATCTGCCCCACCGGGCCACAGTGATAGACCGTGCCATCGACATAAAGCGGCACCGTCTGGTCCTGTTCGCTCTTTGCCTGATCGGCGACAAAGCCGGTTTGGGCGGTCCAGGCAACATCCAACTGGTCAATATTATCGGCGGTGATCTGCGTGTCGGGCGCAAAGCGTGTGCCGCTGCCGGTGCGGCCATAAGCGTACCAGTTGTCGCCGGCCTCAACTGTCGTCGGCGCGGCCTGCCCTGCCGTCACGGCGACCGGATTTCTGATGATATCATGCGGGAAGAACATCGAGACCAGCCACACGACGAAACCTGCCAGTGCGGCAACACCGCCCCAGACATAGCCGCGCGCCTTGCCCGGACGTTCAGCCGCCGACAATTTGGGCACGATCAGCATCGCCAGACCGGCCAGGAAAAGCGGCGCGATCAGCCGGGGCACCAGTGGCCAATAGGTCAGGCCCGCTTCGTAAAATGCCCAGAGGGCTGTCAGTAGAAAGACGCCCAGATAGACATGGACGCCCCACATCCGGCCTTTCCAGATATGCCAGGCGGCATAGGAAATGCCCGCTCCGGCGAGCGCATAGTACCATGATCCACCCAGGGTGATCAGGTAAACACCGCCCAGCAGCAGTGGGATGCCCGCAATGAACAGCAAGGCAGCCACAAACCGCACCCAGGCGGAGACGGCGTCTTTGCGATGTCGTTTGTTGTCCGGAACCGTTGTCGCATCTTCTGGTCGCTGATCAGTCATCTTCATCTCACCTTTAACAGTTGATTTGGATGAAACGGCCGGGTGTCCTCTCGTTGAAACTATGCGCCCGCGCAGTCGGAACGCCTGATTGGCCCGTGTTTACCGTTCTAAAGGCGTCGCAAGGGCGGCACCCAGCATGTCGCGCGGCAAGAGTACAAGCATTCGACCCTGCATCGTCAGCTGCACCGGTCCGGTCACGCGGTTCGAGGTGCCGCTGCGGCCATCCGGTGCAAATTCCAACCCGTCAATGGGCCATTCCAGACCCTGACTGGTTCCGCGCGAGGAACCCATTGGAAACAATGATAACCTTGAACCGGGGGGTAGGTCCAGACACAACCTGGGCGGGCATAGAAAGATGATGTCCTCGGCAGCGATCAGGATCACGCGTCGTGCCGGAAATCGCGTCATCACGTTCAGCGCAGCCAGCGTATGATCCAGCCTGAGACCGGAAAAGCCGATGGCGATCACGAATGGCGCGTCGATGCGCGACAGACATTTCTGAAAATCGGTGCTGTCCTGTTCGGCGACGTGATGCAGGGTTTCGGGCGGCAAAATCGCCCGCGCCTCCTGCGACAACGAATCGAAATCGCCGATAACAGCTGTCGGGCGTTGCCCCAGTTTCAGCGCGGCATCCGCCCCACCATCAGCGGCGACCAGCACCGGTGCGACCGCCAATGCCTGCGACATATCCTCGGGCGTGACCGCCCCGCCACCAATCAGCGTGACACCGCCCGCCGAAGAGACAACCGCCGCAGCCACCCCTAATCCTTGCCAACGCCGCTGAAGAGGCGCTTTAGCGGCAGGATCCAGATGACGCCCAGCCCGATGACCACCAACAGCTCTGTCCACCAACTCAGCCGGCCATATGTATCAGACAACCAGCCCAACAGCATCCAGGCTATGATGATATAGCCCGGCAGCCCGATCAAAAGCACCAGGATCGACAGACGTTTGCGGGTTTTCAGATCCATTACAGTTTCTCTCCGCGCCGCAGGCCGCTGGCCGTCTTGGCCAGGCGCTGCAGTTTGTTGCGCCATTTGGGCAGGTTCTTTTCGGCCCCACCCCGGCGCACCATGCCGAAATAGGCCATTCGGATCGGCTTGAAGCCCACAAAGCCCAGCACCTGCCGACGATAACGCCAACCGATCGGGTCGAAATAGACCAACCGCAGATAGGGCGGCGGCGTGTCCATCGTGACGATCACATCGGCCGAACGGCCCTTGAGCAGCCGGTCCCAGAACAGATCCTTCTGGTGATAGCGAAAGGCGCGGCGCGGCAGCAGGATGCGGTCCCAAAAGCCCTTCATTCGCCCCGGCTCGGCGCCCCACCACAGCGGAAAGGCCAGCACCAGATGATCGCAAGCCTCGATGTGGTCCAGCGCCGCCGCCAGATCGGGTTCCAGATCGGGCATGTCCGCGTAACCGCGCGACAGATCGGCGTTGAAATCCAGATCGCGCAAAGCCAGGCGCGTGATCTGTGCATCGGCGGGCAGTGCCTTCTGATAGCTGTCCATCAGATGCGCAGACAGCCGGTCGCTATCGGGATGGCCGTCGATCAGCAGGACGCGCATCGGATCAATCCTCGAACGGGTCTGTCACAAGGATCGTGTCGTCGCGTTCCGGGCTGGTGGACAGCATGGCGACGGGGCACTGGATCAGTTCTTCGATCCGGCGCACATATTTGATCGCCTCGCCCGGCAAATCGGCCCAGCTGCGCGCGCCAGCGGTGGATTCGCTCCAGCCTTTCATTTCTTCGTAGATCGGCGTCACCTTGGCCTGCAATGCGGCGGCGGTGGGCAGATAATCGAAACGCTCGCCGTCGATTTCATAGCCGACGCAGATCTTTAGCGTTTCGAACCCGTCCAACACGTCCAGCTTGGTCAGCGCGATGCCGTTCACCCCGGAAATCGCGCAGGTCTGACGCACCAGAACCGCATCGAACCAGCCACAGCGGCGCTTGCGCCCGGTGACGGTGCCGAATTCGCGGCCCCTTTCGCCCAAACGCTGGCCGTCTTCGTCGTCCAACTCGGTCGGAAACGGACCTTCGCCGACGCGGGTGGTGTAGGCCTTGACAATGCCCAGCACGAAATCGATCGAGCCCGGCCCCATGCCGGTACCAGCCGCCGCCTGCCCGGCAATGACCGTCGACGAGGTGACATAGGGATAGGTGCCGAAATCAATGTCCAGCAGGCTGCCCTGCGCGCCCTCGAACAGGATGCGTTTGCCGGCACGGCGGGCTTCGTTCATTACCTTCCACACGGGGGCTGCGTATTTCAGGATCTCGGGCGCGATCTCGCGCAGGCTGTTCAGTACGGCCTCGCGGTCGATGGGCTCCATCCCAAGGCCCGAACGCAGCGCATTGTGGTGAACCAGCGCGCGATCCACACGCAGTTGCAGGGTTTCCTCATCCGCCAGATCAGCCACGCGAACGACGCGGCGACCAACTTTATCCTCGTAGCAAGGGCCGATGCCGCGACCGGTGGTGCCAATGCGGGCGACGCTGTTTTGTGCCTCGCGCGCGCGATCAAGTTCGCCGTGGAAGGGCATGATCAGCGGTGTGTTTTCCGCCACCATCAGCGTCTCGGGCGTGATTTCGACGCCCTGCTCTCGGATCGACGCGATTTCCTTGACCAGGTGCCACGGGTCCAGCACGACGCCATTGCCGATCACCGACAGCTTGCCGCCACGCACAACGCCCGAGGGCAGCGCGTTCAGCTTGTAGACCTCGCCGCCGATGACCAGCGTGTGGCCGGCATTATGGCCGCCCTGAAAGCGCGCGATCACATCGGCCCGCTCTGACAGCCAGTCGACGATCTTGCCTTTGCCCTCGTCGCCCCACTGCGCGCCGACAACCACCACATTGGCCATGAAATGCCCCCTTCCGGTCCGAAATTCGCCGCATGAGGGAATAGAGGATCGCCGCAGCGGATGAAAGCGGCGATTTGGCGCGTCAGTCGCCCATCCGTTCTTCAAGCTGCTCGGACAGCGATTCGGCGCGGGCGGCGAGTTCGGCCATCGCCTCTTTCAGGTCCTCGGGGATCACCGGGACCTCGACCTTGGCCGGGTTGGATTGCAGCCGTTGCAACTGCTTTTCGGCCTTGTCGGCGCGATCTTCCAGGGTGTTGAACTTATCGGCCAGCATCAGGCCCGCCAGCAGCAGCAAGCGCGGCTCGGGCATCCGCCCGGCCTGTTCCAGGATCTGCTGCGCCTCTGTGTCCAGCAGCGCCGCGGCGCGCTTTAGCAGGCGCTCTTCGCCCGGTTGACTGGCAAGGCGGTATTCCTTGTGTCCGATCGTGAAATCAACTTCCGCCATTTACCGGCCCCCATTCTCTGCATCGTCCAGATCGGCGCCCGGATCGTCGGGTTCGTCGCCATAGACGGCATCAAAAGTCGTTTCGCGCTCGCGCGACTGCTCTGGCACGCCGCCTTCATCGCCGAAACTGACGATATCGGCATCGCGGCTTTCAACCTCGGCCACCGCAACATCTGCGGCGAAGGGCGCATCTGCTGCGGCGGATTCGGTCAGCATTCGCTGCAATTCGGCCATGAGATCGGCAAACTGCGAAATCTCGGCAGCGCGGGCGGCGCGCAGCCCCTCTATTTCGGCCTCCAAAGCAACAGCCACGGCCTCGACGCCATCATTCGTGCCGGCAAGGGCCTCGATCAGTCCGCGATTGGCGGACACCAATTCCTCGTTTGCCGATGACAGGCGCGCGGCCTGATCGCCCAGTTCCGCCACCCGGTAACTCTCGCCGTCGTCGCCGGCGTCATGTGTCGATTGCAATTGCGGTCGCATCGCCTCCAGCGCGGAATGCAGGCGCTGATTATCGGCCAACACTTCGGCCATCTGGGCCTGCAGCGCAGCGTCAGCCTGCGGCGGCGCGCTATCTGCTGCAGTCCCCTGACCCAGATCGCCCCGTTTCGGAGCAGCGGCGGTTTCCAGAAGATAGTCGATACGGTCAAGCGCAGCCGCCAGCCGGCGCTCACTGGCCTTTATATCACTCATCACTTCAGTCCTTACGGCATTCGCGAGCTTAGCTTTAACAGACTTTTTGACATTCCCCGCTTCATAAAACAAGGACGGGCGGAGTTACCCGCCCGTCCTTTTTTCCAAACAGCCTCTGATCAGGCGGTTTCGCGCCTTTCAGCATGCAATCCCTTGAAGATCGCCCAGACCGCGCCAAGCAGCACGATGGTGAACGGGAAGCCCGTCGAAACCGCCATCGCCTGCAGCGCCCCAAGGCCGCCACCCAGCATCAGCGCAATCGCGACCAGCCCTTCAAAGGTGCACCAGAACACGCGCTGCGGAACGGGCGCGTTGATCTTGCCGCCTGCAGCGATCGTGTCGATGACCAGCGAACCGGAATCCGACGAGGTCACGAAGAACACGATCACCAGGATGATACCGACAAAGCTGGTGATGCTTGCCAGCGGCAGTTGCGACAGCATCTGGAACAGCTTCAGTTCAAGCGCCGCGTCAGAGATGCCGGTAAAGCCGCCCAGGGTCAGCGAGATCGCGGTGCCACCCATCGCGGTCATCCACAACACGCAGACGATCGACGGCACGACCAGCACAGCGACCAGCAGTTCACGCACAGTCCGCCCGCGCGAAACCCGCGCGATGAACATGCCCACGAACGGTGACCAGCTGATCCACCACGCCCAGTAGAACGCGGTCCAGCCCTGACGGAAGTTGTCGTCGTCACGCCCGAATGGGTTCGACAGCGGGATCAGCTCTTTGGCATAGGCGCCCAGATTGCCGAAGAACCCGCTGATGATGTCGGCGGTCGGGCCGACAGCAATGACGAACAACAGCAGCAACAGGGCCAGACCCATGTTGATCTCGGACAGGCGTTTCACACCTTTTTCGACGCCCAGAACAACCGACAGCATCGCCACACCCGTGATCGCGATGATCAGGATGATCTTGGTCAGTGTCGTATTCGGGATGCCGAACAGGTAGCTCAGGCCTGCGGTCGCCTGCTCGGCGCCAAAGCCAAGCGAGGTTGCAAGACCGAAGATCGTTGCAAACACAGCAAGAATGTCGATGCAGTGGCCGGTCCAGCCCCAGACGCGTTCGCCGAAGATCGGATAAAAGATCGACCGCATGGTCAGCGGCAGACCCTTGTTATAGCTGAACAATGCCAGCGCCAGCGCGACAACGGCATAGATCGCCCAAGGGTGCAGACCCCAGTGGAAGATGGTCGCGGCCATGCCCAGACGGCGTGCCCCCAGTTCATCCCCCGGTGCGCCCTGCAAGGGTGCCCAGTCGGTACGAACGCCGTTTTCGACGACCGGTCCGGCCAGTGACGTATCGAAATGGCTGATCGGCTCGCTGACGCCATAGAACATCAGGCCGATGCCCATGCCTGCCGCGAACAACATCGCGAACCAGCCGGTCATGGTAAAGTCAGGCGTGGCATCTGGGCCACCCAGTCGGACACTGCCATAAGGCGACAGGATCAGCACAACACAGACCAGCACGAAGATATTGCCTGCGATCAGGAAGAACCAGTCCAGCCCGCCCGTTAGCGCATCGCGCATGCCCGTGAAATACGGTTCCAGCGCGCTGGCAAACAGCATCGTGACCACGGTAAAGATCAAGATGGCCGTCGCCGAGATCACAAAGACAGGGTTGTGAATGTCGAAGGGAACCTTGCCATCGCTGGAGATATTGTCTTGACCGATTTCATAATCGGTATCGATGACCTCGGTCACGCCTTCGGGTGAGGGGATGGCTTCGTCATCGGTTTCCACGATCTCGGCTTCGCCCTTGAGAACGCGGCGCTGCGCCTCGCGGTCTTCAGGGCGCCCCTTGAGGCCCTTGCGTGGATCGGTTGGGTCTTTCATTCCGTCCCTTTCCTTATTTTGTTTGTCATTTCGGTCGTCTCATCGCGGCCGATCAGCGGTTTTCCGCCAAGGACGGCCAAGCTGTCACATCTTGTTCAGAATGGCCACCCGGTCGCCCGGCACTATAGGGTCCGCGACAGTATTCAGCCACAAAACGACCGAATCAGCCAGCGCCGCTGTAACGGCGGAAGCGCCTTGACCCCGATCTCCGAGCTACCCACTATCGCCGCCGCCAGGACCGGAGCCACGAAATGAGTCGCAGAAATCGCAGTTTCGTCGTCGTCGGACTGGGTAGCTTTGGAGGCGTGATCGCAACCGAACTGGCGCGTTTCGGCAATCGGGTGCTGGGCATCGACAAGGACCCAAAGCGTGTCGCCATGCTGGCCGAGACCCTGCCCAATGCCGTCATTCTGGACGCAACCGATGAAGGCGCGCTACGCGAGGCCGGCGCCGGCAATTACGATGTCGCCCTGGTGTCCATCGGCAATGACCTGGAAGGCAGTATCCTTGCCTCGATGAACCTGCGGCTGATCGGTCTGGGCACGGTCTGGGCCAAAGCCGAAAACCGGACTCAGCATCGTATCCTGTCCAAGATCGGGGTCGACCGCGTGATCCTGCCTGCGCTGGAAATGGGTCGTCACACCGCGCAAATGCTCAACAATCCGGCGGTTCAGGATTATGTCGCACTCGGGAACGGGTTCAGCGTGGTGAACCTGCTGATCCCCCGACGTCACGACGGCTCGGCGCTGGCCGATCTGAGCAAAGGGCAGGACATTCGCCTGCTCGGATTGATGCGCGGGACCGAATTCCTGCCAACCGACGATCAGCAGCTGCGCCTGAAGGAAGGCGACCGGTTGTTGTTGCTGGGCAAGCGATCCGAACTGACGGCCTTTGGCGATCGGTTGTGATCCAACTGCCCCGCCCAACCCGTCGCGGTTTTCGGCGCTGGCTGAACCGGACACCACCGACGGCGGTGCTGGCCACGCTGTATCTGGCACTGATCCTGCTGGGCGCAGTTGGTCTGTCGATGCCCTTTGCCACCACCCGTCCGATCACGGCGATGGACGCGCTGTTCACCTCGACCTCGGCGGTGACGGTGACCGGGCTGGCGGTGCTGGACACGGAACTGACGCTGAGCTTCTGGGGCCAGCTGATCGTCATGCTGCTGATCCAGCTGGGTGGCCTGGGGCTGATGACCTTTGCAGTGCTGATCTTTGTGGCGCTTGGCGTGCCAATGGGTGTCACCCATCATCAATACCTGCGCGAGGATCTGCGCCAGACCTCTTATGACAGCCTGACCCGGCTGGTCCGGACAATCTTTCGCGTTGTCTTGCTGGCTGAAGTGGCCGGCGCGATGCTGCTGGCTTTGACCTTTGTGCCAATATACGGGTTCCATCAGGGCATCTGGCACGCGATCTTTCATTCGGTTTCGGCCTTCAACAATGCCGGTTTCTCGACCTTTTCGACCGGGCTCGTGCGCTATGCCACTGACCCGATCGTCAATATCGTGATCCCGGCGCTGTTCATCACCGGGGGCATCGGCTACCTCGTGGTGTCCGACATTGCAGGCCGCCCCTTCTGGCGCGGCTATACGCTGCACACACGGTTGATGCTGGTGGGAACCGCGGTGCTGATCGTGCTGGGCGTCGGGCTGACAGCACTGCTCGAATGGAACAATCCGCGCACGCTTGGGCAATATGACAGCGCCGCCGCACGCATGGCGGTAGCCTGGTTTCAGGGGGTCACACCGCGCACGGCAGGCTTTAACAGCACCGATATCGGGGGGCTGCACGATTCCACGTCACTGTTGTATATGGCGCTGATGATCATCGGCGGTGGCCCGACATCGACTGCTGGCGGGATAAAGGTGACAACCGTCGTGGTCATGGTGCTGGCCACCATCGCCTTTTTTCGACGCCGCACCCATGTCTGGGCCTTTGGCCGATCGGTCGGGTTGGAAGAGGTGATGAAAGTCATGGCCCTGATGGCCATCGCCGCGATGCTGACCTTTACCGCCACGTTCATTCTGACCGCCACGCATGACGGGCATTTCCTCGATATCGCCTTCGAGGTCGCCAGCGCCTTCGGCACCACCGGCCTGTCGCGCGGCTATACGAGCGAGTTGTCCGATTTCGGCCGCATCGCGATCATGGTGATGATGTTTCTGGGCCGGGTCGGCCCGCTGACTCTGGGGGTTTTCCTGGCCACGCGGGTTGCATCGCGGGTCCGCTATCCCGAGGGACAAGTGCATCTTGGCTGACCGGCCCGCACGGCCTATAAGCGCCGCGTAAGATGAAGGATCAGCCGATGCGCACAGCCACCATCACCCGCGACACCGCCGAAACCCAGATCGAGGTTACCGTCAATCTGGACGGCACCGGGACCTATGACAACCGGACCGGCGTCGGCTTTTTCGACCATATGCTGGACCAGTTGTCGCGCCACTCGCTGATAGATCTGACCGTTCGCGCGACGGGCGATCTGCACATCGACGATCACCACACCGTCGAGGATACCGGCATTGCCATCGGTCAGGCGCTGACGCAGGCTCTGGGCGACAAGCGTGGCATCCGGCGCTATGGCAGCTTTTTGCTGGCAATGGACGATACGCTGGTGCGCGCCGCGCTGGACCTGTCGGCACGTCCCTTTCTGGTGTGGAATGTCGATTTCCCGACGGCCAAGATCGGCACATTCGACACCGAACTGGTGCGCGAATTCTTTCAGGCGCTTTCCACGCATGGTGGCATTACCCTGCATGTTGATCGCATCCACGGGATCAATTCGCACCACATCGCCGAGGCCGCCTTCAAAGCCGTCGCCCGCGCCCTGCGCGAGGCGGTCGAGCCCGATCCGCGCATGGCCGGTGTGCTGCCTTCGACCAAGGGCGCGCTATGAAGGTTGCGCTGATTGATTACGACAGCGGCAACCTGCATTCGGCGGAAAAGGCGTTTCAGCTGATGGGCCGCGAGGTCGGGGCCGAGATCACCGTGACCTCGGACCCCGATGTTGCCGCCCGCGCCGACCGCATCGTGCTGCCCGGCGACGGCGCCTTCCCCGCCTGCCGCGCCGCCCTGGGCGAAGTGGACGGCATGGCGGATGCCCTGCGCGAGGCGGTCTTGAACCGCGGCGTGCCCTTCATGGGCATCTGCGTCGGCATGCAGATGCTGGCCGATCTGGGACATGAATACCGCCCCACCGAGGGGCTGGGCTGGATCGGCGGCGAGGTCGTGGCCATCGACGCCCCGGACCTGAAAGTGCCACATATGGGCTGGAACGATCTTCTCATCGACAATCCGCACCCGGTGCTGGAAGGCGTGGCCACCGGCGATCACGCCTATTTCGTCCATAGCTGGCAGTTTCAGGTGAAAGATCCCAAACACCGTCTGGCCCATGCGGATTACGGTGGACCGATCACGGCGGTTGTGGGCCGCGACAATATCGTCGGCACCCAGTTCCACCCCGAAAAATCGCAGGCGGTGGGCCTGCGGATTATAACGAATTTTCTGCACTGGCAGGTATAGTCTTGTCAGAGGCAAGCGCCGCTTGATCTGACTTCTTTCAAATAGTCGGGGTCGGCTTAGAGCCCAGAGTGACCGATGCCGCAATGTGTTCGAATGGCTGCAATCAACAGTGAAGCAAAACCCTGCAACAACTGCCGGGGTTTTGAGCGGGGTTTGTGGCAGTGAAGAACCGTCGCCTCTCAAGACGTGCCAAAAAGGTGGATATGTGAATCCCCAAGGTTCGCTATGCGAGAAAAAATTGCCGTTCGGGCCCGACGTCGAAAGTTTGCTTATCGCGCGGATCGGTGCCCTTAGGGCCACCCCAATGAAGGCCTGTCGTTGTGCGGTTAGCTGTCAACAACGTTGACAAGATTGCCTGCCGGGTCGCGGAAGTAGAACCTTCGAAGGCCCCAATCTTCTTTGATCGGGCCATAGACAATTTCTGCTCGGGCTGCGCGGACTGCCGCTTCAGTGGCATCAAGATCATCAACACCGATTGAGATCACTGGCAACTCCGTGCCTGAGCCTCCTTCGGAGGCAGTATGCAACTCAATCTTCTGTGTCGAATTGTTCGCTAAGAACGAGATCCATCCCATATCCAGCGGCAAGTCCATATCGAAAACCTCTTGGTAAAATTGCGCGAGCGCGAGCGGGTCTGGCGCGGAAAGGTTTGCAACTATCCTGGTAACAGCCATGGCACTGTCCTCCTGCAATTAGACTGGTTCAGGCGCCTTATAGTATGATGCAGCAAGGCGTGTGGATCATTTTCATGGCCCCGAATCTGCCATCCGTCGCATCCGCACAGCCATTCCAAAACCGACCATTTGTTGAACGGTTCGCCGAACCGGAAATTGGCGAATCTGCAGCGAAAGCCCGCAAGGTCCCGCGGAAGCGACATCCACCAATCGCGGGCCTCGTCCCTATCCTACCACGACCGGCTCGACTTCCATCGCCTTGCACAACGATTCAAACCGCGACAGCGCGACCTCTCCGAACATCGCCTGTCCGATCTTGGTCAGGTGCAACTCAAGCTTCTTCTTCTTGGGATACAGCTTGAGGCTGCCCGCCTTGGAGGGGTCCTTGACCGAGAACATGGCGCCGAAGCGCATCGCCTTGCCCAGCACCTCGGCATCCTGCTTTTGGCGATCATTGAGCAAGGCGAAGATCGGCTCCATCGGGGAATCTTCACGGCTGTTCTTGTATCGGTGCAGCAAGGACAGGCCCAGAAAGACACGTTCGGGATGCGAGAGCGCTGCCATATTGGCGCGCGTCACATTGTCGAAACAGGCTTCGGCGCGGTAGTCGGGATGGGTGCGCCAGGTCGTGTCATGCAACATGCAGGCTGCGCGGATCAGCCGGTCACGATCGGGTTTGGCGTTTTCGAACAAGGGCTGCAGGAATTTATACAGCTTTTTGCCAAAACCAGGCATCCGCGCCATCTGGCGTTCGGTAAAACGCGCGCCCTCGATCAACGGATCGCGCTTGCGCAGGGCCTTTGACATATGCTCGTACAGCAGCCCCTCGCGGATACCGTAGCTGCTGACCGCCAGTTCCCTGGGTTTGAAGGTTGCCACCAGTTCGCGCAGCACCTGACTGGCCAGGGGCACCAATTCCATCCGGGCGCTGCCGATGCCGACGCTCTTGCGCAGTTCTTCGGGGTCGTTTTCCAGGATCCATTTCACCGTCTGCCCCACGGCCTGCGGGCGCATCCGGTATTCATGCAAGACCGTCATCGGATAGCCCACACGCTCGATATCCAGCCGGGCGATGGCGCGCCAACTGCCGCCGACCAGATAGATGCACTGGTGATCGGTGCCGACCTCTTCGGCCAGTTCTTGCATCGTCTTCTTGATATAGTCACGCAGCCCGGCCTTGCCGCCCGCAACCTGCTGCAACCGAAAGGGGCCCAGTTGCGAGGTGGCGCATTTTCCGACCTTGCCATCCTTGAGGACCGCCAACTCCATCGAGTTGCCGCCGATATCGCAGACCAGACCGCTGGCCTCGGGCCAACCCAACAGCACACCCTGGGCCGACAGCCGCGCCTCTTCCTCGCCATCGACGACCAGCAGTTTAAGGCCCAGTTCCTTTTCCACGCGCTTGCGAAATTCCGGGCCGTCTTCGGCGTCGCGCACGGCGGCCGTGGCCACACAGCTCAGCGGCTTGACCTTCATCCCCTCGGCCAGCACCGCAAAGCGGCGAAGCGCCTCGAAACCGCGCTCGACCCCTTGCGGGTTCAGGCGGCCGGTTTCGGCCATTTTCTGACCCAGACCAGCCATGACCTTTTCATTGAAGAAATAGGCCGGGCTGCGCGCAGCCCCTTCGAACACAACCAGACGGATCGAGTTCGAACCCACATCGACAACGCCGACACGGCTGAGCGCACGTGCCTTGTCGTCCATCATCATCGATTCTCGTAGTGGTTCGATCACCTTGCCACTGGCTGTCAGAACGCCGTTCATCGCGTGTTCCCCTTTGCCTGCAATCGGATAGGCCAAGATTCGATCTTGGTGTGTTCATGGACGTAGGCGGGCACCGGGTCAATCCGCTGGCAGGCATGAATTGGCGATATCAGCGGCATGTCGCGGGCTCATTTACCACCCATGGGGTGTCATCCGCCGCGTCGGCCTAGCCGGTCGAATGCGTCAGGGCGGGGACATCGCGATACCCCGCCGTGCCGCGCCCAGAGAGCGAGGGGTTGGCCATGAAGAACACATGGCAATTGAACAGGTCATCCCGTTCGGCAGGCAAATAGCGGACATAACGCCCGTCAGGCTGCAGGATCCAGCTTTGGGCCTCATCCGCCAGATTGGCTGCCATGATCTGATTGACGATCTGCGCCTTGACCGTCTGGTTGTGGCATTCGACCAATGTTTCGACGCGATAAAGCAGGTTTCGTTTCATCCAGTCGGCCGAAGAAAACAGGACCCGCGCCCTGTCCGATGGCAGGCCCCCGCCATTGCCAAAGCAGACGATGCGGGAATGTTCCAGATAGCGCCCGACGATCGATTTCACGCGGATATTTTCGGACAATCCCTTGATGCCGGGCCGGATGCCGCAGATGCCGCGAATGATCAGGCTGATCTTTACCCCGGCAGTGCCGGCGTCATACAGCGCCTCGATCACGTCTTTTTCGATCAGCGAATTCATCTTGGCCCAGATCGCGGCTGGTCGGCCCTGCCGGGCGATTTCGGCCTCGCGCCGGATCAGCGCGATCAGGTTGTCCTTCATGTCGATGGGGCTGATCGACAGGTTTTCCAGCCGCTCGGGGTTCACATAGCCCGAGAGGTAGTTGAACACCTTGGTGGCATCGCGCCCAAGCGCCGGATCACAGGTAAACATCGACAGATCGGTATAGATGCGCGCGGTGATCGGGTGATAATTTCCGGTGCCCCAATGGCTGTAGGTCGCCAGCCGGTCGCCCTCGCGGCGCACGACGCTGCTGATCTTGGCATGTGTCTTGTAGTTGACGAAACCATAAACGACATGCGCGCCCGCGCGTTCCAGCCGGCGCGACTGACGGATGTTCGCCGCCTCGTCAAAGCGGGCGCGCAGTTCGACGAAGGCGGTGACGGATTTGCCCGCCTCGGCCGCCTCGCAAAGCGCGTCAACGATGGGGCTGTCGCGGCTGGTGCGATAGAGCGTCTGCTTGATTGCAAGGACGTCGGGGTCGCGCGCCGCCTGCTGCAGAAAGCGGACCACCATGTCAAACGTCTCATAGGGGTGGTGCAGCAACATGTCCTTTTGCCGGATCGCCGCGAACATGTCGCCGCCGTGATCCTGCACGCGTTCGGGCACGCGCGGCGTAAACGACGGCCATAGCAGATCGCGCCGGTCGTCCAGCACCAACTCGGCCAGATCCGTCATGCCCATCAAGCCGGTGACCTCGACCACCTCGTCAGGGCTGACTTCCAGTTCCTGCATGATCAGGTCACGCAAAGCCGGCGGGGCACCCGCGGTGATCTTCAGGCGCACGACGCTGCCACGCCTGCGGCGTTTCAAGGCGGTCTCGAACTCGCGCACCAGATCCTCGGCCTCTTCCTCGACCTCCAGATCGCTTTCGCGCAGCACCCGAAACGCGCAGTGTCCGCCATCGCGATACCCCGGAAACAGGCTGGCCAGGTTCATCAGCAACAGGTCTTCGAGCCGTAGAAAATCCCGGCTGCCCGGCAAACGGATAAACCGCGCAAGCTGGCCCGGAATGGGCAACAATGCCTGCATCTTGCGCCCATCGCGGTCTCGCACCAGTTCCAGCGCCAGCGAGAACCCGGCATTGGGAATGAATGGAAACGGATGCGCCGGGTCGATGGCCAGGGGCGACAGGACCGGGAAGACGCTATCCTGAAAATAATGCGTCAGATAGTCGGCCTGCTCGGGCGTCACCTCACCCCGTTCAAGGATCGTGATGCCCGCCTGCGCCATCTCATCGCTGAGCCGGTTCCAGACCGATTGCTGCGCGCCCATCAACCGGCGCGCATCCGCGTTGATCAGTGCAAGCTGCTCGGCCGGGGTCAGCCCGTCATCCGACGGACCCGCATTCCCGCTGCGCATCAATTCACGCAGCCCGGCCACGCGAACGGTATAGAATTCATCCAGATTGGTGGCGCTGATCGACAGGAAGCGCAGACGTTCCAGCAATGGCACACGGGCATTTCGTGCCTCATCCAGCACCCGCCAGTTAAAGCTTAGCCAGCTGAGTTCGCGGTTGAAAAAGCGCGCGGGGCCCTCGGGCGTGCCGCCGGGCACCTCGCGGGCGGGCGGAAACGGATTGTGCAGAAAATCAGCTTGGGTCATGTCAGGCTATTGCGCGCAAGAGGGCGGATCATGGGTCAGGTGCCGTCAGCTGGTCCAGCAGATCCGAGGCCAGACGGCGCGTGACCGGCTTTTGATCCGCCATAGCAGATTCGTCCAGCGCCGCGACCAGTTTTCTGGCCAGTCCCAGATCGCGATCCATGCGCAGAACCAGCCAGTCGATCAGCCCCGCAGGCACCGACAGCTGGCGATCAGCGAACAGTTTCACCAGCACCGCGGCCAGCAAACCCTCGTCCGGCGCGGCGATCCGGGTCTGCGGCATCGCATCCATGCGCGAACGCAAATCAGGCAAGACCACGCCCCAATCGCGCGGCGCCCTGCGCGCGGTCAGCAGCAGCAGGCAGTTGCGCATGTGGCAGATGTTCCACAGATGGAACAGCGCTTGCTCGGCCTGCGGCAGCCCGCCCGCGCAATGCGCATCCTCGATCACCAGCGCGCCGTTCTGGCAGGCAAGCCCATCGGCGGCCTCAGGGGTCAGCGCCGGGGCCGAGACACGCATCGCGCCACGCTCGGCCGCCCAGAACGAGGCGAGATGGGTCTTGCCGGCGCCTGCCTCTCCGATCAGCAGCATCCGGCCCTGCGGCCAGGCATCCGGCGCGTCCAGCGCCGCCACCGCAAGCGCATTGGCATCAGCCACCAGAAAATCGGCGCGCGAATGGGCCGGATCGCCGGCCAGATCAAGGGTCAGTTGCCGGGGCACGGGGATCAGGCGATGTCCGCGCTGGACGGGCTGGTCGCCGCATCTTGCCGGCTGGCCTCGACGGTGCCGCGCGGCACCAGTTCAACCCGCATGGGTTCGGCCGGTTCGGCCGGCGCACCCTGCCCGGTATAAAGACTGCTTTCGCGGTATCTTTGGGTGAGAAAGCGAACCAGCACACCAAGCGCCGCCGCCAGCGGCACCGCGATGACCAGTCCGACAAAGCCGAACAGCGTGCCAAAGACCGACAGCGCCAAGAGCAGCCAGACCGGATGCAGACCGATGCTTTCGCCGACGATCTTGGGCTGCAGGTAATTGCCCTCGACCACCTGACCGATGGCGAAGATGGCAACGACCGCGCCGATCCACAGCGGATCGCCCCAGAAACTGAACAGCGCCACCCCGATGGCCGTGGCCCCGCCGACCAAGACGCCGACATAGGGAATAAAGGACAGCACAGCCGCCATGATGCCGATGAAAAAGCCGAAGGGCAGGCCAACCAGCATCAGCATGAACGAATACCACGTGCCGAGGATCAGGATCACCAGCCCCTGCCCGCGCAGAAATCCCGACAGCGCCTCATCGACCTCATGGGCCAGCCGGCGCAGCGTCGGCGCATGTTCACGCGGCAGCAGCGTGTCGATATGGGCGACCATCCGGTCCCAGTCCAGCAGCAGGTAAAACGCCACCACCGGCACGATCACAAACAGCGCGATCACCCCAAAGACGCCGGCGACCGAACCCATGACGGTGCTGATCACCTCGCCCGCGCGCTCGCCAATGGCGCTGCTGACGCGCGTGATGGCCACGTTGATGGTGCTGTCTTCGGGCATCAGATTGGGGAACTGGCTGGCCAGAAAACTGCGCAGCCCGTCCAGCATCTCGGGCGCGGTGGCGATCAATTGCGAGGCCTGACGCACAAGCAGCGGCACAACCAGCAACAGCGCAAGCGCAAAGACCAGCACGGCAGCTGCGGTGATCACGACAACCGACATGGTCCGCGACAGCCCCATCCGTTCCAGCCGGTCCGCCACCGGATCCAGCAGATAGGCAACGCCCGCCCCCAGGATAAAGGGCAGAATGGCGCTGCCCAGCAGCCACATGGTGACCAGCAGCAAAATGCCGGCAATGCCCCACCAGATAAGCTGCCGTTGAACGGGAATACGCATCATGACCACCTTTTCGACCTTCGGAACTATGTGGCCGGTTGGCTGCGAGGTTGCAAGTGTGGGTTAGTCACTGGCGGATTCCGCGGGCCGGGGTGGCGGGGTGTAACTGTCGGGGTTGTCGCGGAATTCGGCCCATTCGTTGTCAAAATCTTCACGATCCATAACCCAATCCGGCCAATGATCCGGCGGCGGGCGCAGATGCTCGGGCAATGTCACACTGGCATCGCCAAAAGCTGATTTGACCTGATCGCCCGTCAAATCGACAGTTGAAGACAGATCTACCATCCTCAAGGCTGCACCATTGCACTTAGCAGCCGTGAGGATGGTGCGACCCAGCCGCGCCTCCCAAAGCTCCGCCCCTTCCAGCCGCGCCTCCCAAAGCTCTGCCCCTTCCAGCCGCGCCTCCCAAAGCTCTGCCCCTTCCAGCCGCGCGCGCCCAAGCTCCGCCCCTTCCAGCCGCGCGCCCCAAAGCTTCGCCCCTTCCAGCCGCGCGCCCCACAGCTCCGCCCCTTCCAGCCGCGCGCGCCCAAGCTCCGCCCCTTCCAGCCGCGCGCGCCCAAGGCTCGCCCCTTCCAGCCGCGCGCCCCAAAGCTCCGCCCCTTCCAGCCGCGCGCGCCCAAGGCTCGCCCCTTCCAGCCGCGCGCCCCAAAGCTCCGCCCCTTCCAGCCGCGCGCCCCAAAGCTCCGCCCCTTCCAGCCGCGCGCTTTCCAATCGAACACCTCCGAGGTGTAAGCCCGCCAGATCGGCGCGCTGCAGGCAGGTGCCGCGCAAATCGGGGCGATAGCCACGATAGTCAGCCAACTTTCGCTTCCAATCCGCCAAGCGTTCCTCGAAATCCTTGATCGCACCGGGTGGGTGCGGCTGGTCCTTTGGCGGTTCGGGCAGAGTCGGACAAGCTTCGGCAAAGACCCATTGGGCCGCGGTCACGCCGTCCTGCCCATGCGCAGCCTCGGACCGGCGCTGCCGGTCGCTGCGACGTTCGAGGATCAGCAGGGCCAGCGCGATATCCTCGGTCGGTTTCTTGAGGCCGGCGAGCCATTTGCGGCGTTCCGTCCTCCGGTTCCCGATCAGGTCAATATGCGCCTTGATCTGTTCGGCGTCGGCCTCATCATCCAGCGGTTCCAGATCGCCCTCGGGGAAATCCTGCGCCATGCTTGCCGGCGCATTATTGCGGATATAGGCGCAGATGATCTCCATCACCCGGACATGATCGCGGCCTTGGTCATAGGCGCTGCTGTCTTGCGCGATGCGCTCCAGCGACAGCAGACCGCCGATGCGAACCTCCAGGTTGGGTTCGCTGGTTTCCTGCGTCGTGCCATCGACGATTTTCTTGACCGTCTTTTCCGCGCCAAGCTGTTCAACAGCCTTGGCCAGCCGGTCCGTCAGGTGGCCCTCTTTCTGAAAGCCAAGAGCCCGGTGCTTGATCCACGTGCCCCATATCAGAAACGGCGCCGACAGCACCGCCACGATCAGTGCCCCTGCCCCAAGCGAGGCCGCGGCGCCCCCGGCGACTTGCACCAGCATGACAACCGCCGCTGACAGCGCCAGAATCACCAGCAGGCCGATCAGCATCGCAATCAACCCGCCCAATGGCCGCGACACGCCCCAGTTGGGTGCTTCGCTGATGCCCAGCCAATCCAGCAGATCCTTGGGCGGCTCGTTCTTTTTCATCGCGCCGATACTCGCAAACTGTTCACGGCACTATGACGGCCCTCGCCCGCCGACGGCAAGGTGCACGGCCGCGCGACCCTTGCATCGCATGCCGGCTTGGCTCAGAAGGCCAGAATAATGCCAATCGCCGCCGAAAGGGCCGCCCCATGCGTCTGTCGCGCTATTTTCTGCCCGTCCTGAAAGAGGACCCCAAAGAGGCCCAGATCGTCAGCCATCGGCTGATGTTGCGTGCGGGCATGGTCAAGCAGCAGACGGCGGGGATCTATTCCTGGCTGCCGCTTGGCTACAAGGTTCTGCGCCGGATCGAGCAGATCGTGCATCAGGAAATGCAGCGCGCCGGGCATATCCCGCTGTTGATGCCCACGCTGCAGCCTGCCGAGCTGTGGAAGGAATCGGGCCGCTATGACGCCTATGGCGAAGAAATGCTGCGCGTCACGGATCGCAACAAGCGCGATCTGCTATATGGCCCCACCAACGAGGAAATGATCACCGATATTTTCCGGTCCGGGGTGAACAGCTACAAGGATCTGCCACTGACGCTGTATCACATCCAGTGGAAATTCCGCGACGAACGCCGCCCCCGTTTCGGGGTGATGCGCGGGCGGGAATTCCTAATGAAGGACAGCTATAACTTCGATCTGACCAAGGAAGACGCGCTGCATGCCTATAACCGGCATCTGGTGGCCTATCTGCGCACCTATGAACGCATGGGGCTGCAGGCCATTCCGATGCGCGCCGATGGCGGGCCGATTGGTGGCGATTACACGCATGAGTTTCTGGTCCTGGCCGAAACCGGCGAGTCTGAGGTGTTCTATGACAGCGAAATCACCGATCTGAGCTTTGGCGACCGGCAGATCGATTATGATGATGTGGGCCAGTGCCAGGCCGTGCTGGAGGAATTTACCAGCCGCTATGCGCGCACCGATGAGACCCACGATCAGGACGTGTTCGACAAGGTCCCCGAAGAGCGCCGCCGTTCCGCGCGCGGGATCGAGGTCGGCCAATTGTTCTATTTCGGCACCAAATATTCCGAACCGATGGGCGCCACCGTGGTCGGTCCGGACGGGGCCAAGGTGCCGGTGCATATGGGCAGCCATGGCATCGGCGTCTCGCGACTGCTGGGCGCGATCATCGAGGCCAGCCATGACGACAAGGGCATTGTCTGGCCCGAGGGCGTGACCCCTTTCCATGTCGGCATTGCCAACCTCAAACAGGGTGACGCCAGCACCGACAGCGCCTGCGAGGCGCTGTATACTGAATTGAAGGCGCGTGGACTGGACCCGCTTTATGATGACCGCAACGAGCGCGCCGGCGCCAAGTTCGCCACCATGGACCTGATCGGCCTGCCCTGGCGGATCACCGTCGGCCCGCGCGGTTTGGCCGATAACAAGGTGGAACTGACCAGCCGCCGCACCGGCGAAAGCCAGGAAATGTCGCCCAAGGACGCGGTGGCACGTCTGGTCCAGATCTATGAGCCGATCCTGGCGGCGAACGCGGTATGACCGGATTTCTGCGACTGGCGATGGCGCTTGCCTGCGCCGTCGCGCTGTCGCAGTTTCCCGCTTTTTCCGACCAATATGTCCAGCGGCTTGGCGGCCAGGTCGATGCGCTTGGCCGAATCGCGCGGGACTTCGATGCCAGCGCCGAGCGCGCCGGCGTGACCCGCGCCGAGGCGCTTGCGGATCTGAGCGGCAGCGCCTTTCGCGAGTTGCATCAGGCCGATATGACCAGAGCCTTCGACCGGCTGGACCACGCCGAGGCCGATCTGGCAATGTTGCGCCTGGCCGGCCCGCTGGAGCGAATGCTGCTGCCTCACAGGCTGCGCGACCCTGAAACACTCAGCGCGACCTGGGGCGATTTCAGCCCTGCGATCCCGGTTACATTTGCGGGACTGGCGGCCGGGGGCATCGGCTTTCTGCTGGGCTGGCTGTTATTTGGCCTGCTGGCGCTGCCGTTTCGCCGGCGCGACGACCGCCTGGGCTGGCGCTGACCCCGCATTCCGCCCGAAACTGGGTCAAATTGACTGAATTGATAGGCAGGACGCAGCGACATGGTGCTTTTCTTTTGGAATTGGCGCTTCTAACCTGCGCCGCAGGAACTTGTTCCAATTGGGAGACAAAATTATGAAAAAACTTCTTCTTGCCAGTGTGGCGATGACCTTCACAGCCGGCATTGCCGGTGCAGAGGATATCAAACTCGCCGCCTCGCTTGGCTTTACCGGTGCACTGGAATCGCTGGCACCCGACATGCTGGGTGGTGCTGAACTGGCCGCGAAGGAAGTCACCGATTCCGGCAATCTGCTGGACGGCTCGACCGTTGAAATCGTTCAGTCCGATTCGACCTGTACCGATGCCGCTGCGGCCGTCTCGGCGCTGGAACGCGTCGTGGCCGAAGGCATCAAGGGCATCGTCGGCGGCATGTGCTCGGGCGAAACCATCGCCTCGCTGGAAAATGTGGCCGTGCCGAACGGCATCGTCATGATCTCGCCCTCGGCAACCTCGCCGGCGCTGTCGACGATCGAAGATCAGGGCCTGTTCTTCCGCACATCGCCTTCGGATGCGCGTCAGGGCGAAGTGATGTCCGACATCATCAAAAGCCGTGGCATCGAAAGCGTGGCACTGACCTATACCAATAATGACTATGGCAAGGGTCTGGCCGACAGCTTTCAGGCAGCATACGAGGCTGCTGGCGGCACTGTGACCATCAATGCAGCGCATGACGACGGCAAGGCCGACTATTCGGCCGAGGTCGCAGCACTGGCCGCAGCAGGCGGCGATGCGCTGGTCGTGGCAGGCTATGTCGATCAGGGTGGCTCGGGCATCACCCGCGCGTCGCTGGACACGGGCGCTTTTGAAACCTTTGTCTTCCCCGACGGCATGATCAGCCAGGCTCTGGTCGACAATTTCGGCACCGAACTGGCAACCTCGTTCGGACAGAACCCGGCCGCCGAAGGTGAAGGCCGCGACAACTATATCGCCACCGCCGAAGCCGCAGGCTTTGACGGCAGCTCGGCCTTTTCGGCCGAAGCCTATGACGCCGCCGCGATGATCTTGCTGGCAATGCAGGCTGCCGGTTCCTCGGACCCTGCCGCCTACAAGGACAAGGTGATGGAAATCGCCAACGAGCCGGGCGAAAAGATCATGCCGGGTGAACTGGCCAAAGGTCTGGAATTGCTGGCTGCTGGCACCGACATCGACTATGTCGGCGCCACCGCAGTCGAGCTGGTCGGCCCAGGCGAAAGCGCCGGCGTCTACCGCGAGGTGGAATTCCCCGAAGGCGAGCTGAGCGTGGTTGGTTTCCACTAAGCCTTTCGGTTAGATCTGATCAGGCCCGATGCGCGCTGCATCGGGCCTGATTGCAATAAATGACAGGGCCGCAAAGGTCCGCTGCGCCACAAACGGCGCAATCTGACAGGGGAAAATTGCCATGATCCGCGTTGAGGATCTGCATAAACACTTTGGTGGATTCCGTGCGGTTGACGGTGCCAGCATGACCATCGAAAAGGGCTCGATCACCGGGCTCATCGGCCCGAACGGGGCTGGAAAGACAACTCTTTTCAATGTGATCGCAGGGGTTCTCAAGCCAACTTCCGGTCGCGTTTTCATGGGCGACGAAGACGTCACCGGTCTGCCGCCACATGAGTTGTTTCACAAGGGTCTGCTGCGCACGTTCCAGCTTGCCCATGAATTTTCGTCGATGACGGTGCGCGAAAACCTGATGATGGTGCCTGGCAAACAAACCGGCGAAACCATCGTGAACACTTGGTTCCGGCGCGGCCAGATCGACCGCGAAGAAGAGGCGCTGCGCAAGCGCGCTGATGAGGTGCTGGACTTTCTGACCATCCGACACCTGACGCACGAAAAGGCCGGCAATCTTTCGGGTGGCCAGAAAAAGCTGCTGGAACTGGGCCGCACGATGATGGTCGATGCCAATATCGTCTTTCTCGACGAGGTCGGCGCAGGTGTGAACCGCACCCTGCTGGGCACGATCTCGGACGCGATCATCCGGCTGAACAAGGAACGCGGCTATACCTTCTGCGTGATCGAGCATGACATGGATTTCATCGGCAAGCTTTGCGATCCGGTGATCGTCATGGCCGAAGGCAAGGTGCTGGCGCAGGGTTCGGCAGAGGGGATCATGCAGAACGAACAGGTGATCGAGGCCTATCTGGGCCGCGGCCTGAAAAACAAGGAGATGATCGGCGCATGAGCGACAGCGACGCCGACAAGGCATTCGGAAAGCGTGGCAACCGCGACGCGTCGATCGTGAACCCACGCCCGCCAGGCACGGTTGACGGCACCCGCAAATCCGGGCCCACCGGTCCCGGACGCGCAGGCGATCCGTTTCTGATCGGCGACGGCATGACCGGCGGCTACGGGCGCGGCCCGGACATTCTGCACGATTGCACGATCGCGGTCGAAAAGGGCGAAATCGCCGTCATCGTCGGCCCCAATGGCGCCGGCAAGTCCACCGCGATGAAGGCGATCTTCGGGATGCTGGATCTGCGGCAGGGTTCGGTCCGGCTGAACGGGCGTGACATCACGGCGCTAAATCCGCAGGACCGGGTCAAGGCCGGGATGGGATTTGTGCCGCAGGTGAACAACATCTTTCCCTCGATGACGGTCGAGGAAAACCTGGAAATGGGCGCCTTTATCCGCGACGATGACATTCGCGAGACGCTGCAACAGGTGTACGAGCTTTTCCCCGCCGTCGCCGACAAGCGCAAGCAGGCGGCAGGCGAGTTGTCAGGTGGCCAACGCCAGCAGGTCGCCGTCAGCCGCGCGCTGATGACCCGGCCCGACCTGCTGATGCTGGACGAGCCGACCGCGGGCGTGTCGCCCATTGTCATGGACGAGCTGTTCGATCGTATCATCGCCATCGCCCGAGGCGGTTTGCCTGTGCTGATGGTGGAACAGAACGCCCAGCAGGCCATGATGATCGCCGACAAGGCCTATGTGCTGGTTCAGGGCCGCAACGCACATACCGGCACCGGCAAGGAGCTGATGGCCAATGACGAGGTGCGCCGCACCTTCCTGGGGGGCTGAGACATGCGAATGATCCCTGCCCTTGCAGCGGCCCTGTGCAGCCTGATGCCCCTGGGCGTGCTGGCGCAAGAGGCCAGCTGGCATTGCAGCTTTGACAACGAATGTCTCGACCAGGAATGCGCGCCCTCGGGTTATGAGGCCAGCCTGGTGCTGCTTGCGAGCAGCATCGACGCCGGTATCGCCACGCTGAGCGGGCGCCTGGAAGACAGTGCCGAGAACCTGCCGCTTGCCGGCATGGACCAGAACGGTCTGGTTCGACTTTTCAATATCGAAAACGCCACCGGCGCGCGCTTGCTGACGCTCTCGCCCGACGGAACCGCGCGCTACACAACCCATATCGCCGATCCGGCCATGGTCATGACCTATCTCGGACGCTGCGAAGAGGCCCATTGATGGATATCCTGAACGCCCTCGTGGCCTTTCTGAACTTTGTCTTCATCCCCGCCGCGACCTATGGCGCGCAGCTTGCGCTTGGGGCGCTAGGGGTCACGCTGATCTACGGCATCCTGCGATTTTCCAACTTTGCCCATGGCGACACCATGGCCTTTGGCACCGCGATCACCATCATCGTGACATGGGGGTTGCAATCGCTTGGGATCTCGCTCGGGCCGCTGCCCACGGCGCTGCTGGCGCTGCCGGTGGGGATTGCGGGGACGGCGGCGGTGGTGCTGCTGACCGACCGCACCGTCTATCGCTTTTACCGCGCACAACGGGCCGCGCCGATCATTCTGGTGATGGCCTCTGTCGGCGTCATGTTCCTGATGAACGGGTTCACGCGCCTGTTGATCGGCGTGGACGAGCAGCGATTTGCCGATGGCGCGCGTTTCGTGATCAATGTCCGCGATTTCCGCGAATGGTCGGGCCTGACAGAGGGGCTGGCGCTGAAAACCACGCAGGCACTGACGCTGGTCGTCGTGGTCGTGGTGGTCTGGGCGCTGTTCTGGTTTCTCAACCGCACCAAATCGGGCAAGGCCATGCGCGCCTATTCCGACAACGAGGATCTGGCGCTGCTCTCCGGCGTCGATCCCGAACGCGTCGTGCGCCTGACCTGGATCATCGCCGCCGCGCTGATGACCATTGCCGGCGTGCTGTACGGGTTGGATAAATCCTTCAAGGCCTTCAACTATTTCCAGATCCTGCTGCCGATCTTCGCCGCCGCCATCGTGGGCGGTCTGGGCAACCCGCTTGGCGCCATCGCAGGCGGCTTTGTGGTGGCCTTTTCCGAGGTGGCAATCACCTATCCCTGGCTGAAGATCGCGGGCTATCTGTTCCCCGACTGGCAGCCGGACGGGCTGCTGCAGCTGCTGTCGACCGAGTACAAGTTCGCCGTCAGCTTCGTCATCCTGATCATCGTTCTGCTGTTCAAGCCCACCGGGCTGTTCAGCGGCAAATCCGTGTAAGGGGGCCCGCGCTATGTCCACCAACCGCCAAGCCGAATCCTCCAATCCCTGGCGCGCGCCGATCCTGTTCGCCATCCTCGCGATCCTGTTCATCCTTGAGGGCAGTTGGCGCAGCGCCATGTTCTCGGGCAGCTGGAACACCTCTCTCGCGATCCTGAACATGGGCCTGATCTCGGCCATCACCGCACTTGGGGTGAACATGCAATGGGGCTATGCGGGCCTGTTCAACGTCGGCGTCGTGGGTTTCCTGGCGCTTGGCGGGCTGGCTCCGGTGCTGGTGTCCCTGCCCCCGGTCGACGGCGGCTGGTCCTCGGGCGGTCTGCGCGTGCTGACGGCCCTTGTCGTGGGGCTTGGGACGTTGGGACTGGCCGTGACCCTGTGGCAACGCCTCAGGCGGGGCTGGGTGCGCGGGCTGGCCGTGACCGGCGCGCTGATCGCGGGCTTTGTGCTCTATCGCAATATCTTTGATCCCGCCGTGATCGCGATCGAGGCGAACCAGTCGGCGCAATATGGCAATCTGGGCGGTCTGGGCTGGCCAGTGCTGATATCCTGGCCCGTCGGCGGGCTGTTCGCCGCTGCTGCCGCCTGGGGTGTGGGCAAGGTCGCGCTTGGACTGCGCTCTGACTATCTGGCCATCGCGACGCTTGGCATCGGCGAAATCATCGTGGCGGTGCTGAAAAACGAGGAATGGCTGGCGCGAGGGGTCAAGAACATCACCTCGATCCCGCGCCCGGTCCCCTATGAGATCGCGTTGCAGCAGAACCCGGAATTCCAGACCGCGGCCGCCAATTGGGGTTTCCCGCTGGCCGAGGCGTCGGGCATCTGGGTCAAGCTGTGCTACATGTCGCTGTTTCTCGTTGTGCTGTTGTCGATCATCCTCTTGGCCGAACTGGCGCTGAAATCGCCCTGGGGCCGGATGATGCGCGCGATCCGCGACAATGAAACCGCAGCCGAGGCGATGGGCAAGGACGTCACCGGCCGGCATCTGCAGGTCTTTGTCATCGGCTCGGCCGTGATCGGGATTGCGGGTGCAATGATGATCACGCTGGACGGGCTGATGGCGCCCACGGGCTATAATCCGCTGCGCTATACCTTTTTGATCTGGGTCATGGTGATCGTCGGCGGATCGGGCAATAACTGGGGTGCCGTGCTGGGCGCGATCTTGATCTGGTTCCTCTGGATCAAGGTCGAGGTCTGGGGTCCCTCTCTGATCGGCGTGCTGGTGACACCGCTGCCCGAGGGCGGGCTAAAGGAACACCTTCTGGATAGCGCGGCCCATATGCGCTTCATCGCCATGGGTCTGGTGCTGCTGCTGGTGCTGCGCTTCTCGCCACGCGGGCTGGTGCCGGAACGGTAATGACCAAGCCCATCACATAACTGCGCCACCGCAAGCCATGCTTTGCGGTGGCGTGGCGATGCCACCGCGTTCAGTTATCACACGCGCAGCCAAAGCCCCTGTTGCGGCACCGATAGGTTGTGCCGATAGACACTATTGCTAGCGGACCTCGCCTGCCTCAGTCCCGAAAGAACCGGCTTTCCTTGACCTGATCCCAGGCCCAGACCACCTCGGCCAGACGGTCCTCATCCGAGCGGTCACCGCCGTTCATGTCTGGATGAAGAACCTTTACCAGTGATTTGTATTGCTTTCTGATTTCGGTCTTTGTCCAGTTGTCCTTGGCCTCAAGAATATCCAGCGCCTTGCGTTCGGTCGGCGGCAGCTTGCGGCCGGTTTTGGCCCGTGCCTCGGGGTTGGTGCCATTGGCGCCCAGAATTTCCAGCGGATCGCTGACCCCATGGCGCGCCCATTTCTGTTCTTCGGTGGCCTTGCCAAAGGGTTTGGTCGGACGTTCCCACACGGTGGCGTTGTCCAGGAACTCCTGGAACTCGGCCTCGGACTGACCCTGAAAGTAATTCCAGTTCAGATTGTACTCGCGCACGTGATCCTTGCAGAACCAGTAATAGTCCTCGAGGTTGCGCGGGCTTTTGGGCGCACGATACTTGCCGGGCTGATCACAGCCTTCCTTATCGCACATGCGTGTCGAGGTTTCGAACGCGCCAGACATGCCGCGCCGGCCCTTGGACCTGCGTTTCTTGTCTTTGGCGGCCGATATATCAAAATCGAACGGGTCGTTGTTGGTCATGCTCAAGCACCTATGCGACTCGGGAAAGGCAGTTTAGGGTTTTTCACGGGACATGAAAGGGGGCCTATATGACCAATCAGCGATTGATTGCAGATGAGATGGCCGAACGGCTGGCCGAACTGGCCCCGACGGCACTGGAAATCATCGACGAAAGCGAGGACCACCGCGGCCACGCAGGCTATCAGGACGGCGGTCAAAGCCATTTCCGCATCCGCATGAACAGCGCGGCCTTTGGCGGACTCAGCAGGCTGCAGCGCCACCGGCTGGTGCACAACACGCTTGGCGATATCGTGCCGCGCATTCATGCGCTGGCGCTGGAACTGGACGCGGCATGAGCCCTGCGCGTGCCCGTTATGTGCCACACAGCCTTGCCCGCCCGGCAGTGGCCGCGTAGAAGCCGGGTAAAGCCCCAGGCAACAGAGGAAAGCCGATGAGCACCCAGAAGGATTTCAACGATCGCATGCTGTCCCTGGGCCTGGCCCGCGTGTCAGAGGCGGCGGCACATGCCTCGGCCCTGCTGATCGGACGCGGCGATGAAAAGGCCGCCGATCAGGCCGCCGTGAATGCCATGCGCGATCAGTTGAACATGCTGGACATCAAGGGTGTCGTCGTCATCGGTGAGGGCGAGCGTGACGAAGCCCCGATGCTGTATATCGGCGAAGAGGTCGGCACTGGAAACGGCCCCGAGGTCGATATCGCGCTGGACCCGCTGGAAGGCACCACGCTGACCGCCAAGGATATGCCCAACGCCTTGACCGTGATCGCCATGGCGCCGCGCGGCACGCTGCTGCACGCGCCTGACGTTTACATGGACAAGCTGGCCATCGGGCCGGGCTATGACAAGGATGTGGTCAATCTGGACATGTCGCCGGCCGAGCGTGTGCGCGCACTGGCAACGGCCCGTGGCGTCAAGGACAGCGACATCA
Organism: Paracoccus tegillarcae; assembly: GCF_002847305.1. Taxonomy (NCBI): domain Bacteria; kingdom Pseudomonadati; phylum Pseudomonadota; class Alphaproteobacteria; order Rhodobacterales; family Paracoccaceae; genus Paracoccus; species Paracoccus tegillarcae. The sequence continues at coordinate 2,901,349 of NZ_CP025408.1, read as the reverse complement.
CCGTCTGTATCCTGGAGCGCCCCCGGCACGAGGACATGATCGCCGAGGTTCGCCAGACCGGCGCCGCGATCCGTCTGATCACCGATGGCGATGTGGCCGGCGTCATCCACACCGCCGAGGCTGAACTGACCGGCATCGACATGTATATGGGCTCGGGCGGTGCACCCGAAGGCGTGCTTGCCGCATCGGCGTTGAAATGCATGGGCGGTCAGATGTGGGGCCGGCTGCTGTTTCGCAATGACGACGAACGCGGCCGCGCGGCCAAGGCGGGTATCACCGATCTGAACCGCATTTATTCCAAGGACGATCTGGTGACCGCGGATGTGATCTTCGCCGCCACTGGCGTGACCGATGGGTCGGTCGTGGCCGGGATCAAGCGCGAACCGGGCTATCTGACCACCGAAACGATCCTGATGCGATCCAAGACCGGCTCTGTCCGTCGCATGGTTTACCGCAACCCCATTCGCTGAGGCCATCGGCGCGCGGCTGCCCGGACGGGTGGCCGCCTGCGCCGCGCACCTGCGCATGCCTCCACGCTGGCGACCGCCAAACAGCCGCCCTAGCGCGCCTGAACCGCCACCTGGCGCGCGACGTCGTGCAGACGCTCGTAAAGATCAAAGCGCCGGGCATGCAGCCGCGCGGTCTCGCCCTGGGCCGGTTCATGGGTCTGGGACACGCGCGACATGGCCGGCATGCATTTCGCCAGACTGTCATAGCTGTCCGAGGCACAGGCCCCCAACATGGCGGCGCCCAGCAAGACCGGCTCATCGCTTTCGGGGGCGACCACCGGCGTGCCTGTCGCATCTGCCAGCAGCTGACGCAGCGCCGGGTTTCGCCCCGCCCCGCCTGAAATCACGATCCGCTCGACCGCCGCACCACGTGCAGCCTGTGCGTGCAGGATCTGGCGCAGGCCATAGCCCAGACCACAGATTCCGGCGATATACAGCGCGACGAGGCTGTCTGGCGTATCACCCATCCCCAACCCCGCGATCACCGCGCGGGTATCTGGATCGGCATGGGGCGCGCGATTTCCCAGAAATTCCGGCACCACGATCAGCCCGTCGGCCAGCCTAGCGGCATCGCTGGCCGATCCGGCGCCAGCCAATGCGGTTTGCATCAGCCAGTCGGGGGTGGACTGACCCGTTCGCCCGGCCAGCGCTGAGACCTGATCAAAGGCCGGATGCAGCCGGATCAGCCGGTCGATCGCGGCACCGGCGGCGGATTGCCCGCCCTCATTCAGCCACATGCCCGGCAGCATGGCCGAGAAATAGGGACCCCAGACACCCGGCACAAAGACCGGATCGGTGGTGGTCGTCATGGTGCAGGACGATGTGCCGAACACATATCCCATGTTCTGCGTCGCCGGCCCAAGCCCGCTGGCGCCCACTGTGCCCAAGCCCCCGGCATGAGCGTCGATCAGACCCGCGGCAACGGCGGTCCCGCGCGCCAAACCCAACGCGCGCGCCGCTTCGTCTGTCAGCCCCTGCGCCAACGGTGTGCCCGGCGGGACGATCTGCGCGCCGATGCGGCGAAATCCTTCCCGGGCCAGATCCTCAAGGCCGATCTGGTCGAAATAGTCCGCGTTCCATCCGCCCTCGCCTGCGACATAGGTCCATTTGCAGGTCACCGTGCAATCCGAACGCGCCAGTGATCCCGTGGCCTTCCAGGTCAGGAAATCGGTCAGGTCAAAGAAATGCGCCGCATTGACATAGATCTGAGGCCGGTGCCGCCGCAGCCAAAGCAGCTTTGGCGTCTGCATCTCGGGCGAGATGACGCCGCCGACATAGGCCAGCACCGGATGTTTGGTGGCGTTGATATCGCGGGCCTCGGCTGTGGCGCGGTGATCCATCCAGACGATGATATCGCGCGCCGGATCTTCACTGGCACCGACCGGCAGCCCGTTGCCCGTCTCATCCAGCACCACCAGCGAGCAGGTCGCATCAAAGCCCAGGCCAACCACATCCGAGGGATCGACGCCTGCCTGCGCGATGGCTGCGCGCGAGGCACCACAGACGGCCGACCAGATCTGCGCCGATGACTGTTCGACGATATCGGCGCCCTCGCGAAAGGTCTCGATCTCGGATGCAGCTTTGCCCAACAACCTGCCCACGGCATCAAAAATCCCGGCGCGCGCGCTGCCGGTGCCGACATCGATCCCCATGAAACAGGTCATCTTGCGCCTCCTGATCAGCCGCGCGGGCGGGCGATGTCGTTGCTGCCCTCGGGCTCTGGCCCCTGACCGTAGCTCATCCGCTTCATCTGTTCGATCACCCGCGCCATTTCCTCATCCGGCAGAACCGGCGGGTCGCCCAGAGGCAGGGCCTGCACATAAAGCCGCGACAGCGTCTCGACCTCGATCGCCAGCCATAATGCCTGATCCAGCGTGCGCCCGAGCGAGATCTGGCCATGCTGCCCCAGCAGGCAGGCCAGCCGCCCCTTTAGCGCCTTCAGCGCGGCATCGGACAGGGCCTGCGTGCCAAAGGTCGCGTAATCGGCGCAGCGGATCGTGGTGCCGCCGGCAACGCCGACCATATAATGAAAGGCCGGTATCTCGCGGTGATGGCAGGCAAGCGTGGTGGCGTAGACCGAATGGCAGTGCAGCACCACGTCGATATCGGTGCGGTTCTTCAGGATATCGCGGTGAAAGCGCCATTCGGACGAGGGCCTGCGCCCGCCGTAGCTGCCGTCGAAATCCATCTCGACCAGATCGTCCGGTCCCATCTGATCATAGGGCAGCGACGAGGGCGTGATCAGGAAGCCGTCGCCTGAACGGACAGACAGGTTGCCTGCCGTGCCCTGATTGATGCCGGTCGAATTCATCTGGCGACAGGTCTCGACCATGGCCTGTCTAAGCTCGGCTTGGGTCATCTGGATCAGGCTCCTTGTTCTTCTGCATTTATGCGCCAGCGTCTGCCGTATTGGGCAAGGCCGGGGATCTGGATGGGGGTCACGGGATCTAGCGTAAGTGCAGGCCGGGACGGCGCGTCGTGACCTGCCAATTGCAGCGCCCCCATCACCACGCCCTGCGGCTCATCCGAAAAGGCGGTCGGCCTGCCCGGCCGCAGCGCCGCGACCAGGGGGGCATAAAGCGGCTCGCGCAGGAAGGTGCCGTCCAGGATCAGCCGCTCTCCGCCCGCCAGCACATCGGCACAGGTCACCGTCAACAGCGCCGATTGCATCAACGCCAGCGCAGCGCGTTCGGATGGGTTTGCGGGCGGCGGGCCGATGATGCGACCGCGCCCGGCGCTGCCCGGGAACTGACCCTCGTTGTTGCTAAAGCTGGGCAGCGCCATGGTGCCCTGCTGCACGATCCGGGCCAACGCGGCGGGATCGACGTGTTCGCCCTGCCAATCCTTGCCGGCGATCATGGAAAATTCACGCCCGCCCATCGCCAGCGCGCCGCCGACAGGTTCGCCGGTCAGATCGGCATTGATCGTGGCGCTGCGGCTTTGATCGGATGCGGCGGTATCGGCCTCGCGTGACATCGCGACGATCCAGGTGCCGGTCGAGACCAGCGTGAAATCGGTCAGCCCGGCGGCGCGGTAGCGATGGAAATTGATGCTGGAATCATGCGCGCCCGTCAGTATGGTCAGCCCCCGAGGCAATCCGAACCGCTGTGCCAGACTGTCGCGCAACGGGCCAAGCGGCGCCCATGCCGGGCGAAAATCGGGCAGCAGGCGGCCCCAGCCTTGCGCCTCGACGATGGGTGTCCAACGGCGGCGGGGGACGTTCCACAGATGCGTTTGCGCGCCCATTGCCGAGAACTCGGATGCCGCAACCCCGCTGAACCACCAACCCCAATACTGCGCGACATTCAGATAGTGCTGCGCATCCGCGAAGGCATCGGCATCGGCCCGCTGTATCCGCAGCAACTGGCGCGCGGCGTGGGTCATCGCCATCATCACGCGGCTTCCGCGATCCTCGAACGACCCTGCAAGCGCGGCATAGTCCGCATCCAGTTCCGGCGGGCATCCATCCTCATAGTCGATCATCGGCAGTGCTGCGCCACCACCCCTGGCATCTGGATCGGCCCCCACCAACACCCCGCCAGAGCCATGTCCGACCGGCACGATCACCTCTATCGGATGGCGGCGGCAAAAGCCGGCCAGCGTTTCGCCCACCCAATCGCCCAACCCCTGCAGATCGTGATGCTGCCAGGGCGGGCCGGGCAGCACCGTGTTCCGGGTCTCTGCCTGTTCCAGCAAAGCACCGTCCGCACTGGCAGCCCAAAGCTTGACATTGGTCTTGCCCACATCGAGCACAGCGATGGTCGCGCGGTCGCTCATCGGTTCTGCCGGATCACGAAATCGGCGGGTGCGCTGGTTTCACGGACGACCCGGCCATTGGGCAGGTCGTTGCCCTCCAGCTTTTCCTCTATCTGTTCATCGGTCAGGCCATAGCGGGTCCAGCGCCGGGTCAGGCGGGCGCGTAGCACCTGCTCGTCCACGTCGATCATCACCGTCACATCGAAAAGCGGGCTCAGGTCGCGCCAGGGCGGGCTGTCCAGCAGCAGATAGTTCCCCTCGGCCAGAATGATCCGGACCGATCGGTCGATCAGCCGCGCACCGGCACGGGCGATTTCCATGTCGCGGTCAAAGACCGGCACCGCGACAGCATCCTCGTCACGGGTGCGCAGCCTTGCCAGCACATTACGCAAACCGCCCACGTCAAAGGTATGGGGCGCGCCCTTGCGGGGGCGCAGGCCTGCGGGGACCAGATAGAGATCGTCGTAATGGAACCCGTCCATCGGAACGACCTCGGCTGTCCCCGGCTGACCCTTGTTCAACTGCGCAGCCAGCGCCTCGGCCAGTGTCGATTTGCCCGAACCCGGCGCACCGGCGACCGCACAGATCACCCGATCACCGTGATCCAGATCTGACAGGTGCCGGGCCAGCGCAGCGAGGGTGATCTGGCGGCTCATATCAGGCGATATTGTGCGGCCTTGTTGCGAAGGAACGGCAGGCCCTTGTCCATCACCTCTTCGAAGGATTCGGCAACCGGACGCCAGACCGCCAGCCCATAGCCGACCTGAGGCGGCATATTTATAAAGCTTTCCATCGCAAGCCCGCCCTTATAACCGATTGCGGCCAGCGTGGCATAAACCTCGTCCCAGTCACAGGTTCCCTCGCCCGGCGTGCCGCGATCGCTTTCGGACAGGTGGATATAGCGCAGATGCTCGCGCGCATCGAGTATGCCGTTGCCAGCGCCCTTTTCCTCGATGTTCATGTGATAGGTGTCGAGATGGATGAAGATGTTGTCCGCGCCCACCTTTTCGATCATCTGCCGGGCCTGCCAGCCCGTGTTGATCAGGTGGTTTTCATAGCGATTGACCGGCTCGATCCCGAAGGCGATGCCCAGACCCTTGGCATGTTTCGCCGCCGCCGCCAATGCGCGCGCGATATTGTCGTATTCCGCCTCGGTCGGCGGCAGGCCGGTGCGCTGGCCGATGCCGCCATAGGTGACGCCTGACAGCGCCTCGGCGCCCATTTCCTTGGCCATGTCCATGGCATCGGTCAGATGGGCGATGGCACCGTCGGGATTGACAGAGGCCCAGCTTTCCTCTGGCAGGCCCAACGAACAGACCGCCCGCATCTCGTGCTTGGCCAGCAGGTCGCGGGTATGGGCGGCATCAACGATCGACGTGTCCAGCAGCGCGATCTCGATAAAATCCATCTTGTAGGCGGCCGCAGAGGGGATCGTCCGCTCTGCGCCTGCCCGATCCCAATGCATGGTCCACATGCTTGTGTGTACGCCGAAACCTTCCATTTCTACCCTGCCTTTCGCTGTCTGCTTCGCCACCGGCCGCCGGCCCATCGCAGCGCCATGACGCCGATCAGGAACAGGCCCCAGACGGCCGTCGAGAGATGTTGGTTCGCGCCGATCAGGCTGAGCCCCGAGGACAGCGCCTGCAGGATCACCAGTGCGATGACCACCGGCAAAACCCGGCCAAAGCCGCCAAACGGATCGACCCCGCCCAGGAAACAGGCAAGCACCGTGACCAGCAGCAGCGCCTCGCCATGGCCCACGCGGACCGAATTGAACCGCGCCGCCATCAGGATGCCCGCCACAGCGCAGATCACCCCCGAAAGCGTGTAGATCAGCGTCAGGGTCCGCCGTGTCGGCAGGCCCGAATATTCCGTGGCGCGGATGTTCGAGCCAACCATATAGACGGAAAACCCGTGCCGGGTCCGCTTTAGCATCAGATGCCACAGGGCTGCCGCGGCCAGAAACAGGATCAACGGCACGGGGATCCCCGCAAGGCTGCCATGGCCCAAGGTGGTCATATAGCTGGGAAAACCGGAAATATCGCCGCCACGGGTCATGAATTCACCCAGACCGCGCAGAAAGATCATCATCGCCAGCGACACAAGGATCGGATGCGCGCCGATATAGGCCACCACCGCGCCCATCAGCGCGCCTGACAAGGCCCCGACGATGATCGCCAGCGCCGAGCCCAGCAGGAACGCACCGATACCGGCATCAGGCCCGCCGAACTGGATCAGCACCCAGGCCAGCGCCAGGCCCGAGATATTGGCCTGATAGATGATCGCCAGGTTCAGCCCACCCGACAGGATCGGCACCAGCATGGCCAGTGTGAGCAGCCCCAGAACGGGCATCTGAAAGGCCATGGACCGCAGGTTTGCACCGGTCAGAAACAGCGGGGTCGCCACTGCGAAGGCGACCACGACCAGCAGCAGGAATCCCAGCAGCGGCAGGGTTTCGGGGCCAAGGCGGGCGGTGATGCGTTCGCGCAAGGTGCTGGTCATGCCGTCCCCCCTTTCAGCCGCGCCTCGGCATCGCCCTTGCGACGCCCCAAACCCAGATTGAGGTTGGAGGACGAGATCGCGATCAGGATGGTCGCGCCGATGATCATCTGGAAGGCAAAGGGCGAAACACCCATCAGGTTCAGCCCGTTCTGTGTGATCGCCACGAACATGACGCCCAGAATGCAGCCGATCACCGTGCCGCGCCCGCCGCCCAGTCGCGCACCGCCCAGAACAACGGCTGCCAGAACCTCGAGTTCGCGACCATATAGCGCATTGGGCACGACCTCCTGGGCGATATTCACCTGCATCAGCCCGCCGATGCCGGCCATCATGCCGCACCAGCCAAAGGCGACCATCTGCATCTGCCAGATGTTCACGCCGGCACGGCGCGCGCCCTCGGGATTGTCGCCAAAGGCGTAAAGCTGCCGGCCCAGTGTCGTCAGCCGGATCAGCACCCATGTTGCCAGCACGCAGCCCAGCATGACCGCGACCGCGAGGTTCAGTTCCGACCAGGTGTCATTGGCCGCCTGATGTTCAAAGATATAGATCCGTTCGGTCCACCAGTCGGGCAGATTGTAGATATTGCGGCCCTTGGTAAAGAACATCAGCAGCCCGAAAAAGGCGTTGAAGGTGGCGATGGTGATAACGATAGAGATCACCCGAAAACCATGGATCAATGCCGCGTTGATCAGGCCAAGCCCGATCCCAAGCGTGCCGGCCACGATAAAGCCGATGGCCCAGTTGCCGCCGCCCATGCCGATGAAAATCTGCGCGGCGACATACTGCACGACCGAGGCCGCAACCGCGAATGAGATGTCGATGCCGCCCGCGATCAGCACTACCAGCAAGCCCATGGCCCAGATCAGGTTCACGGCATTGCTGTTGAAAAGCGAGGTGATGTTGCCCAGCGTCATGAAGCTGTCAGTAACCAGTGACAGACCGATGATCATCAACAGCAGCACGACAAAGATGCGGGCCTCGACAGGATAGTTGTGAAAGAGATCACGCATAGATCCGCGCCTCCAGTTCGGGAACATCGGTCTGGCGCGGGTCGTATTCGCCAACGATGCGGCCATCGGCCATGTGCAGGACCCGGTCGGCGTTGAACATCACCTCGCTGACCTCATCCGAGATCAGCAGGATCGACAGCCCCTCTTCGGCCAATTGCCGCACGATCCGAAAGATGCCCGCCCGGGCGCCCACATCGACGCCCACCGTCGGGCTGTCGAGGATCAGCAGCCGGGGCTGTGTCGCCAGCCATTTCGCCAGCACGACACGCTGCTGGTTGCCGCCCGACAGGGTCGAGACGGCATCTTCGGGCGAGCCGATCTTGATCGCCAGTTCGTTGATCCAATAGCGCACCAGTTCCGACTGCCGCTCGGGCGAGATCAGGCCTGCCCGGTTCAGAATGCGGCCCAGCACCGAAATCACGGTGTTGTCCGAAATGGATTGCGGCTGGATCAGGCCCAGCGACAAACGGTCCTCGGACACATAGGCGATGCCGTGAGCGATGGCCTCGCGGATGGAGTGGAACCGGACCAGCCTGCCCTCTAGCCGGACGCTTCCGGCATCCGCTGCGGTCATGCCGATCAGCGCATGCGCCAACTCGGTCCGGCCTGCGCCGATCAGCCCGGTCAGTCCCAGCACCTCGCCTCGCCGGATGGTCAAGTCGATGTCGTGAAACTCTCCCCCGCGCGACAGGCCCTCGACCTCAAGCACGGGCTCGGCATCCGAGCGATCCCGCGCGGTGACGGTATATTCAAGCTGCGCGCCGGTCATCAATTCGCCCAGCCGGTATTGGGTCATGCCTTCGGTCGGATAAACGCCGACCAGCTTGCCGTCGCGCACAACGGTCACGCGCTCGGCGATGTCCAGCACCTCGGCCAGCCTGTGACTGACAAAGACGACCGCAATCCCCTGTGCCGACAGATTGCGAACGACATCCAGCAGCGCGTCGGTTTCGCTTTGCGTCAGCGAGGCCGTGGGTTCATCCATGAAAACCAGCCGCGCATCACCCATCAGCGCCCGCGCGATGGCCACTATCTGACGCTGTGCGATGGGCAGTTCACCCAAACGCGCGTCCAGATCCAGCGGCACGTTCAGCCGGTCCAGCACGGCACGGACACGACCCTTGTAGCGACCGCCAAAGGCCAGGCGCGGCATGGTGCCAACCATTTCGTCAAAGGCAATGTTCTCGGCCACGGTCATATGCGGAAACAGCGCCAGATCCTGCCAGATGACAGCGATGCCCATGGCCCGCGCCCGCGTCGGGGTGATCTGGGCGACGTCCTCACCGAAAAGCTGGATCTCAGCCCCGGGATCGGGCGTATAGACGCCGGTCACGATCTTGATCAAAGTCGACTTGCCGCAGCCATTCTCACCCGCCAGGCAATGAACCTCGCCAGCGCGCACCTCGAAATCGACCGATTGCAGCGCCTTGACGCCGCCAAAGGTCTTGGAGACGTTGCGCAGCCGCAATGCCGGGGCTTTGTCGGGATCACTTGCCATGAATTTTCTGCCTGTCAGACAGAGGCCCGCAGAACTGCGGACCCCTGGTTATCGGTTTATCGGGTGGCAGCCACCGGGCCTCAAAGCCCCTTTGCTGCCAACTCGCCCACCGTCTCCTTGTTGATCTCAAGCAGATTGTCGGTGATGATGTTGTGCGACTCGACATCGGGATGAACCACACCCAGACCTTCGATCTCGGCCCCATCGGCGATCTCTTCGCCCTTGGCCAGCATATCGCCCAAGGTCACAAAGACGCGCCCTGCCTCGGCCGGGTTCCACATGAAGCCACCCGAGATCACGTCGCTTTCCAGCAGCTTTTGCCCCTGTCCGGGCGAAAACGGACCCATCACATGGACCTGGCCACCCAGCCGGCGTTCCTCGACGGCGCGACCGGCGCCGATCGGACCTTGACTGCCGAATGCCAGAAAGCCGCGCAGATCGTCATTGGCCGCCAACAGATCCAGCGCGGTCGAGCGGCTGTCATCGACGTTTTCCGCCACACCGTAGCGGTCACCGACCGGCTGCAGTTTTTCAGCGCAGTTTTCTTCGATCCAGGCAATCCCGGCATCCGCCCAGGCATTGTGCAGCGGCACCGTCAGGGATCCGACAAAGACCGCATATGTTCCCGGCTCTGTCGTCATCTCGCACAGCAGCTTGGCATGCGCCTCGCCAAATCCTTCGGCCGATGCCAGCTCAAAGTTCCAGTCGACGTTCTCAAGCCCCGGCCCCTCATGAGAGATGACCTTGATCCCGGCATCCATGGCCTTTTTCAGCACTGGCTCCAGCGCGGCCTCATCGTTGGGAACCACGCCGATGACGTCGACACCCTTTGCGATCAGATCCTCGATGGCGCGCACCTGCAGCGCCGGATCGGCAGAGGTCGGGCCGATCATCTCGGCGGTGACACCCAGTTCTTCGGCGCGCTGGCTGATGCCCTCTTCCATTGCGTTGAACCACGGGATGCCGCCGATCTTGACGACCACGCCCATGGTGGTTTCCGCGCCGGCAGCACTGGCGCCGGTCAGCAGGGCGACCATTGCGGTCGCGTTCAGAAATTTTTTCATTCTTCTCCTCCCTAGCACGGCGCCTCCACGCCGCCATGTCCGCGACCCCGCGTTGATCGGGGCCAGAATCGCCGAGCTTGAAAAGATTGCTCAATCGATTTAGCAAGGTTAAACGCGAAAGATAATTCCCGTCAAGCAGAGTGTTGAGAAAGTTCATTGCAAGAACGCGATCCAAAGAAGCCAAGGCAGAAAAGCACGATCTACGACATCGCGCAAAAGGCGGGGACATCGCCCTCGGCTGTCTCTGCGGCACTGACCGGCAAGTGGAAGCAGCGGCGGTTGAAAAAGGAAACCGTCGACCGGATTCGCAAGATCGCCGGGCAAGAGGGCTATACCGCAAATCGTCAGGCGCGCGGGCTGCGCAAGGCGGAATCCGGGCTTGCCGGCATGGTGCTACCCGATCACGAGAACCGCTTTTTTGCCGAACTGAGCCAGCAATTCGCGCGCGAGGCCCATGCACGCGGGCTGTGTCCCGCCACCGTTCATGCGGGCCGCGACGCCGAGGCACAGCTAAGCGCGGTTGAAAGCCTGATCGCCTATTCGGTCGATCTGGTGGTGATCGCGGGCGCGACCGAACCGCTGGCGCTGGCACGCGCCTGCCGCGCCGCCAATGTCCCGCATGTTTTCGTGGACCACCCCTGCGCCGAGGCACCCTCTGTCGTGACCGACAACACCCATGGTGCGTCCCTGCTGACTGACACCTTGCTGAACGAAATGCCCCAGCCCGTGATCAGCGATCCGGGTTCCTGGCTGTATTTTCTGGGTGGCGAAATGCACCTGCCCGCCTCGGCCGAACGCATTCAGGGTTTCCGGCAGCGGACGCAGGCTGCCGAGGCATTCTTCAGCGAGGATCAGATCATTGCCTGCGGATATGAAGACACAAAGGCCGAACAGGCGTTGGCGGACCTGCATGACGAATTGGGCCGGTTGCCGGCGGGCGTGTTCGTGAACTCGATCGGCTGTTTCGAAGGGGTGATGCGCTATCTGTCGCGCCTGCCCGAGGCGCAGATCTGCGGCGCGCGGCTTGGGTGTTATGACTATGATCCCTTCGCGACATTGTCGCGCTTTCCGCTGCGCATGATCCGCCAGCGCGCCGACCTGATCATCAGCGAGGCCTTCGGTCAGTTGGATGCCGGCATCTCTGACGCCAGCCTGATCCGTGTCAGCCCTGAATTGATTTAATCCGCAGAACTGCCTTACCTAGCTGTTCTGATTGTCATATTCGCCCAGAAAGACCATCGCCGGATCGACGTCCTCAAAGGTGATATCCTGCCCCCGCAGCCAGCCTGACAAGGCATCCAGCATGTCCGACGCGCGGTATTGCGCAGGGCGATAGCGCGGGTTCCAGCTGTTCCCGTTCCAATCGTCCCAAGGTGCCGCGCGGTTGATATGCGCACCGATCCGTGACCGCAGGATCACGCATTTGCCCACCGATTGCAGCGTGGCGCGGCTGATCGTGCCCGAGGGCGGATCATAGCCAGACACCGCCCCAAGATCGCAGCGATAGCCGGGCACGGTTGGCTGCCCGTAAGGCGTGGCGCGCACGCCTTCGAACCATTGCCGGCCAAGGCTGAACCTGCCTGCCAGTGCCGCAGGCGATCCGTCATGCGTAAAGTCGCAATCGTTGAAAACAAAACCATGGCGCGTGCAAATATCGGTGCTGGGTGCAGTGGCCCATGCCTGCGGTGCACGCGTCCCCAGAGATCGGATCTGGCAGCGCTCGAACCAGGCGGTTGATTGGCCAAAGATGAAATCGACATCGCCCTCGATATCGCAGCCGGTCAGGCAGGTCCGCACCGTCCGGCCCCTGGCGGGCGATTGCAGGTAAAGCGTGTCCTGAAAACTGCGCAGCGCGACGTCCTGCACCTGCACACGGTCCGCCCCGGCGATCAGCAGTGCCACGGCCTGATGCTGCCCCTTGCGAAACTGGCCTGCTGCATTCGTTTCGGTCGAGTCCGGCTGCACCCGATCTGCGCCGTAGCTGTTGCGAATGGTGAGGTTGAGCAGTTGAAAGTCGTTATTCTCGACGCGGACCACCGAGGCGTTGGCCGTCGTGATCCTGTCCGTCGCGGCGATGCGGCGAAAGATGCTGGCAACCTGCGCCGGTGCATCCGCAAACTGTGCCTGGAATCGTCGCCTGTATTCGGGGCCCGGCATCTCGGCGTCTATATTGCTCAGTAACATCACATCATCGGCACGCCGCCCCAACCCGATCAGGGTCAGCGCGAAGGGCGCGGGCGGCACGTAAACCAGCCCCTCATGCACACCCGGCATGATCCCGATTGCCACGCGACCGCCCCGGCCCTGAACCAGCGCCGCATTCACCGCCTGCTGAACCGTGGCATGGCTGCCGCCCTGCCCGACGGTGAAATCCAGCAGGATCGCGGTCGCGACCAGCGGCGCGGGCAACCACGGGTCGGTCACATCATTCCCGGCGGCGCCGGTGTAGCGCAGCACCTCATCGCGGCTGTAGCGCGCGGCCTGTTCCTCGGTAAGCTGGGGCCGCATCAGACCCCCGCCAGCGCCGCCGCCATCATCAGCGGGCCGACGCCCTTGGCATCGTCGGCGACGCGGCGTTCGGTCAGGTAGTATTCGGCGCTGCCATCGCGATAGCGGTTTTCGAACATGCCAAGCCCGGCGACTTCGCAGATCTCGACCATTTCGTGCCCGCCGCCAGATTTCGGTTTGACGGCTTGTGCGAACAGGGTTTCGGCCAGACCCGACGGCTGGTCCACCAGCCCCAGCCGCGCCCCGCGCAGCAGTGCATAGGCGAACATGGCCGAGGTCGACATCTCTTGATAGTTGCCCGTCAGATCGGGCCTGTCGATCACCTGCAGCCACAGCCCATCTGGCTGGCGCAGCGCCTGCAGGCGGTTCAGCAGATCGACGGTCCGGCCCTTCAAGGGCGCGAAATCATCACCGACCAGATCCGCCACATCGACCAGCGCCATGGCCAGCCAACCGATCGCGCGCGCCCAGAAGGCGGGCGACTGGCCGGTTTTCTTGTCGGCCCAAGGCTGTTCGCGCGCCTCGTCAAAGGCATGCCGGTAGAGACCAGCCTCGGCATCCAACAAAGCCTTCAAGGCGATGTCGATCTGGCGCAGTGAATCGGCCACATCTTCGGGCTGACCCTTTGCCTGGGCATGGGCAATGCGGAAGGGCTGGCCCATATAGATGCCGTCCAGCCAGATCTGCCACGGATAGCGCAACTTGTGCCAGTAGACGCCCGACTGGGTGCGCGGATGGGTCTGCAACTGGCGGGCCAACAGATCGGCGGCTGTCATGTAGCGCGGCTCGCCTGTCTGCTGCTGCAGATACAGCAGCGCGCGCCCCGGCAGCACATTGTCGATGTTGTAATCGCTGAGGTTATAGCCAGCCAAACTGCCATCGTCGCCGATCTGCGCATCGGCCAGACGGTGCAGGTGATCCAGCCAGCGCGGATCGCCGGTTTCGATATGCAGCAATTCAAGGCCGCGATAGATGCAGCCATCCTCATAGCACCAGTTGCCGCCCTTGTAGGGCTGATAGCGCGTCACGTAGTCATCAATATAATCAGCCAGCATCGTTCAGGTCCTCCAGCAGCGGGCGCAGTGCAGCGTCGGTCTCCAGCTCAGCAAAGCGATGCAGGATGCCGCCATGCCGGACGCGCGGCAGATAGCTGGCCATCAGCGTATCGCCTGCCTGGGCGTCGTCGTCATAGCTGACGCGGATATCCGACAGCCGGATCCCGGTCAGCGGGGCCTCGGGCAGGCCCAGAAAGGCGGCGACGGCATGACGCACGTCTGTGAGGGTAAGGTTCTCTATGGTGATATCGGCGATCTGCGGCGTGGTCTCATCTACCGGGGCCGGATCGCGCGACTGCACCGCGTCCGAGCGGCCATCGGCATCGCAATAGTAAAAGGCATTGGCCGCCAAGGCGGTGCCCACGCCCTGCATGGTCACATCGCGCATGGTGATACGGGCGACCTGCCCGCCCCTGCCCCGGCGGGTCTTGATGCGCAAACCGCGGTCCGTGCCTTTGAATTCGCAGCGGTTAATGTCGACATCAGTGATATCGCCGCTCATTTCAGAGCCCATGACGACCGCGCCATGTCCGTCCTGCATCAGGCAATTGGCGATGGTCATATGCCGGGTCGGCGCGATGTGATCGACCCGGCGGTCGGCGCCGGTGCCGCGCTTGCCGGATTTGACGGCGATGCAGTCGTCGCCCACGCTGATCGACAATCCTCGCAATTGCAGATCGGTGCAGCTTTCGGGGTCGAAGCCGTCGGTATTGGGGCTATCGGCAGGGTTTTCGATCCGTAACGCTGCGGCCATCAGGCCATGGCAATGAAAAGGATGCACCGTCCATGAGGGCGAGTTGCGGACGGTCACACCCGACATCACCAGATCCCGGCAATGGGCCATAAACAGCGTACGCGGGCGATATGCCCCCTGCCGCCGTTCCTTGGGCCAATCCCACCAGTCGCCGCGATCGCCGCCGCCGTCGATGATCCCGCGCCCGGTCAGGGTCAGGCGGTCGCAACCGATGGCGGTGACGGGCGCGGCAAAGCACGCCGCCGGCAGCCCCTCCCAGGTGCCGATGACGCGGCCCTCACCGTCACGCTCGGGCAAGATCGGCCAGCCCTCGCGCGAGCCCGGGGCGGCGATCTGGACGCCTTCGGGCAGATAGAATGTCATGTCGGATTTCAGAAAGATCGGGCCGCTGACGTAAAGCCCGGCCGCAACGCTCAGCGTGCCGCCCCTGGGCACTGCCGCGATGGCTGCGGCAAAGGCTTGCGCATTGTCGTCAGCATCGACCGACACCCCGTGATCCGCCGCATCGACCAGCCCGGCACAGGGCGCGGTGCGAAACGTCAGCAGATCGCCCGCCACATCCAGCCGGTGTTCGGTATCGGGTGCCAGCCCCTCCAGAAACAGTGGAACGACAAAGGTCTGGCCGCGCTGCGCCCCGTCATTCAGCACCCAATCCAGAGCTGCGGGCAGGTGATAGCGGCAGGTTTCGGCATCGACCATGACAACCGCAGTCCGCGCGGTCACGGCGATGGCGCGTAATTCGGGCATCGGTTTTTCCTTGCAGGTCAGGGGGCGGCGCCGGTTTGCCCGGCGCCGCCTGTCGTCTTACTTGTCTTCCATCGCCTCGTTGACGAGCATGAGGATTTCCTCGGATGCCTCTGCGCTGTCGAGCTCGCCATAAGCGAAGAGTTCCAGCGTATCCTCGATGCCCGCGCGGACATCCGGATCCTCGTTGAAGGGGCTGATCGCGGGGGCTTCGGCGGCCATCACCATGTCCTGCGCATCGACCTGGATCTGCTCGATCCCGCCGGTCTCAAGCAGCTGCGAGGCAGCGGCGTTCGACGACGGAACACCGCGTTCCGAACCCATCGCGGTGATGCCCTCAGGCTCGTTCAGCAGGCAGTTCAGCACCTCTGCTGCGGCCTGTTGCTTGTCCGAATGAGACGAGATCGAAAAGACCATCGAGGGCTTGCGATAGACGCCGTCATTCTGTGCGCCATCGACGCGCAGCAGGCCCACGGCCACCAGTTCCTGACCCTCTGTCAGAGGATCATTGATCTTGGAATAGGTCGTATCCCACTGATAGCTGCCGCCGATCATGCCATTGGACCAGTCGGCGTTTTCAAACAGTGGCACATTGCCCGCTGCCGCCATATCGGGCCATGATTTCACAACGTGCTCATCGACCATCTTCTGATACATGTCGATGCCGGCCTGCAGTTCCTCGGCCGTCCACTGAACCTCGTTGGTTTCGGGGTTGATGAAGGATTTGCCGGTCTGCTGGGTCACGATCATCTGGATCATCAGCGAGGCATCAAGGCCGATGCCCTCCAGCGGATAGTAGTTGTCCCCCAGTTTCTCGGCAAAGATCGGCCCGGCCGCCATGACCTCTTCCATCGTGGTGGGCAGTGCCAGCCCGGCCTTGTCCCAGGTGGTCTTGTTAAAGAAGAACAGACGTCCCGACACGGATGCTGGCAGCCCGTTCAGGTGGCCGTTGCGGGTGGTCGCGGCAAGCTCGTCCTCGGACCATTGCGACAGGTCGATCGTATCGGAAAAGTCGTTCAGATCGGCAAAGCCGGTGCCCTCTTCCGAAAAGATCGGCAGCCAGGGCCAGTTGATCTGCATGATATCGGCCTCGGTTCCACCGGCAAGCTGGGTGGCGACCTTCTGGAAATGGCCGTCCCAACCGGTGAATTCCGGGCTGATCGTGTGGCCATATTTGTCACCGCAGACCTTTACGGCCTCTTGCGTCGCGATGTGACGGCTGTCGCCGCCCCACCAGCTCATGCGCAGTTCTTCGGCGTTGACGGTACTGCCGATGGCCGTGGTGGCCAATGCGGCGGCCAGAATGGTCTTGATGCAGTTCATGATATCCTCCCTATCAATTCTGAGTGTCGAGATTGGCCAGCGAGATGTTCTCGCCGCTGTCCTTGTCGAACAGATGGACGCGTGCGCCGGATGGCCGCAAAGCGACCTCGTCCCCGCGCTTGAGCGAATGGTCAAAGCGTTCGGTTGGCACCACGGAAATGAAATCCGTGTCGCCGATGGTCACGTGAATATTCACCTCGTGACCCATGAATTCGAGGTTGTGCACCTTGCCGACCAGCGCGTCTGGCGTGCCAGGCGGCACCGGCTCGATATGCTGAGGGCGGATACCGAAGGTCACCGGCCCCTCGCGCATCTGCAACCGCTCGGCCAGGCCTTCCGCGATGGTGATGGTCTGCCCCGCCATGGTGATCGTTGGCACCCCGTCAGTCGTCAGTACCGCCGAGCCAAGGTTCATTTCGGGCATGCCGATGAACCCGGCGACAAAGGCATTTGCGGGGCGTTCATACAGCGTCACCGGATCGGCGACCTGCATGATATGCCCGTCCTTCATCACGCAGATCCGGTCACCCATGGTCATGGCCTCGACCTGATCATGGGTCACATAGACCACGGTTGCGGGCCGACCCTCGTCGCGCAGGCGCTTGTGCAGATCGGTGATCCTGACGCGCATGGAGGCGCGCAGCTTGGCGTCCAGGTTCGACAGCGGTTCGTCGAACAGAAACACCTCGGGCGATTTGATCAGCGCACGGCCCAGGGCGACGCGCTGTGCCTGACCGCCAGACAGCTGCTTGGGCAGGCGATCCAGCAATTGCTCGATCTCGAGAATCCCCGAGACCTCTTGGGTCGAGCGTTCAATCTTGTCCTGCGGCTCCTTCTTCAGCTTGAGGCCGAAGGACAGGTTCCGGCGCACCTTCATATGCGGGTAAAGCGCATAGTTCTGAAACACCATCGCGATGCCACGCTTGCCCGGCACCAGATCGTTCACGACCTGATCCCCGATGCTGATTTCGCCGCCGGTAATCGTCTCAAGCCCCGCGATCATGCGCAGCGTGGTTGATTTGGCGCAGCCGGACGGACCCACGAGAACCATGAATTCGCCGTCTTCCACCTTGAGGTCGATGCCATGGACAGCCTTAAAGCCGCCGCCATAGACCTTTTCCACGGATTTAAGTTGCAGATCAGCCATTATCCTTTGACCCCCCCAGTAGAGATGCCTTCGATGAAGTATTTCTGAGCGATGAAGAACACGACCAGCGACGGTGTCAGTGCAAGCACTGTCATTGCCAGGATCTGATTCCAGGCGAATGCCTCGGTCGCGTCGATGGACAGTTTCAGCGCAAGGCTGATGGGATAGTTCTCGACCGACGAGATATAGATCAGCGGGCCAAGGAAGTCGTTCATCGTCCACATGAACACGAACAGACAGACAGAGATGATCGCCGGCCGCATCATCGGCACCACCACATACCACAAAACCTGTAATGTGTTGGCCCCATCGACCCGCGCCGCCTCTTCCATGTCGCGCGGAACCGAGCGCATGAACTGGATCAGCATGAAGACGAAAAAGGCCTCCATCGCGAACCATTGCGGCACAAAGAGCGGCAGATAGGTATCCAGCCAGCCCAGTTCACGAAACAGCAGGTATTGCGGGATGCGGGTGACCACATCGGGCAAGAGCAGCGTCGCGATCAGGATGCCGAACAGGATCTTCTTGCCCGGAAACTCGAACCGGGCAAAGCCGTAGGCGACCACCACGGACGAGATCGCCACGCCCACCATCTTGGGGATCACGATATAAAGCGAGTTCAGAAAGAAATGCCCAAAGGTGTAGGGCGTCGATGTTCTCCAGCCATCGATATAGCCCTGAACGGTCGGCTCTTGCGGCCAGAACCAGGGGCTGGAAAAGATCTCGCTATTGGTCTTGAACGATGCGCCGATCATCCAGAACAGCGGATACAGCATGATCAGGCCCACTACCGTCAGGACGGCATAGCGGATGATTGCACTGCGCCGTTCCTGACGCTTGAGCTTGCGTTCCATTGCCGTCGGCGGCCTGCGGTCGCTTTCGGGGAATGGTCCGGGTAAGTTTGAGACGTCTACCATATCCTCAGCTCCTCTTGTCGCCGGCGTAATAGACCCACTTTTTCGAAGACCAGAACGCGAGCACCGTCAGCACCATGATGATGACGAACAGGATCCAGGCGATGGCGCTGGCGTAACCCATGTCGAAGCTCTTGAAGGCCTTGTCGTAGATATAAAGCGGCAGCAGATAGGTTGATTTCAGCGGCCCGCCATTGGTGATGATGTAGGGTCCGTTGAATTCCTGAAACGCCTGGACCGTCTGCATGATCAGGTTGAAGAAGATGACCGGCGTGATCAGCGGCACGGTAATATAGCGAAACACATGCCACTTGTTCGCGCCGTCGATCGACGCCGCCTCATAAAGCGACTTGTCCACCGATTGCAGGGCGGCCAGAAAGATCACCATGGCCGAACCGAACTGCCAGCAGCGCAGCAGAACCAGCGTGAACATCGCATTCTGCGGATCACCGAACCAGTTGATCGGATCCATGCCCAACCCGGTCAGGGCCATGTTCACCAGCCCCGCCTCGGCAAAGATATAGCGCCACAGAACCGCGATCGCGATAGAGCCGCCGAGGATCGAGGGCACGTAATAGGCCGTGCGAAAGAAGCCGATTGCCTTGAGCTTGTAGTTCAGCACGACCGCGACCAGCAGCGCGAAGGCCAGCTTGAGAGGCACCGTCATGAAAACGTAAAGCAACGTCACCCAAAGCGATTTGTCGAAAGTGCGGTCGCGCGTGAAAAGGCGTTCGTAATTGTCCAAACCGACCCATTTCGGGGCGGAGAGCAGATCGTAATCCGTGAATGACAAATAAAGCGATGCCAGAAACGGGAATGCAGTAAAGACGAGTAGTCCAATGATGTATGGGGATACGTAAGCGATCCCCAGAAAGCGGCTGTCACCACCCATTATGCGGCCTCCCTCTGCAATTCCTCAGGAAGATGGTGGGCCGTGGCCTGCACCATCTCGACAAACAGATCTTTCGCGCACGCATCACTCAGCGGCACGACCAGCGGATCGGATCGGAACAGATCGAACAGATCGCCCCAGCTTGCGGTCATGACGGCCTGCGTCAGCGCAGTCTGGCGCGCGGCGTGATCGGCGGTGATCGTCTGCAACGCATCGGGCAGCCGCCCGGCGACCAGCGGTGTCACCCCAAGCGAGGAAAACAGCGCGTTGGTTTCCACGATGGTGCCATGCGGCAATCCGTCGATCTGGCCCCGGTTCGGCAGGTTCACATTGCTGACGAAATGCCCCAGCCCCAGCAGACCCTTGATCTGATCCACCAGCGCCTCGTCCGAGCGTTCTGCCTGCGGCGTGCCCTGCCCTGCGGCCAGCGCGGCGGCGCGTTCGCGTTTGCTGTCGCGATCGCGCATCCGGTAGGCAACCGGCGTCAGCGCAAAGCCCCAATCGGCATGAGTATCCAGATAGTCGCCTTGCGGCATGAACTCGGCCAGATGCCGGTCACCCGCCGCCGCCGGTATGCCGATGCGGCGATAAAGATCGAACTTCACCCGACTGCGATCCATGAAGTAGGTGTCGTGATCGTCCTCGGGGTCGGGCTCGCGCGACGACCAGCCGCTATTGCCGTGCTGGTTCACAAATTCCTGATAGGCGGGCAGCATGTCGCGGCCTTTCAGCCCGATGGCGTCGACAAAAGTGAAATGGTTGATCCCCAGCACGTTGACGATGACATCGCGATGGCTGACCTGCGGCCCACCCGCCTCGTTGTTGGCGATCCAGGCGACCTGATGGCGCAGCTTGGTCACTTCGTGACATTCGCCCCACAGCTTGATCTCGGGAAAGGCGCTGTACATGGCGCCGGTCAGCACGCTCATCGGGTTGGTCAGGTTGCAGACCCAGGCCTCTGGCGCGTGATCGCGGATATCGCGCGCAATCTGCGCAATCATCGGAATCGAGCGCAGCGCCCTGAAGAACCCGCCCGGCCCGACCGTGTCGCCAACCGATTGCAGGATGCCAAATCGCGCGGGGATATCCACATCCTGCGCCATATCGTCGAACTGCCCCGGCAGGATCGAGACGACCACGACATCGGCCCCGGCAAGCGCCTGCGCGATATCGGGCACCGCCTGATAGGTCGCAGGCTGACCCTTGGACACCTCGGCAAAGCGGGCGCCGATCCGGGCGTTCCGTTCTGCCGCGGCGTGGTCGATATCGTACAGCCGCACATGCGCCGCAAGCGTCGTATCATGCGCCAGATCGGCCATCAGCCGAAAGGCCCAGTTCAGCGAACCGCCACCGATATAGGCGATGGTCACAGCTCTCTTGCTCATTTTGCAGCTCCGTTCTGGTGCCGGTACGGGGGGTCGGTACGGATCATGCAGTCGTCTCTTGCACGGCTTTGCGCGCACCTTTGGCCCACAGCAGTTCAGCCGCCTGTGTCACAGGCTGTTGCAGACGTGCGGCCAGTTCGGGTGGAAAGATGTCGTCGACGGCCAGCAGGGCGGCAACTGTGTCAGCAGGTGTATCGGCTGCATCGGACAATTCGCGCAAGTGCGCTGCCAGCGGGTCCTTGACCTCGATCGCGCCGCCCGCCTCGTCGATGCCGCCGACATA
Organism: Paracoccus tegillarcae; assembly: GCF_002847305.1. Classification (NCBI taxonomy): domain Bacteria; kingdom Pseudomonadati; phylum Pseudomonadota; class Alphaproteobacteria; order Rhodobacterales; family Paracoccaceae; genus Paracoccus; species Paracoccus tegillarcae. The sequence continues at coordinate 2,880,005 of NZ_CP025408.1, read as the reverse complement.
GCGCATCCAGGCCGCAACGGCGAGGTAAAGCGCGGGCGAAGCGCGCCCGGCATCCAGGTTCTCGCGCAGTGTCCCCAACAGGCGCTGAGGCAGCTTCTGGCTGCCGTCCATCGCGATCTGCCAGGTCCGGTGACGAACCGCCGGGTTGGCGTAGCGATCAAACAGCGCGTCGGCATAGGCGTCCAGACTGACGCCCGAGGGAGCCTCGACGGTCGGGATGATCTCGGACCACAACTGCCGGACAAAATCGGCGTAAACCGGATCGGCGACAGTCGCCGCGATGGTTTCATGCCCCGCCAGATAGCCGGTATAGGCCAGCGAGGAATGGGTGCCGTTCAGCATCCGCAGCTTCATGTGCTCATGCGCGGTGACATCGCTGACCATTTCGGCGCCCGCGGCGGCCAGATCGGGTCGCTCACCGCCGACGAAATCATCCTCGACCGCCCATTGCGCAAAGGGTTCATGCATCACCGGCGCGGCGTCATGCCTGCCGGTCAGTTCTTCGACGCGCGCGATATCGGCATCGGTGGTGGCCGGTGTGATCCGGTCGACCATGGTCGATGGAAACCGCGTCTCTGCCTCTATCCAGCTGGCAAGCGATGGGTCCAGCAGCCGGGCGAAATCCAGCACCAGCCCGCGCACCAGTTTGCCGTTTTCCGGCAGGTTGTCACAGGTCAGCACGGTGAAAGGCGCCAGACCCGCGTCACGGCGGCGCTGCAACGCGCGAACCAGATAGCCGACGGCCGAAACCGGCAGGGCATCTTCCAGATCGTGACGGATATCGGGGTGATCGGCATTCAGCCTGCCGGTGGCCGGATTGTGGCAATAGCCCTTTTCCGTGACCGTCAGCGTGACGATCTTTACGCCCGGGTCAGCCATGGCGGACAGAACCGCCTCGGGGTTTTTCGGTGCAACGAGCACATCGTTCAGCACCTCGATCACCCGAGCCTTCTCGCCATCCGGACCAAGCGTGACGGAATTATAGGCCCAGCCCTGCGGCGACAGCGCGTTGCGCGTGTCAGGGCTGCGCAGCGATACGCCCACAATACCCCAGTCGCCGCCACCAGATGCCATCGCATCGGCGATGTAGACGCAGCCAAAGGCGCGAAAGAACGCACCCAGTCCCAGATGGACGATGCCGGTGCCGGGGCGCGGGGCGCCCGAATGGGTCAGTCTTTCAGCGGGCAAGCCAGCCTCCATCAACGTTCAAGATTGCACCGTGGACATAGCGCGCCGCCGGCGTGCACAGATAAACCGCCGCCCCGGCGATGTCAGAGGCCTCGCCCCAGCGACCGGCGGGGATGCGATCAAGGATTGCCTGATTGCGCGCGGGATCACCCCGCAGAGCCTCGGTGTTGTTGGTGGCGATATAGCCGGGCGCGACGGCATTCACGTTGATGCCCTTGGCCGCCCATTCATTCGCCATCAGCTTGGTCAGACCGGCGACCCCGTGTTTCGAGGCCGTGTAGGACGGCACCCGGATGCCGCCCTGAAACGACAGAAGCGACGCAATATTCACCACCGACGCATGACCGCCCCGCGCCAGAACCGGCTTGGCAAAGGCCTGCGTGGTAAAGAACAGCGCCTTGAGGTTGACGTCGATCACATCGTCCCAATCGGCCTCTGAGAAATCGACGGCATCGTCGCGACGGATGATGCCGGCATTGTTGACCAGAATGTCGATCTGTTGCCCGTCAAACAGCGAATTGCCCGCCATCGGATCGGCAAAATCCACCAGCACCGACGATCCGGTGCCACCTGCCTGGGAGATCAGATCGACCGTCTCGTCGCTGGCCCGGCGACCGGCGCAGATGACCTTCGCCCCGGCCTCGGCCAGCCCCACGGCAATGGCCTGACCGATCCCGGTATTCGCACCCGTGACCAGCGCATGGCGACCTTCAAGGGAAAACGGGCCCGCCATCAGCGCAGATCCTCCATCGCGACCATGTCCATGTCGGTGAAATCGACATTGTCGCCCGCCATCGCCCAGCAGAACGTGTAAGACGAGGTGCCCGCGCCCGAATGGATCGACCAGGGCGGAGAGATCACGGCCTCTTCATTGGCCATGACGATATGGCGGGTCTGCGACGGCTCACCCATGAAGTGAAAGACGCGCTGATCCTGCGGCAGGCCGAAATACAGATAGGCCTCCATCCGGCGGTCATGCAGGTGGGCGGGCATGGTGTTCCAGACCGAGCCTTCTGCAAATTGCGTATAGCCCATCAGCAACTGACAGCTTTGGCAGACCTCGGGATGCAGGAACTGGATGATCACGCGTTCATTCGCCGTCTCGCGCGAGCCCAACTCGACACGGCGGGCGTCAGACAGCTTGATCAGTTTGGTCGGATAGGTCTGATGTGCCGGCGCGGACAGGACGTAAAAGCGGCCATTGCCGCCAAAGGTCACGGGACCAGAGCCCATGCCGATATACAGCACTTCGCCGTTTTCCAGCGTATGGTCCTGCCCGCCAACGCTGACGCTGCCAGTATCGCCGATGTTCAGCACACCCATTTCGCGCCGGTCAAGAATGGAGGGCGTCCCGGTTTCTGCGACGGCATCCAGCACCAGCGACCCGCCAGCGGGCACGGCAGAACCAAGGATCAGGCGGTCATAGTGACTGTAGACCAGATCGATCTCGCCATCGCTGAACAGCCCGCCGACATGGAAATGATCGCGCAGCTGATCGGTATCCAGCGTCTTGGTGGTTGCGGGGTCGATGGCATGGCGTGTTTGTGTCTTGAGCATTGTTCAGTCTTTCCAATCAGAGAAAATCGTCGCTGCGGGGTGTGAAGGTGTCGATCAGCGTGCCCGCCTGGCGGCACACACAACCGTGGGCTGCGTCCGAGGGAATCACAAGGCTGTCGCCCGGCCCCAGATCATGCTCGGCACCCTCAAGGATGAAGGTAAAGCGCCCCGCCTCGACATAGGTCGATTGCACGTGAGGGTGATGGTGCAAGGCCCCCTCGGCGTCGGTGTCAAAGCGGAAGGCGACGACCATCATGTCCGGGCTTTCGGCCAGCACCTGGCGGGTAACGCCGGGATCGGTCGGGACAACGGGATGGGTGTTGGGCATGGTTCAGTCTTTCGGTTCGGTCAGGGTTTGCAGCGATTACCGGGGCAACAGCGCCCCGGCACCGGCATCGGCGCGGATCTGTTCTGCGATGGTGGCAGGGTCGGCGGGCGAATAGTCATAGGGCGGCGTCCAGTCGACCGTCGGTGCCAGCGGCGTGTCGGGGTTGGCTGCATTATGCGCGGCCACCAGATCGACGGCCTCGCCGTTCACGATCGAGCCATTGTCCTGCGCCCTGTCGCCCTTGTAGCTGCGCAGGATGGCGGCAGGCGCAATAGCATCGGGCAGTTCGAACGCATTGGCTTCGGACAGGATGTGGGATTCGATGCCGGCACCCAAAGCATAGGAAAACGCATAGGGACCATCCGCGCGCGGCGTGAAGAGATTGCCAAAGACATGAACCTGGCCAAACCGCACACGCGGGGTGCGCTGGCCGATATTGTCGTACCAGTTACCGGTCAGGGTGATTTTCAGATGCCCACGGTTCTCGGTCCGGCTATCGGAGGATCCGATCAGGTGGACCTTGTCATGGTCGAAAAACCGATTGTTGGTGATGCTGATATGGTCGGCCATGGTCTTGATATCGACCAACCCGTCATGGTGCTGCTTGACGCGACCAAAGACCGGCGGGGTGTGATCGTCCGGCCGAGCGCCGTCGGAAAAGCTGCAATGATCGATCCAGACATGGGTCGCCGTCTCGATGGAAATCAGATCATATTCCGAATTCCAATTCCCCTCGCTGCCATCCGTCGCGTCCCATTGCGGAAAGAAATCGTAGGAATCCTCGAAGGTGATGTTGCGGATGATGACGTTGCTGACCTCTTTCAGCAGCAAGGTGCCATTGATGATCCGGGCATCGTTCTGACCGATCAGCGTCTTGTTGGCACCCACCCGAATGACGCTGACCAGTGCCTGCGCCTGCTGCGAACGTTTGCGTGCGTCCTCCAGCGGGCCTTCGGGTTCGTTTTCGCGGCCATAGACCTCGGGGTCGTAGGTGGCGATATAGGCAGCCTCGTCATATTCGGGATCTGCAAATGCAGACATGTCCCGCGCGCCGCCCTGATCATCGGCGGTCAGATCAATCGTGCCGCTGACAAAGATGATCGCAGGGGTATCATTGGTCGCGTTGCCGGCGTTGTCGCCACCCAGTGCCGCGACCAGTTCAGCGCGCGACGAGACCACATGGACCTGCTCGGCGGTCGCCGCCGCACCGCCGGTTGTCTCACCCTCGACACTGGCCCATCCGACAGTGGCCGGCTGCGTTGCGACGGCCAGATGTTCGGCCGGAATCTCCTGCGCCTGAGCAGAGGACCAGCAGAGCGCACAGATGGCAGCAAGGTTTCGCATCAAGGTCATCGGGTTTACTCCTTCTCGGGTCTGCGGTCAGACGCCACGTGGGTCAGCGGAACTGCGCGGGCAGCCACAGCGACAGCGCAGGGATATAGGTGACAAGCATCAGCACAGCGAAGGCGGCGCCGTAGAACGGCCAGATCGTGCGAACGGCGTCCCAGATCGGTATGCGCCCAACGGCACAGCCGACGAACAGAACCGCACCCACCGGTGGCGTACACAAACCGATGCCAAGGTTCAGGATCAGGATCACCCCGAAATGCACCGGGTCGATGCCAAAGGCGACGGCGACGGGCAAGAAGATCGGCGTGGTGATGATGATCAGCGGCGACATGTCCATGAAAGTGCCAAGGATCAGCAAAACGACGTTCAGCAGCAACAGGATGACGATCGGATTGTCCGATACGTTCTGCAGCAGCGTGACCATCGAGGCCGGCACCTTGAGAAATGCCAGCAGCCAGCCGAATGAGGCCGCACAGCCGATCACCATCAGTACCATGGCTGTGGTGCGGACGGCCGCGAATGTCGCCTCGACAAAATCGTGCCAGCTGAGGCTGCGATAGACGAAGAAGGTCACCAACAGCGCGTAGACCACCGCGATATTCGACGATTCCGAGGCGGTAAAGATACCCGAGCGTACGCCCCCGAAGATGATCGCTACCAACACAAGTCCGGGCAGCGCCGAGACGAAGTAATGGCCGATCCTTCCAAAGCCCTCGAAGGCCTGAACGGGATAGCCCTTGCGCACGGCAACCCACCAGGATGCGATCATCAGCACCAGGGCCAGCAGCAATCCCGGCACGATCCCGGCGGTGAACAGATCCGCGATGGAGATCCGTCCCCCTGCCGCGATGGAATAGATGATCATGTTATGCGACGGCGGCAGCAACAGCGCGATGATCGAGCTGACCACGGTGATGTTCACCGCATAATCGACATCATATCCGCGCGCTTTCATCTGCGGCACCATCAGCCCGCCCACGGCGCTGGCATCGGCCGCGGCCGAACCCGAAACCCCGCCGAACATGACCGAGGACAGCACGTTGACCTGCCCCAGCCCGCCGCGCAGATGCCCGACAAAGGCGCCCGCAAGAGCGACCAGACGGCGGGCAATGTCACCGCGCACCATCAGGTCGCCGGCATAGATAAAGAACGGAATGGCCATCAGCGCGAACACCGACACACCGGAATTCAGCCGCTGGAACACCACGACGGGCGGCAGGTCCAGATAGATGACGGTCGCGAAACTGGCCACGCCCAGACAAAAGGCCACCGGCGTGCCGATCAGCAGGAGAAAGACGAAGGTTCCAAACAGGACATACAGTTCCATCACCCGTCCTCCAACGGCTCTTCGCCAAAGCGAGCGGTGTGCAGACCGGCTGCACGTCGCAAGATGCGCTCGATCGAGAACAGCACGACCAGCGCGCCGCCTCCGATGATCGGGGCAAAGTCGAACGCGCCTGAAATGCCAAGGCTGGGCAGCGTATTCCCGGCGGTCTTGGCGGCCAGTTGCCAGCCATACCAGATCATGCCGACGCCAAAGCCGCCGACCGCCAGATCGGACACTGAATGCAGGATTTTCTTGACGGTATCGGGCAGCACATACAGCAGCACGTCGAAGGACAGGTGATAGCCCTCGCGGATGCCGACGGCCGCACCCAGAAAGATGAACCAGCCCATGATCATGACCGAGGCAGGCTCGGTCCAGATGATGCTGTCATTCAGGATATAGCGCCAGAAAACCTGCGCCGCGATCAGCGCGGTCATCAGGACCAGACCGATCCCGGCCAGCCACAGCGCCGCACGGGCCAGCAGGCCGGTTGCCTCGGCGATGGACTTCATCCTGTCTTGCATGCGTTTACCCCTGATCCGAAGTGGATCGGCCCGCACCGAATGGCGCGGGCCTGCGTGACGTCATTCGGTCGCCTGGATGTCCTGCACCATCTGCTGCAGCACCGGCGAGGTGACATATTTCTCGTAGACCGGCACCATCGCCTCGATGAACGGGGTCTTGTCGATATCGGTCACGATCTCGACGCCGGCCTCGCGCACCTTGGCCTCGGACTCTGCCTCGCGGGCCGCCCACAACTCGCGCATGACCGGCACCGAATCCTTGGCTGCCTGCCGGACCAGTTCCTGATCTTCGGCACTCAGGCCGTCAAAAGCGGTACGCGACATGACCAGCACTTCGGGTACGATCAGATGCTCGTCCATCGTATAGTATTTCGCGACCTCGAAATGGCCGGAACTGTCATAGGATGGCCAGTTGTTCTCGGCGCCGTCGATGACGCCGGTCTGGATCCCGGAATAGACCTCGCCGTAAGGCATGGGCGTCGCATTGGCGCCCAGGGCGCTGACCATATCGACGAACATGTCCGACTGCATCACGCGGAACTTCATCCCCTCCATGTCGGCCATCGAGGTGATCGGCTTTTCGGAATTGTAGAAGCTGCGCGAGCCACCATCATAAAACGCCAGCCCGACCAGATCGTGATCGCCAAAGGCATCCAGGATCTGCTGGCCTACGGGGCCGTCCATGACCTTGTGCATGTGCTCGACCGAGCGGAAGATATAGGGCAGCGAGGGCACCTGGGTTTCCTCGATGATGTTGTTGAACGGCCCAAGAGAAACGCGATTCATGTCGATCACGCCGAACTGCGTCTGTTCGATCGTGTCCTTTTCCTCACCCAATTGCGCCGAGTGGAAAACCTCGATGCACAGACGGCCTTCGCTGCGCTCTTCCAGCATCTCGCCCATCCTCTCCACGGCGACCACCGTGGGATAGCCGTCGGGATGCGTGTCCGAGGACCGCAATGTCGTCTCGCAGGCGTTTGCCGCCGATACGAGCGCGGTGCTGGCAAGCAGCGTCGGGATCACCAATTTAAACATGTTTCTCCTCCCAGAGTTTTTTGGTTTTCAGAGCCTGTAGGCCTGCTTGGCAAGCCGGTAGGTAAGGTCATGTGCGACCTCTGGTGCTTCGTCCTCGGCCAGCCGCCCTGTGGCGACCAGATTGGCCAGGAACGAACAATCCACCCGCCGTGCGACGTCATGCCTTGCGGGGATGGAACAAAATGCGCGGGTGTCGTCATTGAAGCCGACGGTGTTGTAGAAACCGGCGGTCTCGGTCGCCATTTCGCGGAACCGCATCATCCCTTCATAGCTGTCATAGAACCACCATGGCGGCCCCAGTTTCAGCGCCGGATAAACACCAGCCAGCGGCGCGAGCTCGCGCGTGTAGCTGGTCTCATCCAGCGTAAACAGAATGACGGTCATATCGGACCGTTCGCCCACCGCATTCAGCAGCGGACGCAGCGCAGTGACATAGTCGGTGCGCGTCGGAATATCGTAGCCCTTGTCGCGGCCGAACCGCGCGGTGATATCGGCCGAGTGGTTGCGTGCTGATCCCGGATGGATCTGCAGAACCAGCCCGTCATCCAGGCTCATCCGCGCCATTTCGGTCAGCATGTGACCGCGGAACATATCGGCCTCGTCCGCCGAGCATTTGCCCTGCAGCGCCTTGTCAAACAGCTTGGCCGCCACATCCTGCGGCAGATCCTCTGTGCGCGCGGTTGCGTGGCCATGGTCGCTGGAGGTGGCGCCGAAGGATTTGAAGAATGCACGGCGGTTGCGATGCGCGGCCAGGTATCCGGTCCAGCTGGTCGCATCTTCCCCGGCCAAATCGCCCAACCGCGCGATGTTCTGCGCGAAACCGTCGAATTCGGGATCGACCACGGCATCGGGACGATAGGCGGTCACGACGTTGCCGCCCCAACCGCTATCGCGGATCATCTTGTGCCATTTCAGATCGTCCAGCGCGCTTTCGGTCGTCGAGATCGCCTCGATATTGAAACGCTCGAACAGGGCACGGGGACGGAAATCGTCGCGGCCAAGGCAATCGCTGATCTGGTCATAGATTTCATCTGCGGTCTCGGCGGAAAACCGTTTGGTGACGCCGAACACCTCCTGGAACGCATGTTCGACCCACATGCGCGACGGCGTGCCACGGAACAGGTGGAAATTCTCGGCGAACAGCCGCCAGATCTTGCGCGAATCCGTTTCTGTTGCGCCACCATCGACACGCGGGACACCCAGATCTTCCAACGGGATGCCTTGTGAATGCAGCATCCTGAATACGTAGTGATCAGGCGTCACGAACAATTGGGCCGGGTCTGGAAACGGCTGGTTTTCAGCAAACCAGCGCGGGTCGGTGTGACCGTGGGGGCTGATGATCGGCAGATCGCTTATCTCGTCATAAAGCGCACGAGCCAGACCGCGGACTGCGGGCTCGGTCGGAAACAGTCGATCTTCGTCAAGCAGTGTCATCATCCCCCCTTTGCGCCGGCCGATTCGCATCGCGTCTGCGCCCTTGATAACTAATATCCTAGTTTGCGGGTTCAGAATTTGTCAACTAATATTCTAGTTGTGAAGTTGGCAGAAAGATGTGTTATATTGGCGGCAACGAGAAACAGGAGGGACGGGTCTTGCAAAAAGCCGTAACCCAGCACGAGACAGAATTGGTCCTGCCCACGCTGGATCCGCCCACCCGGCCAAGCGTCGCCGATCAGGTGTTCAACGTGCTACAGCAGCGCATCCTGACACTGGAGCTGCCACCCCTGGCAAAGATCAGCGAAACCGATATCGGCAAGCGCATGGGGGTCTCGCGCCAACCCGTCCGAGAGGCCTTCAAGCGGTTGGAAAGGCTTGGCTTCCTACAGATCAGACCGCAAAGCGGATCGGTCGTCAGCCTGATCTCGGAAGAGGCGATCTTGCGCGCGCGTTTTATTCGCACTGCGCTGGAAACGCAGACAACGCGCGCCGCCTGCGAGGTGTTGTCAGCCGAAGATATCGCGATGTTGCAGGCCATTCTTGACCAGCAGGGCGTCGCCGTCGACAGCAACGACGCCCCGCTGTTTCACAAGCTGGACGAAGATTTTCACCGCGGGATCTGCAGACTGTCCGGCCATGATTATGTCTGGGATCTGATCCAGGATCACAAGGCGCATATGGATCGGGTGCGGATGCTGTCGCTCAGTTCCACCTCGCAGCAACTGGCGCTGCGCGAGCATATCGTGATCCTCGCCGCAATCGCGGCGCGCGACAGCGAGGCAGCAGCCGAGGCCATGACACGGCATCTGTCTCGCATCGAGGTGCTGATTCAGCAGATCAAGGATCAGAACCACAATTGGTTCGTCGATATGGTCCGCTGATAGCGCGGGTGGCTGCATCGAACCGCGCCGAGCGGCGGTGATACTAGATCACGGCTGACTGCCGTTTTCGGACAGGATCAGATCCAGCCGGTCCAGCAGCATGTCCACATCTTCGGCGTCGATGGTCAGCGGCGGCCTGATTTTCAGGATATTGTTGTCAGGCCCTTCGCAGCCGATCAGGACACGCTCTTCGCGCATCCGGTTCAGCACATAGCTGGTCTGGCGTGTGGCGGGATGGCGCAGGTCGCGATCCGTGACCATCTCGACCCCGATGAACAGCCCCTGGCCGCGCACATCGCCGATCAGGGCATGCCGCGCCGCCAGCCCGGCCAGCCCTTGCATCAGCCGTTCGCCCATTGCCTGCGCGTTCTGCATCAGCCCTTCGTCATCCACGATATCCAGCACCGTCTTGCCCATCCGGCATGAGAGGGTAGAGCCGCCAAAGGTCGAAAAGAACTCGGGGCCCTTTTCAAAGGCGCGTGCAATCGCGGGCGTGGTGATGACCACACCGATCGGGTGGCCGTTGCCGATGGGTTTGCCCAGCACCACGATATCGGGCAGCACACCCTGCGCCTCGAACGCGAAATAATGCGATCCGAGCCGCCCCAGTCCGGTTTGCACTTCATCGGCGATGCAGACGCCACCCGCCGCGCGGATGCGGGCATAGACCCCTTGCAGATAACCCGGCGGCGGGATGATCTGCCCCCCGACCGAGGGGTAGGTCTCGGCGATGAAACCGGCCAGTCGTTGTCCCCTGCCCGTCAGCCGCGCAATCGCCGCATCGACCTGCGCCGCATAGCCTTCGCCGGCCTGCGGATCACCGCGCAGGTAAGCGCCGCGATAGTCGTCGGGAATGTCGACCAACTCGACCCAGTCAGGCTGACCAACCCCGCCGGGTGCGTTGAACTTGTAGGCCGAGAGGTCGATCGCGCCGGTGGTGTTGCCATGATAGCCGTGATCGGGCGTGATCATCGCCTTGCCACCGCTTGCCGCGCGCGCCAGCCGCAGGGCCAGTTCGTTGGCCTCGCTGCCGGAATTCACGAACCAGCAAACCGACAGCTCGGGCGGCAGTTTTGTCAGCAGCTTTTCTGCGAACCCTGTCTGGGCAGGGTGCAGATAGCGGGTGTTAGAATTCATCCGCAGCAATTGATCTGCGGCCACCGCCTGCAGACGCGGATGGGCATGGCCCACATGCGGCACATTGTTATAGGCGTCCAGATAGGGCCTGCCCCATTCGTCGAACAGATGATGTCGCCAGCCACGCATCAGCATCACCGGATCGGAATAGCTCAGCCTGAGATTGCCGCCAAAGTGCCGCGCCCTGACGTCGCGGACATGGGTCTTGTCGGTCGCGACATGGGCGACACGATCATCTGGCAGGTTCAGCAGCGCGGCGGGGTTTGGACAGATCGTCCCCCACAGCCCCATGTCATCGGGATCGGCCACACCGGGCCAGTCGGCACCCATGCCGGCAAGGCTCAGCGCAAGCTGGAAATGCAGATGCGGCGCCCAGCCACCGTTGCAATCTACCGCCCCAAGCCGGGCAAAAGCCGTACGCCGGTCAATCCGCTCGCCCGGACGCAGCCCGGCACAACTGTCGAAATCGAGATGCCCGTACAGGCTGTGGAACGCATCGCCAGCCGGCGTTTCATGGCGCAGGATCACCATGCCGCCATAATCCAGCGGTCCGGTTCGATTCTCGACCACCGCGACAATCGCGTCCATCGGCGCGTGGATATGCTGACCCGCAGGCGCAAAGATATCGACGCCCAGATGAACGCTGCGCCGAGATGAGGCCTTCCACGGACCCGCGCGAAAGGCGGCGGCGGTGTAGATCAGGCGCGGCTCGCCGTAGTGACCCAGCCAGATTTCGTCTGGCCCGAAGCGGTCGCCGCCCAGGGTCGCCGCCTCTGCCGGGGTGATGTCGAACGGGTTGCGCGGAATGGTCGATGACGCAACCGACAACGCCCCCATGCGCGCCTGCGCCAGCGAGGTGCCGATCACCGGGGCAAAGCTGCCGCGCGCCTGTGCAAGCCAATCGGTGATGCGTCGGGCGGCGGCATTCAGCGGCAGGCCGCAGGCGGTACGCAGGCGGCAGCGCAGCAATTCGGGATCGATCCTGTTGCCTTCGAGAAACCGCCAGGCAGGTGCTTGCGAGATGGTGACATAGGGATCGTCCGGCGTGTCCCGTTCCATCAGCGTCGAATTCACCACGCTCAGCGCCAGCCGCATTCGCAGCAACGGCCAGACCAGGTCGACCTCTGAGCCAGAGAGGGGATATTGGCCATGATAACCCGCCACGAGCGCTGCCAGCGCATGTTCTGGCGCAGGGTGGTCCAGCACGACATAGGCCGCAGCCGTTGCCAGATCGCAGATACGCGGCGTCGCGCACATGTCACCAAGGTCGATCAACCCTGACACAAGCGGTCGGTTATCCTGCAGGCCGACCAGAATATTATAGTCGTTCAGATCGTTATGCGACGCCTGCAGAGGCAGCGCCGCAAGGTCCGGGCGCAAGGCAGTGAAATCTTCAACAATCCGTTCCAGCAACTCGCGCCGCGCCCCGTCGTCGATCACCGACAGCTTGGCCCCGACCCAATGCGCCTTCATCAGATCCCATTTGAAATCGCGCGCCAGCACCGGATGCTCAAATCCGGCCAGGGCTGCGGCAAGCCGCCCCGCCTGAGCGCCCAGATCATGGATCAGCGCAGGCGAATGCGGCGAGAAATCGGCGTAGCAACAGCCCGGCAGAACGGTTTGCAGCCAGACCAGCCGCTGCTGCCCATCCGCATCCGTGGCCATCACCACCTGCGCCCCATCCCTGGCCGCGATTACCCGAGGCATCGGCAGATCGGGTGCCTGCTGCGCCACATGATTCAGTGCAGCGATCTGCATGTCGATCAATGCCGGATCGCAGCCCGCGTGCATCACCTTGAGGATAAAGGCCGCGCCTTCCGTGGTTTCTGCCCTGAAGTTCAGATCATATTCGCCATTGAGCCGCGTCAGGGCGGCCTCGATACCGCAGTTGTCGCGCAGCAATCCGGCCCAATCTTGCATCATGAACGGCCCCCAGCACCGCGACCCGGCTTTCAAATCCGGCGGACTTTGCCTTGATCACGCGCCGTCGACAATAGCCCGCACCCGCATTCGGCAGTTGCGATGAGCTGCCCCCCGCTCACGGGAAACTGGTCAGGCCCGCGCTTCACTTTCTGCGCATGGCGGTGCATAGCTGGGCTGCGAAACGGGGTGCAGTCGCAGATGAAACACAACAGAACTAGCAGCAAATGCCGACGGATGATGCACTGGGCGTCATTGCAGTCATGAGGGTGTTTCTGGGTGTCGAGCAATCTTTGACCGGGCGACGCTGGATCGGCCCGGACCCGGCAGCCTCGCGGTTGGCAGAAGGTCTGGCGCAGGCCGCATCGCTGCCCTTGCCGGTGGCGCGCGTGCTGGCCGAACGCGGGGTCGAGGCGGCCGAGGCGGACGCCTTTCTGACGCCAAAACTGCGCGACCTGCTGCCCGATCCGTTGATCCTGCGCGATATGGCGATCGCAGCGGAACGCCTGGTGATTGCGGCGCTTCAAAGGCAACGGATCGCGGTCTTTGCAGATTACGATGTCGATGGCGGATCCTCGGCGGCGCTGCTGGTCTGGTGGCTGCGCGCCCTCGGGCAACCCGACCCGACCGTCTATATCCCCGACCGGATCGACGAGGGTTATGGCCCCAATGCGCCAGCCATTGCCGAACTGGCATCGTCCCATGACCTGATCATCTGCGTCGATTGCGGCACGCTGTCGCATGAGGCACTGGCGGCCGCCGAGGGCATAGCCGATGTGATGGTACTGGATCACCATCAGGGCGGCGAGACCTTGCCGCCGGCGTTAGCCGTCGTGAACCCGAACCGCGCCGATGAGGACGGCGCGCTAGGTCATCTTTGCGCCGCCGGGGTCGTGTTTCTGACACTGGTGCAGGCAGGTCGCGGGCTGCGCAAGGCCGGGAATGCCGAGCCCGCGCTGATGGCCCTGACCGATCTGGTGGCGCTGGCCACCGTGGCCGATGTGGCGCCACTGGTCGGCGTGAACCGTGCCTTTGTGCGCAGCGGTCTGTCGGTCATGGCGCGGCGGGAACGGCCGGGCCTTGTGGCGCTGTCGGATGTGGCGCGGCTGGACGGCGCGCCCAGTGCCTTTCATCTGGGGTTTCTTCTGGGGCCGCGCATCAATGCCGGTGGGCGCGTCGGCCGTGCCGATCTGGGTGCGCGCTGCCTGATCGCGCGCGAGGCAGCCGAGGCCGAACACCTGGCCGCGCAATTGGACGAATTGAACCGCGACCGCCGCACCATCGAGGCCGCCGTACGCGAAGAGGCGCTGGCCCAGGTCGAGGCACGCGGCACCGCTGGTCTTAGCTGGGCTGCGGGCGATGGCTGGCATCCGGGCGTGGTCGGTATCGTCGCGGCGCGGGTGAAAGAGGCGACCGGGTTGCCTTCGGTCGTGATCGGCATTGACGACGGTGTCGGCAAGGGCAGCGCGCGTTCTGTGCCCGGCGTCGATCTGGGCCGCGCGATCCAGCGGCTGGCCCGCGAAGGATTGCTGATCAAGGGCGGCGGGCACGCCATGGCGGCCGGATTGACCGTCGCTCAGGATGCGATCGAGCCCGCAATGATCCGGCTGGCCGAACTGCTGGCGCGCGATCTGGATGCGCGCAGCGGGATCCATGATCTGCGCATCTCTGGCCTGATCGAACCCTCAGGCGCCAGCATACCGATGCTGCGCCAGCTGGAAGATGCCGGCCCGTTCGGACAGGCGGCACCAGCGCCGCGATTTGCCTTTGCGGATATGTTGATCGACAGCGCCGCCGTCATGGGCGACAGCCATCTGCGCCTGAATTTCCGCAGCCCCGGCACCCCGCCGATGCAGGCGGTTGCCTGGGGGGCCATGAACACGGCGCTTGGTCCGGCGCTGCTGGGTGCACGCGGGCGGCGGTTTCATCTGGCGGGCAAACTGGAAATCAGCACCTGGGGCGGTCGCGAACGCCTGCGCCTTCGGCTGGACGACGCCGCGCCTGCGTAAATTCAGACCGGGTCCGCAATATCCGGACGCCCATTTCCGCGCCGGCCCCTTTTGTGACGCTGGCCCTGCCCCGCAACCCTCGCTAACCTGCGACAAAACCAGCAAGGAGATTCCCATGAAACTGACCTGGCTTGGCCATGCGGGCTTTCGACTAGAGATCGAGGACGCCGTGATCCTGATCGACCCCTGGCTCAGCGGCAACCCGGTCTTTCCCGAGGATCAGCGCGATCAGGCGCTGGCTGGGGCCACTCATATCCTGCTGACGCACGGCCATGGCGATCACACCGGCGACGCACTGTCCATCGCCAAGGATCAGGGCATCCCGATTGTCGGCATCTATGATCTGATCAATGCCTGGACCACGCATCAGGGGATCGAGGGCGTGGGTTTCAACAAGGGCGGCACGGTCGATCTGGGCGGCGCCAAGGTCACAATGGTCAATGCCAGCCATTCTTCATCGCTGGATGGCAATGAGGGGCCGGTCTATGCGGGCCACGAATCCGGTTACATGATCGCAGGCGAAGGCCATGTGATCTATGTCAGCGGCGACACCGATATCATGGCCGATATGGGCTGGATGGGTGAATATCATCAGCCCGATATCGGCATCCTCTGCGCCGGTGGTCATTTCACCATGGATATGGACCGCGCGGCATGGGCGGCCAGGAAGTACTTTGACTTCAAGACAGTGATCCCGTGCCACTACAAGACCTTCCCGCTGCTGGAACAATCGGCGCAGCCGCTGGTCGATGCACTGCCCGGCGTCACCGTTCTGACCCCCGAAGTGATGGAGACCGTAAGCCTGTGACCGCCTTCCAGCAATTCGAGGATGCAGGCGCCGAGGGCGATCATGCCGCCCGCCTGACCGCCCTGCGCGGAAAGATGTCCGATCGCGGGCTCGATGCCTTTATCGTGCCGCGCGCGGACGCCCATCAGGGCGAATATGTGGCCGATGCAGACGCGCGGTTGCGTTGGTTGACGGGCTTTACCGGCAGCGCCGGATTTGCCATCGCCACGACGCGCACCGCCGGGCTGTTCGTTGATGGCCGCTATAAGGTGCAGGCACGGGCGCAGGTTGATCCGGCGCAGTTTTCGGTGCTCGACTGGCCCGCGACCAAGCCCAGCGATTGGCTGCGCGAGGCACTGCCGCAGGGCGGCACGGTTGGCTTTGATCCGTGGCTGCACACCCGCAAAGAGATCAAGGCCATGCGCAGCGGCCTTGAGGGCAGCGGCATTGCGCTGCTGGCGACCGATCAGAACCCGCTGGACGCGGCCTGGACCGACCGCCCCGCCCCGGCAATTGGCGCCGCGCGCCTGCATCCCGACGATCTGGCGGGCGAAACGGCAATGGAAAAACGTGACCGCATCGCCGCCGACCTGCGCGAGGCCGGCCAGAAATCGGCACTGCTGACGCTGCCCGATTCGATCTCTTGGCTGCTGAACATCCGGGGCAGCGACCTGCCGCGCAATCCGGTGGTGCAAAGCTTTGCCATTCTGGGCGATGACGGCCATGTCGCGCTGTTTGCCGACCCCGCCAAGTTCGACGACGCGCTGCGCGGACATCTGGGCAATGCAGTCACGATCGAACCGCCCGAGCAGCTGATCACGGCATTGGACAATGCAGCCGGCCCCATGCGTCTGGATCCCGCCACCGCGCCCGAGGCTGCCTTTCTGAGGCTGGAACTTAGCGGGATCAGCATCGCCTCTGGCAGCGATCCGGTCATTCTGCCCAAGGCCCGCAAGAACGCGGCCGAGCTTGCCGGAATGCGCGATGCCCACCGCCGCGATGCCGTCGCCATGGCCGATCTATTGGCATGGCTGGACGCCCACGGCCCCGATGGCCTGACCGAGATCGACATTGTTGAAAAGCTGGAAAATTTTCGCCGCGATCAGGGCATATTGGATATCAGTTTCGACACGATCAGCGGCGTCGGCCCCAATGCGGCGCTGCCCCATTACCGCGTCACCCGCGACAGCAATCGCCCGCTGGTCGAGGGCGAGATCCTGCTGGTCGATTCGGGCGGTCAATATATCGACGGCACCACCGACATCACCCGGACGCTGGCCATAGGTCGCGCACGCCCGGATGCAATTGGCCCTAATACCGCCGTCCTGCGCGGCATGATCGCACTTAGCCGGGTTCGATTTCCCACTGGCGTGACGGGCGCGCATCTGGACGCGCTGGCACGGCAGTTCCTTTGGGCCGAGGGGTTGGATTTCGACCACGGCACCGGGCACGGTGTTGGCGCGGCGCTGTGCGTGCATGAAGGTCCCGCACGGATCAGCCGGGCCAGCGATGTCGCGCTGCAAGAGGGCATGATCCTGTCAAACGAGCCAGGATACTACCGCGAAGGCGCCTTTGGCATCCGCATCGAAAACCTTGTGGCCATCCAGCCGGCAGAGGCCGAAGACGGGCGCGAGATGCTGGGTTTCGAGACGCTGACGCTGTGCCCCATCGACCGCCGGCTGATCGATCCTGCGGCACTTTCGCCCGACGATATCGCCTGGCTCGATGCCTATCACGCCCGCGTCGCGACCGAGATCGGACCGCTGGTCAGTGGTGACACCACCGCTTGGCTGATGCGCGAAACGCGGCCGCTTGGGCGGGACTGACGGCAAGGACCTGTTCCCGTCCCTCTCTCAGTCCGCGCGGCGGGGCGATGCCGTCTAGCGGGCCTGCAGCTCTGTCAGAATACGCGCAGCCTCAACGCGGCATGGCGTCAATGCACCACGATCCTCACCCGGATAGAACCGTGCCCTTGTCGCTGTGGGCATCGGTGCAGGCTTGGCGATCGCGACATGAGGTCCGAGTTTGGCGGTTTCCGAGGCCCAGCTGCGCGCCAGCGCGATCTGCGCCGCCTTGGTCGCACCATAGCTGCCGAAAAACGGATCGCCCGCATGGGGATCATCAAAGAACAGCGCCGTGCCCCGACGCGCGATCAGCAAGGGCTCGATCAGGCCGATCAACCCACGCGTCGCGTTCAGGTTCACCTCGACCGATTTCGCCCAATCCTTGGCGTCGATATGCGGCGTCGGCGTCAGTGGCGCGGCATGAATCGCCGGATGCACCCAAAGATCCAGCCCGACCCACCGCTGCTGCACCGAGGCGGCCAATTGCACCATCGCCTCGGGCACCGTCACGTCCATCGGTGCCAGCGTGGCGCTGCCACCTGCCGCGCGGATGCGGTCGTCCAGTTCCTCCAGCGCGCCAGTCGTGCGGGCGACGGCCAGGATATGCCAGCCCTGCGCGGCAAGCGCCTCGGCCAGTGCCGAACCCAACCCGCGCGAGGCGCCGGTAACGAGGGCAAGTTTCTGCGTGTTCTCACTCATGCCCGCCCTGTGCCACCACAAACCGCTGACCACAAGAGGCGCCGGCCGGCCAATGAGCGAAGTCCAAGTCACCTAAACCCAGATCGGGGCTGTTTCTTTCCGCTGTCAGGCGCTAACATTCGCAGCTAACGAGGGAGGACGAAATGATCCTGTGCACGGGCGAATCACTGATTGATATGGTGCCGGATGATGGCTGCTTCCGCCCTCTGGCGGGCGGGGCTGTCTATAACACCACCGTCGCCCTTGGCCGATTGGGCGTGCCGACCGCCTATTTCTGGCCGATCTCTCGCGATCCCTTTGGCGAGCAATTGCTGCGCCCGCTGGTCGAGGCGGCTGTGGACATCGACCTGTGCCCCCGAACGGATCGGCCGACCACCCTGGCCTTTGTCACCCTGACGGGCGGCGAGGCGCGCTATTCCTTCTATGACGAAGGCTCTGCCGGTCGGATGCTGGCCACCGATGATCTGCCCGCCCTGCCCGCTGACATCTCGGCGCTTTTCGCCGGCGGGATCAGCCTTGTGCCCGATCCCTGCGGTGCGGCCGTCGAGGCGCTGATCACACGAGAGGCCGCGCGCCTTCCGGTCATGCTGGACCCGAATATCCGCCCCTTCTTCATTCAGGACGAGGCCGCCTATCGCGCCCGCTTGTCGCGGCTGATCCCGCAGGCCGATATTGTCAAACTGTCCGGCGACGATCTGGAATGGCTGCATCCCGAGAAATCGCACGAGGATGCGGCGCGCCATGTCCTGGATCAGGGTCCGCGGGTCGTGCTGCAAACCGGCGGCTCTGCAGGCGCACGGGCCTATTGGGCCGGCGAGACCGTCTTTGCCCCCTCGGTGCGCACCGAGGTGGCCGACACGATCGGCGCGGGTGACACCTTCAATGCGGGCGTGCTGGCCAGCCTGATGCAACAAGGGATGCTAAAGAAATCAGCTCTTGGCGAGCTGACGACCGATCATCTGAACAAGGCGCTGACACTGGGGGCACAGGCGGCGGCGGTCACCGTCTCTCGTCACGGCGCCAACCCGCCATGGGCGCATGAGATGACCGTTGAGACGCATGGCTGATACGCCGACGGCCTAATCTGCGACGGCCAGATCGGTGATTTCGGCCAGCGCCGCATCGTATACCTCGATCCCGCCGCGCGAGGCCCCCTCGGACAGCACACGCCGCCAGTTCCGGGCACCGGGCAGCGCGTGAAACAGCCCCAGCATGTGCCGCGTGACCTGATGCAACCGCCCGCCAGCGGCCAGATGGTCCTGCAGATAAGGCCGCATCGCCCGCGCCACATCGACCGGGCCGGTCATCGGAGGCGTGTCGCCCCACAATTGATCGGCCTGACCCAGAATGTCCCACGGTCGCTGATAGGCCGCCCGACCAAGCATCGCCCCGTCCATCACCCGCAGATGATCGCGCGCCTGATCCAGCGTCTCGATCCCGCCATTGATCGACAGATGCAGATCGGGAAACTCTGCTTTCATCCGGTGAACCAAAGGGTAATCGAGCGGTGGGATTTCGCGGTTATCCTTGGGGCTCAGCCCCTGCAACCAGGCCTTGCGTGCGTGAATGGCTATGCGCTTGATGCCGGCAGCGCGCATCGTGGCCAGAAACTGCGGCAGCACCTCATCGGCGATCTGATCGTCAACCCCGATGCGGCATTTCACCGTAACCTCGACCGGGCTTTCCGCAATCATCCCGGCCACACAATCGGCCACAAGCTGCGGCGTTTTCATCAGCACCGCGCCAAAGCAACCCGACTGCACCCGGTCACTGGGGCAGCCGACATTGAGGTTGACCTCATCGTAACCCCACTGCGCCGCGATCCGCGTCGCCGCGCGCAACTCATCGGGGTCCGAGCCACCAAGCTGCAGCGCCAGGGGCTGCTCGGCCGCCGCAAAATCCAGCAAACGCCCCCGATCACCATGGATCACAGCCGGCGCGGTCACCATTTCCGTATAAAGCAACGCCCGGCGCGACATCAGCCGATGAAACGCCCGGCAATGCCGGTCGGTCCAGTCCATCATCGGCGCGACGCTAAGGAGATGTGCGCCGGTGACCAATTTTTTCATTGATGAATCAGTCATGGATAGCACTTCTCACGCGGACCTATTTGGTGTTGTTTTGGCATCATCGGACCTATTCGTCGCCATCAGCAATCGTCAGGACTACCAAAATCTTGTCGAGGACGACTGAAATGAGCTTAATCGTCAGACGCAAATGCAGGGATGGGAAGGTTAGCTATTGCGCGCAGATCCCTATAAAGTCGAAGGACCGGATCGTCCACCAAGAGTCGTCAACCCTTGATCGGCTGGCCACCGTAAAAGCGCGGTTGAAACGTCTCGAAAAGGAACTGGCTGAAACATCGGCCGAACAAAGAGCCAAGTGCTGCGCGAGATCCAGAAGGGTTTTGCGCTCGGCGATATTCGCTGCGATGAATCGAAACCGAGCGACGTCACCTGTCTCGCAAAGGCTCACTTCGGTGTTGCGCGTCGGGCGGGACGGGTCGAGCATCAGTTGGCTTCGGTCTGCTAGTTTAGATCGGCGGTGGTGGAGGTCTCGTCAGTTGATGGCGGCGGCCCGCACGGATCGTTCCTGTCCGGTGTCGCCCTGCCTTCCTTCGGCTGAAGGCTCTTTATCGACGCCCACGCCTCGACCAAATTACCGTCTACCGAAAGTGCTCGTCTTAGAGCGACAGTCGCGGTTCTTCTTGAGGGCCGTGGGACCCTGAGAGGGTCGTCCATGCCAAGCCAGACGAACCGCCCGAAGCCGCAAATTGTCGTCCCTCTGCTCCATCAACTGCCACTCGGATCGAATCGAGATCGGGATTTGCAGCAGGTCCGTCCGGATCAGGCGCTCTGGAGCGATGGTGGGACGGCCGAAATCGGTTAGAGTCCATCGACTTCAGCATCGAGGCTTGCCAGCGCTGCGTTGACGATCCCACGGATCGAACGCAGCGCGTACTGTGCCGAAAAGCGAATTATGTTCTCGAAACCGCGTCGAGAGTGGCCTTCTTCAACAGACTGTTAATCTCGTCCACATCCGCCCCGACAAAAGTCGTTCCCGCAGTCGTGCGATGTGAACAGCTCCATCTGACGAAATGAAAGCAGTTTGGCGAGCATGAAGGTTCCCCAAACGCCGTCCGTGGTTGTTGCGCGGCGGAACTGTCCGCCGCGCAACAGCCGTCGGTTTTTACTGCAACGGCATCCGCTTCATCTGCTGACGCTCGGCCAGCTTTCGTGCCTTTTTCCCCTTTGGCGAGAACCGGGCGAGGCTTCGCGAGCTGCCGCCCGTCATCTCGGCAAGTTGGGGAAAGATCGCGAAGATTTCCTGACGTGCCTCCAGCGGAAGTGACTTCAATGCTTCCGGGCCGGTATGCAGGGATTCCGCCTCGACGCCATTGGCATAGACGATCTCGTGCTGATCGAAGAGGATGTGGAAATACTCGACCTCATCGAAATCCGAGACCTGCTCGATCCCGTCGATCTGCAGCAACAGGATGGCTGCGATCAGCACCTCGTCCTCGCCGAACATCCGCTGTGCGATCTTCGAGCGGACCAGTATCCGGTGCTGCGGCGAAACGAAAAGATCGCGATTGGGGCGATCGCTGCCAAGCGCACCCTTGCGGATGAGGATCGGCGAAAACTTCCTGGCGTTTTCGCTTTGATCATTCACGAAGCCGCGCGACCCTATCCAGGATATCGGCTTTGGCCCGTTGTCACGGGTCATCAGCATGTCGCCTTCGCGAAGATGCTCGACCTTTCTTACGCCAGTCTCGGTCTGGATCTCGGTGCCGCGTGCAAAGCAGATCGGCCCCTCGATTTCCGTGAAGTTGACGGTGTAGGTATTTGAGGCGTCGTCGACGACGTCGAAGCTGCCGCTCCAGGAGTTGTCGTCAGCATCACGCACTCCGCTCCAATTGCCAGCATAGGTCAGGCCGGGCCCAAGGACGATCGAGTCATAGTCAGCCGTGGTGCCGACGCCGGCGCCGCCATCGACTGTGAAGACTGAGCCGCTTCCCACCTGATTGACATCAAGCGTAAACGTATCCCGATCATCCCCGCCCGTCGCGGTGTCGCCACGGCCAGCCGTAATCGCGTCGCTGCCGGTGCCGCCGGAAATATTGTCGACGCCATCGCCACCGTCCAGACTATCGTCGCCGGCACCGCCGTCGATGCTGTCGTTGTCGGCGCCACCATCGATTATATCCGCGCCGGTACCGCCCAAGATGGTATCGTTGCCGGTGCCGCCTGCAATGTCGTCGGCATCTGCCCCGCCATCGATGTAGTCGGCATCCGCCCCGCCAAGCAGGGTGTCGCTGCCTGCGCCGCCTTCGATCGTATCCATGCCGACATCGCCATCGATCGTGTCATTGCCGGCCTCGCCCATGAGGCTGTCGTCACCGGATCCTGCCTGGATACTGTCGTCGCCGGCACCGCCAAGGACCGTGTCGTTGCCGTCCTGGGCGTTGATGGTGTCATTACCGAGATCGCCCATCAGCGAGTCGTTTCCGGCACCGCCGAAAATCAAGTCGTTGCCGTCGCCGCCGCTGATCGTGTCATTGTCGGCACCACCGTCGATGGTGTCGTTGCCCTTCTCGCCATAGATCGTGTCCTCGCCAGCCCCGCCGAGGATCGAGTCATCCCAGTTGTCGTCATAAAGAAGGTCGTTCGAGCCGTCGATTGAGCCGGGCACCAGGGTCAAATCGGCACCAATAGGTGGCGGCGTATCCGATAGCAGCAGCTGCAGAGAGCCCTGTTCGGGCGAGAGCGAGTTGTTTGCTATCCCGTCGTTGTTGTAGTCGATATCGAGCTGAGCGAAGCGATAGGTATTCCCGAACTGGTCCTGATAGGTGACCAGCTGCTCCAGCAACACATTATAGGTGATGCCGTTGATCGTCACTGTCTGGTCGAGGTCGCTGAAGCTGTCGTTTACGCCCCCATTCGCGGAATTGTCATCGGTCAGAAGTTCCAGGTCATTATCGTTGATCGTCACCGTGATCGGCGTCCCGGTGATATTGATCCCGTTAAGATAATGCGCGACCTGGCCGGGCAGCAGATCCGCGAAGTTCTGGCCTAAGTAATAGGCTTTGTATTCATAACCTTGCGGGCTACCGGGAATGTTGCTGTCCCCATAGACCAGATCATTGCCGTCGCCTGCAGTGATGGTATCGTCGCCGCTGCCACCAAAGACCTGGTCAGCCCCGGTTCCGGCGTCGATGATGTCGTTGTTGGCGCCACCGTCTATGCTGTCCGAACCAACGCCGCCGATGATGGAATCTTCGCCCGACCCACCCAGCAGAGTATCATCGCCCGTTATGCCGCCTAGCAGCGTGTCGTCGCCATCATTGCCTTCGATAGAATCACTATCCGCACCACCATCCAGCGAGTCGTCGCCGGCCTGGCCGTGGATCGTGTCGTTCCCCGCCTCGCCCAGGATGGTGTCGTCGCTGGATGATGGCGGATAGACCAGATTTTGATCGTTGACGGCCGTTCCCGAAACCGAGACCAGCGTCGCGCCCGGCGGCGGCGCATTATCTGAAAGCAGGATGTTGACGTTGCCCTGTTCGCCCGCGCCAGCGGCATCGTTGTTGTTGATATCGACATCCAACTGGGCAAACACATATTGCTCGCCAGTCGCCGGATCCTCCATGGTCACGATCTGTTCAAGAAATGCCTTGTGTTCGACGCCGTTGATCAGGACGACCTGGTTCGCGTCTACGAACTGCTCTTCGTTGAGGTAGTCCGACAGCAGGGTGTTGTCATCGTCGCGGATCGTGATCGTGGTCGCTGCGCCGGTGATTTGCATCCCGTCATAATTGGTCGCCGCGACAGAGCCGGAATCCTGAAAGTTGTTCCCGAAAACATAACCGGTATAGGTGTGATAATTCGGGTCACTGACCCCGTCGCCCGACAGGTTGTCGTTGCCCGCCCCGCCCAGAATCGAATCGTTTCCTTCGTTGCCGAACACAACGTCGTTTTCGGACCCGGCATTGATGGTGTCGTCGCCACCATCTCCGTAGATCGTATCGGTGCCGGCATCCCCGGTAATAACGTCGTTTTCCGCCCCGCCGTGAATCTGATCAGCGCCGGTGCCACCGGAAACGGTGTCGCGGCCTTCACCGGCAAAGATCGTGTCATTGCCGCCCAGCCCCCTGATGGAATCATTGTTGCCGAATTGCCCGACAACGGCGTCACCGCCATCGACCTGGTCGGCTCCGCCGCTTCCAAGTGCCTCGTGGTAATTGCCATCGATCAGGTCGCTGCCGGATGTCCCGTTGACGACGCCGTCATAGCTGAAATCGGTCGCGAGGATACTGGATTTCGCCAGCCCGGCGCTGACCTCTGAACCCGGGATATGGGATCCCAGCGCAATCGACGCGATCGGCTTGGCGGACAAGGCGTCGGCATTTGCGCCGGCAGAGGTGTCGGGAAAGACATAAACCTGTCCAGCCGAACCCGCCGCGGAATTGACCGCCGTGGTTTCAGCCTGAACAAGCCAGACCTGGACCGTCGCGGTTGACCCGTCCGCATAGGTGATGGTGGCGTCGTAGCGGATCCCCATGTCGAAGGCAGCGCGATAGCCGCCGCTCGCGCCGTTCACCTGGAATTCGTCGTAGACGCTTCCGGCGTTATTCTGCGTCAGCAGGCCATCGCCACCCGGATCGGCTGAACCGAGGGTGATGTTCACGGCACCTGCATCCGCAACACCCGTCGACATCTCGTATAGCGGGTTCGACGATGAGCCGAAGGTGCGGTCCTCAAACCGGTCCGGGTTTTCGACGGTCGTGTTTCCCTCGGTCGGGTCGAAGGGCCCGGACGCGTAGAGCGTACCGAGGTAAAGACCGGTGAAAGTTGGCATGAGGGATCCCTTGAGGCTTAACGTTACGTTAGTATGTCGATTGTTGTTTTTGATCCATAATGTCAAGCCTTGGAGACACTCTGATATCTAAATAAGCGACTGATTTTTCGTCATAAGAATCAAGCCGGACTACGACAGTTTAGTTTCTTTATCGCACGATCAGGTATCAGATATCGCATCCAGATATGATGCACCTGCCTACAGTTTTGTATCATGGGGGCTGTTGCATCAAACTGGGCCGCACCTGGCTTCCTAACCCCCTGCCTCGTTCAGTTTCTACTGCTTGACCTCGACGTCAACGTGCGACGGCATGCCTTTGTCCGTTTGCTTGCGTTTCGAGTTTGCGCCGCCAGACGGCAGTTGGCAGCGCCTGCAGCGCCTGGTCAGTTCTCATCCGCGACTGGGCTGACCAGCTGACGACCCACCTTGAGAATAGTTCAATGATAACGGACGGGCAGAGCCAGCCTGGGTCTCGATCCAGGTGATATCTGTTAGCCAAACCCTGTCGGGGGCGGCCACTTTGAACCGTCAGTCCCGGGCTCCTCGCTGACCGCATGGCCGCGATCAAAAACCCGCGCCTCAGCGTCCCTTTTGAACTCGTCCGTAAATCGATTTTGCGATGAACTTCATGCTTCTCCCTGTTTCCAGAATTGTCACGCAAAGGGTCGACAGATCTGGGGGCATCTCAGCTTGAGGCGGTTGGCAGCGCAGATCCCGGCCTAAGTTCGCGCTGAAACAACGGCGACCAAGTCCGTCTAGCGACACCCCGGCGGATCGGCGGCGATACGATCCATGAAATCCGTCACCAGCGGCAGCGTCGGCGCGGTAAAGCGCAGCGCCCCCGAAAATGCCGCGACAATCCCGATATGGCCGGTGCCCTCCATCAGCTTCAGTTCGACCATGTTGCCGTTCGCCCGCAGCGCCTGTGCCAGCAGTTGGGAATCGCGCGGCTCGACCGTGGTGTCCGCGGTGCCATGCAGCAACAGCGTCGGCGGATGCCTCCCTTCTTTCGCAAAGGGCAGAACTTGGCTGAAATTGCGCGTCTGCGCCGGGAAGGTGGGGCCGTAGCGTTCGCTGATCTCGAAATCATAGGGGCCGGCCAGCCCGATAAACCCGGCAATCGAGCCGCAGGGCGACAGATCCTGCGCATTCAGATAACGCGGCGCAAGGGCGATCATACCCGCGATATGCGCCCCGGCGCTGTGCCCCATCACGAATGTCGGAACCGTGTCGCCCACTCGCGCCCGTATCGCCCGGAACGCCAGCGCGCCGTCCTCGACAAAGGCCGGGAAGGTCACTTCGGGATACAAACGATAATCGGGGATTGCCGTGACATAGCCTCGTTTCGCCAGCGAGGTTCCCAGAAACTCATACATCCCGCGCGACCCGGAATCCCAACTGCCGCCGTAGTAGAAGATGACCAGACCCTTCGGCTGGACGTTCGTCGGACGGTACAGATCATAGGCCTGCCGATCCTCCGGTCCGTAGGAAATGTCGCGCTGGACGGCAACGCCGCGTTCCGATGCCAGAGCGTTCAGAACATCGGACCCGCCGCAGCCTGACAGAAGAAGCGTGACCAGCCCGACGACAAAGGCGCCGGGGCCAAAGCGGTGCAGAATATGCGGCGTGAGTTGAACCATGCCCTAGAAACGGATCGCAGCCCGGACAAGTTGCACCAATCTTGGTGTCTGCCTCGACTTTAAATTGGTGACCGCAGGATCAATGCGCGGATCACCCCCAAACCTCTTCAAATTCCCGCCATTCCCGCGCCTTCATTCCACTGCTCTCTTGCGTCACCGTCTCGCCCGCCAGACGCCGCTGCAACACCGCGACCGCCTGCGCCGACAGGCTGACCGCGTCCATGCGGTAATCCTTGAACGCGCCATAGGCCGCCGGGACCCAATCGGCCACGATCTGGCACATCGCGTCGGCATAGGCGCGGATCTCATATTGCGCATGGGGGTCGGCGCGCAGGCGC
The DNA here is from genome assembly GCF_002847305.1 of Paracoccus tegillarcae. NCBI lineage: Bacteria > Pseudomonadati > Pseudomonadota > Alphaproteobacteria > Rhodobacterales > Paracoccaceae > Paracoccus > Paracoccus tegillarcae. The sequence continues at coordinate 2,853,146 of NZ_CP025408.1, read as the reverse complement.
AGGAAATGCAGCAAATTGTGCAGATCGACCTTCCAATACCATTGCGTATAGATATTCGCGGGCAGATTCATCCGCGCCAATTCGCGCGCCAGACCCTGCTGCCCGTCTTGTGACAGCATCGCCTCGTAATGGTCATAGCTGCGCATCGCATCCTCGCGCAGCAAGTCCAGCACGCGGGCGGCCTCTTCACCCTGCAGTACCTCGCCCCGGCCCTGATTGTTGATGTCGGATTGCGCGGCCAGTTGTTCCGGCGCGGGGATATAGAATTCGCGATCAAGGATCGAATAGCGCGCCGAATATTCGTTGACGTTGGCGGTGCGGTGGCGAATCCACTGGCGCGCGACGAAGACCGGCAGCTTGACGTGGAACTTGGCCTCGCACATCTCGAACGGGGTCGAGTGCCAGTGCCGCATCAGGTAGCGGATCAGCCCCTCATCGTTCTGGACCGATTTCGTGCCGCGCCCATAGCTGACGCGCGCAGCCTGACAGATCGCCGCGTCGTCGCCCATATAGTCGACAACCCGCACGAAACCGTGGTCCAGCACCGGATGGGCGGTATAAAGGTGCTGCTCCATCCCCGGCGCGACGGCGCGCAATGTCGACTGCGGGGTGTCGCGCAGCACGTCAATCTCGGCCTGCTGGTCAGCGGTGACGGGCGTATTCATGGTGTTCACATCCTCTAGATCCACATCATCTTGTGCCATCCGCGCGTGAGTCGTTCAACCGAATTGCGGCAAACGGGATCGGATTGCCCCCGCATCCGGGCCGTGTCACTCTGCCGCTGAAAAGAACAGGATCGGAGGTCTCATGAAAGTCCGCTATCTGCACACCATGGTCCGCGTGAAGGACCTCGAAAAGACGATGCAGTTCTTCCAGCTGCTCGGTCTTGAGGAAACCCGTCGCATCGACAACGAGGACGGCCGCTTTTCGCTGGTCTTCATGGCGCCGCCGGATCAGCCCGACTGCCCGGTCGAGTTGACGTATAACTGGGACGGCGATGACGCCTTGCCCAGCGACAGCCGCCATTTCGGGCATCTCGCCTACCGCGTCGAGAATATCTACGAGATGTGCCAATTGCTGAAGGATGCCGGCGTTACCATCAACCGCCCGCCACGCGATGGACATATGGCGTTCGTGCGCAGCCCCGATAACATCTCGATCGAACTGCTGCAGGAAGGCGACCATCTGCCGCCGCAGGAACCCTGGGCCAGCATGGAAAACACCGGCCACTGGTAGGGCGCACGCTGCTGCATCAGCCGCGCTGACCGCACCCGGCGTATGTCAGCCACGCATCGCGGCGCAGCAAACTGTTATGAAGAAAGCAACAAGACCCGCGCGAACCGCGCGGGTCTTTCCGCTTACTCGGAAAACCATCAATAGATATAGCGGATCTGCTCGGTCCAATAGCGTTCGATCCGACGTGCCTGCAGGTTCACCTGATCCAGGGGCGGATCATCCAGAACCCCCGACACCGCCAGTTGCGCGGCATGGCCGTGAAACATGTCGAGGACGATCTGGCGCACGTCCTGCCCGGCCTCGGTCAGTCGCACACGAACCGAGCGGCGATCCAGATCGCAGCGCTCATGGTGAACATAGCCCATCGTCACCAGCTTTTTCAGATTATAGCTGACATTGCTGCCCTGATACATGCCGCGGGATCGCAATTCCCCCGCCGACACCTCTGCCTCGCCCAGATTGTACAGGATCAACGCCTGCACGGGGTTCAGGTCATGTCGGCCAAGGCGTTCGAATTCGTCCTTGACCAGATCGTGCATCAGCCGGTGCAAACGCTCCAACTGTTGCAAGCATTCTAGGTAGGCGGTCGCCGCCGTCGATTCTAAAACGAGGGGCGACGACTGCGGAAATTCCCGTCGCGCTGGTGCAAGCATCGTCATTATCCGTCCTGATCTGATCTTCTGGAAAATGACACTGACCGACAAAAACGAATCTTCAGTTAATCGGCCGCCGGTTTGTTCCCGCTTTGTCTAAAATTCACATTGTTGCATTAACCATGCAGCCGGTCGCTCGCGTGACGGGCGATGACATCCAGCAGCGGCGCCAGCGCCTCGGGGCCTTCGTCGCGCCCCGAAATTCGGGCGGTGATCCAGCGATAGAGGTCCTGATCATTCTCACCCATCAGCGCCTCGTATTGCGCGATCATGTCCCCTTGCAGTGCGGCCAGGGGGCCATCTGCAAACGGACCCAGTATCAGGTCCATTTCTTTCATGCCGCGCCGCCAACTGCGCATGCGCAAACGCCGCAAGCGGTTGTCATCTACCTCAAGCATCGGCCATCAACCTTTCCAGACGATCCAGCCGTCGGGCCGTCTCGGCTACGGACTGCTTCAATGCCCTGATCTCGGAAAGCACGACCTCCCGCCCGGGCGCGGCATCGGAACCGACATCCTCGCCACCCACACCATGACCTTCGCCTGTCAGCAGCCAGATCAGCGACACACCCAGGACACCGGATAAGGTTCGCAGGTAATTGGCCCGCGGCTCGCGCTCATCGCCTTCCCACCCGGTCAGCGTCTTGACCCTGACGCCCAGTTTCTGCGCCAGATCCTTGACCGACAGGCCAGCGTTTTCGCGCGCAGCACTGATCCGGTCGCCCATGGTTGCCTTGTCGTCGCTGTACCAATTCTCGGTCACATGAACCTCTCTTGTTTTGCGAAGGCCCCCAGCCTAAGACAGGCGCCGGGCCATTTCAAATCGGGGATGTCATGGGGTTTCTGTCCGATACACTCGCGCGCGTCAAACCGTCACCGACAATCGCCATGACCGGACGCGTCGCCGAGCTGCGCGCCGAGGGCAAAGATATCATAGGCTTGTCAGCGGGCGAGCCTGATTTCGACACACCGTCGCATATCCGCGACGCGGCCAAGGCGGCCATCGACGCAGGCCATACGCGCTATACCCCCGTGGATGGCATCGCACCGCTGAAACAAGCGATCTGCCAGAAATTCGCGCGCGACAATGATTTGGACTATACACCGCAGCAGGTCAGCGTCGGCACCGGCGGCAAGCAGATCCTCTATAATGCCTTGATGGCCACGCTTAATCCGGGCGATGAGGTGATCATCCCTGCCCCCTATTGGGTCAGCTATCCCGATATGGTCCTGCTGGCTGGTGGCAAGCCCGTCCCTGTTCCCTGCGGCGCCGATCAGGATTTTCGGCTGACACCCGAGGCCCTGGCCGCGGCCATCACGCCACGCACGAAATGGCTGATGCTGAATTCGCCGTCGAACCCATCGGGCACTGCCTATGACCGCGCAGCGATGCAGGCGCTGACTGATGTGCTGCTGGATCATCCGCATGTCAGGGTGATGGCGGATGACATGTACGAACATCTGGTCTTTGGCGATTTCGAATTCGTGACACCCGCCCAGGTCGAGCCGCGCCTGAAGGACCGCACCCTGACCGTCAACGGCGTCAGCAAAGCCTATGCCATGACCGGCTGGCGCATCGGCTATGGCGCAGGACCGCAGCAGCTGATTCGCGCCATGGCGATGGTGCAATCGCAATCGACCTCGAATCCCAGTTCGATCAGCCAACACGCCGCGCTGGCCGCGCTGAACGGACCGCAAGACTACATCGCCGAAAGCCGCGCGGCCTTTCAGCGTCGCCGCGACCTGGTTGTGGCTGGTCTGAACGACTGTCCCGGCATTGACTGCCCGACGCCGCAGGGCGCGTTTTACGTCTATCCCTCGATCAGAGGGCTGATTGGCCTGACATCGGCCGGCGGCACGGTGATCGCAGATGACGAGGCCTTCGCCAACGCGCTGCTGGAAGAGACCGGCGTTGCCGTGGTCTTTGGCGCGGCGTTTGGACTGTCACCGCATTTCCGCATCTCTTACGCGACAAGCGATGAGGAGCTGACCGACGCCATCGCCCGCATCAAGCGTTTTTGCGAAGGGTGCAGTTGATCAGCGCCGATCAGCCGCCCCGATAATGCGGTCGTAGTAGACCATGCTGCCGCCCAGTTCCCACATGCTGACGCTCTGCTCTGAGCTCGGGCGCAACCTCGCACCGCCATCGAGCCCAAGATCGCTGCGCAGATGCTCCGGCACATCCGCCAGGGCATGCGAAAGATCGCGATCAGTGTCGCGCATGGTCGGGCGCGAGCGACTTTCGTTCCCGCGCAACAGATGGCCCGGCACCTTGAAACGCCGGTTTTTCTCGGCCCGGCGCTGAACCCATTGCGCGAACCACGTCGTCAGCGCCGAAGGCTGACCGGCTGCCAGAAGATTGACCTGCATGATATGTTTCCTCCTAAAGCCTGACTGATGCAGGCGGTTGATCCATATCCTGATCGTGCTATCTATTCGCTCAGCACTCCAACAAAAGCGCCGCAACCGTATATAAGCCACACTTATGCAACTCCCGCCACTTGCCGCGATCCGGGTCTTTGAATCCGCCGCCCGCCACCTCTCGTTTACCAAGGCTGCAACCGAGTTGGGGATGACCCAGGCCGGGGTCAGCTATCAGATCAAATTGCTGGAGGAACGGCTTGGCACGCCGCTGTTCCTGCGCAAACCGCGCGCCCTGCAACTCACACGGCTTGGAACGCAGCTATCGGCGCCCACCAGCCAGGCCTTTAAGATCCTGCGCCACGCCTATGCCGATCCGACAGACAGTGGCAAAACCCTGTCGATCAGTTCACCGATCACGCTGGCCGGCAACTGGCTGGGGGAACGTCTGGGGCGGTTTCAGATGGAACACCCTGCGCTGAGCATCAAGATGGATGCCAATGATAGACTGGTCGATTTCGCTCATGACGATGTCGACATCGCCATCCGCCACGGCGACGGCGACTGGCCCGGCCTGACGGCCCAGCACCTGTTCGATTTCGAGGTGACACCGATGCTGTCGCCAAACCTGCTCAAGACCTGCTGCCTCGAGACGCCCGAACAGCTGCGCGACCTGCCATGGATTGATCCGCAGGACCCAAATTGGGAGTTGTGGATCAAAAAGGCGGGCGTAACCTCATGCGCTTGCTATTCGCGCCAGACCCCGGTGCTTGGCACTCAGGTCAACGAGGCCCGCGCCGCCATCGCCGATCAGGGCGTCGCCATGCTCAGCCCGCGCTTTTTCCGTTATGAATTGGCCAGCGGCAGCCTGATCCAGCCCTTTCAACTCTTGGCCGGCAACGGCAAGGCCTATTGGCTGGTCTATCCCGAGGCACGCCGCAACCGCCCCACGATCCGCGCCTTCCGCCAGTTCCTGCTGGCGGAAATCGCCGCCGATAGCTGACATAAAACGGGCGCCGCCCTCTTGAGGCCGCGCCCTTTCTTCTTCATCCAAATATCCCCGCCGGAGGCATCGGACGGTGCAAAAATCCGATCAGCGCGTCAGCCGCGCGATCAGCGACGACGTATCCCAACGCCCCCCGCCCATCGCCTGCACTTCCTTGTAGAACTGGTCGATCAGGGCGGTGACGGGCAGAGAAACCTGCATCTCGTCGGCTGCATCCAGGCAAATACCCAGATCCTTGCGCATCCAGTCGACGGCAAAGCCGTGCTCGAATTCGCCCGCTGCCATGGTCTTGTGACGATTGACCATCTGCCAGCTGCCGGCGGCACCCTGACTGATCACTTCGACCACATTTTCTACGTCCAGCCCGGCCTTTTGCGCGAATGCCAGCGATTCCGACAGGCCCTGGACCAGCCCGGCAATGGCGATCTGGTTGCACATCTTGGTGATTTGCCCGGCACCCGTATCACCCAGCCTGCGGCAGATTTTGGCATAGGCATCAATGACCGGCTCGGCCTTGTCGTAATCGCCGGCATCACCGCCGCACATGACCGACAGCGCCGCATTTTCGGCCCCGGCCTGCCCGCCTGAAATCGGCGCGTCGACATAGCCCAGACCGGCTTCGCCTGCCACTTCGGCCAATTCGCGGGTGACAGCGGCAGATACGGTCGTGTGGTCAACGAAGATCGCGCCCTCGCTCATCCCCGCAAATGCCCCTTCATCACCCAGACAGACGGAACGCAGATCATCGTCATTGCCGACACAGGCCATGACGAATTCCGCGCCCTCAGCCGCCTCGCGCGGGGTCGATGCCCAGTTACCACCATGTTCGGCGGCCCATTTCTCGGCCTTGGCGGCGGTGCGGTTATAGACGGTCACTTCATGACCAGCCGCCTGAAGGTGGCCCGCCATCGGATAACCCATCACGCCCAGTCCCAGAAATGTCACTTTTGCCATGTCGTTCCCCTGATCCCTGCGCGGCCCGCGTTGTATTGCCCGTGCCGCTGCCCTAGACAGCACACCATCATCCCGGCGCGCGCAGGTCAAGCCGCACCGGCCCAATGCCAAGGATCGCGCGACCGACGATGCTGACCCTGTTCCGCTGGCTGCTGCGCCTGACAATCGGGCTGATCATCGGCATGGTCGTTGTGACCTTGCTGATCTGGTATTTCGCGACCCGTTCGCTGCCTGACTATGATGCGACCTACGAGATGGCGGGCCTCGGCGGCCCGGTCGAGATCGTGCGCTCGACCGAAAATGTCCCGCATATCTTTGGCAACAGCGACACCGACGCGTTCTTTGCCCTCGGCGTCGCCCATGCGCAGGACCGGCTGTTTCAGATGACAGTGCTGCGCCGCGCAGCGCAGGGCCGGCTGGCAGAATTGTATGGCGTCAGCGCTTATCGCGGCGATGATCTGGCGCGACGGCTTGGGCTTTATCGGCATGGGCGCGCATCGCTGGCGGCGCAGGATGATTATACCCGCGCCGCACTCGAGGCCTATTCCACCGGCGTCAACGAATGGATCACACAGATCAACCGCGATGCATCGGGTCGAGGCGCGCCCGAGTTCTTTATGTATCCCGACGAGATCGCGGCCTGGAAACCCGCAGATTCGCTTGCGATCCTGAAGCTGCTGGCCGCCAGTTCCTCGACCGCGATCCGCGAAGAGATCCTGCGCGCCCGTCTGGCCATCGCCCGCCCCGATATCGGCCCGCAACTGGTGGCCCGTCCGGGCGATCCCGCCCTGCCCGATTATGCCAGCCTGTTCCCCGGCGCACGGCTGCAACCGCAAAGCCATACCAACGAGACGGCGCCGACATGGGATCAGACGCTGGCCGGCTATCTTGAACCGGGGCTTGGCCTTTCCGGCACCGGCCTTGCCGCGGCCCCCGATCGCACGGCGGCACAAGGCTCGCTGCTGGCAAATGATCCGCAAGGACCGCTGACCGCGCCGGGGCTTTGGTATCTGGCACGGTTACAACTGCAGGGCGGCGGCATCATCGGCGGCACGATCCCCGGCATTCCCGCAATCCTGTCGGGTCGAAATACCGAGATGGCCTGGGGCATCACCCCCGCCGGGGTCGATGATACCGACGTCTTCATCGAGGAGTTGCAGCCCGGCGACTTCACCCGCTATCGCGGCGCCGACGGCTGGACCGAGTTCACCACCCGCCGCGAGGTCATTCGCATCCGCGACGCCGAGGATCAGACGATGACGCTGCGCTGGACGGCGAATGGCGCGGTGCTGCCCTCGGTCGACTTCTCGCTTGCCGAGGTGACACCACGCGGCCATGTCGCCGCCCTGTCCTGGACCGGCGCATCCGACAGTGACACGACTATGAGCGCGCTTGTCGGATTGATGCGATCCACAGACCGCGCCGCCGCCACCGCCACGCTGGACGGGATCGTCGCGCCTGTGCTGCAGGTGACGCTGGCCGATCGCAGGGGCGTCGATCAGGTTCTGGCCGGCCACGTCCCGCGCCGCGACGCGGCACATCCGACCGGCGGCTATCTGCCCGCGCCCGGCTGGGTTCGCGCCTCCACCTGGCAAGGGACTGCGCCGGCATCGGAAGTTCTGGGCAACAGCTCGCCCGGTCAGGGCGGCACGGACGGGGTCGTGCTGGCCACGGGCGAAGGCTCCGGCGGATCCCGTCTGTCACGCCTGACCCGCCTTGCCGATGATCGCGAGGTGCATTCCCGCGAAAGCTTTATCGCGATCCAGCTGGATATCGTCAGCCCCGTGGCCCGTGCCCTCTTGCCGTTGGTCGGTGCGGATCTCTGGTTCACGGGCGAGCCTGCAGCCTCTGGCACGCCCGAGCGTCAGCGCCAGGATGCGCTGTCACTGCTGGCTGAATGGGACGGCGCGATGAACGAGCACCTGCCAGAGCCGGTCATCTATTCAGCCTGGATGTTCGCCCTGCAGGACCGACTGATCCGCGATGAGCTTGGACCGATGGCCGATGACATCACCACCATCTATCCCGCATTTCTGGAATCGGTCTTTCGCAACCGTGGCGGCGCCGCTGTCTGGTGCGACGTCAACCAAAGCGCCCCGGTCGAGGATTGTGCCACCGTGGCGCGACAGGCGCTGGACGCCGCGATTTTGGATCTGACGGACCGGTACGGCCCCGACGTGACCAGTTGGCGATGGGGCGACCTGCATGTCGCCAGCCACCTGCACCCCGCACTTGGGCACCTGCCCGGTCTGGGCTGGGTGATGAACCTGACGCAATCGACCTCGGGCGGCAACTTTACACTGGCGCAGGCGGGCATGCTGGGCAACGGTCCGAACCCCTATCGTAATGTCACCGGCGCGGGCTATCGCGGCATCTACGATCTGGCCGATCCCGACAGTTCGGTCTTTGTCATTTCGACCGGCCAATCCGGCCACCCGCTGTCGCGCCATTATGACGATCTGGCCGGACGCTGGCGGCGCGGCGAGTATATCGGCATGTCGCTGGACCCCGCTCTGGCGCGGGCCGCCGCGACCGGGATCACGCGCCTCAATCCGGCCCAACCCTAGCCGCCGATCAGCCCCGTTAATTTTGGTATACCAAATCTTGACCACGGCTCGTACCGGGGTTATTAGGGGATTGCCCGCCCAGAGGAGGACGATGATGGCACATCCCGACGCATTGACCGGCGCATGGCCGGTCGCCCCGACCCCCTTTCACGACGATGGCAGCCTTGATCTGGAGGGTATGCGCCGGGTTCTGGACTGCATCGTCGATCAGGACATCGACGGTGTGTGCATCCTTGCCAATTTCAGCGAGCAGTTCCTGATCTCGGATGCGGAACGCGAAACGCTGACCCGCCTCTGCCTTGAACATCTGGCAGGCCGCCTGCCGGCGATCGTCACCATCTCGCATTACGCCACGCCCATCGTGGTCGAGCGCGCAAAACTGGCCAGGGATCTGGGCGCGATCGGGGTGATGATCATGCCGCCCTATCATGGCGCCTTGCTGAAAGGCACGGCCGAGCAGACCTATGAACAATTCGCCCGCGTCTCGGATGTCGGCATCCCGATCATGATCCAGGATGCACCGCTGTCCGGCGTCGATCTGCCGGTGCCGCTGCTGGTCCGCATGGCGCAAGAGATCCCGATGGTGCAGCATTTCAAGATCGAATGCCCCGGCGCCGCAACCAAGCTGCGCGCGCTGATCGCACAGGGCGGCGATGCCATTGTCAGCCCGCTGGACGGCGAAGAAGGCATCACCATGCTGGCCGACCTGGACGCAGGCGCCACGGGCACCATGTGCTCAGCGATGATTTCCGAGTTGATCCGCGAGGTGGTCACAGCCCATACCAGCGGCGACCGCGACCGCGCCGTTGATCTGTACACCCGCATCCTGCCCGCCGTGAACCACGAGAACCGGCAAGGCGGGTTCCGCTCAGCCAAAGCCGCGATGAAGGAAGGCGGCGTGATCGCATCCGATTTCTGCCGCCACCCGGTACCGCCCTTGCCGCCCGAGACACGCGCGGAACTGCTCGGCCTGCTGCGCCCGCTGGATCCGATTTCGTTGCGTTGGGGGCTGTAGAGTGGGTTTGGGGCCAAGAGGGCGCATTGCCATAGAAAGTGTGGGATAGTGTGTTGCGTTGGAAAGCCGCCGTCCGGTTGCTATGTCTGAAGACGATGCGGATATTCTCCTCCGCCGAATAGGTCTGACGGGTCTTGCGGCGGATGTTCTTAACCAGCTTGTCAGCTGCGTCCTGCGACGTTCCGGATTTCTTGTTCATCTTCACTCCATCAAGGCTACGATGAACCAGAAATCCTCCGTTGTTCAATTACGCAAATCTGTCCCAAGGGTGCTGACGTCAGACACTGCCATGATATGCTTCTCAAGCATGTTGATTGCTTCTTTGCCGTCCATCTGGGGCCTTGGTTTTTCTTCACCCGGCAGGAATCCCGGTCATGCGTCTGATGGTGGCAACTCTGCCCAAACCAGGTATTGGTATTCCCCGCCCTCGCTCAAGGCGCGCTGAACGATGTCGCGGATATTGGCGGCAGATCGCTGTGGATCGAGAAAAATCTGCCATTCCTTCTCGTAGTCTGGGCCTGCGTTCGCCAGGAAGTCGAACTCGAAAGTGCGCCCGGTTCTACTACCGCCCCGAACTCTAACGACCTCCAGCCGCGCAACGCTATAGCCCCGCGACGCCATGAATTCGTTGAACTCGAGCATTACGCTTGAGGGCTCAACATACACGAATTTGCCAGCTTCGAGCTGTTCCAGCATTTCTTCAAACTCTTCGCGCATATTCACTCCAATGGCCTGATGATGGGTTCGGGTTCATTTTCCGTTTCCCAAAGGGGGCGGTTCCGATTGCTTACGGCGACGACGCGCCCCTCCGGGCTGAGCTACTCCCCATCTGTTGGACAAGATCTGGCGTAATTTAAGCTACTCGTTGCACCTGCTGATCGGGTTGGTTGATATCATTTCTCTGCCAATAGACAAGCGCCGGAGGCTGGCCGCCCAGGGCTGAATGCGGGTGTCAAGGTCGAGACGGACAGCACCAAGCCACCATCCGAGTTTTTCGCCACCGGGAAACAAATCCTCCGAAAGCCGCGGTTGACCGCTGTGTTCGATGCTGCGGTGCGGCCCGTCGAACCCGCAATTCGCTGCAAACGCCAGATCTCAGGTGATGCGAACTTACAGTCTGCGGACGAAGCGCCATTTCGCAGCGGCTGCGCCAATGCCCGTTTCTAGCCGTCGTCGGGGAGGAGGTCGCCAATCGTCCTTGCCAAGACATTGCCTTGCTTTATCACCTCAATTGTTGGCCGTTCGGGTAGCACGCGGTCAACAGGAGGGGTATCATCAAGGACGTTGAAGCGAACCCACTAGCATAGCCTCCAGATCGCGAGATGCCCACCATAGTGCTCCCACCGCAAATTCTTGCCGTCGAAATCTGACGTTGCCAGACTGTTTATATCTCCCACCTCGAACACGCGGTTTCTGCAATCATGGTCAATGGACCATATTGGTACCAGCATGTGGTGCGAGAACGCATTTCTGGTCAGTCGAGCGATTTGACAAGCGGCTACTACCTCAGGGTTTTTATGATTTCTTGCGTCGGGAACATATTCAGCGAATGCTTGCCGCATTGTCGCCGTCGGTGCCGCAGGCTCAATAGCTCTGTGTTTCCGCCAATAGCCAGTGCCGGGTTCGATGCATCCGCGCGGCGGCCTGACGACCAAACTCGCAAACACGGTCGCTGCATAGTCACGATCTGGCAGAGTGTCTCGGACTGTCGCTTCGACCGACCGGGCACCGTGACGCCTGACAATGCGGAAGTTGAGGGTCAACAGCGATAAAGCAAGCAGCTTCAACGTTGCTCAGCAAAATTCATATGTAAAATTCAAATCGTTTGTGATATTAGCGCTAACATGGCTTTCTAAAGCCAGCGTATAAAGGGAAATTGCAAGCGCAAACGATTTAAATTTTAATGGGAGGAAACCACTATGGCGACATTCGAAGTCAGCCCGATCGACCTTGCGGTCGTGCTGCTGTATATCATCCTCAGCCGCGTTCTGGTCATATGGATGACCCGCGGCAGCAGCGAGACCAGCGACGGATTTTTCCTTGGCGGGAAAAGCTTTACCTGGCCGATGATTGCCTTCTCACTGTTTGCGACCAACGTCTCTGGCGGCTCGTTCGTGGGCCTAGCCGGGGCAGGTTATTCGGGGGGCATCGCCGTCTATAGCTATGAATGGATGGCGGCGGTCATTCTGGTGATCTTTATCACCTTCATGCTGCCCTTCTATCTGCGGGCCAACGTCTTCACGATGCCCGAATTCCTTGAACGCCGATTCGACCGGCGATCACGGCACATCTTCGCGGCGATGCTGATCTTCCTTGAGGGCGGCATTCTGCTGTCCGGCGGTCTGTATGTCGGCGCGGTCATCATCCAGATGCTGTATCCGGACCTTCCGCTGTGGATTGGCTGCGTGATCATCATGATCCTGTCGGCTGCATTGTCGATGACAGGCGGCCTGAAAGCGGTCGTTCTTTCGGACACCATCCAGTCAATCGTGCTGCTGATCGGCGGCACGATCGTCATGATCGCGGCTTATAACGCTCTGGATTCGTGGGAATCGGTCTACAGCCAGGTGCCGGACGACTATATGCACATCATTCAACCCGCCGATTCCGACAGTGTGCCGTGGCCCGGCCTGTTTACGGGTCTGCTGATCATTGGTCTGTACTTCTGGACCACGAACCAGACGATGGTGCAGCGTGTTCTGGGTGCCAAGGATCTTAACCACGGTCGTTGGGGGGCTTTGGCCGCAGGTGCGCTGAAACTGCCGATCCTGTTCCTTATGATCATGCCGGGTGTCATCGCGGTGGCGCTGTATCCCGACCTTCCCGCACCCGATTACGCATACCCAACGCTGGTCTTCGATCTGTTGCCGGTAGGTGTGCGCGGGATCGTGCTGGCTGCCCTGCTGGCTGCAATGACGTCGTCCATCGACTCGATCCTCAATTCGGTCTCGTCGATCTATACGCTGGACTTCGTGAAGACCCGTCACCCGGATATCGATGATCGCAGACTGGTGTTTCATGGTCGTCTGGCCGTTGGCGTTGCGACAGTCTTTGCCATCCTCTGGGCACCTCAGATCGCGAATTTCGAATCGCTCTGGTCCTATGTGCAGTCGGTCTTCAGCTATATCGTGCCGCCTGTCGTCGCGATCTTCTTTGCCGGACTTCTTTGGAAGCGGGCAACGCCGGACGCAGCCTTCTATACCTTCGTGATCTCACTCATCATTGGTATCGCGGGCTTCCTGCTGATCCAGATCGGCGGGCTGGTGGACATCCATTTCCTCTATGCCGGATTCATCATCTTCCTGATCTCCTGCACGCTGATGATCGGTATCTCGCTGGTTACGCAGCCGCGGCCCGAGGCCGAGATTGGCAACATGATCTGGTCAACCCAGTATCTGAAAGAGGAAACGGAAGAGCTGAAAGGCGTTCCGCTGTGGCAGAACTATCGCGTCCTTTCGGTGCTTCTGCTGCTGACCACCGCCACCATCGTCTACATCTATCGCTGATGCCTAGAAAGGAGATCTGAGATGACAATAGAACTGAAAAAGATCCTTGTCGCCAGCGATGGGTCCAAGAACTCCCGCCGTGCGCTGCTGCGCGCAGGGGCCATTGCCAAGGCCACCGGTGCCGATCTGCATGTGATCCATGTGGGGCTTTTGTCCCGCTATACGAACCCGGATCAGATGAACTCGAACCAGTATGACCGGTTGAAGACCGAGGCACGATCCCGGCTGGATAACGAGCTGGAATTTGCCGAGGAAAACGGCATCAAGGTCACCAAGTCCCATCTTCGGATGGGACGGGTCGACAGCGAAGTCATCCGGCTTGGCGAAGAAATTGGCGCCGACATGATCGCCATCGGCAATCGCGGCATGGGCGCGTTAGAGCGTATCCTGCTTGGTTCCGATGCCGAAAGCATCGTCCGGCACGCGCCCTGCGATGTTATCGTTTTCCGTGACGACGAATGAAGGGAGGCATTAAGATGAACAACCAAATTCCATCCATGCGTCCTACCCGTCGCCAGTTTATTGGCGGCGCGGCAGGCGCGGCAATCGCGGCCCCGATGCTGACCCGGTCGGCCATGGGTCAAGATGTGCAGCGGCTTGTCTTTGCCGTGCCAGTGGACAATTCCGGCGCTAACCGCGAATTGGTCGAGGCGTTCAACCAGTCCAACGGCTCGGGCATCGAAGTGGTCATTTTCGAAATGCCCGCGCGCTCGGATGAACACCGCACGCTGATCGAATCCGAACTGAATGTCGGACGCGAGGAAATCGACGTGTTCGCGGCCGATGTGGTCTGGACCTCGCAACTGGCCGTAAACGGCTGGGTGCGCAACCTGACCAGCCGGTTCTATGCAGAGGCCGATCCCGGCGAATTCCTGCAGGCGCCGATGAACTCGATCCTGTTCCGCAATCAGATGTGGGGCGTGCCGTGGTTCACCGATGCGGGCATGGTCTTTTATCGCCGTGATCTGCTGGAACAGGCAGGCGTTGCGGTGCCGACCACCTGGGCTGAATTGCAAGAGGCCGCGAATACCGTTCGTCAGGCGACCGGAACCGCCCACGGCTTCCTGTTTCAGGGCGCGTCATACGAGGGCGGCACCGCCAATGCCTGCGAATTCATCTGGAGCGGCGGCGGCAGGATCATGACCCAGCAGCGGCAGGTCTTTGATGCCTATTCGACGGACAGCTCGCATCCGAACGATATCAGCCTCAACAGCGCTGCCACCGTCGCGGGGCTGAACGCCGCCCGTTCGCTGGTCGAAAGCGGTGCCTCGCCGCTTGAGGTGACGGCGATGGACGAAACCATGTCCAACGATGCCTTCCTTGCTGGTGATGCGGTATTTCTGCGCAGTTGGCCCTCGCTTTACGCTCTGGCTGGCACTGGGTCGGCGGTCTCGCGGGACCAGATCGGGATCATGCTAATCCCGGCGGTGGAAGCCGGTCAGCAATCGACAAGCTGCCTTGGCGGGTGGAATCTGATGATCTCGGCCTTCTCATCCAAGGTCGATGCCGCGTGGCAGTTCATCAGCTATGCAACCTCGGCAGAGGCGCAATCTGCCCGCGCCCGAACCGGGGCATTCCTGCCGACCCGGGGCGCACTGTATGAGGACGCGTCGCTTGCTGCGGATGTGCCCTTGGTCGAACTGGGCAGGACAGCGGTTGAAACCTCGCGAACCCGCCCGGCATCGGTCATCTATCCGCAGGTTTCGCCGCGGATTTCGCTGACCTTCAATCGTATCCTGAAGGGTGAATGGTCGGCGGACGAAGGTGTTCAACTGCTCAGCGACGATCTGAATGTTCTGATGCGGCGTAGTCGCGGCTAGAACACGCCAGACAAGATGAAAATGCGCCGATTTCGGTCGGCGCATTTTTCATGCGCGCATCTTGTCAGCTATCTCCTGAAACCCGCGCAACAGACGCCCTCAGCACCAGTTCAACTGGCGCGACAACCTGTCTGGGAGGTGCCTGGGGGCTTTCCAGAAGTTCCATTACCAACTCTGTGACACGTACACCCGCTTCTCGGATCGAGGATTGCACGGCGGTCAGCGGTGGGTCCGAGAATTCGGCTCGCAGATACGGCGCGCGGTCGTCATGCACGATGATCGAGAAGTCATCGGGGCAGCGCAAACCATATCCTCTGCCGGCGCGCATCAACCCCATCGCGACATAGATATTCAGGCACAGGAATGCCGTTGGCCGCTGTACGCTTCGCAATGCCAGATAATGACGGCCGGCCTGATAGCCCAAATCCTCGGTCATCTCACCATGCCGGATATTTTCGTCAGGCAACGTCAGGCCCTTTTCGGCAAGAGCATCGCGCGCACCGGCTAGGCGGTCCGTTGCAAAGCGCGCATTGGCACGACCTCCAAGGAACGCCATGCGCGTATGTCCGTAATCCTGCAAAAGCCGCGCAGCACGAAGAAATCCGTCGTAATTATCAATGTCATAGGACCAGTATGGCTGATCAGCCATGGTCCGACCATGAAGTACGAAGGGAAAGCCAGTCCTGATCAGCTCATCGACGCGGGAATCCGTAACATCAGGCGAGCTTACAATAAATGCATCAACCACATTTCCGGCGATGGCCGGACGGTAAGCTGCCGGCTCATCGTTTACGGTTGGCGCTAGAAGCGACAACTGAAGACCGCGTTTTGCGGTAATCGCGGTAGCGCCGTCCAGAAATTCGGCCAGCAGCGGGTCAATGAAACCCTGCTCCTCTTTCCGCGGCACCAGACCGATGGCACCCACCAGCCCTTTGACCAGACTTTTCGCGCTTACATTCGGCCGATATCCCAGCCGCGCCGCCGCCTGTTCGACCCGCGCCCTGGTTCTCGCATTGACTTCGGGAAACCCATTCAAGGCACGACTAACCGTCGCCGCCGAAAGATCCAACTGCTTCGCCAGATCAGCAAGCGTTACGCTTGTTCTTTTCATCCTTTGCTGACCTTTCATCGTTCTTCTACGATGGCCTAGACAATGACTTTACAGCTGATCCACCACAACAGCCAATTATCAGAACGATCTTATCCTGAGGCGCGAAGCGACGACAGGCGTCTTGGGAAGGCCGGATCTTAAAACAGTTGTCAATGTGGTGCCGCACCGTGTTATGACGGAATTCCGCCCCGATCTGCGCATCGCACTGGCCTACCGTAATTCAGTCCGTTGAATGTCGGCTTAGCCGGATTGCTGCGGATGCCATGCTGCGCCGCGGCAAGTCGGCTTACCGCCCATACAAGACATAAAGCCATAGGCCAGATAGACGAGGCTTGTCGCCGAAGCGACGTCGCCTTGCCAGAAAGCAGTCTGCTGGACGTTAATGCGATGCATGCACCGCGCCACATGACCGATCCAACGCCACACGGTCACTCAATGGCTGATCAACGCTAAGAGCGGGATATCAAGCCGGGCTATAACTTGCACTATGTGCAACCCAAAACACCACGGAACATCAAGTGCCCAGTCGCCTACCCCTCACGGTTTCTTTGAACTCATGCGAAACCGGATTCTCCTTGATGTCGCGTCTCGCGGCCCGGAACGGCATTGAGGTCGCCGAATTCGGACGGGATATGGGGCTGCCGTTCAAGAAGGTTATAGACGGCGGTCCCGCAGCATTGCAGAAGCTGGCGGACTTGTCGGGGACTAACAGCGCTTATCTTCGCGCATGGTCGCCTCATTACATCGCCGCTCGAAGTTACGTTTTCAGGGGCGAGCCGTATCACGCCCGCGGAATCCGGGACACTATTGTGCGGGGCTGCCCGGCCTGCCTGCGGACAGATGTAGAAGCTTCCGATTTGCCTCCCCATCTTTCAATGGCGATCAGAGGGAACTGGTTGCCCAGGCATTCTACTTACTGTCATTTGCACGGGCATTCATTGGTCGACCTTTGGCAAGATCCAAATCTGACACGCCGTTTGGACACGTCAGAAAGATTGAAAGAAATAGCACCCGCAATCCTGTCCGGAGAAATGGATGGAGATGCCAGGGAAGCGACCGACTTTGACGAATACCTTCACCGCCGCCTGATGGATGGACCCGGCAAGGGCTGGCTCGATCAACATCGGCTTTATGCGGCGTGTGTTTTTTGCGACCTGTTGGGAAGAGCGCTTTTGCGTGACCATATTCTGGAAACCTGGGCGCTGGGCCCGCAGACGAGGTGATGGGCGAACCAGTGCTGAAAAGGCGCAAACACTCGATCATATCGGCTGCCAACGAGGTGGGGATGGATGCACGGTTGTTGCGTAAGCTGTTGGCTGAAGAAGGAATAATAGGCACAGAAGGTGATGATCGCTGGGACGTTTTCGACGCCGATCTCGCGGCTCCCTTTTTTGAACAGCCTCAATCGGCAGGTGAGTGCCTTGGAGTTACAGAACGAACTAAACCTGTCACGTTCGCAATTCGAGCTGCTTCGGAAAGACGGATATTCCCCTCCCAGCCTTTCAGCCGCTGGCCACAAGCCATTGTGGGACGTCGCGCAAGCGCGCTCTTTCATCAACGGTTGGTTGCGCGGCGCTGAAACGGTTCTGTCACCTGGCAAAAACTGGGTCGATTTGGCCAAAGCCGGCCAGCGGTTGAAAATCCGGCCCGGACAAGTGGTCAGGCTTATTATTGAGGGTCGGCTCACCCGTATTGGCAAACTGGAAAGTGAGAACGATTACGCCAGCATCCATGTTCGTTTTGAAGAACTCGAAAACGCTCTGAATCTGCCAGATGCCCCCGGGATGACCATCGAGGCATTCGCACTTTCTGTCGGCCTGAAGCCGCCCCAAACTGGAAGATTGATCAAAAAGGGACACACCCCGGCAAGCGTTGGCCGCAATCCTAAAACCCGAGCACGACAACACCACATGCAAGAGCAGGATATCATTGATTTCAAGGAGAACTTTGTCACGCTTCGGGAGCTGGCGTTCTTGCGAGGGCAAAGTTGGCAATCCTTGGGCGCGGCGCTCCGAGAACATAAAATTGCGCCATTCAGCCCCGATGGCTTTGACTACGGTCCTTTGTATCAATGGACGATTTTGGAAGAGAGTGGCATTGCACACCGGCCCAAATCTCATGAGGAAAGGCGCTAAGCTCGGCGGTAAAGTTGGAAGGTCTCTGGGATGACGTTAGATGCCGGCTCCACGTAAGGAACCGGCAGACGGTCAATGAACCTTTGGCGCCATCGACGCCCGTAACGCTTCAACAAGCTGGCCGATCTGGCGCAGGCTGATTCCGCGCGGGGTCTCTGACATCTGTGCGACAAAGGCGCGGCAATCATCGCGTTGGGGTTGATCGCCACAACGCGCCGTCAATCGGTCAAAATGTTCAACCGCGTCTTTGGCCGTCAGCGCAGATAGGTGAAACACTTTTGCACGGTCGCGCAAAGGCGCAGGAATGTGCTGCGCGTCATTGGCCGTCATGATCCAAATCAGGCGGGACATATCGAAAGGCACCCGATGGAATGGGCACTCAAATCGTTGCGCTGTTCCCGGGTCGAGCAACGGCAGCAATGCTGTTGTCAAGCTCGTCGAGTTTCCGCTCTTGGTCCGCATCGTTCCGGCCTTGTCGACCTCATCAACCACCATCACCGGATTTGCGGCCTGTAAAGACAAGTTGGTCTCGACAGGAATACCCGCCTGAGCCGTGCTCCAACCTTTCTCCGTCCCTGTGATCCGGAACCCGGCTGCCGCTGCCGACGTCGATCAGGCGTGAGGGTGCCCCAGCAAGCTCTGCCAGACGCCGCGCATAATGCGATTTGCCGATGCCCGGCGGGCCGGCAAGGATCACAGGCAGCACGGTAAGTCCGCAGCCGCCAACGTCAACATGCACCAGCATTTGGTGCATAATCCACGCGGACACGCCCCGCATCCACGGGCTCTCCGCATGAAGATCCGCGGCAAATTGGTAAACCTCGTCCCTCGTTGAGGGTCCCGAAAGTGCAGCGCCAGCACGGGCGAGAGCTGTGACCTGAGCGCGGGCTTCCTTTGCAAGCGCGCTTAAACCGACTTGACGCAAACGGCGGGAATGTGCGTCAGCCGCGAGGTCCTTCGCCTTCTTCTCCTCTCGGTAGGCAAGCTTTGGTGCGCCTCCTGACAGGAGGTTCCCTTTCATGCGGATCCATGCGTTTTTGAAATCGCGCTCCATATCCTGAAGTTGCGGCACATTCAGATCTGGGGACAACACAGCAAAGCGACGGGTTTGAAGCTTATCCATGACCGTCCCCCACTCGATGCCGATGGGAGTGGCACGATGTGGCGCTGATACTGACGATCTTGTTGCTGGCTTCGGATTTACGTTGGATGGACATGGTGTGGTCTCCTCTGGTTGAAAAACCGGGAGGGCCGCGGGCAAAGGCCCGGCCATGATGGCGTCAGAGCTGTTGGAAAAATGACAGTAGTGACCGGCCCCTAAGGTGGGGTTCAAATCGCGCGTATTGCGCCCTGAATATGCCGGTTATTGAAAGTCATAGTGCTCACCGGATAGGCCACACCGTCGGTCTATGTCAACTCCCCGCCGATCCGGCGCTCATCTGAAAGGCTGCCGCGAAAATCAATGATCTAGGTCTAATTATTCTTCAAGCGTCCAAAGGGTCCCCTTAGGCGATGAGCAGGGCGCAAGCACTCTACCCTGATGCAATCCCATTTCTGAAAATCGGGAGAGCCAAGACAGATGCTACTGCGGCTAATGTGGGCCGCAGCAATCCTCAAAGTGCAGATCGCCGGTAAGTCTTTGTTTTATGTAAATCAATTTCGCAAAAAGACGAAGGCCCGCCAAGAAAATTAAAACTTGACAGGCCTTGCGCACGCTATTGCTTGGTTTTGAGAAGACTATTCCTGTCTCTGGCTCATCCCCCTTATCCCGCGGTCAGCCGCATTTGGAATGGCCGCAGCTTGGGCAGGTCATACAACCTTCGATCATGCGCATGCCGTATTGGCCGCAGCTTGGGCAGGCGGCGCCGCGCGGGCGTTCGCCGATGGCCATTACCTCGGCTTGCGGGTCGGTTTTCAGGCCCATGCCTTCGCCTTCCAGAAAGCCGGTTGCGATCATGTGGCGCTCGATCACTCCGCCAATTGCGGCCAAAATCGAGGGCACATATTTGCCAGCCATCCATGCCCCGCCGCGCGGATCGAACACGGCTTTCAACTCCTCGACCACGAAAGACACATCACCGCCGCGCCGGAATACTGCCGAAATCATTCGGGTCAGGGCAACGGTCCAGGCAAAATGCTCCATGTTTTTCGAGTTGATGAACACCTCGAACGGGCGGCGGTGGCCGCCATGCACAACGTCGTTCACGGTGATATAGATGGCGTGTTCGCTGCCCGGCCATTTCAGCTTATAGGTCGCGCCGTCCAAAGCGGCGGGACGATCCAGCGGCTCGGTCAGGTAGACGACATCGGCGCCCTTATCGGCCTCGGGCACGGATTCGCTGGTCTCGGCCACCGACAGCACGCTGCCGGTCACATCATTCGGACGATAGGTCGTGCAGCCCTTGCAGCCCTTGTCCCATGCGGCCAGATAGACGTCCTTGAACCCTTCGAAACTGATATCTTCGGGGCAGTTGATGGTCTTGGAAATGGAACTGTCGACCCATTCCTGCGCTGCCGCCTGCATGGCGACGTGATCCAGCGGAGCGAGGGTCTGGGCATTGACGAAATAATCGGGCAGCGGCGCATCGCCATGCAGATCGCGCCACATCTGGACGGCGTAATCCACGACCTCTTCTTCGGTGCGCGAGCCATCTTTCTGCAGCACCTTGCGGGTATAGGCATAGGCAAAGACCGGCTCGATCCCCGAGGAAACATTGCCCGCATACAGGCTGATCGTGCCCGTGGGCGCGATGGATGTCAGCAGGGCATTGCGGATGCCGTTCTTGCGGATCGTGTCGCGGACATCCTTGTCCATCCGGCTCATGAAGCCTGATTTCAGATATTCGTCGGCATCGAACAGCGGAAAGGCACCCTTTTCCGCTGCCAGATCGGCGCTGGCCAGGTAGGAAGCATTCGCAATCGCCTTCATCCATTTGCGTGTCTGCGCAACGGCATCATCCGCGCCGTAACGCAGGCCCAGCATCAGCAGCGCATCGGCAAGCCCGGTCACACCCAGCCCGATGCGGCGTTTGGCCTGCGCCTCGGCGGCCTGCTGTTCCAGCGGGAAGCGGCTGGCATCGACGACGTTATCCATCATCCGGATGGCGGTGCGGACCAGATCGTCCAGCGCGTCCTGATCCAGATGGGCGGCGTCGGTGAAGGGGTCGGCCACCAGCCGCGCAAGGTTGATGCTGCCCAGCAGACAGGCCCCATAAGGCGGCAGCGGCTGCTCACCGCAGGGGTTCGTCGCCGCGATGGTTTCAGTGTAATGCAGGTTGTTCTGCTGATTGATGCGGTCGATGAAGATCACGCCCGGTTCAGCAAAATCATAGGTCGCGCGCATGATCTTGTTCCACAGATCGCGCGCGTCGACGGTGCGGAAAACCCGGCCCTCGAATTCCAGATCCCAGCTTTTGCCATCCTTCACCGCCTGCATGAACGGATCGGTTATCAGCACCGACAGGTTGAACATGCGTAAACGGGCGCTGTCTTGCTTGGCCTCGATGAACGCCTCTATATCGGGGTGATCGCAGCGCATCGTGGCCATCATCGCGCCGCGACGCGAGCCTGCCGACATGATCGTGCGGCACATCGCGTCCCAGACATCCATGAAGGATAGCGGGCCAGAGGCATCTGCGGCCACACCCTTCACCTCGGCCCCGCGCGGGCGGATGGTGGAAAAGTCGTAACCGATGCCACCGCCCTGCTGCATGGTCAGCGCGGCCTCTTTCAGCATTTCGAAAATGCCGCCCATATTGTCGGGGATGGTGCCCATGACAAAGCAGTTGAACAGCGTGACCGACCGGCCCGTGCCCGCCCCTGCCAGAATGCGACCGGCGGGTAGGAATTTGAAATCCTCCAGCGCGGCGTAGAATTTGTCTTCCCAGGCAGAGGGGTCCGCTTCGACGCGGGCCAGATCACGCGCGACACGACGCCAGCTGTCTTCGACCGTTGCGTCGACTGCCTGCCCCTCGGCGTCTTTCATCCGGTATTTCATGTCCCAGATCTGTGCAGCAATGGGGGCGGCAAAACGGCTCATAGGCGTGACCTCAACGGATATGTGGACAGAATTCGGGAAAGACTAACAAGATATGGCAGGCGTGCGCCTAAGTCAAAGCCGATCTGACCGCTTCTTCGGCTTTGGCGGACAGAGATTTGCGCGTCTCGCCCGACACCGGGATCGGATCGTGCAGAGCAACCGTGACGCTGCCCTGACGCGGCACGGACAGGACATGCAGCAGATGCGGCGTCAGCTCCATATCCGCCCACCAGCCATAAAAGCGCGCATCCTCTCCGCGGGGTGCGTGATAGGCGGCGGTGACGGGCTGGATCGCCAGATCCACAGGCAGCGCGGGGTCCAGAAACCCCTGAAACAGCGTCGGCTTAAAGGGCAAGACCCGGCGACCATCGGATGAGGTGCCTTCGGGGAAAAACAGCAGCCGGTGGCCAACACGGACGCGGGCTGCGAATTCCTCGGCCTGCTGCCGCGCAAGCCGGGCGTCGCGGACCACGAAATGCGTATCCGTCACGCGGGTCAGAATATTGACGCCCGGCCAGCCCGCGACCTCGGACTTGCTGACAAAAAAGATCGGCAGCGCCGCGTTCAGCACAAAGATATCCAGCCAGCTTGAATGGTTTGCCACCACAGCACCGGGACCGCGCATCGGCCGGCCCTCGCGCCGCCAACGCAGCCCGATAAAGAACAGGACCAGCCGGCAGATGATCTGCACATAGGGGCCGGTCCAGGGCCGCCGGGGGCCGTGAAACAGGCGCTCGACCAGACGCAGAGGCAGGATCAGGACAACCCCGATCAGCAGCATTAGAATTGCGGGCAGGCCACGCCGAATGACGCGTAACCAACCGGACAAGCCGCGAGGGCGGTTCAGGTCAATCGGCCCTTCGTCGCGCCATGTAACCGTGCCGCGCCCGGGATCGATCATTGGGCTTGCTGCCAACGCGTTTCGTAGAATTTACGGTGTTTGTCCGACATGGCCGCCGTATCCATCAACAGGAATACATCGGTTGTGTTGAAGTCACGATCCAGATAGGCGCCCTGCCCGACCACGCCGCCAAGGCGGAGATAGGCCTTGATCAGCGCCGGCATGTTCACCATTGCCTCGCGACGGTCGACCTGACCTGCCGGCATCAGGTCCATCGACTGATAGCAATCGGGTTTGGCAACCGGGCGCAGGGCCTCGGGCGCAAGATGATGATGGTGCAGCCAACTGAGAGAGGGTGCCAGCGCCTGAATATCGGTGCCGTGAAAACTGGCGACGCCGAACAGCACCTCGACGCCCAGATCCAGCACATAATCGGCCAGCGCGTTCCATAGCAGGAACATGCTGGTGCCGCCGCGATAGGCCGGATCCACGCAAGAGCGGCCCAGTTCCAGCAGGTTGCGACCGGATTCGCGCAGCGGCGTCAGGTCGTATTCGCCATCGCAGTAGAAACGGCCCATTTCAGCCGCCCGCATGCCGGGCAACAGCCGGTAGACGCCGACGACGTGATCCAGATCTTCGGCGCTGCGACGAGAATCGATCAGGCAGAGATGGTCGACGACGGGGTCGAATTCATCGCGTTCCAACCTGTTCTCATGATCCACATGCGGGCCATCGCCCCCCAGTTCCTCGACGAAAACACGATAGCGCAGGCGCTGCGCAGCCTTTAGATCGCGCTCGCTCGTGGCGATTCTGATCTGGAAAAAATTGGTGTCTGGCGTCATGCGACGAGAGGACCCTTCTGCTACGCTGCGGCCCGCTGTCTATGGACGCATCCGCTGCAATGCAAGCGTACCATCCGCAACAGCGCGTCGTGCGAGATCAGCAAGCCGGCCACCACAGGCAGAGTTTTGCTTGCGCGCGTCGCGTTAGAATTGCACAAACGACAATATGTGTTTCGCTCATCCGGCATCGTCGACCGACACGATCTGCAACTCTACCCGGCGGCCATCTATGACCTGCTTGCCCGCATCGGCAAAGTTCACCGTGATCCGGTCGCCGATCCGCGACTGCACCTGCCCCTCGCCCCATTCGGGCGCATGCGGGTGGCGCACGATCATGCCGGGTTCCAGAATCTCATTCATTCCAATTCCCTCTCGCAGGGTCAGAAGTTAGGACGCCATGACTGTCAGCGCAACGAGGATCGACGATTTCGACCTCGCCCTTTGTCTGGGCTCTCGCCTTTGCCATGATCTGATCTCGCCCTTTGGCGCCATCGCCAACGGGGTCGAACTGCTGCAAATGGGTGGCCAGAGCGCCGGCCCGGAAATGCAGTTGATCGCCGACTCGGTCGAGGCCGCACGCGCGCGCCTTCAGACCTTTCGCATGGCCTTTGGCCAGTCACGCGGCGACCAGCGGATCAGCGGTGTGGAAATTGCCAAGCTGATAGAGGCAATGGCCAGCCAGAGCCGCCTGACGGTCGAGATGGACGCAGACGGCGACCAGCCGCGCGACGAGGTGCAGATGCTGCTTTTGGCGATCATGTGCATGGAAAGCGCGATGCCCTGGGGCGGGCGCGTTCTGGTTGTGCGAAACGGTTCGCAATGGCGACTCGTCGGCGAGGCCGAGCGGGTCAAACCGGAGCCTGAACTTTGGAGCTGGCTGGGTGGCCAGGGCGGGGATGCCTTGCAGGCCCCGCCTCCGGCCAAAGTCCATTTTGCGCTGCTGGCGCAGGCCGCTGCGGCGGCAAACCGTCCGCTGACATCGGACCTCGACGAAAACGGCGTCGAAATCACCTTTTGATGCCGTCACCCGGTCGCGGCAGCCTTGTCGTGAAAACGCCGCGTCGGTTGCCGCATGGTGACCAATTCCTCGGCCATGGTGGGATGCACCGCGACGGTCGCGTCAAACTGTTCCTTGGTCGCGCCCATGGTGATCGCGATGGCGGCAAGCTGGATCAACTCGCCCGCCTCGGGGGCAAAGATGTGACAGCCCAGCACCTTGTCGGTCGTGCAGCAAACGATCAGCTTCATCATCACATGCGAATCCGATCCGGCAAAAGCCGAACGCATCGGGCGGAAGGTCGTCGCATAAACATCGACCGGACCCCGGGCGACGGCCTCTTCTTCGGTCAGGCCAATAGCGCCCAATTCGTTCGGGCGCGTATAGACAGCGCTGGCCACCAGACTGTGATCCATCTTGCGTGGCTGGCGGCCAAAGATCGTGTCAGCAAAGCTGTGGCCTTCACGGATCGCCACCGGGGTCAGGTTGATCCGGTCGGTCACGTCGCCCACCGCAAAGATCGAGGGCACTGCAGTCTGCGACCACTCATCAACCTCGATGGCACCGTTCGGCTGTAAACCCACGCCGATATCGGCCAGTCCCAGATCGCCGGTATAGGGCGCGCGGCCCGTGGCAAAGAACACCGCGTCAAACGCCTCGTGGCTTTCATCCTCGAAATGAACGCCGACGCGCTCGCCCTGTTTTTCCAGCCTCGTCGGGGTCAGACCCAGCCGCAGATCAACGCCAGCCGCCATCAATTGCCGGGTCATCAACTCGCGCCCCTCGCGGTCAAAGCCTCGCAGCACGGCATTGCCGCGATAAGCCTGCACCGTGTCAGTGCCCAACCCATTCAGAATGCCTGCGAATTCACAGGCGATAAATCCGCCGCCGATGATCAGCGCCCGGCGCGGCAGTTCGGACATCACGAACAGATCATCCGAGATCAGACCGAGTTCGGCACCGGGGATGTCCAGTTTTTGCGGGCGGCCGCCGACGGCGACAAGGATATGTTTCGCGCTCTTGCGGCTGCCATCGGCCAGTTCGACCGTATGGGCATCAACAAGACGCGCGCGATGGGGAAAGATCTCGACCCCGGCCTTGGTCAGCCCCGCAGTATAGGCGCGCTCTAGCCGATCAAGTTCGACATGCAGCTTTTCGCTGAAATCGGGCCAACTGAATGCGCCCGCCTGCGCCTCTGGCCAGCCATAGCCGCGTGCTTCGGCGGATAGCACATGTGCGGATGAGGCAAAGACCATCAGTTTCTTGGGCACGCAGCCGCGAATGACACAGGTGCCGCCCATACGGCTTTCCTCTGCCAACGCGACACGCGCGCCGTGCTGGCTGGCTGCGATCCGCGCAGCACGGACCCCGCCGGAACCGCCGCCGATCACGAACAGATCATAATCGAAACTCATTCATCTTCTCCTTCGCCGAACAACAGGTCGTCTGAGACGTCATCTGCCTCTTCGCCGCGAAGTTCGATAACGTTACCGTCGGGCTGCCCGATAATCGCCAGATCGCAGATCCCCAGGAACAGGCCGTGTTCGACAACGCCCGGAATCGCGGCCAGGCTGCGGGCCAGATGGACCGGGTCGGGAATGGCCTCCAGCGACAGGTCAAAGATATGGTTGCCCTCGTCGGTGACATAGGGCTGGTCGTCACGCTTGCGCATCAGGATCGGCCGTTTGCCCAGGTCCTGTGCCTGCAGGGTTTCGCGGATCAGGCGTTCGGTCACCTGTTCGCCGAACGGGATGACCTCGACAGGCAGATGAAAGGCGCCAAGCGTTTCGACCACCTTGGCGGGATCGGCGATCACAACCATGCGGTCGCTGGCCCTCGCAACGATCTTTTCGCGCAGATGCGCCCCCCCGCCGCCCTTGATCAGGTTCAGATCCGGATCGACCTCATCAGCGCCGTCGATCGTCAGGTCGAGCCAGCCGATCTGATCAAGGCTTTCGACCGTCAGGCCCAGACTTGTTGCCAGATCCGCCGTGCCTTGCGAAGTTGCCGCACAGCGCAGGTTCAGCCCTTCGGCCTTAACCCGCGCCGCCAGTTCGCGCACCATGATCACGGCGGTCGAACCGGTCCCAAGGCCCAGTTTCATGCCGTCTTTCACCAGCGCGATTGCGGCGCGGGATGCGGCAAGCTTGGCGGCGTCTGCGGGGGAAAGGTTGGTCTGGTCAGGCATGGTATCCTCGCTGGCAATCTTTGGGCGTTGTTATAGGCCGATGGCTTGCAGGGGGCGAGGGCAGATTGCCCTGCCCGCCGCACCTAAGCGCCGTGATGCCGTTCGGGCAGGATCACGGTGAAGGTGCTGCCCTGCCCCTTTTTGCTGTCGATCTTCAGCAACCCGCGATGGCGGTTGACGATATGCTTGACGATGGCCAGCCCCAGCCCGGTGCCACCCTGATTGCGCGAACGATGGGCGTCGACCCGGTAGAACCGCTCGGTCAGGCGCGGCAGATGCAGTGCCTCGATGCCCTCACCGCGGTCCTGAATGGTGACCGACCAGCCGGGGCCGCGCAGTCTGGGTTCATGCGCCACATGATCCAGCGTGATGCCGACCCAACCGCCACTGCCACCGTATTTCACCGCGTTTTCGACAAGGTTCTGAAACACCTGCACCAGTTGATCGCTCTCGCCCACGACCTGCACGGGTTGGCTGGGCAATGTCATCTCAATCCGAACGCCACCCGCCTGCGCCGCGCGGTCCAGCGTATCGGCCACGCCTTGCAGCAAGGCGTTGAGATCGACCTTTCCGGTCGGGCGGCGGCGTTCTTCCGCCTCGACGCGGCTTAGAGACAAGAGATCGCCAACCAGCCGGTTCATCCGTCCGGCTTCGGTTTCCATGATGGTCAGGAAACGCTCGCGCGCTGCGGTGTCGTCGCGCGCGGGTCCGCGCAGCGTCTCGATAAAACCGATCAGCGCGGTCAGCGGCGTGCGCAATTCGTGGCTGACATTGGCGACGAAATCGCGCCTCATTTGCCCCGCCTGTTCGATCCCCGAGCCATCGGCGAAGGCGATCAGCGCGCCCTCTCCCATTGAAATGGGCATCGGCGAGACGGTGATATCACTGGGAATATCGCGTCCGGCGATCGAAATGGTGGCGCGCAGCGCATGGCCACCGGGCGGCGGCGGCGGCATCTGTGTATCGGCGGGCGGGGTCGCGTGGTTTTCCGGGTCCAGCACCCATTCCAGCGCCTGATTCACCGCCGGGTGGCGCAGCACGGTGACGAAAGGCCGGTCGATCGGCACCGTTCCCAGCATCGCCTCGGCAGCCGCATTCGCGGCGATGACGCGGGCGCGCAGGTCAACCGCCAGCATGGCAAGCGGCACCGTCTGCAGAAACTGCGCTATCTGATCGGATTGGCGCGTCCCCGGCTGCATCAGCCGATCTGCTTGAGCCCGGCACGGAACCGCGCCGCGTTCCGGCGATAACGGTCGGCAGAGGCCAGCAGATCCGCCTGCGCCTCGTCATCCAAGTGACGCACGATCTTGCCCGGAACGCCCATCACCAGCGCCCCCGGCGGGATATCCTTGCCCTCGCCCACCAGCGCGCCGGCACCGATCAACGCGCCCGCGCCGATCTTTGCACCGTTCAGGATGGTCGCGCCCATGCCGACCAGAACCCCGTCGCCAATGGTGCAGCCATGCAAGATAGCGCGGTGACCGATGGTGCAGTTCTGCCCGATGCTCAACGGATGACCGGGATCGGTGTGACAGACACACAAATCCTGAACGTTGCTGCCGCGGCCAACGCGAATCTCCTCGTTGTCGCCGCGCAGCACCGCGCCCCACCAGATGCTCGCACCCTCTTCCAGGACCACGCGCCCCATGACTTGCGCATCAGCCGCAATCCAGGTCTCATCCGCCAGTTGCGGCTTTACCCCGTCCAATTCCCAGATCATTCCTGACCCTCCATCAGTTGCTTGACGAATGCCCCCAGCCCAGCGCAGCGATCCCGCCTGAGGCGTTCAGCCGTCAGGATCGCACGCAAATCGGCCTCGGTCTGATCAAGATCATCATTGACCAGCACGTAATCATATTCGGCCCAGTGGCTGATCTCGGCCCGGCTTTTTGCCATGCGGCCCACGATCACCTCATCGCTGTCCTGCCCGCGCGAGCGCAGGCGGCGTTCCAGTTCCGGCAGCGACGGCGGCAGCACAAAGATCGAGACGACATGCCCCCCAAGGGCAGAGGCGCGGATCTGCTGGCCACCCTGCCAGTCCACGTCAAACAGGGTATCGCGGCCCGCCCGCATCGCGATTTCAACGGGCGCGCGCGGGCTGCCGTAGAGATTGCCGAAGACTTCGGCATGTTCCAGCATCTGATCGCCGGCGACCTGATCGCGAAACTCGGCTGGCGTGGTGAAATGGTAATGCTGGCCGTCCAACTCGCCGGGCCGTGGCGGTCTGGTCGTGGCGGAAACGGAAAAGCTGAGGCTGTCATCCCATTGCATCAACCGGCGAGCCAGCGTCGATTTGCCGGCACCCGAAGGCGATGACAGGATGATCAGCAGACCTGTGCGTTCCATGCTTTCCCCTGATCGGCGCATCGCCTTCACATGGCCCAGTGACCCGCTGCGGTCAAGCCCGTCGGCTGTCGCACCCATCGCCACAGGCGCGCTTAACCATCTGTTAACAAGAGACTCGGAAGGTGGCGTGGCAGCGGTTATGTTGTAGCGTGTTCGTAATGATATTCGCCCCGGTGTTCAGGGAATCAGCCTGTGTCCGATGACAAAGATAAATCAGGCAATCCCTTGCCGCCCCAGAAAGGTGCCGTGCTGCATCTGGCCGATTATGATCACGGCAACGCCGCCCTGATCTTTTCGGAACTGCGGGAATACTGGAACGGTCTGCGGCAGGGTCGCGCCATTCCCTCTCGCGCGGATGTCGAGCCGCAGGGCATTCGCCGCGCGCTGGATTATGCCTTTATCCTCGAACGGGTCGCGCCGGGTGCCGCGCGTTTTCGTCTGGCGGGCCGTCATCTGATCGACCTGATGGGGATGGAGGTGCGCGGCATGCCGCTCTGTTCCTTCCTGAACCCATCCTCGCGCGGACGGTTGTCCGATGTGCTGGAAACGGTCTTTCGCACGCCACAACTGGCCGAATTGTCGCTGCATGCACCGGGCGAATATGCGCGCCCGGAACTGCGCGGGCGCATGTTGCTGATGCCGTTACGCTCGGATCTGGGCGATGTCACGCGCGCCCTGGGCTGCCTCATATCAGAGGGTGACATCGGCAGCGGGCCACGCCGCTTTGATCTGAAATCCGATCAGGTGATGCCGGTTTTCGATGGCGCCGAGGCCATCGAGCCCTCGCCGCGCGCCTTTGCCGAAAAGCCCGCTGACTGGCAGGGCAAGCCACGCCAGCGCAAACCCGTCAAACCCGATCGTCCCGTTGCGCCGACGTCAACGCCAGCGGTCCGCATCACGCCAGAGAACCAGACCCCCGAAGAACGCCGCGCCGGCTTTCGCATCGTGGCGCAACGAGACTGATCACGCCAAAACCGGCAATTGACGCTGCAAAAGCAGCCCCGGCGCCGGCGCGTCGCGCCCCTTGGAGGGCAACATCTCGCGGCGGATGCACTGAAACCCGTGTCGTTCAAGCAGGCGCGCAGACGCGGGATTGTCGGAAAAGACCTCGGCGGACAGGCTGGGCAAGGCGAAATGGGTGTCGATCTCGGACAGAAAGGCCGCCAAAATCTCGCCACCCAGACCCTGCCCCCAGTGATCCGGCGACAGGAAGTAAAAGACCGGCGGCCCGGCGCCCGCATCGCCAATCCCGATAGAGCCGATCACCCGCCCCTCATGACGGATCGCCAAACGGAACGGCGGAATCGCGGCTTGCGGGGATATGATCGCGCGGAATTCGGCCATCGGCATGCCCGGATAAAATCGCAACAACATACGCGCCACGCGCGGATCGGTCGCGATATCGTAAAGCGGCGCGAAGTCCTGCTGCCCCATCTGATCGATGACCAGCCGCTCGGTGCCAATCGCAACGGGATGTCGCGCGCTGAATTCGTTGCGGGTCAGGCGCAGGCGGATCTGCGGCACCTCGCGTTGCAGCGCATTTGCGAACACTGTGGTCGGCTGCGGATCGCTGAAACCCAACCGTGCCAGCAGCGACGCCGAGGCATGGTTTTCAACCTGATGCGAGGCGTAGACCACCTCGCGCCCCGCCATGAAACTGCGGCTTATCGCCAGAACCGCGGCCCGCAGCGCCACGCCCTGACGGCGAAAACGCGGATGCACCCAATAACCCAGTTCATCGCCACAGCGTATACCGCCAGCGAGATCACCATCGACCAGGATCGCAAAATCATCGGCAGAGACCTGCGCGATAAAGCTTGCGGCTTGATCCGCCCCGTAAGGCCAGGGGACCGCGGACAGCCAGCGCGCAGTTTCAAAATCCGACAGCGCCTCGGCCAGGGCAGGAATATGCTCGGGCCTGTGTGCGCAAAGGCTGACCCGAGCAGCCATTCGGATTAGCCTATGGAAATGACGCGCACAGCGCCGTCCTCGGCAGAAAGGGCGATTTCGCCGCGCGCCAGCCGCATCGCATCGTCGCCAAAGACCTCGGCACGCCAACCAGAGAGTGCGGGCACATCACGGCCGCCGCTGGCGATTTCATCCAGATCAGAGGCCGAGGCGATCAACTTGGCCGCCACCCCTGCCTGATCGGCCTTGGCCTTCAGCAGCACGCGCAACAGATCAGACAGCGCCGGATTGCCAGGACGGCCCGGAGGCGCCTTTTCGGGCTGCGGCAGATCGCTGGTCGCCTGCCCTGCCTTGACCGCGGCCAGGATACCGGCTGCGATATCACCGCGCCGCGCATCGCGCAGCAACAGCCGTGACTTGGCCAGATCGGCCTCGTTGGCCGGTTTGGTCGAGGCCAGCTCGATCATCGCGTCATCCTTGTAGACCCGAGAGCGCGGCACGTCGCGTGCCTGCGCATAGGTCTCGCGGAAGCGCGCCAATTCCCGCAGAATCGCCAGAAAACGCGGCGAGTTAGAGCGCGTGCGCACCCGCTGCCATGCCTCTTCCGGTCGCGTGATATAGGTCTCGGGATTTTCGAGAACGCCGATTTCTTCGGCCAGCCAGGCTTCGCGGCCCGATTTGCGCAACTCTGCGGCCAGAAATTCATAGATCGCACGCAGATGGGTCACATCTGCCAGCGCATAGGTTTTCTGCGCGTCAGACAGGGGCCGGCGCGACCAGTCGGTAAAGCGCGAGGACTTGTCCAGATCGGCACGCAGGATCTTGCGCACCAGTGTCTCATATCCAACCTGCTCGCCGAAACCGCAGACCATCGCGGCGACCTGCGTGTCAAACAGCGGTTCTGGGAACAGCCCGGCCTCATGAAAGAAGATTTCCAGATCCTGGCGCGCCGCGTGAAAGACTTTCACCGTCGCCTTGTGCCGAAACAGATCATAAAGCGGTTCCAGCGACAGCCCGTCAGCCATCGGGTCGACCAGCACAGCCGGACCGCCATCGCCCTTTGCGGCAGAGGCCGGCGGCAGCGCAAGCTGGATCAGACACAGCTTGGAGTAATAGGTGCGCTCGCGCAGAAATTCGGTGTCGACCGTGACATAGGGCGCGGTTTTTGCCTGTTCGCAAAACTCTGCCAGGTGATCGGTCGTTGTAATCGTTATGATTTTATCGGTCATTCGCTACAGTCTCTCCGGGGCGGTTCGTCCGCCTTGACTGCCTCCCTTAGGCCGATGACACAGAAAAGGAAAGTGTCACCATCGCCTAGACCGGCTCGATATCGCCTTGGGCCCGTTCTGCGTGGAATTCTGCAACGAAACTGTCCAACCTGCCCATGGCGATGGCTTGCCGCATGCCCTCCATCAACTCCTGATAATAGTGCAGGTTGTGCCAGGTCAGCAGCATGCCGCTGATCATCTCGCCCGAGCGAAACACATGGTGCAGATAAGCACGGCTGTAGCCGCGACACGCCGGGCAGGTGCAGGCCTCGTCCACGGGACGCGGATCATCGGCATGGCGCGCGTTCTTGATGTTGACCTGGCCGCGCCGCGTCCATGCCTGCCCCGTCCGACCCGAACGCGAGGGCAGCACGCAATCCATCATGTCGATGCCGCGTTGTACTGCACCGACGATATCGTCAGGCTTTCCCACACCCATCAGATAGCGCGGCTTGTCCTGCGGCAGAAAACCCGGCGCATAGTCCAGCACGCCGAACATCGCCTCTTGCCCTTCGCCCACTGCCAGACCGCCGACGGCATAGCCCTCGAACCCTATCGCGGTCAGCGCCTTGGCGCTTTCCTCGCGCAATTCGGGGGTAACGCCGCCCTGCATGATGCCGAACAGCGCATGTCCGGGCCGGTCGCCAAAAGCGTCGCGACTGCGCTGCGCCCAACGCATCGACAGCTGCATGGATTTCGCGACATCCTCTTCACTGGCCGGCAGCGCGGGGCATTCATCAAAGGCCATCACGATATCACTGCCCAGCAGGCGCTGGATTTCCATGCTGGTTTCTGGCGACAGAAAGTGCTTGCTGCCGTCGATATGGCTGGAAAACGTGACCCCGTCCTCGGTCAGCTTGCGCAAAGAGGCCAGCGACATCACCTGAAACCCGCCGCTATCGGTCAGGATCGGGCGGTCCCAGTTCATGAATTTGTGCAACCCGCCAAGCCGGTCGATCCGCTCGGCGCCCGGGCGCAGCATCAGGTGGTAGGTATTGCCCAGCAGAATATCCGCCCCGGTCTCGCGCACCGATCCCGGCAACATAGCCTTGACTGTCGCGGCAGTGCCAACAGGCATGAAGGCAGGCGTGCGCACGTCGCCACGGGGCGTTTGAATCACGCCTGTGCGCGCTTGGCCATCGGTGGCGTTCAGGGTAAAGGAAAAGCGGCCGGTCATTGCGAAATCCGAAATCTGGGACCGGCAGTCCTTAGCGGCTTTGTTCCGGTCGCGCAACGCGCCGACCGCCCTCTGGACCAGAGCCGAGGTATCACCTATATAAACTCTCGGAAATACCGAGGATATGCCATGACGACCGAGCCGATGATGGAAGGCGCGCCGCTGATCAAGCCGTCCACGACCGAACACGACCTGTATGAACAGGTCGTCGAGGCGTGCAAGACCGTCTATGATCCCGAAATTCCGGTCAATATCTATGATCTCGGCCTGATCTACACGATCGAGATCGACGCCGAGAATGCGGTCAACGTCATCATGACACTGACGGCACCCGGCTGCCCTGTGGCCGGCGAAATGCCGGGCTGGGTCGCCGATGCCATCGAACCGCTGCCCGGCGTGAAGCAGGTCGATGTGGCCATGACCTTTGAGCCGCAATGGGGCATGGATATGATGTCTGATGAGGCACGGCTTGAACTGGGGTTCATGTAGGCCGCGCTGCTTGCGCGAGACTGAAGGATCAGCGCATGGCTGACCGTCAGCTGCGCCAAGGGTCCGGCATTGCCTGCGAAAACGGCGCTTTTGATGCATCCGGGCTGCCCGAACATCGCGACCGGCGGGGGCAAGTTCGGTAACTTGTTCGAACGAGGTGAAACGCCACCCTTGAGACCGGGCCGCACAGCGCCTATTTTTATAGACAGACGTCGAAAGGTCACCTCATGTTCGCCATTCCGGGCAAAAACCCTGTCACCATCACCCCCGCCGCCGAGCGGCAGATTTCGCGGCTTATGGCTGGAAAACAGTCTGTCGGGCTGCGGATCGGCCTGAAAAAGGGCGGCTGCGCCGGGATGGAATACACGATGGAACTGGCAGCAGAAGCGGAAAAGGCAGATGAGGTCGTTGAACAGGGCGATGCCCGCGTGCTGATCGCGCCGATGGCCCAGATGTTTCTGTTCGGAACCGAGATCGACTACGAAAGCGGGCTGCTGGAATCCGGCTTCAAGTTCCGCAATCCCAACGTCACCGACACCTGCGGATGCGGCGAATCCATCCGGTTTGAGCCAATCGAGGGCACGCGCGCTCAGGAAAGCTGAGCCGATGCTTGATCCTGCGAGGCTGAAGTCCTAATCCCATAGCAACAGATTATGGGAGAGATGCACATGGCCCCGCGCAAACTTGCCGCTGGAAACTGGAAGATGAACGGCGATCTGGCCGCGCTGGAACAGATTGATATCCTCGCGCGCGATCATGCCGCTGCCAATTGCGATGTGCTGATCTGCCCGCCAGCACTGCTGGTTCACCCGATGGCAGAGCGGGCGACCGGCATCGCCGTTGGCGGTCAGGATTGTCACCACGCCGCCTCGGGCGCGCATACCGGCGATATCTCGGCCGAGCAATTGCGCGACGCGGGGGCCAGCCATGTCATCATCGGCCATTCCGAACGGCGCACCGATCATGGTGAAACCGATGAAATGGTGGCCGCAAAGGCGGTGGCGGCGCATCAGGCCGGGCTGACGACGATCATCTGTGTGGGCGAAACCGAGGCGCAGCGCGACGCAGGGGAAACGCTGGATGTGATCGCATCGCAACTGGCAGGCTCGGTTCCTGATTGTGCAAGCGCAAAAAATACGGTCGTCGCCTACGAGCCGATCTGGGCCATCGGCACCGGACGCACGCCGACAACCGACCAGATTGCCGAAGTCCATGCGCTGATGCGTCGGCTGATGGCAGAGCGGTTTGGGGACGGTGCTGATCTGTCCCTGCTTTATGGTGGCAGCGTCAAACCGGGCAACGCAGCCGAGATCTTTGCGATTGCCGATGTCGATGGGGCCCTTGTCGGCGGTGCCAGCCTCAAGGCCAGCGATTTCGGCCCGATCGTCAGTGCGCTGGATGCAGCCTAGCACCACGACGGGCGGTTTAGCCTTGTGCTTACGTACAAGTGTATCTTTACCAGACATCTTGGCTGTTGACCTTGGCCACTGCTCCGGCTTAGCCAAAGCTCTCTGCTACGCCTGCGGGTAGATCGGGATAAGTCCGACAATGATCAAACGACTGACCGAAAGGCTGCGCCATGACGAAGGCCTGTCTTGGCGTGCCATGCGCAGTGGCTTGTGGACCATCGCAGGTTTTGGCGGCGGGCAGATCATCCGTCTACTGGTCAATCTCCTGCTTGCAAGAATGCTGTTTCCCAGTGCCTTCGGCACCATGTCGCTGCTCATGCTTGTCATACAGGCGCTGAACAACTTTTCCGACGTCGGCACCCGCCCCTCGATCCTTCGCAGCGATCGCGGCGATGACCCGGACTTCCTGAATACCGCCTGGACGATCGAGATCATTCGCGGCATCGGCCTGTGGCTTGCTTGCTGCGCGGTGGCAGTGCCCTTTGCACGCTTTTATGGCGCACCCGAACTGGCAGCCTATCTGATGGTCGCCGGCTTCGGCACCGTCATTCAGGGGATGACACCAATGCGGAGCCTGACCGCAGAACGGCATATGACCTTTAGGCAGGTTACCAAAGCCGACATGCTTTCGCAGGTCGTCACCAGCGCGATATTGCTGTTGCTGGTGTGGGCTACCGGCTCGGTCTGGGCGCTGGTGGTCATGTTACCCATCGGGCACATCATTCGAAACATGATCATCCTTTGGCTTATTCCCGGGCATCGCGACAGGCTCCATTGGGACCGCGCGGCGGTGCACGAACTCACCAGCTTTGGCAAATGGATTTTCCCCGGCACCCTCATGTCGTCGCTGCTCGGTCTGGGC
Organism: Paracoccus tegillarcae; assembly: GCF_002847305.1. Lineage (NCBI taxonomy): Bacteria > Pseudomonadati > Pseudomonadota > Alphaproteobacteria > Rhodobacterales > Paracoccaceae > Paracoccus > Paracoccus tegillarcae. Next base: position 2,816,417 of record NZ_CP025408.1, on the reverse strand, counting down.
GACAAGGCCATGCTTGGCCGCTATCTCTCGCTGGCGCAACTGGGCCTTTATAACATCGGCTTTCTGCTCGCCGCATTTCCGATGATGCTGGGCGGCGCCATCATGTCACGCATCATGATCCCGCTGTGTCGGGAATCGCCGCCAAGCGAGGGACCCGAGCAATTCGGACGCATTCAACGCATTCGGTTTGCCCTGACCGGTGGCATGATGGCGACGACGCTGATGGTCGCCCTGCTGGGCCCCTGGATTGTCGGTCTGCTCTATGACGCGCGTTATCTGCAGGCGGGCACCATCCTGTCGCTTATCGCCTGCGCAATGCTGCCGCAGATCATTTCCATGGGCTATGACAATATGGTGCTGGCCGCCGGCGACTCACGGGGTCATTTTGTTCAGGTCAGCATTCGTGCCGTGCTGTTTGTCAGCATGTTCTGGCTGGGACTGCATTTTGGCGGGCTGTATGGCGCGCTGGTCGGTCAGTTTGTTGCAAGCGTCCTTCACTATCCCTTCCTGGCTCTCCTGGTTCGCCGGCATAAGGCGTGGGACCCGCTGCACGATGCCACCTTCGCCGTGCTAGGCTTGCTCGGCGCGGCTTTGGTCTTGCTGTTTCGGTCAGACTCTATTCGCAGCATGACGCTGGGCGCATAGCTGCCGTACATGAGTTCGGAACTGTAAGGTTCTGCCCTGCCGCTAGGCTTTGATCGATGGCGGCAGCATATTGCGAAGCCACGCGGGCATCAGGTCGATCATCCATAAAGCCAGGATCAGGCCAATGACGCTAATGACCACCACATAGGTCAAGGCCACAGTCCGCCTGAAACGGTCGCTCTCTGACGCCCGATAGGGCAGCGCGATGACCGGACGAAGGCCCGTAATCGCCTCGAATTGCGTGGTATTGCGCAGCACAGGATTGAGCAGATCGAGCAGCAACGCCATCCCGGCGGCGATCGCGAAGCTGCCAAATGCCCCGAGAATGGCACTGCGCTTGCGATTTGAGGCGACCGGAAATTCCGGCGCGACAGCCGGTTCCAGAATGACCATGTTTTCGGTCTGATCATTCTGGCTGAGCAACCTGAGCGATTCAATCTCGGCCAGTCGGCGCGACAGATCGGCGAACTGGTCCTGCGTGTTCTGGCGGTCGCGCTGCATCTGCTGATAAGCCTGCAGCACCTCGCCCGAGCGATTTCTGGCCACGTCGATTTCCAGCCTGCGGGCGCGGATCTGTTCGATATCGTCCTCCAGCTTGCGAACCTGGGAGTCGATCAGACTGAGCTGAGGCCCAATTCCTGTGGAAACCGTATCGGTCTCACCCCTTGTGATAGCACTTACCGTCCGCTCGAGGCGCTGGATTTCGGGATGCCCCGCTGGCAGCGTCCGCCGGGCCTGAGCCAGTGCCAGTTCAGCACCGCGCAACTGCTGCACAATCGACGCATTGTCGGCGGTCGCATCGGTCCGTTCCAGCAAAAGGCGTTCACGCTGCAGATCCATCAGCGCCTGTTCGGTAGCAGCTTGCCTATCGGTGAGGCTGACCTGCTCGGTCTGTAGAAAGGTGCGGGACTCGGGCATAGAGTCCTCGTTCAAGCTGGAATAGGTCGCCAGATTGCGGTCTTGAATATCCAGATCGCGTTCGACACGCGTCAACTCGGCTGAGAGGAACTGGTCTGCCTCGGCAATGCGCGCCTCGCGATCACGGCGATCACTGTTAACCACATCATTGGCAAGGTCATTTGCGATATCGGCCGCTGTCTGCGCCGTTCCGGCCCGCGCCGACACGATGATGGATGACAGGTTGGTGACACTGTCCATGCCACCACCCGAGGCCGCAACGCTTTGGATCCGCGTGTTCTCGCGCATGATTTCCAGCTTGGTTGAATCCGGTATTCCCTCCATCTCGGCAAACAGATTGTAATTATCTATCAGACGCACAAGGTTGCCCCGCGACATCAGGCGCTGCTCGATCTGTTGCATGCGCAGCGAGGCTGGTGGTGCAGACCGCGTCAGCGGATCAGAAAGTACAGGTGCGTTGACCTGGATGATCGCCCGCGCCTCGTAAGACGAGGGCGACGTGATCGCCACATACAACGCCCAGAGCAGGCCTATGATCAGAACCGTCATGATCAGCGGCAAACGCCGCCGTATCAGCGACCAGACATCGGCTAAGGATTGAATCGGACCCACTATTTTATCCCAACAGCTCTGCCTTGTTCAGCACCACACCCAAAAGCGGGGGCATGTCTGCCATCAGGCGCTGACAATCGGCAACATCTCGGCCGGTGCCGGCACGGCCATCGGCCACCAGCAAAATCGCGTCCATCATCGGCAGGGCGGCCAGCCCCTCATCCGTGCGCAGTACAGGTGACAGGTCGAAGATGGCAATATCGCAATCCGAGCTTTCGACCAACTGTCCGATCCGCTCACGCGCGCGCTCGTCCTGAAGGATCTCGGCGCCCCGGTCGGTCGGGCGATCGGGCAACAGACAATTCAGGTTTCCCTCGCTCTCGATCCGCATCATCAGATCGGAGGCCTGACCGCCATCGCCGCGCAGATAGGGTACGAAATCTGGATGACCGGAAAGACCAAGCTGCACCCCCATCGTCGGATGCCCCAGTGCCAAATCGACCAGCAGCACGTCCAGATGCGAAAGCCGCGCCGTTGCCAGCGCAAGATTGGCGGCGACATAGGTCGCGCCGGCACCGTCACTGATCGGGCAAACCCCCAACCGTCGCGCGCCCTGCCTGCCCATCTCTTGCAGCAACCGTGTTCGCAGCACAGAAAAGCGCCCACCGATATCCATCTGGGGCCGCTCTCTGGCGGGTCTACCGATCACACCGCGCAAACGCGACGCAAGGGTAGGAGAATCCTCGAAGTACTGATCTTCGTCTTGATGCGCAGTCAAATTTTATGCACTCCTAACCGCACAAACGAAAACGATACTGCCTCGGTATACGCTATGATAACGTCTGGCGCATGAACCTCACAACACCAAATACTGAAAATACCTCCAAAGTTCCCGAAATGAACAAGCATGTTCATTCGGTCGCAGCGGTTGTCATCGGCAGAAACGAAGGTGAGCGCCTGACAAGGTGCCTGACCTCGCTGAGGGGGCGTGCAGATCCGATCATCTATGTCGATTCGGGCTCAACGGATGGCAGCGCAGAGAACGCCACGAAACTGGGCGCCAAGGTGGTGATGCTGGACACCACCATACCCTTTACTGCCGCGCGCGCCAGGAATGCCGGGTTGCGCCATCTGACTGATAGCGGGCTGGATCAGGGCCTGGTCCAATTCGTCGATGGGGATTGCGAGGTAGAACCGGGCTGGATCGATATCGCCCGTGATGCGCTGGCGTCTGACCCGCAGTTGGCCATTGTTGCAGGTCGCCGACGCGAGCGGTTTCCTGAGGCCTCGGTCTATAACCGGCTTTGCGACGCGGAATGGGATACGCCGATAGGACCCGCTGAGGCGGTCGGTGGCGACATGATGGCCAGACTGGACGCGCTTGCGGCGATCGGCGGCTTTCGCGACGATATGATTGCCGGTGAAGAGCCAGAGATGTGCCTGCGGCTGGCGCGTGCTGGCTGGCGTATCGCACGACTGGATGCACCGATGACGCTGCATGATGCCGATATTCACCGATTTGGCCAATGGTGGCGTCGCGCTCGCCGCGCCGGTCATGCCTTTGCCGAAGGAAACTGGCTACACGGTTCAAAAACCGAAGCGTTCTGGCAACACGAGGTGCGCCGCGCCATCCTGTGGGGTGCAGTCATCCCGCTTATTTTTCTCGTTGCGGCAATATTTCAAGGGGCATGGGCGCTGCTGATACTGCTGGTTTATCCGTTTCAGATTGCCCGTCTCGCCGGACGGCTTGGCTGGTCGCGCAGCCTGTTTCTCACCTTGGCCAAATTTCCCGAGGCACAGGGCATAATCGAATTTTATCTGCGTCAGCTAATCGGGCGAAAACGTCGCCTAATCGAATATAAATAACGGTCTTTATATGACGGGCATTAGCATTATTATCGCCGCAAACAATGAGTCTGATTATATTATAGGCTGCCTGAAAGCACTATTGGCACAAGACTATCAAGGCCCGGCGCAGGTGATTGTCTCGGCCAATGGCTGCACGGATGATACCGTGGCTCGCGCCGCCACTTTGACAGAGAGTTTCGCGGCTCGTGGCTGGGCGCTGGATATTGTTGACTGGCCAGAAGGCGGCAAGGCAGCTGCAATAAATCGCGCCGACGACGCAGCGGTTTATCCGACGCGTATGTACATGGATGCCGATATCATCGTGGATGCCAATATGATTGGCGCCCTGGTCGCGGCACTTGCCGTCGACATGCCCCGCCTTGCCGGTGGCAAATTGATCGTTGCTCCTGCCAGCAGCTGGATTTCGAGGGCCTACGGACGTTTTTGGTCCCGGTTGCCGTTCATGACGAACAATGTCACCGCTGCGGGATTGCTTGCCGTGAACCCCGCTGGTCGCGCGCGTTGGGGTCGTTTCCCGCAGATCATCGCCGATGATTCCTATGCCCGGCTGCAATTTCACGAGGATGAGCGCCTGCGGGTCGCATCATCCTATCTCTGGCCCCTGACCGAGGGCTTTTCACGCCTAGTTCGTGTACGCCGACGCCAGGACCGCGGTGGACAGCAAATCGCCGAACTCTATCCCGAGTTGCTGGAAAGGCAGGGCCACGTTCGTCCCTCAGTCCGCGAAGTGGTCGGATTGGCGTTCCGCGATCCCTTGGGCTTTGCCGTCTACGCGACGGTCTCTCTTGCTGTGCGGACGAAGCGCGGTGGAACCGAATGGTCACGCGGTCGTTGATCAGGTCATACGCTTGCCTCGGCAGGCATCGACCGCAAATCCAAACGAGAATCGGCAATCCTTGGCAGATACGACTTTCACAACTCTTGGTTGCTTAGCCCTATTTTAATTAAAGCCAAACGAGAAAGTTTTATTTGAACCGATCAGTCTGACGCTGCGTGACAATTGGCCGAACTGAAATCAGCTAAGGTCAACCTGATGTTTTAGTCAGGTTTTGGGCGCGCCACACGGCAAACTGCGTCGAAAAGGATAAAATTTGTTTTTTCTTTTAACGGTCGGTGTATAGTCGTTAAGTGTTGTAACCCCCCCTGAGTGTTTTTATCGAATGAAGTACTATCCTGACATCCTGGTAGCATCGGGCTCTTCCGAAGCGGTACCAGCAGCGGCGTGCGGCCCGGTTTCCGGACCCTACAGTCGCTTCTTTAAACGGCCCCTCGACATCATGTTGGTGTTGTTGGCCCTTCCGCTCCTCCTTCCAATCGTCATCGGCGTGTTGGTCTTGATTGTGTATGATGGCGGCTCGCCTTTTTATACGCAAACGCGCCTCGGCAAGAGTGGCCGGCATTTCCGCATGTGGAAGTTCCGCAGTATGGTCGCCAATGCTGATCAGCAACTGGAGGCCTACCTGGCCTCGGATCCGGCGGCTCGGCAGGAATGGGACAGTACCCAGAAGCTGAAGCAGGATCCCCGGATCACCCGTATCGGTCGCTTTATACGCAAGTCGTCGCTCGATGAGCTGCCGCAGCTTTGGAATGTGCTGCGCGGTGACATGAGCATCATCGGCCCTCGACCGATGATGGTGGAACAGGCCGTCCATTACCCGGGCGCTGATTATTACCACATGCGTCCTGGCGTGACCGGATTGTGGCAAATCACCGATCGCAATGACAGCACCTTTGCCGAGCGCGCGACATTCGATGCCGAATATGCCCGTACGCTGTCACTGCGCAATGACACGATGATCCTGAGAAAAACCTTTGGCGTAGTCCTGCGCTGCACCGGCTATTAAGATCACCGAATAATCTCGGCGTTCACAGAAATACATTGCGGCCTAGTTAACTGAAAAGTTCACCGGGCCGCAATAATTTCGTTTTTGTCTTCGTTGCGTTCGATGCACCGAACCTGCAGCCAAGCTGCAAGGATCGTGAAAAAGGCGCCGCCAAACGAATAGATCAAGAAGGCAGCCAGAAGCCCCGCTCCGAAAAAATGGACGGCTGCGAAAGCTGCAGCGGCACCGCATGCCGCACCTATGCCCAATAAAGGTATCAGTCTTCTACCCCTCTCATAACATCTAGACTGCCGCAGCTTGCGCGTGCACTCCACAGAAAAGAATCGCCTAAGAAGCAGTTTCCTCAAAATCGCTTAACGAATGGTTAACGCTTGGCAAAAAGCCGCCTTAAATTGCAAAAAAGGATAGCTTGACCACCAAAACGCCCCCAGTACGAAGCAGTTCACTTGTGGTATACAACCTTTTGTGCGCGCGAACTACCCCACATGAGCGATATTTTTCAAGATCGCTAACGCTTTGGTTGCAAGATAATCGAATCGGTCAGGAGGGGTGCCGATTCTTGCAGGTATTTCCGGCGCTTACAGACAGGTAAAAACCACTGATTCGCGCCCATTTTCCACGCATCAGGCCAAGGTCAGGGATGCAGGCGGCAAAGCGCGCCGCATCCATCGCCAGGCTCACCTCACAGAAGTCCAACATCCGGCCCGTCACTGGGAACTGGCGCTTGAACAGCGTCTCCTTGGCGCAAAACACAGCCAGCGGATCGGGATGGCTGTCGCGAAACCGAAAGGGTTGAACGCTATCTTCCAATCCTTCGGGGCGCATCGCATGAACCGGCTCGATATCGACACCCAGGCCGATGCCCGGCTGACAGCTCGCCAGCGCGATGGCCAGACCGCCGGCATGGGCCAAACTCACGACCAAACCGGTCGGCAAATCCGGCTGTCGATCAGCGCGCGACAGAATCGGCAGATCGGCAGGCAGATCGTAGCCCGCCCTTGCAATGGCCAACCTCAAAGCAAGACGACCCGAGGCAAATTCATCCCGGCGCGCCGTGACAGCATTGCGCATGGACTTGGCCTCGGCGGGAAGCAAATTGCCCTGCCCCAGCGGCACCACGGCGCAACTGATACCGGGACCCAGCATCGACCGCGCCGCATCTGCTAGCTGGTCGGCGGTGTTCACTCGCGCTGGCGCAATTGCGCGCGCATCGCCCGCCGTCGCGCCATTGGATCATCCGCGCCCGCTTGCGGCGCAGTGCTTTCTGCCCGGGGCTGTGGGGCAGCCGGTGCTGCCGGTTTCTGCGGCTGAGCAGAGCCGGTCAAACCGGCGACATGCCGTTGATAATCACCGAACACGGGAAAGCGGAACACATCTGTCACGCCCAGCCCGGAAACAGCCAACCGATCCCGCAACACGCGGTGCAACTGGATCGCCAGCAACGAATGCCCGCCAATGGCAAAGAAATTGTCTTTTGCCGCAATTGTCGAAAGACCAAGCGTTTCCGCCCAGACCTCGTGGACCAGCTGGCTCGGATCTTCGCCGGTCTGCGCCTGAGGTGCCGACGCCTGCTGCGGGGCAGCCGCTTTGGCGGCTGTCTGCGCAGCTGGCGCGGCCGGATCGGGCAGTGCCTTGCGATCGATCTTGCGATTGGGTGTCTGCGGCATCGCATCCAGCCGGGTGATCCGCGCCGGCAGCATGTGCTGCGGCAGCACATCTTGCAGACCGGCACGCAGATGCGCCTCATCCAGCGCGGGCTCACCCGTCACATATCCCAGCAAACGACCCTGCCCTGAGGCATCGGACCGCAAGATCACCACGGCCTCGCGGACGCCCGGTTGCTCGGCCAGACGTGCCTCGATCTCACCCAACTCGATGCGAAAGCCGCGCAGTTTGATCTGGCCATCCGCACGGCCAAGAAAATCCATCTGCCCGTCGCTGCGCCAGCGCACCAGATCGCCGGTGCGATACATGCGCGCGCCCCAGGGTGCGGCACGGTCCGCTTGCACGAAGGGATCAGGACGGAAGGCGGCATCGGTCAGATCAGCGCGGTTCCAATAACCGCGCGTCACGCCATGCCCGCCGATCCACAATTCGCCCTCTTCGCCGTCGCCAAGCGGTTCACCGGCATCGTCCAAGACGTAAAGCTGGGTATTCGCGATGGGCGGGCCAAGCGGTGTCGTGTCCTGATCGGGCGCCAATCGCGCAACCGAGGACCAGATTGTCGTCTCGGTCGGTCCATACATATTGAGGATCTGGGCTTTGGTCACAGCGCGCAGATCGCGCACCAGGGATGGCGGCAATGCCTCACCGCCGATCATCATGCAACGCAGGCCGGCCATCTCATCGGCCACAGCCGGATCGGTGACCAGAACACGCGCCATGCTGGGCGTACATTGCAGATGCGTGACCGTGTGGCGTCTGATCTGAGCGGCAATCGAATAATCGCCCGGCGCAACGTCATCATCCGCACCAGCAAACGCAGCCGCTACCTGTCCCAAGAGTGGGAAGGATGCCTTGACCACATCCGGCGCGATTCCATAGTCGATCAGGCAGGCAATCTCGCCTACGCCGATCTTTTGCAGATATTCGACGCGGGCCACGGCTTCATCCACGGTGCCGAACAGACCGGAATCCTCGAAATAGCGTATGAAGGCGAATTCCAGGATGCCGTCCATTTCCTCTTCGGACAGGCTGCCAAGGTCTATCGCCATCGGATTTGTCATGCCTTCGGGCCGTTTGAAGGCCGGAAAGTCCCAGGCATATTGCTTGACCAGCGCAGCGGCGGCGCGCAGGTAATCCTTCATCGGGCCGCGTGCGACCTCTCGCGCGGTGTCACGATCCTGGGCCAGATAGCTGTGCAGCATCAGCGTGACCTTGAAGTCAGCTGGATCATGACCGGCTTCGCGCAATGCGGCGTGGTAATCCTTGATCCGTTCCTCGACCACGTCGACCGACTGGCCCAGCAGGTGCGTCAGCACATTCGCGCCAAGTCGTCCGGCATCGCGCCACGTTTCGGGGTTGCCGGCCACCGTCACCCAGATCGGCAATTCCGGTGAGACCGGCCGGGGCTGCGTGCGCACCGCGTGCATGGTGCCGTCGGCCTTGGCGAACTCAACCTCTTCGCCGCGCCACAACCGGCGCAGCACATCAACCGCGTCGATCATCGCCTGTTTGTTCTTGGGCGGCGTGTTTTCAGGGCGCAGAACGAAATCATCCGGCTGCCAGCCGGAGGCAACCGCAATCGCCGCGCGACCGCCGGTGATATTATCGATCACGGCCCATTCTTCGGCGATGCGCGCGGGATGATGCAATGGCACGACGCAACTGCCGGCGCGGATACCAAGGCGCTTGGTCACCGCAGCCGCCGCTGCACCGGTCACCGAAGGGTTGGGATAGGGGCCGCCAAAGGCGTGGAAATGCCGCTCTGGCGTCCATAATGCGGCGAAACCCGCATCATCGGCAAAGCGCGCGCCGTCCAGCAGCAATTCGTATTTCTTGGGGCCAACGCCATCGTCATTGCCCCAGTAGAACAGGCTGAAATCCATGGCGGCCCGGCTTTTGGGCGCTGGATTGCCCGAGACCGCCAACCGCGAATCCTCGCCCGCGATCACCAGTTTCAACCCGCGCGCCAGCGACCAGAAGATCTCCAGCACCGAAATATCAAAGGACAGGCTGGTCACGGCCAGCCAGGTGTCACCGGGCTGATGCGGGATCACCGCATCCATGCCGGCAAAGAAATTCGCGACGTTGCGATGTTCGACCATCACCCCTTTGGGTTTGCCGGTCGAACCAGAAGTATAGATCAGATAGGCCAGATGTTCCGGCCCGACCGCCACCTCTGGCGCACCGGGGTCTTGCGCGGGCGGGGTCGCCGAAATCTGGATCAACTGCGCGCCGTGGCCGGCCGGCAGCCCGGCAAGGCCCGACTGCACCAGAACGATTCCGGCGCCGCTATCTGCAAGGTAATGCGTCAGCCGGTCCTGAGGATAGTCCGGGTCCAGCGGCAGATAGGCACCGCCGGCCTTCAAGATGGCCAATGCGCCGATGATCAGTTCTGGCCCGCGCCTGGCAAACAGGCCGACCGGCTGGTCAGGGCTGACACCCTGGGCCAACAATTGATGCGCCAATGCGTTGCTGGCCGCCTCAAGTTCCGCGCGCGACAGACTGCGATCCTCAAAAACCAGCGCCGTCGCAGCACCATCCTGACCGGCCGTTCGGGCGATCAGCGTGTGAATACAGGCCTCGTCAAAAGCGGCGGCGGTGTCATTGCGCCGAGTCAGCAATTCATCCCGGCTTGCCGGGTCCAGCGCGCCGATGGCCGTCACATCGGTATCGCCGGCGGCCACGAGGGCGCGCGACAGACGATCCGCCAATCGCTGTGCCTCGTCACTGTCGAGCAGCGCTGTGTCATGGTGCAGAACTGCGCCTTCCGGCGTCAGGCTGAGCGTCATCGCCGTGTCGGGTATCGCGCCGCGCCCGGCCAGATCCAGACCGATTTCGGGCGCGGTGGCACCGTGCAATTCGGGCGCGCGCTGCAGAAGATCAGCGGCAAACGGGCCGCGCGCGCTGAGATCGTCAATGCTCTTCGACAAGGCGGCGGAAAATTCAGACAGTTTGCCGGCGGGCGTAACGGTCAACGGCACCCAATCGGCAAGGATCGCTTTGGTTTCAGGGTGATCAGCGGGACGCAAGGCAACCGAGATCGCGCCACCCGATCCCCGCCGTGAAAACAGCGCCAGCGCAGCGGCGGCGGCATCCGGTCCCAATTGGCCACCCAAGGGCAGGCTGGCCCATGTGCCGCGATCAGCATCGGCGCGGCCAAGCTCGGTGCGGCCAAGTTGTTTGCGCCAGAACCCATCGGACTTGGCGGCAAGGACCGACATCGCCTGCAACTCTGCGCGTTCGGCATCATCCAGAACCGGCAATCTATCCGGCAACTCGCCCTGCCCCGGTTTCAGCATCAGGCGCAGCGCACCCTGCCCGACCGCGACCGTCACGCTGTCGCCATCCCGCGACAGAACGGTGCCGGGCACGCCCGAGCCCTCGGCCATCTGCGCCGCAGCGATCAAGGCCACACGATCCGCATCAATCGCCAGCTTCGGCACCGATAGCGGGTTCCAGTAATCACCGTGATCCAGCGCCCGGACCAATGTCAGCAATTCACCCGCCGGTTGCCGCAGATCCAGCATAGCCGCAGCCTCGGGGCGCTGATCGCGGGCGTAATAGCTGCGCGCGCCGTCGCCTTGAGGCGCAGGCTGCAAGCTGTCCTTCTCGATGTCCGACACGATCTCGGCAAAGCTTTCGGCGCCATGGGCAAAGCACTTCGCGTTCAGCGTCAGTGCGGTTTCTTCGGCATCAATGTCAAACTCGCGGCTGGCCAGGATATCGCCCGTATCAATCCCCTCGGCGATCAGATGCCAGGTGATCGCGTGGCGGGTGTTGCCCTCGGCTATCGCCCAGACCGGGACATTGACCCCCGCCATCGCCGGTAACGGGCCATCATGAAAATTGATTGCGCCCCGGCGGCCTCGGGCCAGCATGCCGGGTTTCAGGATCGACAGGTTGGCAACGCTGAACAGCCAATCGGCAACCGGGCCATCGGCGGGCACCCCCGCGTCCTGATCCTCGACCCGCAGGCCCGCCCCTTCGGCCCAGGATCGCAGCTCGGGATTGCGGGTGATGATCGCTGCGACGCTATGACCGCGTTCCAACAGGACCTCGGTCGCGTGACGCAGCAGGGCCTCGTTTCCGACAAGGATTGCGCTGAATTTACTCATGTCTCGCCCTTCTAATCCCACTTACCCGTCAACCGCGTCCAAGCGCACGCTTCAGCATCTGGCCGCCATGCCCCTTGGGCGTGTCGTGATCGCGGCGTTGCACCAGACAACGCAGCCGCCACAAACCGTCACCCGTTAGCCAGGCCAGCGTGGCCAGAAACGCCCCGGCCCGACCGTGATGTTTTTGAAAATAATGCTGTCGGGACGCGTACCAGTATTCGGGCACCGTTGCCCAGGTCTTTGCACCGGTGCTGGCCGAACCGATATGCGTCACCAGACTGTCCCAGACGTAATGCGTCTGCCAGCCGGCCTGACCCGCCCGCCTGCACAGATCCGTTTCCTCGAAATACAGAAAGAAGGTCTCATCAAAGAGACCGATCTCGTCCAGCACCTCGCGCCGGATCATCATGCTGGCACCAGCAGACCAATCGACGGCACGCGAGGCATCGGGCTGCGGGATGGTGACGACCTTGCCGCGAAACATCCGCGTGATCGGGCCAGACCGCGCAGCACCCTCGAACTCAGCGCCAGCCGATGGAAAGCGAAAAGCCGTATCATGCGGCACGTCATCGTCGCCGCGCAGCCGCGAACAGGCAATCCCGCATTCAGGATGGGCCGCAAGATAGTCGATCAGGACGCGTATCGCGTCGGTGCGAGGAAAGGCATCCGAATTCAGCAGATAGACCAGATCGGCCTGACGACCATCTGGCAGGCCCGCGCGAATGCCCACATTGTTGCCGGCACCAAAACCGCCATTGCGACCGCTATCGACCAGCGCCACGCGGTTGCCGTCCAGCCACCCCCGAGCCTTGCCCTCGTCCTGCAAGCGCTGCAGCGATCCGTCCTCTGATCCGTTCTCGACGATGGTGATCCCGCCGTCGATTCCCTCCATCGCGCCAAGGGCCGCCTCGACACAACGCAGGGTCATATCGGGCGTGCGATAGTTCAGGATGATGACATGCAACAGCGCCATTTTTTGGATCCTATTCCGCGGCTTCGGCCTGACGGCCACCGGGGCTGTCATGGCGTCGCAGGATGTCGCAGAGCAGCGTCCCTAGCCTGCGGACATTTGGTTCAAGCACCATCGAGTCGTGATCGCCCGGCACCTCGATCACCTGCAGCTTGGGCATCCAGCGCCCCCAGCCATTGTCGGGGATCAGATACTCGCGCCCTGCGGTCACCCACTGGCCGCCCGAAACCCTGTAGCGGTGATCCAGCGGCGGGTGGAACAGCGTCACAGGCCCATCCCATTCCGACATCGCCATCTTGGGCAGTGCACCGCGGAAAGCGGCCTCGATGGCGTGATCCTGAAAGCCTTCGGCGGCCTCTGCCTCTTGTCCGGCATCGCGTTCCTTGCGGCGTTTCTGCAGTTCATAGCGCAGCTTGTTGCGGGCCCAATCGGTCCAGAAGGTCAGCCCTTGCTCGCGCATTTCCTGCGCACGGATCAGCACCTTGTCGCGGCGGCTCAGCGCCGCGCGCATCGGCAAAGGCGTATCCAGCATGACCAGCATGGCCACCTCTTCGCCCACCTCGCGCAATTGCCGCGCCATCTCCAGCGCGATCAAGCCGCCGCCTGAGAATCCGCCCAGCAGATACGGCCCCTCGGGCTGCACCTGACGCAGTTCGGCCAGATAATCGCGCGCGGCTTCGGCAAAGCTTTCATGTGGCTTGTCTTCGCCAAACAGACCCCGCGCCTGCAAGCCGAAAAAGCGGCGATCCTGTCCGACGCGCTGTGCCAGCTGATGCAGGTTCATCACATTGCCGAACATCCCGGCGACGATGAAGAACGGCGTGCCACCCTCGCGCCCGCCCATATCGACGATATAGCGCCGCGACGGCCCGGTCTGCGCCGGTGCCGCACCGTCCACGCCCGCCGTCACAGGCGTGCCTGCACGCGGACCAACCCGCGCCTCGATCAGCGCCGCCAGCTTGGCCACATTCGGTGCCTCGAACAGCGCCGAGATGGGCAGATCTACGCCAAACACCTTGCGCACCTGACCGAACATCCGCACGGCGACCAGCGAATGGCCGCCCAGATCGAAAAAGCTGTCCTCTGCACCGATCTGACGAACGCCCAGGAGGTCGGCCCAGATCGAGGCAAGCTCGCTTTCCGTGCCGGCAGCCGGCGCGACGAATTCGCCGTCCAGATCGGGACGCTCAAAGCCCTGATCGCCGGTCACCGCCGGGGTCGAGGGCGCGGCTGCCTCTGCCACCAGCGCGGGCAAATCCAGCGAAGAGACATAGACCTGCGCCACACCCGTCGCCATTGCACGACGCATCGCCTGCGGACCAAAGGCCGCCGGAATGCCCTGCGACACATTGTGACGCAGCCGCTTTTCGCCCGGTGTCTCGGCCCCGCGTGATGGTTTTGCAGAGGGCTGCGTGGTCAAACCCGCCTGCATCCGACGCAGGGTGAAACCCGTGACCTCGGCGCAGACGGTACCGTCGGGTCTCGCCAGCGTCACATCGAAACGCGCCGTCCCCTCAGCCGCGCTGCCAGCCGCCAACCGAACATGGCTGATCAGATCTGCACCCAATGGCGCGTAAAGCGTCAGACGCTCATAGCCCGTTGGCACCCAAAGATGCGCCCCCGACCAACCGGGGATCAGGCCCATGGCCCAACCCGTCGCGATGTCCAGCAGCGCAGGATGCATCTGATGGTCCGATGCCTCGGCCGCATGATCAGCCGGCAGGCGCAATTCGGCCCAGCCTTCCGCACCGTGCAGGCGCGTGGCGCGCAGAACCTTCCAGCGCGGGCCGAAGTTCATCACAGTTTCCTGCGCAGATTCCAACGCCGGGCCATCGGCTGCAGCCTGTTCTTGCCAGTCGGTCGGAACCTCAAGCCGGCGATCAGAGGCCGCGCCAGCTTCGCCCATCGCGCTGGCATAGGCATCGCCGCTGTCAGGATCGACGATGGTGATGCGCGATGCGCCTTCGACGGTCTCGATCTGAACCGAAACGGCGGTCGGCTCACCATCTTCGACATAAAGCGGGCGCAAGAACAGCACATCACTTAGCCGCAGCGGCAAGGGCGTGCCGGTTGCAACCAGAGCCTGCGCGAAGAGTTCCAGATTGCCAGTGCCCGGCATCAGCGCCTGTCCTTGCGCGGTGCGGTGCCCGCCGATGACCCAATCATTCGTCGTCAGCAGGCGCTGGAATTCGCGCATTCCGCCGCCGCCATCCGCCTCGCGGCCCAGCAGCGGTGCCGCCTCACCCGCATTCTTCTGTTCCGAGGCAATAGACGGCGCGGCCACTTCGGTCTGCATCGCGCGCGCGGCCATGCCGGTATCGGACCAAACACCCCAATTGACCGCCACCACCCGGCCAAGCGCGGGCGGCGCGCTGCGGGCCACGGCGTTCAGATATTCATTGGCCGCGACATAATCGACCTGCCCTGCCGGCGCGGTCGCCGTGCTGGTCGAGGCGAACAGCACCGTCTGCCGAGGCGGCGCATCGGCCAGCGCCTCGATCAGCGCCTTGGTGCCGTGAACCTTCGGGGCAAGCACATCCCAAGCCTCGCCATCGGCTTTGCCCGCCATCAGCGCGTCGTTGATGATACCGGCGGCATGTATAACCGTGTCCAGTCCGCCGAAATGATCGCGCAAGGTAGCAACTGCCTGCGCCATATCCTCGGGGCTAGTCACATCGCCCTGCACGGCGATGACATCGGCGCCAGCGGCGCGCAATTCCTCGACAAAGCCCGCCATCCGGCGCGCTCGTGCAGAAAAGGGAATCGTGCCGTCTGCGGGCAGTGCCTCACGCGATAGCAGCGCAATCCGGGCAGCGCCCGCCGCCGCCAGATCGCGTGCAACCGCCTGACCAATGCCGCCGAAGCCACCGGTGATAAAGGTCACCCCGAAGGTCACATCCTCGGTCGGCGTCAGAGCCTGGGGCGTCAGACGCTGGACCAGCCTGCGCCCATCTCGCCAGGCCACGGTTTCGCCAACGGCTTCGCCGGGTGTGCCCAGCAATTCCAGGACCATCTGCGCGGCCAGCCGATCCAGCCCGGCGCGATCAACGCGCGAGCCAAAGGGCAGAAACCCGCGAGCGGGCTGCGGCAAACGCAGATCAACCAACCGCGTCGACAGCGCCGGGTATTCCCGCGGCATCACCTTGAGCGGCCCCTGAATGGTGGCCTTGTCGGGCGCCTGCGCGTCCTCATCGGCAACGCGCAAAGCGTCGTTTGAAAATGCGGTCAGCGTGACCGGTTGATCCGCCAGTTCATCACCAAGCGCCTGCGCCAGATGCAGCAGGCTGAAGAACCCACGGTTCATTCTGTCCTGAAACTCGCTGAACCCGGCCCGCGCCTCTTGGCCGGTTGTCACCGACCAGAAATGGCCAATCAGGTCTATCTGTGCGCCGTCCTCGGCCAGCCCGGCCAACAGCAATTCGTAACCGTCGCGCTGTTCCTCGGGTGGCAGGCGATAGTCGCCCTTGCCGACGCGCTCGAACCGGTCGCCCGCGCGCACGGTCGCGACACGGTGGCCCAGATCGCGCAACCGGCTGATCACGCGATCGGCCAGACCGGCATCATCGGCGAATATCAGCAGGTCTTTTGGTGCGTCGCCACGCGGGTTGCCGGCATGGTCCAGTTCCAGATCCGGCGCAGAGAGACGCCAGCTTGGCCGCCAGCCCCAATCTGTCGGGTCCTCGATCCGCGACAGGGCGGTCTGCGCGGGTTGCGTGCCGGCCGTCGGCTCGACAAAGTACCTCTTGCGCTGGAACGCATAGCCGGGCAGCGAAACAAGGCGACGCCGCGCATCGCCCCAGATCTGCGGCCAGTCGATCTGACCGCCCGCCGCCCAGACCCGAGCCAGCGCGGTCATGAAATACAGATCGTCCGCGACCTCGTGCTTGGGGTGGCGCAGGCTGGAAATCACCTGCTGCGCCTTGACCCCGGCATTGGCCTGCGCCAGTCCGGACATGGCCCGCCCCGGCCCGACCTCCAGAAAGATGCGCGCGTCGTCTTGCGCCAGGGCCTCGATCCCCGCCGCGAAATCGACCGTGCCACGCAGATGGCTGACCCAGTATTCCGGATCGCAGGCATCCGCATCGGGCAGCGGTTCGCCATCGCGATTCGAGATGATCGGGATCTGCGGCGGCGTCAGCGGGATAGACTGCAGATAGGCGCGAAAATCGGACAGGATCGGGTCGAGCATCCGCGAATGCGCGGCAATGCTGATCGGGATGACCTGAACCTCGACCTCTTGCCCGCGAAGCTGCGCGGCAAAGTCGTCCAGCGCCGCCTTGGGCCCTGACACGACGCACAGATCGGTCGCGTTGATCGCGCCCAGATCAAGCTCATCGGGCAGAATCGCCTGCAATTGCTGGGCAGGCATCGGCACCGACAGCATTCCGCCTTCGGGCACCGTATCAAACAGCCGCCCGCGCAGATGCACCAGACCGATGCAATCCTCGAACCGCATCACCCCCGCGATGGCGGCGGCGGTGTTTTCGCCCATGCTGTGCCCGATCAGCGCGGCGGGCTGGACACCCCAGGACATCCACAGCTGCGCCAGCGCATATTCGGTGATCATCAGCAGCGGCAATTGAACCGAAGGCTGCAGCAACCGCCGATCCGCCGCGACGGCGTCACCATCAGAGGCCAGCCAGATATCGCGGATCGCGTGATCCGAAATCGTCGCCAGATGATCCAACCCGCGATCCATCCAGTCCTGGAAAACCGGCTCTGTCTGGTAAAGATCACGCGCCATCAGCGCATATTGAGAGCCACCGCCGGGCAGCATGAAGACAACCTCGGGCGCGTGGCCAAGCGGCTGGTGATCAAAGACGCGATGGGGGTCGCCGCCATCCAGAAGCGCCGCGGCCTCGGCCGCATCGCGCGCCACCAGCACCCTGCGACGATCAAAGGCACGGCGGCCATTGATCAGCGTATGGCTAATATCTGCGATGTCAGCCTCGGGGTTCTGACGCAGCCAGGCCGCCAGTTGCGCGGCGTTCCCGTCGACTGCCCCCTTGCTGCGGCCCGAGACGGCGAAAATCTGAAACGGCCAATCGGATTCCTCGGACGCCGCCGCCTGAGGTGCCTGCTCCAGCACCACATGCGCATTTGTGCCGCCGACGCCCAGAGAGTTCACGCCCGCCCGGCGCGGCCCCGACGATTCCCACTGGATGAGTCTATCGGCGACTTGAAACGGTCCGCCGTCAAAATCGATGGCGGGGTTCGGCGCCTGAAAGCCCAGAGTCGGAGGGATCACCCCCTCTTCCAAGGCGCGCACTGCCTTGATCACGCTGGCCGCGCCAGCAGCCGTATCCAGATGTCCGATATTCGTCTTGACCGAGCCGACATAGCAGGGCCCGTCGCGTTCGCCGCCTGCCTCAACCCGACCAAAAGCCTGGTTCAGCGCCGCGATCTCGATCGGATCGCCAAGCGCGGTGCCGGTGCCGTGGCATTCGATGTAACCCACCTGCTCTGGCCCGACGCCCGACATGACCAAGGCCTCGGCCACCGCCTGCGCCTGCCCCTCGACGCTGGGCGCGAGATAGCCGGCCTTTGATGCGCCGTCATTGTTGATCGCGCTGCCCCGGATCACGGCGCGGATATTGTCGCCATCGGCCAGCGCGTCGGACAATCTGCGCAAGACCAGCACGGCCGAGCCGCTGCCAAAGACGGTCCCCGCCGCGCGATGGTCAAAGGCGTGGCAATGGCCGTCAGGCGACAGGATTTCATTCTCTTTGTACAGATATCCGCGCCCATGCGGCATCTCGATGGTGACGCCGCCGGCCAGCGCCATGTCACATTCGCCCGAAGACAGCGAATGGCAGGCAGCATGAACCGCAACCAAAGAGGTCGAGCAGGCCGTCTGGATGTTCACACTGGGGCCGGTCAGGTCAAAGATATGGCTGACGCGGGTCGACAGGAAATCCTTGTCATTCCCGGTATGGCGCAACAGAAAATGCCCGACATTTTCGACAAGCTCGCGATTTGCGCACACATTGAAGTAAAAATAACTTCCCATGCCGCAGCCCGCATAGACGCCGATGGGCGCGTCAAAGCGATCTGGCATATGGCCGGCATCTTCCAACCCGTGCCAGCAGGTCTCAAGGAATTTGCGGTGCTGCGGGTCCATGATGGCCGCATCCTTGGGGCTCAGCCCAAAGAACTCGGCATCGAATTCGTCGAACTGGCCAAGAATTGCCGCTGCAGGCACGTAATTCGGATCGGACAGCGCCGCGGGCGATTCACCGCGCGAAAGCAGATCCTCTCGGCTGACAGGCTGGATCGATTCCACACCTTCGCAGAGGTTGCGCCAGTACTCCGCGACATCGCTGGCACCCGGCAGTTGGGCCGCCATGCCGATGATCGCGATGTCATTGGGTCCGTATTGAGGATCGCGGTTATCGTTCATTCCATTCCCATATCGTCGTCATTGCGCCGGCAAGAGCAACTTTTACATCGCATGACCTGTTCATCTATAGGCGACACGTCAAATTACAATATTCATCAAAGAGCGTGCCTTATGCCAGTTTTTTCCGGCGTTTCCTCCTGACGCTTCTTCCAGCGACCGCGTGCATCACGAATATAGCGCAAACGGCAGGCATGCCCCAGCACCGTGCCAGTCACCAGCCAGGTCAGCGGCGTCAACGTCGCGTTCGGGATCAACTCGAACAGATTGATTGCCAGCAACAAAGTCACGGTGGCGACCATCAAGACCGCCGGCCGGTCATGTCGTAGCAGAAGTTCGTAGCGCCGTCGCCAAATGATGAAAACGGGCGTCGCCAGCGCCCCGAACATTGCCAAATACCCGAAAATCCCGCGTGTTCCGAACGTTATCACCCAATAGCCATCAGCAATGGCAAGTGTCCGGCCGGTCTCCGGATTCACCGGAAAGTTCCTCCCCCAAGGCCCCCAACCGAATAGCGGCTGCAGCATCGCGCGCTCTAGCAGGACGAATTCGTTGTCGAAGCGAAAGGCCAGTGATCCAGCACGTTCAGGCTGCGATTCCTCGATAAACGCGACGATTTCGTCGGTTGGCAACACGTTGAATAGCCGCAGCACCGGATATGAGACCATGATCAATGTCAGTATCATGCTGAATGTCAGCACTGTTCTCGGCGCAGCGAAAAGGATCAGCGGCGCGGCCATCAGCGACATCAGGATCGCCGTCATTGTCTTGCAGAGCACCAACACCGCCGCGAGATACAACAAGAGGAAAATCATCCGCGGCCCGGCGCCATAGGCCCGCGCCAGACACAAGGCGGCCAGAAAACCGGTTGTGGCGAATGAGGCGACCCAGATCGGGTGATTCATGAAGACGATCGGGCGGTAGCCATTGTAACGAAATGTCTGGGCGAAATCATGCTGGAAATACCCATAGATCCAGGTGTTCAGCTGTGGGCTCAGCCGCACCTCCATCAGCATCGGCAGCGAATAGATCAGGAAGGCGATCATGAACGCCCGAAGCAGTTTTCTGGTCTGAGAAGGCGTTGACAGCAGCTTGAAGGCGACGAAAAATGGGATCAATTCGACATATTGCAGCAGCAAATTACCTATGATCTGAGTGGTATCGACCCCAGGTTTATAGCTGACACCTTCGACAAGTGGCGAGCCGTTGCTGATTCCCGTCAGGATTATCGAGAGAAACATCATCGATATCATCAACACCATCGATCTGGGGATGACTGGTGCGAGATCCGCCTCCATCGGATCGCGCTCGCCCGACTTCTTTCCCATGCCCAACCACAGCATCAGCATCGCTGACATGGACATGATCTCATTTTTCCCCAGCCCGGGCAAAGTGGGCAAGTCAATCGCGATGTTCGGGGGCAAAAACATATATCCAGCCAACATCGACCAGATGAAGGCGCTGGTTCGCTCCATCCGCGCAAACATGATGGCCGTGATAATCGGCCAGATCAAAAGCATTATCGCGGCGACGGGATACGGAGGCATTTACTAACCGATTGAAAAGAGGTCACTGAACACTCTGGCGAGGCCAGCGTGACGACCATACAAGTAATAACGATCAACTCCAACGGTCAGGTTGCTCACATGCTATTCAACTTTCCAGACGGCCAAGCGGTTCAGGTCAACTGCCCGGATCAGGAACAGTTGCTTGAAAGAGTCGATGAACTTTTGGCTGAGGGCAAGGGGTTTGCGCTGGCCACGTTGAATGTCGACCATCTCGAACGGCTGGCCAAGGATGAGGCATTCCGCCGTGCCTATGCAGCACATGATCTGGTTGTCGCGGATGGGAACCCCGTCGTCTGGCTGTCGCGCCTGGCAGATCGGCCCGTCAGTCTGGTTCCGGGTTCGAATCTGGTGCGCCCGCTGACCCGGTTGGCGGCACGTCACGGCGCGCCGATTGCACTGCTTGGCGGCGACGACGCATCGATGCAGTTGGCGGCCCAACGATTGACGGCCGACTATACAGGTCTGCAGGTGGCATTGATCGCGGTACCCGGGTTTCCCTTCGACCCCGACGGCGCCGAAGCCGATGCGTTGATTCAGCAGATCCGACAGTCAGGCACACGCCTTTGCCTGCTGGGCCTGGGCGCCCCCCGGCAAGAGCGCTTTGCCATTCGTGCACGTGACGCGTTGCCAGGTGTTGGATTTGTCTCGATCGGCGCAGGGATTGATTTCATCTCTGGCCAACAGCAGCGCGCGCCGATGGCCGTCAGACGCGTCAAGATGGAGTGGCTGTGGCGCATGCTGTCCAATCCAAAGCGATTGGCCGGGCGATATGCCCGCGGTTTCATGATCCTGCCCGGGCATGTCAGGCGTGCCCTTGCCCAACGGCGTCAGGACTAAAGGACCGGACCGCCCAAGCTGCCCGTGTCGCTAGCACCAACGCTGTGCCGCAAGACAGAAGTCGCGCCTGCTGACCACCGCAAGCGGCGCTGTCTGATCTGCTGAAATCTGGAATGGTCGGGGCGAGAGGATTCGAACCTCCGACCTACGGTACCCAAAACCGTCGCGCTACCAGGCTGCGCTACGCCCCGAACTGGCGCCTTCTAGCGCGCCATTGCGCGGGGGGAAAGAGCTTAGTCACACGAAATCGCGGCTTTGTCGTCATCCAGTAGTGGATGGGCCATCGCCTGCCCCGCCTCTATGCCCAGTTCGCGTGCCTCACCGCCGCCGACCTCCAGCACCATCAGCCGCAAAGGGTCAGGATCGCCGATGGCCGCGCCCGGAATTGGGGTCTCATCCAGTGGGCGCGCGTTCTCGTGGATGTGGCGCACGGTTCCGGTCGCATCCATGAAAATCAGATCCAGCGGGATCAGCGTGTTGCGCATCCAGAAACTGACGGGCTGCGGCTTTTCGTAGACGAACAGCATCCCATGCCCTTCGTCCAGTTCGCGCCGAAACATCAGCCCCTGCGCGCGCTCTTGCGGATCATCGGCCAGTTCGACTGTCACCGACAACCAGCCCCCGTCCGTTTGAAAGATGGTCTGGTTCATGTCGCAGGCAGGCTGCTGCTGGTCGGCCGCAGCCGAGCCCACACCGGTCGTCGCGATCAACAGGATCAACGCGCCCGATCGCATCTGCCTCAGCAAGCCCATCGTCTCAGCCGAACGCGGCGTGCGACCCGGCCTCGGCACCAGCGTCCTGCGCTGTCGAGGCCTCACCATCCGCATCCAGGCCCGCATCTGTCGGCCCGTCGAACTGCCGGCCCAACACCTCGTCCCAGCCTGCAACCTGCGCGGCCATCAGACCGCGCGGGCCCTCGACCACGCGCAAGGCCACGCCTTCGCCGACGGTCAGATCCGCCAGTCCTGAATGGCGCAGCACCTCTATATGCAGAAAGACATCATCACCGCGCCCGAAGATATTGGCAAAGCCAAAGCCCTTCGCCTTGTCGAACCACTTTACGCGCGCTGGCTGCAGCGGCAGCGATTGAAGATCGTCGATGACCGATTGCGGCAGATCCGCGATCGGCGGAAGTCCCTGATTTTCGGGCGGACTGACCTCCAGCACTTCGACGGCTTGCAGACCACGCGTTGTCGTCAGTACCCGAACGGTCACCTGTGAATTATCCGCAACCGAGCCTTGCCCGAAGTTACGTAGCACATTGGCGTGCAGCAGTATGTCCGGGCCGCCTTCATCATTGTAGATGAAGCCATAGCCTTTGGTAGGGTCGAACCACTTGATCAGACCCGTTACCGTTCTTTCGTCAGGGTTGTCCCTGGTCATTCTGCGATACACTTTCTGTCGCTTGGTTCACTCGATCTTATGAAACTACTCCTCCCGAGGGCTATCATCAACCATGCTGGGACAGCGTGCCGCAGGGTAAAAGCGACTGCTTTCCTAGCCTTTTCGGCAGGTTGACCGATCATACCCAGAAAGTGAACCATTTCGTCAGCTTTATGGGGCTAAACGCCGTATCTGCCAAGTTCTTTTCTTGTCATCATACAGCCAATTAAACCGATCATGCAGCCGGAAGGCGCCATCTGCCCAAAATTCGAGCTGCACGGGCCGGATCCGATAGCCGCCCCAGAAAGGCGGCCGAGACGGGCTCAGTCCCTGCTTCACCCCTTGCCGCGCCACCTCGGCCAACAGCACCTCACGTCCCGAAATCGCCCGCGATTGCGGTGACGACCAGGCACCGATGCGACTTTGCAACGGACGGCTGGCATAATACGCATCCGCCTGACGGCCTTCTTCACGTGTCACCACCCCACGCACCCGGATCTGACGCCGCAAAGATTTCCAGTGCAGCACCAGTGCCGCCTTGCCAGTCAGATCAAGCTGCTGCCCCTTTGCGCTTTCGTAATTCGTATAGAAAACAAACGACTGCGCCTCTATTTCTTTCAGCAATACCATGCGGACATCAGGCATCCCCTCGCCATCCACGGTCGCCAGCGCCATGGCGTTGGGATCATTCGGCTCGGTTTCGGTCGCTTCGCCCAGCCAACGCCGGGCAATGACAAAGGGATCTTCTCCCGCAAAGATACCGTCTCGTGCTGTCATCACCGTCCCCTTAAGCTTGATGCCCACCGACCTTTGGCCTAATCAAATCCCAAAAGGTTGAAAAAGCGAGGGTGATCTCATGTCAAGCGAGCAGAAATCCGGGCTCATGGCTGGCAAGCGCGGGCTTATCATGGGGCTGGCGAATGACAAGTCGATCGCATGGGGCATCGCGCAGGCGGTCGCCGCCCAAGGTGCGGAACTGGCGTTTTCCTATCAGGGCGAGGCGCTGAAAAAGCGCGTCGGACCGCTGGCCGAGCAGGTCGGATCGTCGCTGATCCTGCCTTGCGATGTCGGTGATGGCGCCTCGATTGACGACCTGTTTGCCAAGCTCAAGGACGAGTGGGGCCAACTGGATTTCGTCGTCCACGCCATCGGCTTTTCCGACAAGGAACAGCTGCGCGGCCGATACGTCGATACCACCCGCGACAACTTCGCCATGACGATGGACATCTCGGTCTTTTCCTTCACCGCCATCTGCCAGCGCGCCGCCGCGATGATGCCCGACGGTGGCAGTCTGCTGACCCTGACCTATTACGGGGCCGAACGCGTGATGCCGCATTACAACGTGATGGGCGTGGCCAAAGCGGCCCTCGAGGCATCTGTGCGCTATCTGGCCGAGGATCTTGGCAAGGACGGCATCCGCGTGAACGCGATCAGTGCCGGTCCGATCAAGACCCTGGCCGCCAGCGGGATCGGCGATTTCCGCTATATCATGAAGTGGAACGAGCTGAACTCGCCGTTGCGCCGCAACGTGACGCAGGCCGACGTGGGCAAATCGGCGCTGTATCTGCTGTCGGATCTGGGGTCCGGCGTAACGGGCGAGACGCATCATGTCGATGCCGGCTATCATGTCGTCGGCATGAAGGCCGTGGACGCCCCCGATATCGCGACGGTCACCAAAGGCTGAGCGCGCGCCAAGCGGTGCCGCCCAGTGGATATTTGGATGAAGAAGAAGACTGTGGTCTTTGCCTTTGCGGCGGCAACGCTATGATGGCGCCGAATTCTGGATCAACCGGATTTCAACAGGGCCAATCGTCCTGTTGGGCAGATCCCTGATCTTGCGGCACTGAAGGAGAGATATGATGGACCGTCTGCCCCATGAGAAAGGCTTTCACGTCAGCTGGGATCAGCTGCACCGCGATGCGCGGGCACTGTCATGGCGACTGGACGGCACCGACTGGCGCGCCGTTGTCGCAGTTACCCGCGGCGGCATGGCACCCGCGATGATCGTGGCCCGCGAGTTGGACATCCGCACCATCGATACGATTTCCATCCGTTCCTACAAGGGCGTCGGCACAGAGGCTGGTCAGGGCCAGCTGGAGGTGCTGAAAAAGCCTGACGACACGCTGATGGGCGACGGGGATGGCATTCTGGTCGTCGATGATCTGGTCGATTCTGGCCGCACCCTGGAACTGATCCGCGAGATGTATCCCAAGGCGCATTTCGCCACCGTCTATGCCAAGCCCAAGGGCCGGCCCATGGTGCAGACCTTCGTGACCGAGGTATCGCAGGATACCTGGATCTTCTTCCCGTGGGATATGGCGCTGCAATATGTGCAGCCGTATCGCGGCGAGGATTGAGCGGGTCTCTCAGCGGTAATCTGCGCAAACGCTGGCCCTGTCGCTGAAATGGCTCTGCCAGATCAAAGAATGTCCCGCCGCACGACACGCGCCGGACAGTCGCCTGACATCACAATTGCGGATATCTGATCGCGCATGTCCATCCGCGCGGCAGTTTGTCGCGCCCAGCCTCACCCTCATCTTCCGGGGCGCGTCAGGCAGTCAGGCGGCGACGTCG
Source organism: Paracoccus tegillarcae (assembly GCF_002847305.1). NCBI lineage: Bacteria > Pseudomonadati > Pseudomonadota > Alphaproteobacteria > Rhodobacterales > Paracoccaceae > Paracoccus > Paracoccus tegillarcae. The sequence continues at coordinate 2,791,080 of NZ_CP025408.1, read as the reverse complement.
CTGTTGACCAGCGGCGTTTCATTCTTTTGGTGCCTGAGGATCAGTTGCGCAGCCTTTCGGCCGGAAGGCGTGGTGCGTGCGAGATTGGGTATGAAATCCGGGTCCAGCAAATCCGGAAAGAGGGTGGTCACCTCTTCCCATGCGGCATCGCCGATGTTCTTGCGTGTAATCGGCCCCGGAAACAGCGTTTCGCAGGCCAGATTGTTCGCCGTGACGATTTCATGCCCATCCACAAGGATGTGAAAATAGGCAAGCTCAGCAACATCCGTCGCTACCTCGACATTCTCTAGCGCTGTCAGGTGCTTGGCGGCGACCAGAACTTCATCTGACCCGAACATGCGCCGGGCGATCTTGCTGTTCACTAGAACGCGGTGCTGCGGGCTGACAAGAAGATCGCGATCGGGATTGTTCTTGCCCAACGCCCCTGCCCCGATACGGATCGGAAACAGCCCGGGATTGGCTTTCAGAGTCGCTGCGTCCAGGTTTTTGCGGCCGATCCAGCGGATCGGCATAAGCCCCTGATCCTTCGTGGCAACCAGATCGCCGACGTTCAACTGTTCGACAGGTCGCGGGCCAAGTTCCGTCTCGATCTGTGATCCGTTTGCAAAGCAAATGATTTCAACATCTTCCGAGAACACCTCACTGTCGAAATTGCTCGCCAACATCACCTGCGTCAGGTCGGCGGTCCCGCCCCCGTAGCCGACGTAATTGCCAAGCGTGATGCGCGCAATGGCAACGCCGCCGCCCTCCGTCACGGCATTTATGTTGGCGACCAGGTCATCCCCGAACAAGATCGTCTGATAGAAATCCGTGCCTCCGGGGCCGACGGCAGTCACCAGATTGACTGCACCGGTGATTACTGTTCCGTCGCTTAACTGGATCTGGGTGCCGCCATAACGGGCAATCTCGGTTATGCGCAGCCACGGCTCGTCCGTCAGGTCCCCATCTGCATTGCGGTCGATACGAATGCCTTCGCCCAGCTCGAGATACACATCATCATTGGGGTGGTTTTCAGCGTATAATGTCGAGGCATTTCCGCGATAGCTGTCCGACGTGTTGCTCGCATCCATGCCACCGACATCTGAGGGCGCGGGATCGGTCCAGGCTTGCCCCGTGGTCAGGGTGGAATTCGAGCTGTTGAGAACCGTTCCTGCCGCCGATGATCCGGAAAGCGTCGTCTCGCCAAGATACAATGTCGATGGCTGGATGAGGGTATTGGGCATGATCTGATACCAAACTTGTTAAATTGTCGTGCGCAGCACCCTGAATTATAAACCATGTGGTGTGCATTTTAAACAAAAGATAAATATGCCGAGGCCTCCGACAGCGGATTTCACGGTCGGACCTTACATCGTTCTGTCTATTTCCAGGTGCTGCCGAGCCGGCCTGACCCGACAGCCAAGCTGACGGATCAGCCGTTCCCTCGCACAAAGCGCGCCGCATCCTCGGCAGCCCGCTGCAAGGCCCGGCTTTTGTTCACGGTTTCCATGAATTCGGCCTCGGGGTCGCTGTCATAGACCACGCCGCCGCCGGCCTGGATGTACAGCGTCTGGCCTTTGATCACGCCGGTGCGCAAGGCGATGCACATGTCCATCTCGCCATTTGCAGCAAAATAACCCACGCCGCCGGCATAGACACCGCGCTTTTCGGGCTCCAGCTCGTCGATGATCTGCATGGCGCGGACCTTGGGCGCGCCGCTGACCGTGCCCGCGGGCATACCGGCCAGCAGGGCCGACAGCGCGTCCTCGCCCTCGCGCAATTCGCCGACCACGTTGGACACGATATGCATGACGTGGCTGTAACGCTCGACCTTGAATTCCTCGGTCGGGTGGACGGTGCCGATCTTGGCCACGCGACCCACATCGTTGCGGCCAAGGTCAAGCAGCATCAGGTGTTCGGCCAGTTCCTTGTGATCGCCCAGCAGATCGGCCTCCAGCTCGCGATCCTCGGCCTCATCGGCGCCGCGCGGGCGGGTGCCCGCGATGGGGCGGACAGTGACCTCGCCCTCGCGCAGGCGGACAAGGATCTCGGGACTGGCGCCGACGATCTGGAAGCCGCCAAAGTTCAGGTAGAACATGAAGGGCGACGGGTTGGTGCGGCGCAGGCTGCGATAGAGGGAAAACGGCGGCAGAGGGAAATCCATCGACCAGCGCTGCGATGGCACGACCTGAAAGATATCGCCCGCGCGGATGTAATCCTTGGCCGTCTCGACCGCGGCCAGATAATCGGCCTTGGCAAAGTTCGACACCGGCTCGCCCACCCTGGCGTCATCGCCAAGGGCGCGGCTTTGGGCGGGCTGACGATCCAGCGATCGCAGCGCCTCCATCACGCGCTCTGCGGCCTGGGCATAGGCGGCGCGGGCAGGCACATCGGCGGCGTACCATGCGGGCGCGCATAGCGTGACCTCGCCCTTCACCCCGTCCAGCACTGCCACGACCGAGGGACGCAGCATCACCGCGTCGGGCAGACCCAAGGGATCGGGGTTCACATCCGGCAGACGCTCGACCAGCCGGATCATGTCATAACCAAGATAACCGAACAGCCCGGCCGCGGCAGGCGGCACGCCGTCAGGCATGTCGATCCGGCTTTCTTCGATCAACGCACGCAGACTGTCCAGCGCCGGGCGATCCTCGGGCTGGAAGTCATCGGCATAGCGGGCGTGGCGGTTGATCCGCGCATGGCCATCACGGCAATCCCAGATCAGATCCGGTTTCATCCCGACGATGGAATAGCGCCCCCGCACCTCGCCCCCGGTCACGCTTTCCAGCATGAAGCTGTTCGGCGCGGCCTCGGCCAGTTTCAGCATCACGCTGACGGGCGTATCCAGATCGGCGGCCAGACGGATGGTCACCAACTGGTTGCGGCCCTCGGCCCAGCCCTTCTCGAAAGCGTCGAAATCGGGCGACAGGTCCATCACTGAACCATGGATTCTGCGGCAGCGATGGCCGAGGGATTAAGCTGCATCCCCTGCTTGGCCTGAACCGCGCGCACATAATAGTCGAACAGATCGTCCTGCAGCGACTGCTGCAACCGCTCGGAAACGCCGCTCGCTGCCTCGCTGGCCGCGTCTGACTGCGGGTCTGCCGCATGCACCGCATCCAGCGTCACCAGAAAGACCCGCCCTTGCGCGGTCACGGCCTGGGTGGTGCCGGGTTCGGCAATGGCAAACGCCTGGCTGATCAGTTCGACCGGCGCGCCATCAATCCAGCCGTCACGGGTCAGCCCCTCAAGCGTCCGACCTTCGGGAATTGCTGCTGCGGCCTGCTGCGCCTCGGTCTGCTCGGGTTCTTCGACCGTGGCGTCCTCTGCAGCATTCGGCGCGGGCGCCTGCGTGGCCGCAAGCGATTCCGCATCAATGGCGAATTCTTCGGCCTGCACCTGCAACATGCCGCGCGTTTCCGAGGCAATCCAGTCCTCGGCAACCTCGTCGGCAACCGTGTCGAACGGTTTCAGCGTCGGCGGCACGATCTCGTCCAGACGCAGGGCGAACACGCCGCCATCGTCCAGTTGATAAAGCTGCGGGAAATCCCCCTCGTTAACGGCGGCCGCGCGTTCACGAAATGCCTGATAGCCATCGATGCCGGTGTGCTGGGGCGCGGTCTGAGCATCAAAGTCGATCTGACCCGCCTGCATCTGGGTTTCTTCGGCCAGATCCTCCAGCGTTGCGCCAGAGGCCAGCCGGTCCTCGAAATCGCTGGTCAGTTCTTCGATCATGCGGCCTGCGCGGGCCAGCGCCGCCTCGCCGCGCAAGGCGTCCTGCGCCTGTTCGAACGAAATATCGACCGGCTCGAGGATCGCATTCATGGAAAACAATGCCGGACCCAGATTGGTCTGAAACGGCCCGACCACACCCGGCTGCTCTAGTGCGAACACAGCCTCGCCGGCCTCGCCTGCCAGCTCTGCCTGGCTCAGCTCACCCAGGTCGATGTCATCCAGCGTCAGGCCGCGTTGCAGCACCAGCGCCTCGAACGGTACATCGCCCGCGTCCAGCCCCGCCTTGGCGGCCTCGGCGGCGGGCATATCGGGCATGACAAGACGACTGATCATGCGGCGTTCAGGCTGCTGGAACTCGTCGATGCGGCGGTCATATTCGGCGCGCAATGCGTCCTCGTCCAGTTCGACCTCATCCTCCAGCATTTCCGGCGTCAGCCAGGCATAGGTGATCTTGCGCAATTCGGGCGCGGTGAAACGCTCTGCATTCGCCTGATGCCAGGCTTGCAGTGTTTCGTCATCCGGGCGGGCGACGGGTTCGGCCAGTTGATCGGCGGTCAGTTCACGCCAGGTGATATCGCGGCTTTCCAGCTGCCACTGCACCGTCTGGTCAACCATCGGCGCGGGTGCGGGCGCGCCCTCGGTCACGGCGCGTTGCAGGATCAGCCGTGCCTCGTCTTCGCGGATCTCGGCCTCGAATTCGGCCTCGTTCATCCCCTGCCGGCGCAGCATTTCGCCGTAAGCCACACGGTCGAACTGGCCGTTCGGTCCGCGAAAGCTGGGCGCAGAGGTGATCACCTCGGCCACGCGCTGATCACCGACCGACAGTCCAATGCGGCGCGCATCCTCTGACAGCGCCGCCGAGCCCAGCAATTGCGCCTGCACTTGCTGCGGCAGGCCGATGCTTTGCGCCTGTGCCATGGTAAATTGCTGGCCCGCCTGCCGGCTAAAGGCGTTCAACTGGTTTTGCAGACTGCGAGAATAATCCTCGGCGGTGATCTTGGTTTCACCAACCCGCCCGACCTCTGTCTGGCCACCGCCGAAATTGGTGACACCAAATCCGCCCAGGCCGAGGATCAGCATCCCCATCAGGATCCAGACGATGGTTGATTTGCCCTTGGTCCGCAGGTTTGCCATAGCGCGCGTCTCGTTTCTGTCGGTTCGTGATTGTTGTCCCGGCGTCTTTAGGGCCCACGTCAACCGGCGACAAGGCCCCCCGGCCTGCTGCACGGGATCGTCAGGATCTGCGATCAGCCGTCAAATCCGGTCAGCCGTCCTGCCAGAGCCTCGATCCCGGCTGCATCGACATTGGCAAAGGCGATGCGAAAATGGGTCGCGCCCTGCTGATCACCCTCGGGCATGAACATGGTGCCTGGCAAAGCCAGCACGCCGGCCTCGCGCACCAGTCTTGGCGCCAGATCTGCCGATGACCCGGCATAGGGGTGCCTCAGCCAGGCAAAATAGGCGCCGCAGCTGCGCAACTGCCAGCCCGGCATTTGCGACAGAGCGCGCGTGGCAGCGGCCCGGCGCGACAGGATCTCAAGCCGCTCGCCCGCCAGCCAGTCCTGCAGGTTGCGCATCCCCCACAGCGCCCCGATCTGGCCAAGCTGCGAGGTCGAAATCGCGACCGTATCCAGAAATTTCTCGGCCTCGGCCAGGCGATCTGGCCCGGTGATCATCGCCCCCACACGGTGCCCCGTCAGGCGATAGGCCTTGGAAAAGGAATAAAGCTGGATCAGCGTCTCATCGGCACCGGCGCGCCCCGCCACGTCATGCGGCGCGCCGTCGCGCGCGTCGAAATCGCGATAGGTTTCGTCCAGCACCAACGCGATCCCATGGACGCGGCACAGGTCATAGAACTGCGCCACCAGATCTGCCGGATATTCAGCGCCGGTCGGGTTATTGGGCGTAACCAGCACGATGGCGCGGGTGCGCGGCCCGATAAGTCGCGCGGCCGCCTGCGCATCGGGCAGCATCGCATCGTCGCAATTCAGGGGACGCGTGACGATGCCCATCATGTCCAGCCACATCTTGTGATTGAAATACCACGGCACTGGCAGGATCACCTCATCCCCTGCCCCCGCAAGCATGGTCATGGCGGCGCAGAATGCCTGATTGCAGCCCTGCGTGATCGCCACCTGTCCGGCCTGAAACGGCGTTCCGTAGCCGGCAGAAAACTCTTCGGCCACGGCCTGTCTGAGTTCGGGATTGCCCAGGACCGGACCATAAAGATGCGCCTCGGGGCGGTTGAGTGCGGCCTCGGCAATGGCCTGGCGCAGCCCCTCGGGGGGCGGCTCGACCGGGGCGGCCTGGCTGACATTGATCAGCGGGCGGTCGGCTGGAAAATCGACGCCGTTCAACCAGCGCCGCGCCTCCATCACCGGCGGGCTGAAGGTTGCGGCAAGTGCCGGGTTCATCGGTGCTGTCATGTCAGTTCCGCTCTAATGCGCGCAGATCGGTCAGATCGGGCGGCGTCGAAAGATCAAGCGACGGGGCGGGCGGCAGCGTCGGCGCCGGCGTTCCCGCCCCCGTGGCAGCGGCAGGCTGATCGTCGGGCTCGGGCTGGGGCGCCGGATCGGGCTCGGGCGCAACAACAGGTTCAGGCGGGGCGTCGTCTTCTGGCTCACCGACCGTGGCATCTGATCGGGTTGCCGCGGGCAGCGAAACGGGCGCAGGCATCTGCGGCGCGGCATCTGGCGCAGCGCCGCCACTCAGCCCCGCCGGACCCTCGGGCTGCGCGGGCGCTTGTGGTGCCTGCATTCTCGCGGCCTGCGGCGTCTCAGGCGTATCGGGCGCGGCCAGGGCGTCACGCGGGACCGCGCCCGCCACCGGATCGCGCATCTCAACCGGCTCTGCCGCGGCCACCGGCGCAGGCTCTGCAGCAGGTGCTACAACCGCGGGTGCCTCGCTGAGGCCAGCCCCGGCCTGCGGGCCTTGCGGGATAGCGGGCACCGGTGGCGCCATATCAATGCCGCGCCCGAATTCCGACCCGACGGGCAGATCAACCGCCGCGGCGCGCGGAACGGTGTCGGTCTCGGCGTCAGGCGTTTCAGGCATTGGCGACGTTTCCGCATCGGGCGCAGGCGCGGACGTATCGGCCACGTCTTCCGGCGACACCACCGGATCGGGGGCAATCGCCGGTTCCTGCGCCACAGGCAGAGACTGATCTGCGGAAACACTTTGCTCGGAATCACCGCTCGTCGGGACATCGGGGGCTGCAACCGACGCCGGCTGCTCGGGCTGCGGCAAGGGCAGCGCCAATGACAGCGCAGCAAGCGCGGCGGCGCTTAGCAGCCCGCCATGGATCAGCCCCGTTCCGAATCCCTTTGCCATCCGCCTCGTTTCCCTGCTGGCCGGGCTTGACCCCCCGGCACGCTTTGGCCCATCTATAGCGGGTCCGAAATCCGGGGGAAACCGCCCCCGCGCCAAGCGACGAGGACCGCCGATGGCCACGCCCCGAATCCTGCTGATCGATAACTACGACAGCTTTACCTGGAACCTCGTACATTATCTGGGCGAGGCCGGGGCCGATGTGTCGGTTCACCGCAATGACGCGTTGACCGTCGAACAGGCACTGGACCTGCACCCTGACGGCATCGTGATCTCACCGGGCCCCTGCGATCCGGCGCAAGCGGGGATCTGCGTGCCGCTGATCCGGGCCGCCGCCGAGGCAGGCCTGCCGGTCTTTGGCGTCTGCCTGGGCCATCAGGCGATCGGAGAGGCGTTCGGCGGCAAGGTCGTCCGCGCCGTGCGCGTGATGCATGGCAAGGTGGACGAGGTCACCCATGACGGCAGCGGCGTCTTTGCCGACCTGCCCTCGCCGCTCAAGGCCACGCGCTATCATTCGTTGACGGTCGAACCGGAAACGCTGCCCAACAGCCTGCGCGTGACGGCGCGCAGCGACGATGGCACCATCATGGGCCTGATCCACGAGGCGCTGCCGATTGAGGGTGTTCAATTCCACCCCGAATCAATTGCGTCCGAACACGGCCATGCGTTGATCCGCAACTTTCTGTCCCGCTGCACCCCACGCGCCGAGGCCGCATGATCACTGACGATATCCGCCCGCTGATCGGCCTTGCCGCCTCCCGTCCGCTGACCGGCCCCGAGGCAGAGGCAGCGTTTTCCGCCCTGTTCGACGGCGCCGCCACGCCTGCGCAAATCGGCGGCTTGCTGATGGCGCTGCGTGTTCGCGGTGAAACCGTAGACGAAATCGCCGCTGCCGCGCGGGCAATGCGTGCGCGGATGCACCGGATCATGGCCCCGGTCGGTGCCATGGATATCGTCGGCACCGGCGGCGACGGCAAAGGCACACTGAACATATCGACCGCCACGGCCTTTGTCGTGGCTGGGGCCGGCGTGCCGGTGGCCAAGCATGGCAATCGCAACCTGTCATCCAAATCCGGTGCGGCAGACGCGCTGACCAAGATGGGCATAAATGTCATGGGCGGCCCGAAAATCGCCCAGAAGGCACTGAACAGCGCCGGCATCTGTTTCATGATGGCGCCGATGCACCACCCCGCGATGCGCCATGTCGGTCCGCCCCGCGCCGAGTTGGGCACGCGCACGATCTTCAACCTGCTGGGACCGCTGACCAATCCGGGTTCGGTTCGGCGCCAGTTGACCGGCGCATTTTCAAAGGACTGGATCAGGCCCATGGCCGAGGTGCTGCGGGATCTGGGCAGCGATGCGGCATGGCTGGTGCATGGCAGCGATGGCACCGATGAAATCAGCATTGTCGGCGAAACCTGGGTCTCGGCGCTGAAGAATGGCCAGATCACCGAAATGGTGGTCACGCCAGAAGATGCCGGCCTGCCGCGCCATCCGTTCGACGCCATCATCGGCGGCGAACCCGCCCAGAATGCCGCCGCCTTCCGCGCGCTGCTGGACGGCGAGGCCGGCGCCTATCGCGATGCGGTTCTGCTGAACTCTGCAGCCGCGCTGGTCATCGCCGAGCGCGCCTCTGACCTGACCGAGGGCGCAGAGATCGCCCGCGAATCCATCGACAGCGGCGCGGCCAAGGCCCGGTTGACGGCACTGTCCGATGTGACCGGCCCGCCCGAGGCATGATCCCGCCCAAGGCATGGGCGGATTTGCCCTTCTTTCAGCACGATTGGCCCGCGATCCGAGACAGGCTGACGACCGAGCCAGACTGGCTGCCGGGCCGCGACCGCCTTTTCGCGGCGCTCGAGGCCACCACGCCGCAGCAGACCTCTGTCGTTATCCTGGGCCAGGACCCCTATCCGACCCCCGGCCATGCCAACGGGCTGGCATTCTCGGTCGCGCCCGACATCGCGCTGCCGCGTTCGCTGAGGAATATCTTTGCTGAACTGCACAGCGATCTGGGACGCGCGCCCTATACCGGCGACCTGACACCCTGGGCGCAGCAAGGCGTGCTGCTGCTGAACACGGCGCTGTCGGTTCTGCCGGGCAAGGCCGGTGCCCATGCGAAATGGGGCTGGGGCAAGCTCGCCCGTCAGGCGGTCGCGGCGGCGCAGTCCCACGGCCCGGTCGCCTTTGTGCTGTGGGGCGCACATGCGCAAAAGGCGGTGGCGGGGCTGCCGCGCGAACAGGATCTGTGCATCAGCACCGCGCATCCCTCGCCGCTATCGGCGCGCCGTGGCTTCTTTGGCAGCCGCCCCTTCAGCCGGGTCAATGACTGGCTGACGGCGCAAGGGCGCCCGCCGATTGACTGGACCGGATGACGCATCCGCGCCGTCGACCAAACCGGGCGGCAATCCCCCTTCCCCTGCGGCAAAGCCAAGGCTAGAACCAACACATGCATATTCTCGACAAGATCAAGGCCTATAAGCTGGAAGAGATCGCCGCCGCCAAGGCAGCGCGTCCGCTGGCCGAAGTGGAAAACGCCGCCCGTTCAGCCACACCGACGCGCGGTTTTGCCGCTGCTTTGACCAACAAGGCCGCAAAGCGCCCGGCACTGATCGCCGAAATCAAGAAGGCCAGCCCCTCCAAAGGGCTGATCCGCGCCGATTTCGACCCGGCCACGCTGGCGCGCGCCTATCAGGCGGGTGGCGCCGCCTGCCTGTCGGTCCTGACCGATACGCCCAGTTTCCAGGGCGCACCCGAATACCTGACCGCGGCGCGCGATGCCTGCAATCTGCCGGCACTGCGCAAGGATTTCCTCTATGATCCCTATCAGGTGGCCGAAGCCCGCGCCTGGGGTGCCGATTGCATCCTGATCATCATGGCCTCTGTCGATGACACGCTGGCAGCCGAGTTGGAAGACGCGGCCCGTCACTGGAAAATGGACGCGCTGATCGAGGTACATGACGCCGCCGAACTGGACCGGGCGCTGCGGCTCAGATCCTCGTTGATTGGGATAAATAACAGAAATCTCAAGACGTTCGAACTGTCTCTTGATGTATCAAGAGAACTCGCGCCGCGCATCCCGGATGATCGTGATATCGTTTGCGAAAGCGGGCTGTTCACCCACGCAGATGTGGCCCAGATGATGAAGATCGGCATCCGCCGCTTTCTGATCGGCGAAAGCCTGATGCGTCAGGACGATGTCACCGCGGCCACGCGCAATATCCTGCAGGTCTTCGCATGAGCCTGACACATTTCGATGCCGCCGGTCAGGCGCATATGGTCGACGTCTCGGAAAAACCCGTCACCGCGCGCGAAGCCGTGGCCGAAGGCCGCGTCATCATGACCGCCGAAACGCTGGCGCTGGCCATTGGCGGCGCCAAAAAGGGCGACGTCATGGGCGTCGCGCGACTGGCCGGCATCATGGGCGCGAAACGCACATCCGATTTGATCCCCCTGTGCCACCCTCTGCCCATCACCAAGGTGGCGCTGGAACTGACCCCCGATGCAGAACTGCCGGGCGTTCAGGTAACCGCGACCGTGCGCACGACCGGGCAAACCGGCGTCGAGATGGAGGCGCTGACCGCCGTATCCGTCGCCTGCCTGACCATCTATGACATGCTCAAGGCCGCCGAAAAGGGCATGCGCATCGAAGGCATTCGTCTTGTCACGAAAACCGGCGGAAAATCAGGCAACTACGAGGCAGATTGATGATTACCGTCCAAGAGGCGCGCGACCTCGTTCTGGCCCTCGCACCAGCACCGCAAGGCGAAGATATCGGCATCGCCAACGCAGCCGGCCGCGCCTTGCTTGGCCCGGTCCGCGCGCGCCTGACGCAGCCCCCGTTCGATGCGGCCGCGATGGACGGATATGCCCTTCGCGCCGAGGATATTGACCAGACGCTGCAAGTCATTGGCGAGGCAGCCGCCGGCCACCCATGGTCCGGCGAGGCCGCACCCGGCACGGCCATCCGCATTTTCACCGGTGCCAGCGTCCCGGCCGGCTATGATCGTGTGGTCATGCAGGAAAACACGCAGCGGGACGGCGACACCCTGACCGTCACCGACGCTTCAGGTCCTTCACATATCCGACTGCGCGGAAACGATTTCTCTCAAGGCGACAGCTTTGACCCGCAACGCCTGCTGACGGCGTCCGATATCGGCCTGCTGGCGGCCATGAACATCCCCGAAATCACCGTCGCGCGACGCCCCCGCGTCGCAATCTTGGCGACCGGCGACGAATTGCTGCGCCCCGGCCAGGAGCCGCAGCCGGGCCAGATCATCTGCTCAAACGACATCGCCATCGCGGCACTTGCCCGCGATGTCGGTGCCCAGGTTGATCTGCTGCCAATCGCACGCGACACCGAAGCCAGCCTGCGCGACAGCTTTGCCGCCGCGGCCGACGCCGATCTGGTCGTCACCATTGGTGGCGCCTCTGTCGGCGATCACGATCTGGTCGGTCAGGTTGCCTCGGAACTGGGAATGCAGCGCGCGTTCTATAAAATCGCCATGCGCCCCGGCAAACCGTTGATGGCCGGAAAGATCGGCAAATCCGCGATGCTTGGATTGCCCGGAAATCCCGTCTCATCAATTGTTTGCGCACTGATATTCGTGCAACCTCTCATCTTGCGCATGCAGGGACTGGCTGCAAATATCCCGCTGCGGCGCGCTCGTCTGATCCGCGATCTGCGCCCCGAGGGGCCACGCGAACATTACCTGCGCGCAAAGCTTGGCGAGGGCGACGACCTTCCCACGATCGACAGCTTTGACGATCAGGACTCGGCGCGGCTCTTGCTGATGTCGCAGGCGGATGCCCTGATGATCCGTCCTGCGAAAGACGGCCCCCGCAAGGCCGGAGAGATCGTCGATTACATCGCCCTGCAAAACGGAAGTTAACAGTTTGTTCACGTGCGGCGGTGCAGATTGTTGACGTGATTCGTCAAACGGTGTAGAACATTCATCGAACACCGCCGCAATTCGGCCCGCGTGGAGATCAGAGCAGATGTTGACAAAAAAGCAGATCGAACTGCTGGATTTCATTCAAAAACGCATGGCGCGGGACGGCGTGCCGCCCTCGTTCGATGAGATGAAGGACGCGCTGGACCTGCGCTCCAAATCCGGGATTCACCGGCTGGTCACAGCGCTTGAGGAACGCGGCTTTATCCGGCGTTTGCCGCACCGCGCTCGCGCTCTGGAAATCATCCGCCTGCCCGACAGCATGGGCGGCGCAGCAGCGATCCCCGGCGCAATGCGCGCAGACAGCGACACGGGCTTTTCGCCACGGGTGATCAGCAATGATCGCCCCAAGCAACCTCGCGGTGCCATGTCGGTGACAGGCAGCGCGGCGGTCGAACTGCCCTTGATGGGCCGGATCGCAGCCGGTGTGCCGATCGAGGCAATTTCAGAGGTGTCACACCACATCGCCGTGCCGGGCAGCATGCTGTCAGGGCGCGAAAGTCACTATGCGCTGGAGGTCAAAGGCGATTCCATGATCGAGGCCGGGATCAACGACGGCGATGTGGTCGTGATCCGCGAACAGGACAGCGCCGAGAACGGTGACATTATCGTGGCGCTTGTCGAAGGTCATGAAGCCACGCTGAAGCGCTATCGCCGCCGCGGCGCGATGATCGCGCTTGAGGCGGCAAACCCCGCCTATGAGACGCGCATCCTGCCAGAGGAATCCGTGCGTGTGCAGGGGCGTCTGGTGGGGCTGATCCGCAGCTATTGATGCGGTATGGATGGCCGCTTTGCGGGACCATGCCGAACAGTCGGATATCCTGACATCGCGAAAGCGCGGCTGCGATTTTAGCCGCGCACCCGGCCACGCCCCACCTAGCTGTTAATCCGGGCTGCGCAGCGGCGTCGGTCTGATTAGGCCAGCGTCAGGAAATCAGGACCGGCGCGGCCCAGCAATTCATTGGCCAGATCCACCCCCATCGAGACGCCATCGGCCACACTGCCCTCGCGCTCGCCTGCCACAGCCTCGCTGCCATCGGGACGCAGGATCTCACCGCGCAGGCGCAGCCGGTCGCCTTGCACCTCGGCCAGACCGGCGATGGGCGTCTCGCACGACCCGTCCAGCCGCGCCAGAAAGGCACGTTCGGCGCGCACGCGCTGCTGCGTCTCGACATCATTGATCCGCCGCAACAGCGCATCGGCCCGCGCATCGCCTTCGCGCCATTCAATCCCGATGGCGCCCTGCGCAACAGCGGGCAACATTTCGGACGGATCGATGGCGCGGCGCGCGATATGCAGCATATCCAGCCGCTCCAGCCCCGCCATGGCCAGGAACGTGGCGACGGCCACACCCTCGTCCAGTTTGCGCAGGCGCGTCTGCACATTGCCGCGAAATTCGACCAGTTTCAGGTCAGGCCGGCGATGTGCCAGCTGTGCCCGGCGCCGCAAGCTGGACGATCCCACAACCGCGCCCTGCGGCAGGTCTGCGATCGACTGGTAATGCAGGCTGACAAACGCATCGCGCACATCCGCACGGGGCAGAAAACAGTCCAGCACCAACCCCTCCGGCTGCATCGTCGGCATGTCTTTCGAGGAATGCACAGCGATATCGATATCGCCGCGTTGCATCGCATCCTCTATTTCCTTGGTGAACAGCCCCTTGCCACCGATTTCTTTCAGCGGCCGGTCGGTCACCCGATCGCCGGTGGTCTTGATCGCCACGATCTCGAAGGCATCGACCGGCAGATCATGGGCAGCCATCAGCCGCGCACGGGTCTCTTGCGCCTGCGCAAGCGCCAGGACAGAGCCACGCGTTCCAATGCGCAACGGACGTTCGGAGGAGGGTATATCGTTCATGCGGCAGGGCTTAGTCGCTGCGGCGCTGCTTGACAATGCCCCGCCCGGCCCGTGAATGGGGCGCGAACAGGAGGCCTGATGACAAAATTGCTGCTGCGCGCCCTTGCGGGCGAGACCCTGCCGACCCCGCCGATCTGGATGATGCGACAGGCGGGTCGATACCTGCCCGAATATCGCGCCACACGGGCAAAAGCCGGTGACTTTCTGTCGCTGTGCTACAACCCCGAACTCGCCGCCGAGGTGACGCTGCAACCGATCCGCCGTTTCGGCTTTGACGCGGCGATCCTGTTTGCCGATATCCTGCTGGTACCACAGGCGCTTGGGGCCGACCTCTGGTTCGTGACAGGCGAAGGTCCGCGCCTGTCGACGATCACCGATGCCGCCGGTGTGGACGCGCTGAAACCGGCTGAGACGGTGCACGAAACGCTGGCCCCGATCTATGAAACCGTGCGCATCCTGTCGCGTGAACTGCCGCGCGACACCACGCTGATCGGCTTTGCGGGTGCGCCATGGACGGTGGCGACTTACATGGTTGCGGGCCGTGGCACGCCCGATCAGGGCCCCGCCCACGCCTTCAAGGACGCTGATCGCGCCGCATTTACCGCACTGATCCAGCGGATCACCGAGGCCACAATCCTCTATCTGTCCGCGCAGATCGATGCCGGGGCCGAGGTGGTCAAGCTGTTCGACAGTTGGGCAGGCAGCCTCAAGGGACAGGATTTCGACGATTTCGCGCTGGCGCCCACGGCGCAGATCATCGCGGCGCTGAAAGAGCGCCATCCGGAAGTGCCGATCATCGCCTTCCCGCGTCAGGCGGGTGAACGCTATATCGAATTTGCCAAGGCAACCGGCGCCGATGCGGTGGCGCTGGACAATTCTGTCGATGCAGACTGGGCGGCAGCGCATGTTCAGCCGGGTGGCTGCGTGCAGGGCAATCTGGACCCGCGTCATATGGTCACGGGCGGCGACGATCTGGTGAGAGAGGCGCAGCACATCACCCGCACCTTCGCCAAGGGGCCGCATATCTTCAATCTGGGCCATGGGATCACGCCAGACGCCGATCCCGATAACGTCGCACGCATGATCGACGCCGTTCGCAGCGTCTGAATGCTGTGGGTTGCCACAACGCTGATCGCGGCAGTCGCGCAGACCGGGCGCAACGCGGCACAGGCGGGGCTGACCGGGCGTATCGGCACGGCCGGGGCGACAGCGGTGCGGTTCATCTTTGGCCTGCCCTTCGCGCTGATCGCGCTGGCGGTGGCGGCGGCGGTGACAACCCTGCCCATGCCGGACGGCACTGTTCTGCGATGGGCCGTAACCGGCGCGATCGCGCAAATGCTGGCCACGGGTTTTTTGTTGCTGGCGATGCAGGGGCGCGGCTTTGGCGTCGCGACCGCGCTGAGCAAGACCGAGCCGGTGACGCTGGCGCTGATCGGTGCGCTTCTGCTGGCCGAACCGCTTGGCTGGTCGCGCATCGCGGCGATCACGATTGCTGTGGCGGGGGTATTGCTGGTCTCGGGGGCGGATTGGTCGCGTCTGGGGCGGCGCAGCGTGTTTCAGGGCGTCGCGGCGGGTGCGCTGTTCGGGCTGGCGGCCATCGGCTTTCGCGGCGCGATTCTGGCCCTGCCCGAGGGCGGGTTCTTCCTCCGCGCGCTGACCGCATTGGCATTGTCATTGGCAATCCAGACCGTTCTGGCGCTGATCTGGCTGATCCTGTTCGACCGCGCCGCTTTGGGCGGCATCCTGCGGGAATGGCGCGTTTCGCTGGCCGCAGGCGCGCTTGGCGCGCTGGCATCTTTGTTCTGGTTCTCGGGTTTCGCGCTGACCTCGGCGGCGAATGTGCGCACGCTGGCCCTGATCGAGGTGCCGCTCGCGCAGGTGATTTCAGGCCGCGTGTTTCGCCAAAGCGTCTCGGCGCGCCAATGGGCCGGCATGGGGCTGATCGTCCTCGGCGTCGCCTGGCTGTTGCTGGCCGTTGTGGGCTAGTGAAACAGGACGGGCAGCATCGACACGACCAGCAGCACCGCCATGCTGCGATTGAACCAGACAAGCCGGCTGCCCCGCGCCAACCAACGCCGCAACCCCTGCCCCATCGCCGTCCAGGTTGCGGCTGACGGAATGCCGATCGCGGCAAACAGCACGACGACCCACAGACTGCCACCAAGGCCCGCAGCATAAACAGACAGCGCGCCGAGCCCCATCGCCCAGGCCTTGGGGTTGACCCATTGAAAGGCCGCCGCCTGCAGAAAGGTGAACGGGCGCGCCTCGACTTCAGCCGCCTTGTCGCGCGGCGCGCCAGCATGCGCGATCCGCCAGGCGAGATAGATCATATAGGCAAAGCTGGCGATCTGCATCGCCGGCACCAGCGCAGGAAAGGCCGCAAACAGCCGGTCGATGCCCAGCCCCATCAGCGCGACCATCGCCGGAAATCCAAGCGCCACCCCGAACAGATGCGGCAATGACCGTCGAATTCCGAAATTCGCCCCCGATGCCATCAGCATCATGTTGTTGGGACCCGGCGTGAACAGGGTCACGGCGGCGAACCCGGAAAAGGCCAACAGCAGCTCGGTTTGCATCGACTCACCCCATGAATGTCAGGCGCAATAAATACGATGGAATCTTCACAATTTTATTGCTGATTTACTCAGTGATGCCGGATACTCACAATCAATGAGTGAAACAGAGCAGATTTCCGATCAAATATTGCGCGTCCTGGGTCAGGATGGCCGCATCTCTAATCTGGAACTGGCAGCCAAGGTCGGGCTGTCGCCTTCAGCCTGCCTGCGCCGGGTCCAGGAGATGGAGCGGCGCGGCATCATCGCCGGCTATCGCGCCATCATCAGCGCCGAGGCACGTGACATCGGCTTTACCGCATATGTGACGGTCGGCCTCGCGCGGCATACGAACGCCGCCCAACAGGCGTTCGAACGGATCTGTCGGGCGGCACCGCAGGTGCGTGAATGCCATAACATCACCGGCACCGTGGAATATCTGCTGCGCGTCGAATGCCGCGATCTGGCCGCCTACAAGCAGTTTCACAGCGACGTGCTGGGCGATTTCGCGGATATCGCGCGCATCACCACCCATGTTGTCATGGGCAGCCCAAAGGATGACCGCGCCTGAGCGCCGGCTAGACCCATTTCGCCAGAGGCGGCAGGCTCATCAGCACGGCATCGGCATTGTGACCCGTCTCCAGCCCGAACTTGGTGCCCCGATCATAGACCAGATTGTATTCGGCATAGAGGCCGCGATGGATCAGTTGGGCATCCTTGTCGGCATCGCCCCAGTCCCGCGCCATGCGCAGTTCGGCAAGCGGCAGAAAGGCGGGCAAAAACGCCTCGCCCACAGCCTTGGTAAAGGCGAAGTCGGCAGACCAGTCGCCGGTATTCAGATCATCGAAAAAGACCCCGCCCACGCCACGCGCGCGTCCACGGTGGGGGATAAAGAAATACTCATCCGCCCAGGCCTTGAATCGATCATAGTAGTCCGCGCCATGGGCGTCGCAGGCACGGCGCAGTGTGTCGTGGAAATGGGCGGTGTCCTCGGCATATTCGATGCAGGGGTTCAGATCCGCGCCGCCCCCGAACCACCAGGCGCCGGGGGTCCAGAACATACGGGTATTCATATGGACCGCCGGGGCGTGCGGGTTCTGCATATGGGCGACCAGGCTGATGCCGCTGGCCCAAAAGCGCGGATCGGCGTCCATCCCCGGCACGCCGCGCGCGGCCATCGCCGCCTGTGCACCGGGCGACAGGGTGCCGTGCACCTCGGACCAGTTGACGCCGACCTTCTCAAAGACACGCCCGCCGCGCATGACCGACATGATCCCGCCGCCGCCATCCTCTGCGCGTTCCGTTGGCGTGACCTCGAACCTGCCCGGCGCTGCGCCATCGGGGCCCTTGTCTTCCAGTCCCTCGAACGCTGCGGTGATACGGTCACGCAGGTCGCGGAACCAGCTGGCGGCGATGTGGCGTTGTTCGTCCATGCGGCGGCCTCATTTGTTGATTTGCCGGAATGCACAGTTTCCGGCTAGCATCCGGGCAAACACCTAAAGGCCAGTCTCATGACCCGCAATATCGCAATGACCGCCATCGCCCTGCCGCTACTATTGGCCGCATGCGGTACCCCGCAGGAACGCTGCATTCGCAAGCACACGGCCGAATATCGCAATGTCAGCAACCTGTTATCCGAGGTCGAGGGCAATCTGGCCCGCGGCTATGCCTGGGAAGAACGGACCGTTTCACGCACCGTCTGGGGCACCTGTCGCCGCATCGAGCGCGGCGATGATGATGAACCGCGCATGGTCTCGACGCCCTGTTGGCGCGACGTGACGGATACGGAACGCTTCCGGGTGGCAATCGACCCGGCCGCCGAAAGCCGCAAGCGTGACAACCTTTCTGCGCGCAAATCTGAACTGACAGCCGAAGCCGAGGCCTATGTGCGCGCCTGCCGGACCGCCTTTCCCGAAGAGGACAGCACCGTTACAGCCGCACCTGCACCCAGTCAGTAGCGGCGTTCAAAGCATTCTCGATGTCACCGGGTCGGGCAGGCTGCGCCCACCATCGACGGTCAGGATCTGTCCGGTGACAAAGCTGGCGCCGCTGCCGGCAAGATACAGCACGGTATCTGCCAGTTCGTCTGCGGCGGCGATGCGCCCCATGGGCGTCCCGGCGATAACCCGGTCGCGCAGTTCGGTTTCCTCTCGCAGCGCCTGCTTCAACTCGTGCGACATGACGCTGCTGAAGGAAACGCCGTTCACCCGGATCCGGTGCGGCGCCAGCGTCAGTGCCAGCCCGCGCGTCGCCTGCTCCAGCGCCGCGCAGGCGATGGAATAGCCCAACAGATCCGGGATCGGCCGGCTGCCGGCCAGCGTCGAGACGTTGACGATGGAACCGATCTCGTCCTCGTCAGGCGTCGCCTCGCCCTGCTTGATCATCCGGCGCGCGACGATCTGCGACATGCGCAGCGCGGACATCATGTTCTGGCGCATCATCTCGTCCAGCGTATCGACATCGGTATCCAGCGGGTCCGATGCGCGCACCAGCCGATGCGCGTTGACCAGCATGTCCACCCGGTCAAAGGCGTCCAGCGTCGCCGACAGCAGGTTCGCCATCGCCAGTTTTTCGCTCATGTCGCCGGCAAAGGCGCGCACGGGACCGTCGCTGTCCAGATTGGCACCCAGTTCGGCCTCCAGCAATGCCTCGTCGCTATCGGCGAACATGACATTGGCGCCGCGCTCAACGAAATTGCGGGCGACGGCCCGGCCAATGCCACGCCCTGCCCCGGTCACGATGGCGGTCTTACCCTGTAGCGAAAGGCTCATCCCTTGCCCCCTTTGCTGCCACGACCCTTGCTTTGTTGCGCGCCGGTCGCCTCGATGATCTTGAAGCGTGCATCGCCGCCGATTTCTTCGACGCGCGAGAAATGGCGCGTCAGGGCGGTCTCATAGGGCAAATGCCTGTTGGCCACCATCCACAGCCTGCCCGCCCCCGTCAACAGCCGCGCGGCGGTTGCGATAAAGGCGGTGCCCAACCCCGGATCGGCGGCGCGCCCAATGTGAAAGGGCGGGTTCATCACCACGCCATTGACCGGCTCTGGCAGAGCGAAATCGCGGGCATCGGCCCAATGAAAACTGGCGCGCGGATCGGTGACGTTCTGCCGCGCGCAGCCCAGGGCCGCATGATCGGCCTCGACCAGATGCAGCTGCGAGACGCCGTCGCGCGCCAGCACCTGCGCGGCCAGCCAGCCCCAGCCAGCACCCAGATCGACCATCCGCGTGGGCAGGCGTTTCGGCAAGTGGCGGACCAGCAGGGCAGACCCCGGATCTACACCATCGGCTGAAAACACGCCCGGCACGGTGACGAAACCGCCATCAACGGTGTGCGGCTGCGCGGCCCATTCATCCGGCAGCCAATCCCCCTCGGGCCGGTCGATGCGAAAGATGCGGCCATGCGCCTTGCTGTGCTGTTCAACAATCTCAGCCCGTTTGCGCAGGTCTTTCAGCAGCGAATCCACGCCGTCTGTCTTTTGCCCGTCGATCCACAGCGCGCCACCGGGGCGCAGGCGCCGCGATGCCGCGTGGATCAGCGCATGCGCCTCGGCCTTGGCGCGCGGCAGACAGACCAGCGCAATATCGAAAACCTGCCCCTCGGGCGGCTCGGTCACGACCGTCCAGCCCTGCGCGGTCAGCGCCTGGTGGTCGGCAAACTGCCCCTGCACCAGCAGGCTGCGCGCCGGGTCAAAGCAGCCCAGCCCGGCTTGGCCACCGGCCCCCAGGATAAGCACATCGCCATCGGGCGGTTGATCGCCGAAGGCCAGATCAAGACGTGGATCGATCAATTTCTATTCTTTTTCCATGGTGCATTGCAGCGGATGCTGCTGTCGCCGTGCAAGTTCCATGACCTGCGCGACCTTGGTCTCGGCGATCTCATGCGAAAAGACCCCGACGACGGCAATTCCCTTGCGGTGCACGGTCAGCATAATCTCGATCGCCTGCGCATGGGTCATGTTGAACAGGCGTTCCAGCACATGCACGACAAATTCCATCGGCGTGAAATCATCGTTCAGCAACAGGACCTTGTACAGTGGCGGCCGCTGCGTCTTGGCGCGCGGCTTGACTGCAATATCGGTCTGATCCTTGTGGTCCGGTGGCTCGGACATCCAATGCGTCATCAAGGCCTCTAAGTCTGGCGCAATGTCGCGCGGCGCTGGTGGTTGAGTGCCACAATATAGGCGTAATCGTCGCCGAAGAAAGCCCCCCGCCTGCCCTTCGCCCGGCGCCAACCCATCCGGTTGGATTTTTTTTGTTCAAATGTCAGGTTCCCAGCACGATTCTTGCGTGCTATTGTCATAATATTAATGAAGAGCGTGCGAATAAAGATACGCTCCCGAGGCAGAAGAGATCTAGACAGTGACCCGCATCACACGATTCGCCCGTGCCTGGGCACTCATATCATTGGCGGTTCTGACACCGGCCATCGCAACTGCAGCACCCTTTGCCGCCTATGTGATGGACGCCCGAACGGGCAAGCCGGTCTATACACAGAACGCCGATACGAAACTTCACCCCGCATCATTGACGAAGATGATGACGCTTTATCTGGCCTTTGCCGCGATAGAGCGTGGTCAGGTTCGGTTGGATTCCAAATTTCCGATCTCGTCCAATGCAGCCGCCGAGCCCCCCTCGAAATTGGGGCTCAAGGCCGGGCAAAAGATCGAATTGCGCTATCTGATCCGCGCCGCTGCGATCAAATCCGCGAATGACGCGGCAACGGCAATCGGCGAAGGTCTGACCGGCTCGGAAGAGGCGTTTGCCGCGCAGATGACCGCGACCGCGCGCGCGCTTGGCATGCGGAACACCAATTTCCGCAACGCGAACGGTCTGACGCAGCAGGGTCACTATTCGACGGCTCATGACATGAGCATCCTTGGTCGCCGGCTGTTCTATGATTTCCCGCAATATTATTCGCTGTTCTCGCGCCGTTCCGCCGATGCCGGGATTGCCAAGGTTTCGTCGACCAACAAACGTTTTTTGGATGCGTATCAAGGCGCTGACGGCATCAAGACCGGCTACACCCGTGCCGCAGGGTTCAACCTGACGGCCTCGGCGCAGCGCGGCAAGAAACGCATCGTCGCAACTGTCTTTGGTGGCACCTCGACCGCACAGCGCAATCAGGTGATGGCGCAGCTGCTGGATGCCGGCTTTGGCAAGGTCCCCGCAAACGCACGTGAAGTGCGCCCGGAGACGCCGCAACTGCTGGCGCAAAAGGTCGTTCGCAAGGCCCAGGTCGAGCCGAAACCTGCCGCGACCCAGCCACGGACGCTGACCCTGGCCAGTTCCAACCCGCCACAGCGCACACGGCGCGTCGTCAAGGTCGCGCCGACCCCTGCGCCGGTTGTGGCATCCGTCGCACCGGGACAGATCGTCAATGCGCTGCGCGAGGCCACGCCGGCGCCCTCGGCGACCAAACTGGCCCTGTCCAGCAGCATCCGGCCCCGGCTACGCCCCGCGGCCCGCAGCGAAGCCGTCGATCAGGCCGTTCGCATGGCCGTGGCCGAGGATGAAAAGGCGCCAGCCGCGCAATCCGCCAGTCTGGCCGCGCCGGTTCTGGCAGCATCCAACCGCCCGGTTCCGTCACCACGCGCCCGCAGTCAGGCCGAAACGCCTGTACAGACCGCAGCCGCCGAACCTGCGGCTGCAGCGGCACCGGCATCGGCCCCAAGCGGCGATCTGACGCTGGTAGCATCCGAGGCACCAAAGCGCCGGACCGAAACCGTTATCCTGGCTGCGATGGGCGAGGGTGATATTTCTGACCCGGCAGCCGCCGAGATTGTCTCGCGCGCGGCGGCAGGCCCGTCCAACTGGGGTGTAAACCTCGGGCGCTATCGCTCGCAGGCAGAGGCTGACCGGCTGTTGCTGCAGGTGGCATTGCAGGGTGGCCCGGCAGTCGAAGGCGGTCGGCGTCACGTCGCCAATACGATCCGCGGCTTCGAGGCGAATTTCCTTGGCCTGACCAAAGCATCGGCGCAACTGGTTTGCGACCGCGCGACGGCCCGGCAGGAAACCTGCAGCCTGATTTCGCCTTGACCAGACAGGCGACAGCCGAAAACATTTGAAATGACAGTGGGCGTGGTCGGAACCGACCGCGCCCCTGTCTTTTCCGCAGGTTGCGTCACCCGCCGCGTATACCCCCTTCACGACGCAATAAGGCCGACATAACCTGACGGCACATCCATCGGAGCTTGCACATGCTGACCATTCACGGCGTCACCCGTTCGCGCGCCTCGCGCATCATCTGGCTCTGCCACGAGATCGGTCTGCCCTTTCGCCAGATCCCCGTGATCCAGGCCTATCGCCTGCCTGACGCTTCTGCCGACAATGCGCCGCTGAACACACGCTCGCCCCAGTTTCTCAAGCTGTCTCCGGCCGGCGCGATCCCGGTCATCGAGGATGAGGGGCTGGTCCTGTCCGAATCGATGGCCTGCACGCTGTATCTCGCGCGCAAGCACGGCCAGCCCTTCGGCCCTGCCGATCCACGCGAAGACGCGCTGATGTCGCAATGGAGCTTTTATGCCTGCTCAGCGATCGAGATCGACGCCCTGACGATCCTGTTCCTGCACAGCACAGGCGATGCCGAGACCAGCAGTGGCAAGGCCGCGATAGAGGCCGCCTGCGACCGCCTCGCCCGCCCCATGCAGGTGGTCGAGGACCATCTTGCTGCAAACGGAAACATGGTCGGCAGGCGCTTTACCGTGGCCGATATCAACATGGCCGAGGTCATCCGCTATGCGCAGGGCCACAAGCAACTGACAGGCCGCTTTCCTGCCATTCGCGACTGGCTCGACGACTGCCAGTCCCGCCCGGCATTCCGCAAGATGTGGGAGGCGCGGCTGACCGAGGCCGAATGATCGCATCAACGGGGCGCGCAACTGCCACCGCAAGGGATTGCGTCGCTGAGGGTGGCAGATACAAACGCTTGCCCCTGCCGCCCCGGTCGTGAGATAATTCCCCCCAGCACAACAAGAATAATGAGCAGTCCGATGGCCGACGACCTTCTTTCCGCCGCCGATGCGAGCGTCAACAGCTACTCTGCCGCCTCGATCGAGGTACTGGAGGGGCTGGAACCTGTGCGCAAACGCCCCGGCATGTATATCGGCGGCACCGACGAACGCGCGCTGCACCATCTGGTCGCAGAGGTTCTGGACAACTCGATGGACGAGGCCGTCGCCGGCCACGCCACCCGGATCGAGATCGAACTGGCCGCCGATTTCAGTGTCACCATCCGTGACAACGGTCGCGGCATCCCGATTGATCCCCACCCCAAGTTTCCCGGCAAGTCGGCGCTGGAGGTGATTCTGTGCACCCTGCATGCGGGCGGCAAGTTTTCGGGCGATGCCTATCAGACCTCGGGCGGTCTGCACGGCGTTGGCGCATCGGTCGTGAACGCGCTGTCCGACAGCATGGTGGTGCAGGTTGCGCGAAACAAGGAACTGTTCGAGCAGCGGTTTTCGCGCGGCATCCCGCTGGGGCCGGTCGAAAAGATCGGCGCGGCGCCCAATCGCCGGGGCACGACCGTCACCTTCCACGCGGACGAAGACATCTTTGGCCATCATCGGTTCAAACCGGCGCGGCTGATCAAGATGGTGAAATCCAAGGCGTACCTGTTCAGCGGCGTCGAAATCCGCTGGAAATCGGAAATCGATGACGGGGAAACGCCGGCTGAGGCGGTGTTTCACTTTCCCGGCGGTCTGGCGGATTACCTGGCCGAAACCCTGTCTGGCGCGACCGCCTATTCCGAACGCCCCTTTGCCGGCAGTGTCGATTTCAAGGAAAAGTTCAACACGCCGGGCAAAGTCGACTGGGCGATCAACTGGACGCCGTCGCGCGACGGCTTCATCCAGTCCTATTGCAACACCGTGCCCACGCCCGAGGGCGGCACGCATGAGGCGGGCTTCTGGTCTGCGATTCTCAAGGGCATTCGCGCCTATGGCGAGCGCGTCAGCAACAAGAAGGCCGCGCAGATTACCCGCGATGACCTGCTGACGGGCGGCTGTGCGCTGGTGTCCTGCTTTATCCGGGAACCGGAATTCGTGGGCCAGACCAAGGACCGGCTTGCCACCAGCGAGGCCGCCCGACTGGTCGAGAATGCCGTGCGCGATCATTTCGACAACTGGCTGGCGGCGGACACGAAATCCGCCGGCGCGATCCTTGATTTCCTTGTCCTGCGGGCCGAGGAACGCCTGCGCCGCCGGCAGGAAAAGGAAACGGCGCGCAAGACCGCCACCAAGAAACTGCGCCTGCCCGGCAAGCTGGTCGATTGCAGCGCGACCAACCGCGAAGGCACCGAACTGTTCATCGTCGAGGGCGACAGCGCCGGCGGCAGTGCCAAGATGGCGCGCGACCGGGTCAAACAGGCGCTGCTGCCCCTGCGCGGCAAGATCCTGAACGTGCTGGGCGCGGCCAGTTCCAAGATGGGCCAGAACGCCGAAATCAACGATCTGTGTCAGGCGCTTGGCGTCGGCATGGGCAGTCGCTTCAACGTCGATGATCTGCGTTATGACAAGGTCATCATCATGACCGACGCCGACGTGGACGGCGCCCATATCGCGGCGCTGCTGATGACGTTCTTCTTTACCCAGATGCGCCCGATGATCGACAAGGGCCATCTCTATCTGGCCTGCCCGCCGCTATACCGGCTGACCCAGGGGCCGCATCGCATCTATGTCGCAGATGACGCCGAGAAAGAGCGGCTGATGGAAAAGGGTCTGGGCGGCAAGGGAAAAATCGACGTGCAACGGTTCAAGGGTCTGGGCGAAATGGACGCCAAGGACCTGAAAGACACGACCATGAACCCCAAGACACGCCGTCTGATCCGCGTGTCCATCGACGATGACGAGGGCGGCGAAACCGGCGATCTGGTCGAACGGCTGATGGGCAAGAAGCCGGAACTGCGCTTTGAGTATATTCAGGAAAACGCCCGGTTTGTCGAAGAGCTGGATGTCTGATCACGCCGGCGATATGCGTCCCTTGCGACTGACCGAGGATCACGTGCGTCGTGCCTCGCGCTTTGTCGATGCGCCGCGCCATAATCCGGCCTGGCAGATGCTTGAGGACGCCGATCTCGACCGGCTGGCCGAGGCGCTGATCCGCGATCAACCGCGCCCCATTCCAATCTTTGCCTATGGCTCGTTGATCTGGAATCCGGGCTTTGCTGTGGGCGCGTGCCACCGCGCCACCGCACTTGGCTGGCATCGTCAGTTCAACATTCCGCTGGATCATTTCCGCGGGTCCCCCGAACAGCCAGGTCTGATGCTTGCGCTGGCGTCGGGCGGGACATGCGAAGGGCTTGTCTAGGAAATCGAGCCGGGGACCGAGCACGTGTCGATGCGCGCCATTCTAAAGCGCGAACTGGTCGTGCATGAGCTGGCCCGCAACGCCCGCTGGATCGAGGTCGAAACCGCTCACGGCCGCAGTCAGGCCCTGACCTTCTATGCCGATCCGGTGGATATCGACCTGATAGACCTGCCGATGCAGGATCAGGCGCGGCGTCTGGCCCATGCCAATGGCGCGGCAGGATCGGGCTGCGAATATCTGCTGCGCACGGCGCAAGGGCTGGAACAGGCGGGCATTTTCGATCCGTATATCTGGGATCTGCAGGATTTGGTGGCGGCAGAGATTGATGGATGGGCTCCGTCAAGCAGTAAGACGGCCAAGTGAAATAAAAAAGTCCTATCCCTGTAGCAGTGTCTGCATCTGAGCTTCAGAAACCAGTAACGGACGACCGCTTCAAAATAAAAAAACCTCGCACCCTTCCGCCGTTCGAGATCGCGCGCAACATCTCTTAACCCATCCCGAACCGCACGCGCGCAGCCTGTGTACAGGTAGTGTACGCCCTGTGTACGCGCGGTGTACGGAAGTCACAGCCAAAAACCCAGCATTTGCTGGCATTTCCGCGTCAACCTCCGGGCGGTGTTGCGCAACAGCGTGCGCTGTGGTTGCACCGCAAAGGGTTAACCAGCCGCACCCAGATGGATGACCCGATCCATCCGTCCCGCCAACTCATGGTTATGGGTCGCGATCAGCGCGCTTAGCCCCGTCTCGCGCACCAGATCCATCAACACGCCAAACACCTTGTCCGAGGTTTCGGGATCAAGGTTGCCCGTCGGCTCATCCGCCAATAGCAGAGCCGGCGCATTGGCCAGCGCGCGGCAGAACGCCACCCACTGTTGTTCGCCGCCCGACAATTCGGCGGGCCTGTGATCCGCGCGATGCGACAGACCCACCCGGTCGAGCAATTCGCCCGCACGGGCAGCGGCCGCGCCCTGCGATTAAAGCATCGCGTTCTCGGACGACACACAAGCCCGCCAGCGACGCGTCCGCGACCAGACCCCATGCTTGCGGCAGACTTCAGCCCTGAGCATTTCGGCTTCCTGCTCTTTCGGCATCGCGATGATCTGCTCTTCCGTGAACCTCGATCGCTTCATTGTCCGTCTCACCGTTGGTACGGAAGCTACCTCAAACTGGAGGAAGATATGGGGCTCAGGTCACGCTCTGGGCCGCGATGCTTGCGCGTGTTTCATTCACCTTCACCCTAGACCTTGATAGGGTCGCGCGTCGCCACAACAGTTCAAGTGGTCAGACTGAAATCAGGTGCAATCTTTATTGCCGCACCACACGATCTTCACTGGCCAGGCCATTGATAACAGGAATATACCAGCCCTAGTCCGGAGTTTCAGGAGCCTGCCCCATGTCTCAGACCCAGACAGTCGCCGCCGATCTGCTTTTTGCCATCAGAAAGCACGAAGGCCGCCCTGCTCTGGCGGATGACGGGCACGAGTTGACATATGGCCAGTTGGGCAGCTTTGCCGAACAGTTCACCGCGCATCTGAGCCAACCGCAGGTGGTTGGCATTTTCGGGGCGCCGGGCATTGCGATGGCGGCCAGTGCGACCGCCTGCGTGATCCATGGACGGCCGTTTGTGCATCTTGATCCCGCGATGCCGCAGATGGTGCTGCACAATATCATCTCGGAACTGCAGGTGACGCTGGTGATCATGTGTCAGCCAGCAAATGCAGGCCACCTGCCGGGCGATTGCAGCACGCTGGACGCACTTGCGGTGCTGGACGGGATCGCGGACGCGCCATCGGCGGCGCTGCGCGCGGGCACTGTGGCGCCAGATGATCCGATCTATCTGGTCGCGACATCGGGCACGACCGGGCGGCCCAAATGCATCCCCGTCACCCAGGATGCCGCCTATCTTTCCTATGACTGGCGCGATGCATTCACCCCCTATGGTCCCGGGTTCCGCGTGGGCATCTACATCTTTGCCATCTGGGAAATGTTCCGGCCGCTGCGCATGGGCGCAGAGCTTTGGTTCCCCGATCCCGGCACGCTGATGGCGCCACGCGGATTGGCCGATTTCCTGATCCGGCATGACATTGACGAGATGCTGTTCACGCCCTCTTTCTACGACAGCTTCCTGACTGCGATCGACCGTGCCACTGCCGCGGCCCTGCCGCTCAGCCGCGTGGTGTTGAATGGCGAGGTCGTAAGCGACGAGTTGATTGCCGCTTCGCTCGACAAGGTGTCGGGCGCCGCGCTGTGGAATCTGTACAGCATCTGCGAAACCCATGACGTCTGCATGTCACGGCTAAGCGCGCCATCGGGCGGCGGCCTGGTCTCGGTGGGCGTGCCGATGGACCACCTGCGCGCTGTCATACTGGACGAGGCCGACGCCCCTGCCCCGACGGGCACGCCCGGACAGTTGCACTTTGAAGGGCCACGCATGCTGGGCCCCGGCTATGTGAACCGCCCCGAAGAAACGCGGCTGCGGTTTCGCAACCTGACCATCGAGGGGCGCAATGCCCGGCTTTACGACACGGGCGATCAGGCCTGGCTGGATGATGACGGTGCGCTGCATATCGTCGGACGTATCGCACATATGTTGAAGCTGCGCGGCTTTTCCATCCAGACGCGCGAGTTGACCGACACGATGCAAACGCGGCTGGCATTCTCGCAGGCCGCGCCTTGGGTGGCCGAGGCAGGCAGGCGGGGAAAAGCGCTGATCTTTTACTTTGCCGCCGATGCCGCGCAGGCGCGCATCAATGCGGATCGATGGGGTTTGCAGTTCGGCACCAACCGCATCCCCGCCGCCTTGGCGGCAGAGTTGCGGGATGTGCTGCCCAGCTATTGCGTCCCCGCCTATCTGGTCCAGATGCAGGCGATCCCGCTGCACCCCGTATCCGGCAAGGCCGATCTGCGGTCGCTGCCACCCGTGACAGAGGACGCGGTTTTAGGTGCCGCCGCTGAGGACGCCGTGATCGCTGCGGCGGCGCTTGCGATGGGCTGCGCGCCCGAGCAGATCGACCCCGCGCTCAGTTTTCACGATCAGGGCGGCGATTCCCTGATGTGCGTGACCCTGATGCTGGAACTGGAAAAGACCTATCGCAGGCCGGTCGATTTCGAGCTTGCGATGAACGTGCCGCTGCACCGGCTGGATCAGCTGCTGACGCAGCAGGCGGATGCACCGGCCCCGACCGATGGCTTCGACCGTCCCGGCATCTTGCTGACAGGCGCCACCGGCTTTCTGGGCGGGCATGTGCTGGCACGCGCGGCGCGGGATCTGCCAATGGGTCAGGTTGTCTATTGCCTGGTCCGCGACAAGCGGCGCGGCGCGCGCGACCGGCTGGACGATGTGGCCAGGGCGCATGGCGTCGCGTCTGATCGCTATGTCATGGTGCCGGGCACGCTGGACGCGCCGCGCTTTGGGCTGGAAGACGCCGCGCATGACGCGCTGGCCGCATCGGTGGGCGCGGTTGTCCACTGCGCCGCGATGGTCAATATGGCGATTGGCCGGGACGACATGCTGGACTGGTCTGCACGCGGGATCGACACCGTCCTGGCCTTTTGCCGCGCGGCCGGTGCCGATCTGCGGTTCACCTCGTCCAGTGCGGTCTTTCCCGACCGGGGCGGCCCATGGCCCGAAGCTCAGGCAGAGTTGTGGGATGGCTGCACCGGCTACGGCGCGGCCAAGATTGCAGCCGAGGCCGCCATCACGGCCTCGCGCATCCCCTCAGCCATCGTCCGGCTACCCTCGCTTTACGATCTGGATGCGCCAAATCCGCAAGACATCTACGAGATCATCCTGGCCGCGTCCCTTCGCGCAGATACGTTTCCCAAGGATCTGCAATTTCCCATGACCGACGTGACAGCCGCCGCCGCGTTCCTTCTGGGCGAGATAGCGGGGCCGGATGCGCCAATCTATAATCTGATCGCCGACGCGCGCGTGACGCCGTCATGCCAGAACATGCCGCCCGCGGCCGAGTGGCTGAAAGCCGTTGATTTGCCGCCCGGCATCGCCCGCGTGATCAAAGAGTTTCCCGACACATTGCTGGCAGATGCGGCATTCGCGGCGGACGATGCCCAAGCCATCTGGACAAGAATGTCGAACACGGCGTTCGACGCGATCTGTGACGCGCCCACGCTGATGGCGCGGCGCCGCGCGACCTACCACAGCGATCCGGCGTTGACCTGAAAATCCTCCATCGTGATGGCCCGCGCGGCATCGCTGACAAGAAACGCGGCCAGTTCGGCGATCTCGTCGGGCTGGACGAGCTGGTGCTGCGGGTTAGAGGCCGCATAGTCCGCGCGGACCGCCTCGCGCGACTTGCCTGTGGCCTCGATATCGGCATCGATGAACTGTTTCAGCATCTCGGTCTCGACCCAGGTCGGGCTGATCGAGACGCAGGTGATGCCATGCGCCGCACCTTCCAGACTGACACACCGCCCCAGCCCCAAAAGCCCGGCCTTGGATGCACAATAGGCGGCGTTATTGGCCATGCCGTTATGGGCTGCAACCGAGGCCATATTGACGATCCGCCCCCAGCCTGCTGACTTCATATGCGGCATGACCGCGCGGATCATCCGAAACGTCCCTGAAAGGTTCGTGTCGATCTGATCGTCCCAGACCTGATCGGGATGGTCGATGATCGCCGCCTCTTCATAAACGCCTGCGGTGTTGATCAGGATATCCACGCCACCCCGCCGCGACACCACATCACCCACGAATTCCGCCACGCTATCGCCCGATCGAACGTCAAGCGCGGCGACATGTGCCTGAACGCCCTGCTGCGCGAGAATTTCCCGCGCCGCCTTTGCATCGCCACCCCGGCGCGTGCCGATCGTCACGTCGACGCCATCACGACCAAGCCTGCGCGCAATGGCCAGGCCCATGCCTGACAGCCCGCCCGTCACGATTGCGGTTTTGTTGATCTGGGTCATGCCATGCCTCTCGTCTGTCCATTATTGGCGCCTTGCTATGCCGAATCGGTCCAGACTGCACCGCGAAATCTTGGTCCGGCTCTTGGCCGTGCTGATCACACCGGAAAATCGGGCCGGAAACGAAAAGGAACGGGCGCACACGGGCTTCGCTTGCCCTTTCAAAGCATCGCCCAGATCACGATTGCATTCGTATGCACTCCTGCTAGGATGAGATGACAGAAGCCGTCCTAGATCGACTGAGATGAGGTTAGAAATGGCCGCGAGTGACAAAAGCTCTGATGAGGGTAAGGCAGGCGGAAAGGGTTCGACCGACAGCGTCCTGCAGGTTGAGCGGAGAGATTTCGTCGATCTGGTGCCCGAAGGCCGCAAACGTGCGCAGCCGATGGAAGGCTTCGACGAGATCTATACCGACATCGTCGACTACATCGTGCGCTGCACGCACAGAATCTGGGACGAACGTGATATCGGACTGATCTATACTCATTACACGCATAATTGCGTGCTATATGGCACCATGGGCACGATGTATGATCGCGAAGAGGTCGTGCGCGACACGATCCAGCGCCTTGTCAGCCTGCCAGAACGGCGCGGCATGGCCACTCAGGTCATCTGGAATGGCGACGATCAGGACGGGTTTTACACCTCGCATCTGGTGACGGGATCGGGACGCCACACCCAGCACGGGCATTACGGGCCGCCCACGGGCCGCACTTTCGTATCGCGGACCATCGCCGACTGCATGATCCATGCCAACAAGATCTACCGCGAATGGGTGGTTTCCGATCAGATGGCGATCATCAAGCAACTGGGGCTGGACCCGCAAGCCTATGCAGAAAAGCTGGCGGAGAAACTGTTCGACAAGGGGTTGGTCTCGATCGATATCGGCGAAAGCCGCCGGATGATCGGACAATATCCGCCAGAGGCAAAGACGGATCTGTCCATCGCGCAGACCGATCTGGAGCGCGAAACGCTGGAATGGCTGCACGATGTCTGGAACCGGCGGATGCTGGGCCGGATCAAGGACGTCTATGCTCCGACCTGCCAATATCACGGCCCGCTGATGAGCGAGCTTTACGGTGTGGCCGCCGTCACCCACCAGACCCTGGGCTTGCTTGGCTCGTTGCCTGATGCGGGGTTCTCTGCCCAGCATGTCTGCTCTACCCCATGCGAGCAAGGCGGGACCAAGGTGGCGGTGCGCTGGATCCTCGAAGGGCACCATCTGGGCTACGGCCTGCTGCATGAGCTTGGCGAACCAACCGGCAAGCGTGTGCAGGTCATGGGGATCAGCCACTTCCACTACAAGGACGGCAAGATCGTCGATGAGTGGCGCGTCTATGATGAACTGTCGCTGCTGGTTCAGGTCAAGCTGGCGCAGTTGGCCGACGCGCCCTCAGCGCAGATAATGGACGGCGCGGCAGACTGACCGCGCCCGGGCATTTCCGGCGCGCTAAACGCCGCGCCGGAAATGGCTTTGCATCCGGGCGAACACGTCGACGCCCATCTGCATCAGCAGGTCCAGAACATCCAGCGGCACCCAGTTTTCGCGGATCAGCCCCTGGTGATGCAGATAGAAATCCATCACCCGCATGGTGACGGGCCGACCTGTTGGGCCAAGCCCCAGAAAGCCGCCACCATTATGCATGGCAAAGACACTGGGCCAGCCTCCGGTGACGGAATAGGGGCCATCGCCGATGCGGATGTAATGCCCGCCACCATGCTGGTCCTTCAGCGCCCCGATCTCGTCCCACTGGCCACCGCCCTTGCGGTTCGGAAAGGCTGTGCGAAATGGCAGTTGGTGATAATCGACAAAGCCCTGCAAACCACGCGTCGTCCCGATCCCGCTTGGGCCGTACCACATCATCTTGGGATGCCAGTGCTGCTTTTGCGGCATGTTCAGCAGGCCGTCGCGACCTGACGCGCCCTGATCGTTATAGGCGCCTAGGGTGCCGTGCATGGCAAGCGTCTGCTCAATACTGGCGGCGCTGTGTTCAGCGGCTTGCGGCGTCAGCACGATGCCATCGGAAGTGATCGGTCCGGGCCACATCCCTTCGGTGCCAAGGCTGGGTGCCAGCGGCCAGAAACCGGCCTGTCTTATGACATCCAGAATATCCCACAGGCAGTTCGATTGGATAATCTTGCCATCCCTGACCTCATGCACCTCGCCATAGCGGATATAGACCGGCCGCCCGGTCGCGGGGATCGTCAGCCAGTCGTGGCGAAAGGTGCCGCAGTAATGCCCAACCATCGCGACATAATCCCGCCCCTCGTACCTGCCGCCCACAAGAATCACATCGCGGCGTTCGAGGTCGGGAAAGGACGACAGCAGCGGCAACCAGACCTGTTCCGCCAGCGCCGCTGTCCCGCGCATTTCGTTCAAAGGATGCGCCCCGCGCCATTCCGCATCCTTGGCATAAAGCCCGTCCAGAATGCCAGGTAGCGCTGCGGGCGTTGCCTCTGCCAGGCGGTTCAACCCGTCGCGCAAGAGATGCTTATTGATCAGATGAGGGTCTTTCATGGCGGCTCCGGGCAGCAATTGACGCTAGGTAACAAAATTTATTGCATTCGTATGCAAACATTGCTAGCATCTCTCTTGCGAGATGCAAATTCAAGCCTCATCGCCAATAACAGGCACTGCCTTCATCGACCCTGTTTTGCACTACGGTCGAGTATTCATGCCCTGGAAATGGGTCATTCTCTCAACAGGAGACGATAGATGAACAAGTTTCTGAAAGCCTCGGCCGCCACTGTTGCCCTGATTGCCGGCGCCGGCGCTGCCATGGCCGATTGCGGCATCGAAGAGGGTTCCGTGCGAATCCTGTCGAATGATTTCGACGCTCTGCATGTGATCGCCACCGCAGCCGAGACCTGCGCCAGCGACACGGTCGAGGTGACCAAGAACCAGACGACCGAACACAAGAACATCCAGGTTCCCGCGCTGACGACCAATCCGGCCAGCTACACCGTGGCAGTGATCGCGACCAATTCGATCATGCCGCTGCTGTCGGCCGATCTGGTCCGGCCGCTCGACGAATATATCGAGAAATGGGGACAGGATCTGCAAGAGCAGCAACTGATCCGCATTGACGGAAATGTCGTTGCGATCGCCTTTATGGCCAATGCCCAGCACCTGTTCTATCGCGAGGATATCCTCAGCGAAAACGGCATCGAGGTGCCGACCACCTATGACGAGATCATCGCAGCGGCCAAAACCCTGCGCGACAATGGCGTGATGGAGAACCCGATCGCGGCGGGCTACAAGCCGGGCTGGGATCTGGCGGCGGAATTCGTGAACACCTATCTGGCGACGGGCGGTGAGTTCTTTAAGGACGGCACCGCCGAGGTCGATATCAACAACGAAAACGGCCTGAAGACGCTGGAGGCTTTGAAAGCCATGAGCGAGTATATGAGCCCGGATTTCGTCACCTATGACAGCAACGCCATGTACCCGCTATGGGAGGCGGGCGATACCGCGATCCAGATCCAGTGGGGTTCTCGCACACGTCAATATGCCGATGCCGAGGGCCCTGCCCCGGAGGTTGCGAATGTCACGCGCTTTGCCGCATCGCCGACCCTCGACGGTGGCACGATCCCGGCCGCCGCGTTGTGGTGGGACGGGTTCGTGATTGCAAAGAATATCTCGGACGAAGACGCCGAGGCCTCGTTCCGCGCGATGATGGTTGGCATTTCGCCCGAAACCGTCGCCGAGAACCAAGAGGCCGCCGTCTGGCTGGTCGCGGGATACGAGCCGACACCGGCTGCTATTGGCGTCGCGGCTGATCTGGAGGCAGGCGCACGGCCCTATCCGATGCTGCCCTATATGGGCCTGCTGCACACGGCGCTTGGCGACAATCTGGCCGAATTCATGCAAGGCCAGGAAAGTGCTGAACAGGCGCTTTCCGATGTCAGCGCCGCCTATATGACGGCTGCCACCGAGGCCGGCTTTATCAAATAACAGGCGGGCGGGACTGCATTCCCGCAGCCCCGCGCCCCGACCTATTGTGCCCAGTCCACCGTGCCGCCCGCAGCGGCACGGCCCTGTCCCGCCACGTTCGACGGAGTAACCCATGCCGCACAGAACGTTTCTCGCATTTGTCTTGCCATCGCTGATTGCAATGATCCTGTTCATTGCCATCCCGATCATCTCGGTCGCCTATCAGTCGCTGTTTGTCGAACATCAGCAAATCATGACCCAGGTCGAATCCTGCGGCCCGTTCGGGTGCAAATCCGAAATGCGCGTCGATTCCTCGGCCATGGCCGGCCTGCGCGAAGAAAGCCCGATGGGGCGCTTCAACGGCATGGGCACTTATTCCAACGCCAGCCATCTGGCCTTTTCCGAATTGGGCAGCGCCTGGCGCAACAGCGACGGGTTTGGCGATTTCATGTCGCGCGTGATGAACCTGCCTTTCTACAAGGCACTGATCTTTACGCTGGCCTACACGTTCATCGTCACTCCGCTGGTCATCATTCTTGGTTTTACCATTGCGGTTGCCGTGAACTCGGTCTCGGGCTGGCTCAAGGGGCCGGTGATCTTTTTCTCGCTGCTTCCGATGATCGTGACGCCGCTCATTGGCGCGTTGGTCCTGTTCTGGATGATCGACTCGCGCGGGGTGATCGGCGCATCGCTGCAGGTGTTGTTCGACAATCCCCAGCTATCACTGAAGGCCTCGCCGACGCTGACATGGGTGACGCTGTTCGTCTATGGGGTCTGGCATAGCGCGCCCTTTGCCTTTGTGGTGTTCTATGCCGGTCTGCAGACCGTGCCGCAGGACACGCTGGAAAGCGCCATGGTTGATGGCGCCAGCCGTTGGGAGCGTATCCGTTTTGTGACCATCCCCTATCTGGCACCGCTGGCGACCTTTATCGCGCTGATGCAGCTGATGGATAATTTCCGGGTGTTCGAACCGATCATCGGCTTCTCGGCCGAGGCCAACGCGACCTCGCTCAGTTATCTGATCTATTCCGATCTGCGCTCTGGCGATTTCCCATTATTCGGCTCGGCTGCGACCAGTTCGATGCTGACCATTCTGGGCGTCGTGATCCTGCTGTTCCCGGTGCTGATCCGCACCTGGCGCGACTTCAAGAGAAAGGCCTGAAATCATGGCAAAAACTCTGCATCAAAAGCCGCTGCCGCTTGTCCTTCTGTCCACGGGCTTTGTGCTCTTCTGGCTGTTTCTGGCGGCGTTTCCGTTCATCTGGACGGCCTGGGGATCCTTTAAGGTCGAGGCCGACTTCTTTTCCCGCACCGACTGGATGAATGCGATCTTTGGCCCGGCGACAACCCGGCAGACAGGCGACGCCTTCACCATGCAGGGCTATTACGGCGCCTGGGTCGAACAGGGCTTTTGGAAGGCTGTGCTGAATACCGGCATCGTCGTCTTTGCCGTTGTCACTATCTCGCTGACCTTCGGCACGCTAGGCGGCTACGCCCTCGCCCGGTCGGGGTTTCGCTATACCTTCTGGCTGCTGATCGCCGCGCTGATCTTTCGGGCCATGCCGCATGTCACGCTGGTCTCTGGCTATCTGCTGCCGTTCTTCGAGATGAACATCTGGGGCTATCTGCCCACGACGATCATCGTTCTGGTGGCGATCAATCAGCCCTTTACCCTGTGGATGCTGCACAGCTTTTTCCTGACCATTCCCAAGGATCTGGATGAAAGCGCGATGGTCGATGGCTGCACCCGGTTCCAGGCTTTCCGGCTGGCGGTGATCCCGGTGATGTGGCCGGGCGTCGTGACCACCGGGCTGTTCAGCTTCTTGCTGGCCTATAACGACTTTACGGTCACCTCGATGCTGCTCAGCCAAGAAAACCAGACCATGATCCCGAAAATCAACGGTTTCCTCGGGTCAACGCAGCAGGAGGGCAAGGTGATGTACGCCGTTGCCGCCGCCGTTTCTGCGATGGCCCCCCTGTTCGTGCTGGTCATGGTGTTCCAGCGTCAGATTGTCAGCGGCCTGACCGCAGGCGCAGTGAAAGGATAATCCCCATGGCAGAGATGCATCTGAAGAATGTGAACAAGCGTTGGGGCAGCTTTGTGGGGGTTGACGATTTTGACCTGCATATCGCCGATGAGGAATTCATCGTTCTGCTTGGCCCGTCGGGTTGTGGCAAATCGACGACCATGCGGATGATTGCGGGGCTGGAGGAC
Organism: Paracoccus tegillarcae; assembly: GCF_002847305.1. Classification (NCBI taxonomy): domain Bacteria; kingdom Pseudomonadati; phylum Pseudomonadota; class Alphaproteobacteria; order Rhodobacterales; family Paracoccaceae; genus Paracoccus; species Paracoccus tegillarcae. The sequence goes on along the minus strand of NZ_CP025408.1, from coordinate 2,754,304 downwards.
GTCACCGAAGGCGAGATCTGGATCGGCGACCGCGTGGTCAACAAACTGGAGCCCAAGGACCGCGACATCGCGATGGTGTTCCAATCCTACGGGCTCTACCCGCAGCTTTCCGTCTATGAAAACATCCGCTTCCCGCTGAAGGTCCGCAAGGTTCCAAAAGAGGAACATCACGACCGGGTCATGCGCGCTGCCGAAATGGTCGAACTGACCGATCTCCTGGAACGCCGCCCTGCCGCGCTGTCGGGCGGTCAGCGTCAGCGCGTGGCGCTTGGCCGGGCCATCGTGCGAAAGCCGACCGTATTTCTGATGGACGAGCCGCTGTCAAACCTGGACGCCAAGCTGCGCGTCTCGACGCGGGCGCAGATCAAGAACCTGCAACACAAGCTGCGCACCACGACGATCTATGTGACCCATGACCAGATCGAGGCCATGACACTGGCCGACCGCGTGGTGGTGATGAACAAGGGCAAGATCCAGCAGGTCGGCACACCGACCGACATCTACGACTATCCCGCAAATACCTTTGTCGCCAGCTTCATCGGCAGTCCCGCCATGAACCTTGTGCCGGGCACGCTGCGCGGTGGCGTTTTTGAGGCGCCGGGCATTCGCATCGCCGGGCTGCCAAGTGATCATTCCGGTCCCGTCACGCTTGGTTTTCGCGCCGAGGATGTGACGCTGGCAGCCGAGGGGGGCGATCTGCGTGCGCCGGTCTATTCGGTCGAACTGCTGGGCGAAGCGTCGATGATCTCTTACCGGATTGACGATGCGCTGGTGTCCATCAAGGCGCCCAAGGATTTCCGCATCGAGATCGGCGAAGAGGTCGGGGCGACCATCCCCGCCGCAATCTGCCACCTCTTCGACGCGCAAACCGGCGAGAGGCTCGACGGAGGCGTGCGATGACCCCGGAAGAACACGCCCGCGCGACGCGTCAGGTGATCACCCGAATGGAGGCCGCGCTGGCCGCCAATTCCGATGACATGGCCGCCCATTTCCATGAGGAATTCCGCTGGATGGGCAATTACGGCTGCGGCTTTAAACCGGATCTGGCCGCGTTTCGCGCGCATTGGCAATTGCCGCTGCGCGCGGCCTTTAGCGACCGGGAATACAAGACCGAACGCTTTGTCTGCGAGGGCGATTGGGCATCCTGTTTCGGCCATATCGAGGCGACACATTCCGGTGAGTTCATGGGCATCGCGGCGACCGGCAAGCGGGTTAAGATCCCTTATATGGATTTCTGGAAAGTCGAGGACGGGCGCATTCGGGACAATTGGGTCTCGGTCGATTTCGCCTCTGTCCTCGCCCAGCTTGGCCGCGACGTGTTCGCGGGCGAAGGCTGGGAAGCATATGATCGCGGCGACCGAACGGCGCCGCGTCCACAGAAGGTAGCGGCCAATGGCAATTGAACATCTGAAATCCGGCAAACCCGAGCAACAACGCGCCGAGGATGACGCCAAGGTGCGCGCCACGGTCGAGACGGTGCTGAAGGATATCGAGACACGCGGCGATGCAGCCATCCGCGAACTATCGGCGAAATTCGACAAATACGACCCGCCCGCATTCCGGCTGACACCGTCCGAGATCGAGGCGGCGATGCAAAAAGTCAGCACCCGCGACATGGACGATATCCGTTTCGCACAGACCCAGATCCGCCGCTTTGCCGAGGCGCAGCGTGCCTCGATGGTGGATATCGAGGTCGAAACGCTGCCGGGCGTGATCCTTGGCCATCGCAATATCCCGGTGCAATCGGTGGGTTGCTATGTGCCCGGCGGCAAATTCCCCATGGTCGCCTCGGCTCATATGTCGGTGTTGACCGCATCGGTCGCAGGCGTGCCGCGCATCGCCGCATCCGCCCCGCCGGTCAACGGCGCACCGCATCCGGCCATCGTTGCGGCCATGCATCTTGGCGGCGCCCATGAGATCTATGTTCTGGGCGGGATGCAGGCTGTAGGCGCGATGGCGCTTGGCACCGAGACCATAGAGCCGGTGCATATGCTGGTCGGTCCCGGAAACGCATTTGTGGCCGAGGCAAAACGGCAACTTTATGGCCGCGTCGGCATCGACCTGTTCGCCGGACCGACCGAAACCATGGTGATCGCGGATGACACCGTCGATGCCGAGTTGTGTGCCACCGATCTGCTTGGGCAGGCCGAGCACGGCTACAACTCGCCCGCCTGCCTGATCACCAACAGCCGAAATCTGGCCGAGGCGACGCTGGCCCAAATCGACCGGCTGCTGGCGATTTTGCCGACGCGTGAAACGGCGGAAACCTCGTGGCGCGACTATGGAGATATCTATCTGTGTGACAGTTATGACGAAATGCTGAGCCTCGCCAACGATCTGGCCTATGAACATGTGCAGGTCATGACCGACCGCGACGACTGGTTCCTTGAGAACATGCACTCTTACGGCGCCTTGTTCCTTGGGCCGCGCACCAATGTGGCGAATGGCGACAAGGTAATCGGGACCAACCACACCTTGCCCACCAAAAAGGCCGGGCGATACACCGGCGGGCTGTGGGTCGGAAAATTTCTGAAAACCCACAGCTATCAGAGGGTAACGACCGATGAGGCCGCGGCGCTGATCGGTGAATACGGATCGCGGCTGTGCATGCTGGAAGGGTTTGTCGGCCATGCCGAGCAATGCAATGTCCGGGTCCGCCGCTATGGCGGGATCAACGTCCCCTATGGCGCAGCCGCGCCTTATCGCGAGGCGGCGGAATAAGTGATGAGCCTGCCGACCGCACCCTCTTTCAGGCTGGACGGACGCCGCGCTTTGGTGACCGGCGCATCATCGGGCATCGGGGCGGCCTGCGCGGCCGCGCTGGCCGAACAGGGCGCGCATGTCACCTGCGCCGCACGCGGGGCCGAGCGTCTGCAAACGGTCGTGGATCAGATCACCGCACGCGGCGACAGCGCCAGCGCGATGGTGCTGGACATCGCGGATCTCGATGCCCTGAACGCAGCGCTACAGGCCGAGGCGCCCTTTGACATTGTTGTAAACTCGGCCGGGCTGGCGCGGCATTCAGCGGCTGTCGAAACCACGGCTGACGATTTTGACGCGGTGATGTCGGTCAACCTGCGCGCCGCCTATTTCCTGTCATCTGCTGTTGCACGCGGAATGATCGGTTCGGGCCGGGGCGGCTCGATCATCCATATTTCCAGTCAGATGGGCCATGTCGGCGGGATCGACCGGGCGGTTTACTCGGCCAGCAAGCACGCTCTGGAGGGCATGGTCAAATCCATGGCCATCGAGTGGGGGCCGCAGCAGGTGCGTATCAACACCGTCTGCCCCACCTTTATCCGTACACCGCTGACCGAACAGACATTCGCCAACCCCGAGCGCGTGAAATGGCTGGAGGAAAAGATCAAGCTGGGCCGCGTCGGCAAGGTCGAGGACATTATGGGGGCGGTGGTCTATCTTGCCTCGGATGCGTCGGCCCTGGTGACGGGGACGGCCATGATGATCGATGGCGGATGGACGGCGGATTGATGACAATGGAAAAAGCTACCTCAACCGATGTGGCGCGACTGGCAGGCGTCAGCCAATCGGCTGTCAGCCGGGTGTACACGCCCGGTGCCTCGGTCTCATCTGCCATGGCCGAAAAGGTTCGCGCGGCGGCAGAGCAACTGGGTTACAGGCCAAATGTTCTGGCGCGTTCGCTGATCACGGGACGGTCGCGCATCATCGGTCTGGTCGTCGCCTATCTGGAAAACCAGTTCTACCCCGTGGCTATCGAGCATCTGTCGCGTGCGTTGCAGGCAGAGGGCTATCACATCCTGATCTTCATGGCCGAGAACTCAGAGGCGCAGGTCGATGATGTGGTGCAGGAATTGATCGACTATCAGGTCGACGGGATCATCGCGGCCTCGGTCGCCATGACACATGATCTGTCCAAACGATGCGAGAACGCTGGCATTCCCGTCGTGCTGTTCAACCGTGACCAGGACGGTCCCGCCCATTCCGCCGTGACCTCGGCCAATCGCGCCGGCGGCGCCAAGGTTGCCGAGTTTCTGGTGGCAGGCGGGCATCAGCGGATCGCCCATATCGCCGGGTGGTCCGGGTCGTCGACAGGCCGCGACCGTCGCGAAGGGTTTGAAACCGCGCTGGCCGCGGCAGGCCATGCGCCCATCTCGGTGATCGACGGCATGTATCAGCGCGACCATGCGGCCGAGGCCGCGCGGCAGATGATGGCCCTGCCCCAACCGCCCGACGCGATCTTCGTGGGCAACGATCATATGGCCTTTGCGGTCATGGACGTCTTGCGGATCGAATTGGGGCTGCAACTGGGCAAGGACATCTCTGTCGTGGGCTATGACGACGTGCCGCTGGCCAGCTGGCCCGCCTTTGACCTGACCACCGTTCGCCAGCCGGTCAATCGCATGGTCGACGCCACGGTCGAGACGATGCTGGGCAAGATACAGGATCGCCGGCGCGTTCCACAAAAGATCGAGATCGACGGGCCGCTGATCCTGCGCGGATCGGCCCGCATTCCAGAAGGTTGGAGTTGATGAAGGGATTTGATCCGAAGTTCCGCGATTTTCCCGATTACATCCTCGGGATCACCCGCGAGATCTGGGAAGACCGCGGCGTCGCGACGCTGCACCATTACTACGCGCCCGATATCGTCGTGCGTTCACCGGCATCGGTCGTGGTCGGCAATCAGGGCGTGATCGCAGCCACCATGGCAACGCTGGCCGAATTTCCCGACCGGCAATTGCTGGGCGAGGATGTGATCTGGTCGGGGACACCCGAAGACGGCATGCTGTCCTCGCATCGGATCGTCTCGCTGGCGACGCATACGGGCGATGGTGTCTATGGCAAGGCCAGCGGGCGCAAGCTGCGCTATCGCATCATTGCCGACTGTCATGCCCGCAATAACATGATCGACGACGAATGGCTGATCCGCGATCAGGGCGCCATCGTGCGCCAGATGGGGCTGGACCCCGCCGCCTATGCCCGCGACCAGATCGCCCAGCAGGGCGGCCCCGATGCCTGCATCGCACCGCTGTCGCCCATGACCGACCGGCCCGGCCCCTATCAGGGCTGTGGCAATGACAATGAATGGGGGCAGCGCTACGCCGATCTGCTGGGCCGGATCATGGGCGCGGATATGGCGGCGATCCCGGCCGAATACGACCGCGCCTGTCAGCTTGAACATCCGGGCGGGATCACCGGCCACGGCCCGGACGCCGCCGATCAGTTCTGGATGGGGCTACGCGCAGCTTTTCCCGACGCCAATTTCACCATTCACCACCGCATCGGACAGGATGATCCGCTGATGCCGCCGCGCGCCGCGCTGCGCTGGAGCTTGCACGGCACCCATTCCGGTTGGGGCGCATTCGGCCGACCGACCGGCGCCGAGGTCTATCTGCTGGGCCTCTCCCACGCGGAATTCGGGCCATGGGGTCTGCGCCGCGAATGGGTTTTGTTCGACGAAACCGCAATCTGGAAACAGATCCTTCTGCACACGGGGGACCTGTGATGCTGCGCGAAAGTGCTGCTTTGCGACGTTTCCATGTCTGGCGCCACGCCTTGCGCGCCAAAAGGCTGAACCCGCATCCGCCGGGCGGCTGAATCCAACAGCCCTGCCCGCAACGGATAAATGATATGGAACAAAGATATGACACCCCTGGACATGGAAGAGCGCATCGTCCGCTACGGCGATCTGCAGCCCTGCAAAACAGCCTTTATTGACGCCCACACGCCCGGATCGGACCAAAAGGAAAACTTCACCATCATCGGCGGGGGCGTCAGCGAAAGCCCTGACCAGCACGTCCACATCTCGATCCCGCACGGCTTTAATATCGGTGCAGCGGGTCAGCCGCCGAAATGCCGCAACAGCCTGCATGTCCACCGCACCGCCGAGGTTTTCTTTGTGCTCAAGGGACGCTGGCGCTTTTTCTGGGGCCGGTGGGGCGATGCCGGCGAGGTGGTGCTGGAGCCGGGTGATATCTTCAACATCCCGACCGGCATCTTTCGCGGGTTCGAGAATATCGGCACGGATTACGGCATGATCATGGCGATCCTTGGCGGTGACGATGCCGGCGGCGGCGTCATCTGGGCGCCGCAGGTGATCGAAGACGCAAAGGATCACGGGCTGATCCTGTCCGAAACAGGCAAGCTTTACGACAGCAAGAAGGGCCAGACGCTGCCCGACGGCGTAAAGCCCATGCCGCTGCTGACGGACGAGCAGTTGAAAGCCATCCCCGAGCCGACCACGGCAGATGTCGTGCCGAACTATGTTGCGCGATATCTGGATCTGGTGGCGCTTGCAGATCGGCAGCCCGCCAAGGTCATCGGCGCGGATGCCAAGCTGCGCGACAAGCCCGGCTTCGAGGTGGACTTCATCACCCGCGCTTCAGCCCGGGACACGCCCTCAGGCCATGCTTACCCCGCTGTGCTGATGCCGGTCACGGGACACTGGAAGGTGGTCTGGGATGGCGGCGCGGCGACGCTGGCACCGGGCGACACCATGAGTGTGCCGGAAAATCTGGACTATGCGGTCACCCCCTCCATGACTGGAGAGGCGGCGCTGTATCGTGCAGTCGGCACCAGCGATCCGGCCGGTCTGACCTGGCAACCCTGATCCCAAAGGGGCGCTGGTTGGCGCCCCGAACCCCGAGGTGACCATGACCATCCTGACCACCCATGTCGGCAGCCTGCCCCGCACGCAAGAGGTCGTCGATTTCATCTTTGCCCGCGAACACGGCACGCCGTTCGACCCGAACGCGTTCGACGCTGCAATGACCCGTGCTGTTTCGGACACCGTGCGCAAACAGGTCGAGGCCGGCGTTGATATCGTTTCGGATGGCGAGACGTCAAAGATCAGCTATGCGACCTATGTGAAGGACCGCTACACCGGCTTTGACGGCGATAGCCCGCGCAACGCGCCCGCCGATCTCAAGCGGTTTCCCGGCTTTCTGAAGCGGATCGCCGAGTCCGGTGGCACACCGCAATACGCGCGGCCGATGTGCGTGGGCGAGGTGAAATCCAAAGGTCAGGACGAACTGCAAAAGGACATCGCCAACCTCAAGGCCGCGATGTCCGAACATGGTGTGTCGCGCGGTTTTATGAACGCAGCCTCGCCGGGCGTGATCTCGCTGTTCCTGCAGAACGACTACTACAAGACGCGCGAGGCCTATTTGGCCGCGCTGGCCGATGCCATGAAGGCCGAATACGAAACCATCGTCGCCGCCGGGCTGGATCTGCAACTGGATTGCCCGGATCTGGCCCTGTCACGCCACATGCTGTTCACCGATCTGACGGATGCGGAATTCGTGCGCGTCGCCAACAGCCATGTCGAGGCGCTGAACCACGCATTGGCCGATATTCCACAGGATCGCGTGCGCATTCACATCTGCTGGGGCAATTACGAGGGGCCGCATATCTGCGACATTCCGATGGCCCAGATGTTCGACACGCTGATGTCGGTCAAGGCGCGCTATCTGCTCTTTGAAACCTCGAACCCACGCCACGGGCACGAATGGACCACCTTTCGGGACCGCAAAGCCGATATTCCTGATGACCGGATCCTCGTTCCCGGTGTGGTAGATACCACGACCAATTTCGTCGAGCACCCGGAACTGGTGGCACAGCGCCTGACGCGCTTTGCAGAGATTGTCGGCAATGATCGGGTAATCGCGGGGTCGGATTGCGGTTTTGGAACATTCGCAGGCTTTGGCGCGGTCGATCCCGATATCGCCTATGCCAAGCTGAAAGCCATGGCCGATGGGGCGGCGCTGGTCTCATGACGCCGCTGGTCCTGCTGCCCGGGATGATGTGCGACGCGCGGCTGTTTGCCCCGCAGATCGCCGCACTCGGACTGGATCGCACGCTACATCTGCCGCCGATTGCAGGGCACGCCACGATGGCCGCGCTGGCAGCCGAGGTGCTGGCCCATGCCCCGCCACGTTTCGCATTGGCCGGGCTGTCCATGGGCGGGATTGTCGCGATGGAGGTCCTGGCCCAGGCGCCCGACCGGATCGAACGCCTGGCCCTGCTGGACACCAACCCTCGCGCTGAACTGCCCGAGGTGCAGGCCCGTCGCGCGCCGCAGATTGCCGCCGTGCAGGCCGGACAGTTGCGAGAGGTGATCCGCGACGAGATGAAGCCGAACTATCTGGCCGATGGTCCCGGCAAGCAGGCCATTCTGGATCTGTGCATGAAGATGGCCATGGACCTGGGCCCCGCAGTCTTCGAGAACCAGTCACTTGCCCTGCGCGACCGGCCCGACCGGCAAGATGTGCTGCGCAACGTCAGCGTGCCGACGCTGGTCCTGTGTGGCCGCGACGACCGCCTTTGCCCGGTCGAGAGGCACGAACTGATGCATGATCTGATCCCCGGCTCGACGCTGGAAATCATCAATGGCGCCGCGCATCTGCCGGTGCTCGAGAAACCACAGGAAACGACAGCGGCGCTGGCCCGCTGGTTGGAGGCATGATGGACACCGATCTTCTCAAGCTACTGAAATCTGTCGACACGCCGACCGTCTGCAATGCGATAGAGGTCGCGCAGGGGCGGCGCGGCTTTGACCAGTTCACCCGTGGCACGGTCGTCTGCACCGAACCCGAGGGCGGCGCGTTGGTCGGATTTGCCCGCACCGCCAGCCTTTCGGCAATTGCGCCGCCAACCGAGGCGCCAGAGGTGATCCGCACCCGCCGGATGGATTACTACCGCTATATGGCCGAGGCCGCGCAACCGTCTGTCGCGGTGGTCGAGGATCTGGATTATCCCAATGCCATCGGCGCCTATTGGGGCGAGATCAACACGACCGTCCACAAGGGCTTTGGCATCGCCGGCACGCTGACCAATGGTGTCGTGCGCGATCTGGGCGATCTGCCAAAGGGCTATCCGGTGATCGCCGGTTCGGTCGGTCCCAGCCATGGCTTCGTGCATATCCGCAGCATCGGCCAGCCGGTGCGCGTCTTCGGGATGCAGGTTGCAGATGGCGATCTGATCCATGCCGACCGCCACGGTGCACTGGTCGTTCCGCCCGAGGTGATCCCCACACTGGGCGAGGCGATCCGCCGGCTGCTAGAGACAGAGCGGCTGGTCCTTGAACCCGCAAGCGCGCCGGGTTTTGACTTTGCCGCCTTCGAAGCCGCCTGGACCGCCTTTGAAAAGGCGCGGACTTAGGATGGCAGCGCGGGATGATATGACGCGTTTTGAAAAGGCGCTGGCGCAGGAAGGGTTGCCGCTGGACCCGCGCGACGCGCAGGCAGGCTTGCGCGTCTTTCTAAGCCTCGAAAAAGCCGCCGCCCTGTTGTCCACGGCGCAAAGCAAAACCGATGCACCCCGCTGACCTGCCTATCCCCGAAACCGCCGCTGCGCTGCGGCGGGGCGGTCTGAGCTGTCGCGATCTGATCGAGGCGCATCTGGAACGCATCGCCGCGCGCGACCCGGATCTGGGCGCGTTCGTTGCGCTGGATGCCGAGGGCGCGCGCAACGCCGCCGATCAGGCCGATCTGGCGTTGCGCCGCGGTGAAGATGCCGGCCCCTTGCACGGCATCCCCTTTGGCGTGAAGGATCTGATCGACGTCGAGGGCGCGGATACCCGCTGCGGCAGCCGCCTGTTCGCGGATCGTATCGCGGATCGGGATGCCCCAGTGGTCGCGCGGCTGCGCAAGGCAGGCGCGATCCCGATCGGCCAGCTTGCAAGCTATGAATTCGCGCTGACCGGACCCAGCCATGATGCCGCCTATCCGCCTGCCAAGAACCCATGTAGCCACGATCACATCACTGGCGGCTCGTCGTCAGGCTCAGCGGCGGCGGTGGCCGCCGGGCTGGTTCGCATGGCGATTGGAACGGATACCGGCGGGTCGGTGCGCAGCCCGGCCGCCTATTGCGGGCTGGTAGGGTTAAAGCCGACCTTTGGGTTGGTGCCGACCGAGGGCGTTTTCCCGCTGTCACCCAGCCTGGATCACGTCGGGCCAATGACCGCCAGCGTGACTGAGGCCGCGCTGATGCTGGACGCGATGGCCCCAACGGCGGGCGCGTGTGCGGCGCTTGGTGCCGGTATCCAGGGGCTGCGCATCGGCTACGCACGCGACTGGTTCGCGCACGACCCAGAGGCCACCCCGGATCTGACGAGGGCAATGGACGACGCCGTATCGGATCTGTCGCTGCTGGGCGCGCGCATCGATCTGATCACCATGCAGGATTATGACATTGCCGAGGCTGCAGGCGCCGTCATCCTGCATGCCGAGGCGCTGGCACAGCATCAGCAGGGATTGCGACAAAGCCCCGATCTTTACGGACGACAGGCGCGGCAATCCCTGATGGGCGGCGTCGGGCTAAGTGCCGAAGACGTGGCACGCGCACGCGCCGTCGGCATTCGCATCCGCGCCGAAACCGAACTGCTGTTTCAGGATCACGATGTGATCGTCACGCCCACGACGCTTGCGCCGGCACCCCCGGTTGCCGCGTTGCAGGGCGATGAAACAGTGTGGACAGCGATGCGCACCCTGCCCTTCAACCTGACCGGCCATCCGGCGATGTCGCTGCCGATCGGCTTTTCGGGCGGCCTGCCCCTGGGGATGCAGATCCTCGCGCGCCACCACGCCGAGGCGATGATCTGCCGTGTCGGCGCGGCCTTTGAGGCCGCCACGGACCATTCGGCACGCAGCCCCTATCTGGTCTGAAGCCGGTCCAGCCGCAGCTGCGCTGCGCGGCGATGGCCCTCCAGCCCTTCACTGGCGCTTTGGCGGACGGCGGCGGGTGCAACCTCGCGCACGCCGTCCGGCGTCAGCCACTGATGCGTCACCACCTTCAGATAGGCCCCGACCCAAAGCCCGCCGGTATAGCGCCCCGCCGCCATGGTGGGCAGCGTGTGGTTGGTGCCGGCGCATTTGTCGGAATACACAACACTGGCCAATTCACCGATAAACAGTGATCCATAATTGCGCAGTTTGCCTGCCATGGCCTGCGGATCCCTGGTGTGAACCTGTAGGTGTTCGGCGGCGATCTGATCGGAATAGGCGATCATCGTATTCTCATCGGCACAAATCGCGATCTCGCCATAATCGCGCCACGCGGGGCCTGCGGTATGCGCCGTCGGCAGTTCGCCTAGTTGCGCCTCGACCTCTTGCAGAACGGCGCGCCCCAAAGCCTCATCCGTGGTGATCAGGCCGACCCGCGTGCGCACGTCATGTTCGGCCTGGGCCAGCAGATCGGTGGCGATCATGGCCGCATCACCACTGCTATCGGCGAGGATGTAGATTTCCGAAGGGCCGGCCAGCTGATCGATGCCCACGGGCCCAAAGACCTGCCGCTTGGCCTCGTTCACATAGGCATTGCCCGGCCCCACGATCTTGTCCACGCGCGGCACGGTTTCGGTGCCATAGGCCATGGCCGCGATGGCTTGCGCGCCGCCGATCCTGAACACCCGATCAGCCCCCGCCAGATGGCAGCCTGCAATCATCGCCTGATGGGCATTGGGCGGAAGGCAGGCGATGATCTCATCCACGCCCGCGACCTTGGCCGGAACGATGGTCATGATCGGTGCGGATAGCAGCGGGTAGCGACCGCCGGGCACATAGCAGCCCACACGCTGCAGCGGGATCACCCTGTGCCCCAGATGCACGCCCGGACGCGGCTGAAAGTCGTCCAATCCGCCAATCGTCGCGAACTGCGCCTGCGCAAAGGCCCGCACATTCTCGATGGCAAACTCTGTGTCTGCGCGCGTCTGCGGATCAAGTGCGGCAACTGCCGCATCGCGTTCCTCAGGCGTGACCTCCAGATCGGCAAGATCCACCTTGTCGAAACGCTGCGCAAAGTCGCGCACGGCTGTATCACCCTCGCGTTTGACGCGGTCCAGCACGTCAGCCACGGTTTCGGCAACGGGCGCGTTGTCAGACGCAGCGCTGCGGGCCGGTGCCTTGAGATGGCTCACACCTTGCGGCAAGGCGGTATCGGACATGATGGCGTTCCCTTTCGTCGAAACTCAAACCGGACCCGGCCGGTGGCATGTGCAGGTTCGAGGAAGTGTAGCGGACAGATGCGCCCTGAATAGTCGGCGCTAGGCGTGCGGAAAATATAGTTTCCAATTGGGTCGGTACGGGTACAATATTACGATATATGTGCGATGATAACGGTGATTATAGTGGCCAGAATTGGCAAAGATCTTACTCAGCTACGGCAACGCCGCCAGTTGAGCATGCGTGAGCTGGCGGCACGCTCTGGCGTCTCGCACACCACGATTTCAATGATAGAGCGCGATGCCGTCAGCCCGACAATTGATACACTACAGGCCATTCTTGACGCGCTTGGCAGCCGGCTGGCCGAGTTTCTGGGCGGCATCCAACAGGGCGCTGGCAGCCCCTTCTACCCGGCAGCGGAACTGCCCGAAATCGGCAATCCCGAAACCATCTCTTACCGGCTGATCGGGCTGAACCACCCCTATCGCAGCTTTCAATTCCTCAAGGAAAGCTATGCCGTGGGCGCAGATAGCGGCGAATTGCTGTCCCATGTCGCGCAAGAGGCCGGTTATGTTGTTTCTGGTCGCGTCGAGGTCACAGTGGGCGAGGCGACACGCGAATTGCAGGCAGGCGACGGCTATTATTTCGACAGCAGACAACCCCACCGGTTTCGCAACGCAGGAAAAACCCCGGCAGAGATCGTCAGCGCCATCTCGCCGCCGTCCTACTAGGATCTGCCGCACGATAATCAGATGCGGCACAGCGATGCTGGTCGAACAAAACGGCTTTGGTCTCGCGCGACCGAACTCCATGTTCTGACCCAAGTCAGCCGCACGGGCCCGCCGATTTGACGGCGTATGCCAACCGCAGAGCGCGTCCCTGTCGAAACACAGCCATCCGCGCGGGCTCGACGCATCGGAAGGTACGAAAAGCGCAGTTATTGCGGCGCCTTTTGCCTGCGCTTCACGATCCCTTCATCAACCCACTGGTCGAATTTTGAAAGAACGGCCTGAACGAATTCTTCGTCATTGATATGGCAGTCCAGATCCGTCATCTCGACCTTGCCCGGCAAGATGCGGCGTATTTCGTCGACGAAGGCTTTCAGCCCTTCGGGATCATGCGCCTCCTGCCCCTCGCGGTCCCACTCCTCCAGACCGCCTGCCGGCAGGAAGAAATGCGTCGGCCCTTGCGCCTGCTCCAGCCGTTCCGCAAGGCTGCGCGCCAATGCCCGGCGTTCCTCGGCTGCGAAAACCGAGCTTTTGATAAGCCGGTTGTGCTGATGGAACGGCCGATCCGCGAGGCTTTCGGGAATATCCTGCCACCCGGCGAGGTCGATGAGATCCATCGCGCCCGGTGCCACCAGTTGCGGAATGCCCATCCGCCCCGCCGAGGTCACCCGGTGATCGCCACTGCTGACCAGCGAACCATGCTGGTCGTTGACGAATTCCTGCAATGAGAAATCCATCACACAACAAAAGGCACCCTCGGCCGCCAATGCCTCAAAGGCCATGCCGCCCATGCCGGTCGTGTGGAAAACCGCGACGTCGAAACCGCGCTCGACCAAGGCCGGTTGCAGGCGCTTCATGTATTTCAGGCAGGACGAGCCCAGCGAGGTCATGCCAATCAGAGAGCGGTCCCATGTGGGGGGCTCGACCGCCCTGGCGGCGCCAAGCACGGCACCGGCGGCTTGGGAAAGGGAGGATTTGCAGATCTGGTTCATCCCGAACAATCCGCCGGCCCAAAGGATCATCTGCACATCCGCGGCAAGGCGGTTTGGCTCTATCAACGGTGAGCAGGCGACGGTGGAGACGATGTATTTCGGCACGCCCATCGGCAGCGCCTTGGCACAATCCAGCGCAAGATCTGTGCCCATCGTGCCGCCAAGCGCAATCATCCCGTCGAACTTGCCCTCCCGGTGGCCACTTGCCACCAGATCGACGGCGCCACGTGTCATTACCTGAAACGCCCGGTGTTCGTCGCCCAGCGCAATCACCTCGTCGATCGACATCCCCCCGGCTGCCGCCACGTCGTGCTTGGACAGGTCGGTCGGGCGCTGCGGCTCGCCCAGCACGCTGACATCCATCGTCAGCACCTCGCCCCCCTGCTGACGGATGCGACCGGCCAGATATTCTAGCTCGACGCTTTTGGTATCGAAAGTCCCGATAACGAGGATCGTTTTCTTGCTCATGCTGTCCTTCTGCTCCCTGGCGCATGGTCCTGCGCCATCCAGGTTTGCACCCGATCGGTGGCGTCCCGGATGAAACGTGCGCTCCGTTCCTCCGCGCCCTCTTCGTTCAGACGAGAAATGATCCAGCCGACATAGGTCGTCGCGCGCAGCGCCATGAAAAGGTCGAGATGAGTCGTATCGAGAGGGCGCACAGCTCTGTATCCCTCGACAAGCGCGGCTTTCAGGTCATCGAAATCCGGTTCGGACAGGGTCTTGCCCAATGTTGTCGCAAGGTCGAACAGCCGGTAGCCAAAGCCCCCATCGTCAAAGTCGATCAGTTGGATCCTGTCGCCGTCGATCAACAGGTTCTCACGCACAAGATCGGCGTGGATCAGCCCGAAATCGAGGTCCGGCTGCAATTCCTTCAGGGCTTGATCGGCGCGCGACCGAAACTGGCACAGCAGATCCCGATCGGCCGGCGAAAGCGATGCATTCTCCCAAAAGCGCCCCCATAACGGTGCCGCCCCCAACAGGCCGGCGCGATCCCATGCCGGGCGCGTGAAATCGGCTGCGGGCGACCAGGCGTCAGAGGCACGGTGCAGACGGGCCATCTCTTGACCGATGCTGCGAAAGAGGCCGGTGCGATTGTCCAGCGCCAGCGGCACCCCCGTCGCGCCCATCTGCCGACCATCCAGCCAGTGCACGAGGTCGATCTGGCAGCCATCGACCGTCACCAGAAAATCGCCGGAGATGGACGGAACTGGCAAGGGCACGGACAGCCCGCCTTGCGAAACCGCCTCTACCCATTGCAACTCGGATCGCAATTCTGCGTCGCTGCGATAGCCGGGGCGGTGCAGGCGCAACGCGTGTCGCCCGCCGGGATGGTCCACCCGGTAGACACGGTTCTCACGAGCGGCGACAAGCGACCAGGCCGAGCCCTCCAGCCCCCATAATGCCAGCGCCCGTTCGACGATTTGTGCCGTGTCGTTCATGCGGCCAGCGGCGTTTCGGCCAGAACCGCGTCCAGCGTGTCGAAAAGCAGGTCCGCGTGCTCTGTGCCAAAGGGCATCGGAGGGCGGATCTTCAGCGTGTTCTTGTGTCGGCCAAGCTTGGAATGGATGATCCCGCGCTGCCGCATCTTGTTGATGACCCGGTCGGTGAATTCACTGGCCGGTGCCTTGCTTTCGCGGTCGAGAACCATCTCGGCCCCGAAAACCATGCCCGAGCCACGCAGATCGCCAATCACATCGTATTTCTGCGCCAATGCCTTTAGACGCTCGTGGGCATAGGCCCCCACTCTGGCCGCGTGCGCCATGAGGTCCCTGTCCTGCAACTCGTCCAGCACCGCCATCGCCGCCGCACAGGATACCGGGTTGCCGCCGAATGTGTTGAAATATCGAAACGCGGTCCGGAACCCGGCCATGATCTCTGGCGTGGTGACGACGGCGCCAACGGGGTGCCCGTTGGCCATCGGTTTGCCCAGAACGACGATATCGGGCACGACCCCCTGTTTCTGATGGGCCCAGAAATGACTGCCGATCCGGCCGAACCCCGATTGCACCTCATCGCAGATCAGCAGCCCGCCCGCCTTGCGCACCACCTCTGCCGCAGGTTTGAGCCAGCCATCGGCCTGCGTCGGGAACCCTTCGTTGAGAAAGAACGGGCAGACGATCAGTGCCGCAAACCCGATGCCCGATGCCTGCAATTCGGCGATCTGTTCGGCGACGGCCTGCGCGAAAAGGGCGCCGTCCGGGTCAGGGTTGCGATAGCTGTCCGGCGCCGGGACGTGGCGGAAATATTGGTCCAGACCGAACCCGACCTCGGGGATGTTGCTGCGGGAAAGCTGGCTGACCAGCGCGGTGTTGCCATGATAGGTGGCGTCCGTGGCGATGATCCCGCGCTTGCCGGTCATGCTTTCGGCCATGCGCAGGGCGATGTCGTTCGCCTCTGATCCGGTACAGGTCATGATCGCGGTGGACAGGCTGCGATCAAAGGTTGCCGTCAGCCTTTCGATATAGTCGAGGATGCCGTCATGCAGATAGCGCGTATGGGTGTTCAGCCTGCGCGCCTGCTGGCAGATCGCCTCGACGACCCGTTCGTTGCAATGCCCCACATGAGGCACGTTGTTATAGCAATCCAGGTATTTGCGCCCATCTGCATCCCACAGCCAGACGCCTTCGCCTTTCACGACATGCACGGGCTCGTCGTAAAAGGTCGCGACATTCGGTCCAAGCAACCGCGCGCGGCGCTCGATCAGGGCGGCAGATGCAGACGGCAGGGTCATGGTCATGTCCTCACAGCTGGATCCAGGCGGTCTTGAGATCGACGTATTTCTCCAGCGCGTGCAGTGACTTGTCATGCCCGTTGCCGGACTGTTTTACCCCGCCCAGCGGCACCGTCATATCGGGCCCGCCATAGGTGTTGACATGCACCACACCGGCCCGGATGCCCGCCACCATGCGATGCGCGCGCGAAAGGTCTGCGGTCCAGACCCCAGCCGCCAGACCGTAGACCGTGGAATTGGCAATGCGCAGCGCCTCGGCCTCGTCCTTGAAGTGGGTCACGGCCAGCACCGGGCCAAAGACCTCTTGTTGCGACAGGGTGTCCTGCGGTTTTACCCCGGTCATCACGGTCGGTTGCATGTAATAGCCCCCGGTCTCGGTCAGGATGCGGTCGCCGCCGGTGGCGCGTTCGGCGCCCTCGCTGGCCGCCTTCTCGACAAAAGACAGGTTTGCCTCCAGTTCAGGCAGTGAATGAACCGCGCCGATCTGGCTGCTCAGATCCAGCGGATCGCCGACCCGGAACGCCTCGGCGTGGCGACATAGCTCGGCTACGAAATCATCATGAATGTCTTCCTGCACCAGCAACCGCGAACCCGCGACACAGACCTGCCCGGAATTGCGAAAGATCCCTGCGGCCGAAACCTTGGCGGCCTGTGCCAGATCCTTGGCGTCGTTGAAGATGATGTTGGGCGATTTGCCACCCAGTTCGAGATAGCACCGCTTGAGGTTGGAGCGCGCCGCGTATTCCATGAGCCGCCGCCCCGTCGCGCCAGAGCCCGTGAATACCAGGATATCTACATCCATCGACAGCGCCAGCGCCTCACCGACGACCGCGCCCTTGCCGGTGACCACATTGAACACGCCGTCAGGCACACCGGCTTCGGCGGCCAGTTCTGCGATCATCAAAAGCGACAGCGACGCCGATTCCGCCGGTTTCAGCACAATGGAATTACCGGCCGCCAGCGCCGGCGCTATCTTCCATGCGCCGATCATCAACGGGAAATTCCAAGGCACGATGGCACCGACGACCCCCACCGGCGCGTGGTGGACAAGGCCCAGAATGTCCGGCGCGGTGGGCGCGATCTGGCCAAAGACCTTGTCGATGGCCTCGGCATAATAGCGAAAGGTGGCCGCTGCCGAAAGCGCCTCGGCCTTGTAGGCCATGTTGATCTCTGTGCCGTTGTCGCGCACGCCCAGCACCGTCAGCGCCAGCGCCCGCCGCTCGATCAGATCGGCCAGTTTCAGCAGCACCTTCTTGCGGGCAGCCGGGGCCAGACGCGACCAGCGTCCGTCCTCAAACGCAGCACGCGCCACAGCCACCGCCCGGTCCATAACCGCCGGCGTGCCGTCGGCGATTGTGGTCAGCACCTGCCCGTCTATCGGTGACACCACGTCCAGCGCCCGGCTGTCGCCCGCATCCACGGACCGGCCATCGATAAAATGCCCACGGGCAGAGAGCGTCTCGACGCGCAGCGCGTCGATGGCAGATTGTTCAAGCATTTCGTTTATCCATGTTGGGTGTTTTCTTCCGGCCCGACCTTACCCTTACCCACTTTCAGGCGGTGTTCGCGGATCGCGGCGCGGATGTGGATGGCAAAGACCAGCAGGATCATCACAAAGAGAAACGCCGCGATGGGCCGATCAATGAAATCTAGCGGCGTGTTGACGCGCGCCATGGCCGAGCGCAGCTTTACCTCCATGATCCCGCCCAGAACCATGCCAAGGATGATCGGCACGATCGGCAGATTCAGCCGTTTCAGGATCATCCCGAAGACGCCAAAACCTGCGGCAACAGCACAATCCGAAATCGCGTTCCGCATGGAATAGACGCCGACAAACGCGAGCGTCAGGATCATGATGCCGAGGAAACGAGTGGGAATGGTGATGATCCTCAGCAGCCAGTTGGTCGAAACCATCAGGAAGGCGACAACGATGATGTTGAGCAGGATCAGTGCGATATAGAGTGCGATGACAAAGTCGAGCTGGTTCTGGAACAGTGCCGGACCCGGCGTCACGTTGTGAATATATAGCACCGACAGCATCATCGCCGTCAGCGCCTCGCCCGGTATCCCCAGCGCCAGCAACGGGATCATCGCAGCGCCGGGCACCGCATTGTTGGACGCCTCGGACGCGATCAGCCCTTCGGGCGAGCCATCGCCAAACTTGTCCGGATCCTTCGAGGTTTTCTGGGCGTAGGTATAGGACAGGAACTGCGCCGTGAACTCTCCGGTGCCGGGGATCATGCCCATGATGACGCCGAGGCTGGACGACACCGTGGCGACCCGCTTGTAGCCAATCAGTTCCTTCATGCCCGAGAACAGGTTGCCCTCCATCTTGGCCTCGCCCGGCGCATGGTCCTTGTCGGTCAGCAGCAGCAGTGACTGTGAAACGGCGAACAGGCCCAGCACCACGACAATCAGATCGATCCCGCCCGACAGGAAGGCCACGTCGAACGTATAGCGCGCTGTATATTTGACCGGCTCCAGCCCGACGGTCTGGAGAAAAATACCGAAAAAGGCGAGCATGGCGGCGGCAAAGACCTGCCCGCGATGCGCGAGCACGACCAGCACAATGCCGAGAAAAGCGGCCAGAAATATCTCTCGGCTGCCGAAATGCGGCGCGATGGCGGCGAGGGCTGGCGACAGAACAATCAGGCAGAGGATCGAAAAGATGCCGCCGAAGAAAGAGGCCGAATAGGCCAGCGACAGCGCGCGACGCCCTTCGCCGCGCTTGGTCATCGGATAGCCGTCATAGGTGGTCAGCGCGTTCACCGCCGTTCCGGGCGTGTTGATCAGCACCGCGGGCAGCGCCCCGCCATACATCGATGACCCATAGACGCCCAGCATCATCGTCAGCCCCACAATGGGCTCAAAGGCAAAGGTCGCGGGCAGCAGAATGGCGATGGCAACAGGCGCCCCGACACCGGGAAGCGCGCCGATGATGACACCCCCGACAGAGCCGATCAGCAGGGCGACAAGAACCTGCCATTGGGCGAGGATCTGAATTGAGGATAGCAGCGTGTCCATCAGCGCCTCACAGGTAGATCAGCGCGATGCCGCGCAGAGGTTCGGGCAGGTAATCGTAAATGGCGCCTGCCGGGATCTTCACCTGCAGAAAGCCACGAAAGAAGATTGCGGTGACACAGGCAAATACAGCCGCATAGAGCAGCATGTTCGCGGTCCGAAACCCGGTTCGCACAGCCAGAAACAGGCAGAAGAACAGCGTCGACGGCAGGTAGCCCAATTGCGGAACAATCGCGACGTAAATCAGGAAATAGACAACAAATTCCAGAGATTGCAGCCAAAAGCCAACCTCTTTCCAGCGCCCCGGGATCTTTGGCGAAATCCAGGTGCTGACCAGATGCAGGAAGCCGAAGAACACCATCCCCAGCACACCGATCGATGACCACAGCATCGGTTGCGCATACCAGTTGGTGCGTTTCTCAACCCATTCCGTCTCGTGCGGCAGTTGGGTCAGCAGAAACAATGACAGCATGAAAAAGGCGAAGGCAAAGACCTTGTCGCCGGGCCGCCGATAGCGTTTGAACAACTCTTGAAGGGTCTGGACGCGAGACACGCGGAGGCACTCCCCTGAAATTTGGCGGGGCGGCTGCATCGCCACCCCGTTGGTGATCCGGGCTTAATTTCCGAGAATTTCTGCGACCCGTTCGATCACTGCCGTGTCAGCCTCGATCTGGGCGGCTGATTCTTCCGCGTTCTGCCAGTAGATCAGAACACCGGTCTGTTCGATCAGCTTCTGGGCCGCCTCTTTTTCCAGCGCCGATTTGGCCGCCGCCTCGATCTTTTCGCGCGCCTCTGCCGGCACATCCTTGTGCACGAAAAGACCGTTCCAGAGCGACAGCGTCAGATCAGGCACGAGTTCCTGGACGGTTGGGACATCGGGCGTGATGCCGATCCGTTCCGAACCGATGGAGGCGAGGATCTTGACGCTGTCCTTGCACGGAAAGATCTGTTGCAGCGTCGTGTTGATCACGTCGACATCGCCCGAATCCAGCGTATTGCAGTCCAGCGCGTCGAAAGCGGCCTCGCTGGAAAAGTCAAAGCCCGACTCGATCGCTGCGGCGAAGGTGATCTGGGTGGGGGGCAGAAAGCTGCCGAAATGCCCGACGGCCACGTCGTTTTCCTTGCCGTAGGCGGCCAGTTCTTCCCAGGTGCTGTAGGGCGCGTCTGCGCCCACGGCGATGACGAACGGGTAGGTCATGAAAATCCCGATGGGTTCGAAAGGGTTCGGGTCCAGTTGCGGAATCCCGACCTCTGCGGCGCTGATGGGCACATCGGTCACGAAAGATCCGATGGTGTAACCATCTGGATCAGCGGTCGCGACGTCCACGGCACCGGGGAAAGGACCGCCGCCGCCGCCAGGCTTGTTCACGACGGCTGCCGGAACGCCGTACATCTCTTGGAACTCGTCGGCAATCAGGCGCGTCAGAATATCCTCAAGATCGCCCGGCGGCCACGGAACGATGAAGCTCACCGGCTTGTCGGGGTATTCCGCAACCGCGGCCGTTGCGGCGAGGGCCGAGGCTGCGGCGAGAACCAATACGCGTTTCTTCATTTCCTACTCCCTTTGGCGGATCAGACGCCATGCTCTTAGGGTTCATTATGTGAACCTATTGTCGCAAAAATACATTGAACAACTGAGGCACATCTGTCAAACAATTTATCAAGGCAACTATTAACCCGGCGATCCGGCGCATGATTTTTGCGACGAACACTCGCCCAAGCAGGCAAGGTCTGAACGTGGGTACAATCACCAAATCACTGAACTTGCTGAATTTCTTTTCGACAGAGAGGCCAGAGATCGGCTTGACCGAGTTTCGCAAGCTCAGCGGACAGGACAAGGCGACCGTGCATCGCCATCTGACCGAACTGACCGAATCAGGCTTTCTAGAAAAGAATACGGCGTCTCGTGCGTATCGCCTTGGCCCGGCGATTCTGAGGCTGGCGGCCGTTCGCGAGATGCTGTTTCCAACCCGTGCGGCGGTCAAGCCACTGGTGGATCGCATATCCGAAACACTGGGCGAACTGGTGCATGTTGCCCTGTTTGACGGCGCGGCGATGTCGCCGCTCTATCATCATGACGCAACAATTCATGGCACGCGGGTGCATCTCAAACCCTCAGAGATCCTGCCCATGCACGCGACATCCTCTGGCCTGTGTCAGCTTGCGTTCGGGGCACCGGATCTGCTGGACCGTGTCCTGTCCCAACCGTTGGAGCAATGGACCGATCGCACGATCACCGACCCGGGCGGCCTGCGCCAAGAGGTCGCGCGGACCCGCGCATCGGGCATCGCCCATGTCGATCAGGGGTTCGAGACAGATGTTCGTTCCTTTGCCGCCCCGATCTTCGACATCGGCGAATTGTCCATCGGCTCACTGGCGGTGGCCATCCCGGTCTCGCGCCATACCGATGAACTGGAAGCGCGGATCAGGGACGCGCTCAAATCCGGATCCATTGACGTCACCGAAGAGCTTGGCGGCGTCTTTCCCCAATCGATCAAGAGAGTTTGGCAGCATGACTGACCCACAAGGCGCGCTTGTCCTGGATTTCGGCGGCGTCATCAGCCGCACGATGTTCGAAACCCATGAGCATTCTGAACGCGCGCTCGGACTGGCACCGGGCAGCCTGACATGGCGCGGCCCCTTTGACCCGGCGGGTGACCCGCTCTGGCGCGCGATGCAGGCCGACGAGATCAGCGAGCGTGACTATTGGCTGACCCGCACGCAAGAGGTGGGCGCCCTGGTCGGTGCGGAATGGACCTTGATGCAGGAATTCGTGATCGCCGCACGCGGTGCGGAGGCCAGCGAAATCCTGCGCCCCGAGGCGCTGGCCGCGATGAAGACCGTCAAGGCGTCGGGGCTGAAACTCGCCGTTCTCTCGAATGAGCTTGATCTCTTTTACGGCGCGGATTTCAGGCATGGCCTGCCCTTTTGGGACGATCTCGATGTGGTGGTCGATGCGACCTACACCCGGATCCTGAAACCCGATCCACGCGCCTATGAAGATTGCATCATTCAGCTTGGGCTTGCGCCTGCCGATTGCGTCTTTGTGGATGATCAGGCGCGCAACATTGCCGGCGCCGAACGTGTCGGCATGCAAACCGTTCATTTCGATGTCACCAACCCCGGCGCGTCCTATGCCCGCGCCCTCGACTTGCTTGGCGTGTCCGCAATCGCCTGAGGAGGAAAGCATGAAAGATTCGAATTTTCTCAAGGAAAACAATGGCCGGAACTTCTGGCAGCCGATGACCCATCCGGTCGATGCGCATATGAACCCGCCGACAATCGTGACCGGTGGCGAGGGTGTCAGCATCATCGACGTAGATGGTCACAAGGTGGTCGATGCGGTGGGCGGATTGTGGAATGTCAATCTTGGCTATTCCTGCGAACCGGCCAAACGAGCGATTGCCGAGCAACTGTCCGCCTTGCCCTATTATTCCTGCTTTCGCGGGACGACGAATGACAAGGCCATCGAGCTCAGCTACGAATTGGCCGATTTCTTCGCACCGGACGGATTGACCCGCGCCTTCTTTACATCAGGCGGTTCGGATTCGGTCGAGACCGCGCTGAAACTGGCACGGCAATATCATCGCGTGCGCGGCGAAAATGGCCGCACCAAGTTCATCAGCCTCAAGAAAGGCTATCACGGCACACATTTCGGCGGCGCCTCTGTCAACGGCAATTCCAAGTTCCGCGCCGCCTACGAGCCGCTGCTTGCCGGATGCCACCACATCCCCGCACCGAACGCGTACCGCAACCCGTTCGACGAATCCGACCCGGAAAAGCTTGCCGCGCTCTGCATTGCGGCGCTTGAGGACGAGATCGCATTTCAGGGCGCAGACACCATTGCCGCCTTCATCATGGAGCCGGTGCTGGGCGCGGGCGGCGTCTACCCGCCGCATAAGTCCTTTATGCCAGCGGTGCGCGAGACCTGCGACCGGCATGGCATCCTGCTGATTTCGGATGAGGTCATCACCGCCTTTGGCCGCACCGGCAGCGAAAGCGGCGCGCGTCATTGGGGCGTGCAGCCCGACTTCATGTGCACAGCCAAGGCGATCACCAACGGCTATTTCCCCTTTGGCGCGACGATGATTTCGGAAAAGGTGGCCGATGTATTCGAAAACGACACGGCCGGCATTGCCTCGGTCGACACCGGCTACACCTATTCCGGCCACCCGGTCGGGGCGGCGGCGGCGCTGGCGGTTCTGGCAGAGATCCGTCGTCTGCGGATCTGGGAAAATGCGGGCACGCGCGGGCAGGAACTGATTGCGGGCCTGCAGGATCTTGGCCGACGCTTTGATGTGGTCGGCGACGTGCGCGGCGAAGGGCTGATGTGCGCCATCGAACTGGTCTCGGACCGGGCAACCAAGAAACCCGCAGGCAAGGAGGTTGGCATGGCCGTCCAGAAGGCCGCCTACGAATCCGGTGCCATGCTGCGCGTGTCGGGCAACATGATCATCTTTTCGCCGCCGCTGATCGTCGAAAGCGCTGACATCGCCACGATCCTGTCGGCAACCGAGGCCGGACTGGCGGCGATCTGACGATCCCGCATTGCAAATCAGATCGGGGGCCAGCCGTCCCCGATCCTCAGAGCCGCTCTTCCAGCTCTTCCAGACAATCAAGTAGCAGATCGTACCTCGCCGGGCCGAGCGCCTGCCGGAACCTGTCCGATATGGCAATCGCCTGCGGAAGATTCTCTTTGATGATGGCCTGGCCCTTGGGCGTAATGCCGATGGTCTGACGCCGGCGATCTGTCTCACTGGCGGTCCGCGTCACATACCCCTTTTCCAGCATCGACTGAAGGATCCGCGTCTGGCTGGGCAGCAACAGGCTTGCCCGTTCCGCGAGTTTGCTGGCCTCCTGATCGCCGTGCTCTGACAGCACGCGCAGGATGCGCCACTGCTGTTCGGTGATCCCCGAATGGGCAAGCATCTCGCGGATCGGCGCCATGACCTTTTCGCGAGCGCGCATCAGGGCAATGGGCAGAGACCGCGCCGTCGTCGGCAGTTCCGTCGAAGGCTTCATCTTTTCTTGCTCGTCCATGGCCCGCTTTTCTCCTGACCTCATATAGGCCATGAATTTAGTTGACATCGCAAGCAATATAAACTTAAGATCGCAACTATTAGCTTGGCAAGGAAATCTGATGCCCCATCTGATCGTCGATTATTCGGCCAATCTCGAGCAAGAGATCGACATGTCTGCATTTTGCGATCACCTTCGCCGGGCGGCGGTCAAGATCGATGCCTTTCCCGACGCCGGCATACGGGTTCGGGCAATCCCGGCCCCTCATTGGAGCATCGCCGACGGCAACCCGCATCACGGCTATGTCGATATCTCGATCCGTTTGCGGGCCGGTCGCCCCGACGATGTAAAGACCGCCGCCACGCAGGCGATCTTTGCCGCGGCCCACGACTTTCTCGCGCCGCTCATGGCGTCGCGTCCGCTCGCGCTGTCGCTGGAGATGCGCGACATCGACCCTGCCCTGTCGCCCAAGGCCGGCACCATCCGTGACCATCTGAAGGATTAGTTCTCCATGTCTCAGCCCGCCGAAAATATCGAAAAGCTCGACGGCTATCTGGCCCGGTTTCGCACAAGCGGCATCCTGAACCGCATTGCCGGGCAGGACCGCCCCGGTTCCGGCGGCGTGTTCCAGAACACCACGCCCGTCGACAAGAGCGTGATCTGCGACGTGGCACACGGCACGGCCACGGATATCGACGCCGCCGCCAGGGCTGCCGCCGATGCCTTTCCGGCCTGGCGTGACATGCCCGCGCTAGAGCGCAAGAAGATCCTGATCAATGTGGCAGAGGCGATCGAGGCACGCGCCGAAGAGATCGCACTGTGCGAATGCTGGGACACCGGCCAGACCCTGCGCTTCATGTCCAAGGCCGCGCTGCGCGGCGCCGAGAATTTCCGCTATTTCGCCGATCAGGTGGTGCAGGCTCGTGACGGACAGCATCTCAAATCACCGACGCTGATGAATGTGACCACGCGCAAGCCGATCGGCCCGGTCGGCGTCATCACGCCGTGGAACACGCCCTTCATGTTGTCCACCTGGAAAATCGCCCCGGCGCTGGCCGCGGGCTGCACCGTAGTTCACAAACCCGCAGAGGCATCACCGCTGACCGCCCGGCTGCTGGTCGAGATCGCAGAAGAGGCCGGTCTGCCGCCCGGTGTGCTGAATACGGTAAACGGTTTCGGCGAAGGCGCGGGCAAGGCCCTGACCGAACATCCCGCGATCAAGGCCATCGCCTTTGTCGGGGAAAGCCGCACCGGCTCTATCATCACCAAACAGGGCGCTGACACGCTCAAGCGGATGCATCTCGAGTTGGGCGGCAAGAATCCTGTGATCGTTTTCGAGGATGCCGATCTGGAGCGCGCGCTCGACGCGGTGATCTTCATGATCTACTCGATCAACGGCGAGCGCTGCACCTCGTCATCGCGGCTGTTGGTGCAGGACAACATCCGCGAAGAGTTCGAGGCCAAACTGATCGAACGTGTGAACAACATCAAGGTCGGCCATCCGCTGGACCCGGCGACCGAAATCGGCCCGATAGTGTCCGAGGAACATTACAACAAGGTCACCTCGTATTTCGACATCGCCAAGGAAGACGGCGCGACCGTCGCTGCGGGCGGTGTCACAATCGGCGACGAGGGCTATTTCGTCCGCCCGACGCTGTTTACCAACGCCAACAACCAGATGCGGATCGCGCAAGAGGAGATCTTTGGCCCGGTTCTGACCTCCATCCCCTTCTCGACCGAGGAAGAGGCGCTGGCCATCGCCAATGACACGCAATACGGGCTGACCGGATATGTCTGGACCAACGATCTGACCCGCGCCTTGCGCTTTACCGAAGAACTTGAGGCAGGGATGATCTGGGTGAATTCGGAAAACGTCCGCCATCTGCCCACGCCCTTTGGCGGTGTGAAGGCCAGCGGCATCGGTCGCGACGGCGGCGACTGGTCGTTCGAATTCTACATGGAGCAAAAGCATATCGGCTTTGCCCTGGGTCAGCACAAGATCATGCGGCTCGGCGCCTGAGACAGGCAGGGGAAGGACACAGAATGACATCCACACTTCTCGCCACTGACCGCATGCGCGCGCCCGCGACGCTGTTGCTGCAACGGGCCGGCCCCGCCACCGGCGGTCGCAGCGCGCATATGCTCGACGAGGCCGCAATGGTCGAAACCGACCGCGACATGATCTGAAAACCCGATCCGAGGACACTCACATGCCCATTCCCGCCCCGAACCTCTACCCGACTTTCAATACAATCCGGCTGAGCCATGTCTGCCTGAACGTCGCAGACCTCGCCGCGTCGCGGAAATTCTATACCGAAATTCTTGGATTGCAGGTGACCGATGAAAGCGACAGCCACATCTATCTGCGCGCGATGGAAGAGCGCGGGCATCACTGCGTGATCCTGCAAAAGTCCGACATTCCCGGAACCGTCGAGGTCATGGGCTTCAAGACCTATGACGAAGCTGACCTCGACAAGGCCCAAACATACTTTGCCGACAAGGGGCGCCCGACGGAATGGGTCGAACGCCCCTATCAGGGCCGCACGCTTCTGACCTCGGACAATATGGGCATCCCGCTGGAATTCTATCACAAGATGGATCGCCTCGAGCCGATCCACCAGAAATATGCGCTTTACCGGGGCGTAAAGCCGCTGCGGATCGACCATTTCAACTGCTTTTCAACCAGCGTGGACGAGAGCGTGGCCTTTTACAGCGACTTCGGCTTCCGCGTGACAGAATACACCGAGGACGAAGAAAGCGGCAAGCTTTGGGCCGCCTGGATGCATCGCAAGGGCGGTGTCCATGACATGGCCTTCACCAATGGCACCGGCCCACGCATGCACCACGTCGCCTTTTGGGTGCCGACACCGCTGAACATCATCGATCTGCTCGATCTGATGGCCACCTCTGGTTATGTCGACAATATCGAGCGCGGCCCGGGACGGCACGGCATCTCGAACGCCTTTTTCCTCTATGTGCTGGACCCTGACGGTCATCGGATCGAGATCTACTGCTCGGACTATCAGACCGTCGATCCGGATCTGGAGGCGATAAAGTGGGACCTCAAGGACCCGCAGCGCCAGACCCTTTGGGGCGCACCTGCGCCTCGCAGCTGGTTCGAGCACGGCACGCCGTTTGCAGGCACCGATGTGAAGGACTCGGAACTGGCCGCAAGCCCGATCATTGCGCCCTGAGGTGAAGATGTTTTCGCTGTGTGACCCCGGCCTGATCTCGACGGCCAAAGCACCTTTCGGCGGGGTCAAGATGTCCGGCCCTGGGCGCGAGGGCTCGCGTCACGGGCTCGATGACTGCCTGGAACTCAAATATGTCTGCATCGGCGGCATAATACCCGACCACAGGGAGATCGCTTGATGAACTGGGACGAATTTTCTCACTGGGGCCGACATATCTCTGACTGGGCGGCCAGTTACCATCAGACGCTGGCCGACAGGCCTGTGCGTGCGCGGACAAAACCCGGCGACATCGCGGCACAACTGCCCGCGATGCCACCGGATGGCAGCGAGCCGATGGACGCCATCATGGCGGATTTCGAACGTATCGTGATGCCCGGAATGACCCATTGGCAGCATCCGCGTTTCTTTGCCTATTTCCCCGCAAATGCCGCCCCGCCATCGATGCTGGCAGACATGCTGGTGACCACGCTGGCTGCGCAATGCATGCTGTGGCAGACATCGCCCGCCGCCACCGAGCTTGAAACCGTGGTCATCGACTGGCTGCGTCAGGCCATGGCGCTGCCGGAAACGTTCACTGGCGTCATTCAGGACAGCGCCTCGTCGGCAACTCTGTCGGCGGTCCTGACCATGCGAGAACGCGCAACAGGCTATACCGGCAATCGCGACGGCCTTTCGCGCAAAGGCAACCTGAGGATCTATTGCTCGGACCAGGCCCATTCCTCGATCGACCGCGCCTGCTGGGTCGCGGGTATCGGACAGGAAAATCTTGTCAAATTGCCCACCACAGGCCCGCGCTATGCCCTTGACGTCGCGGCGCTACGGGCCGCGATCGCCCAAGACCGCGCTGACGGACATATCCCCGCCGGCCTGATCGCCATCACCGGCGGCACCGGCATTGGCGCGGCAGACGATCTGGCCCCCCTCTTCGACATTGCCCAGGCAGAGGATCTTTACACCCATCTCGACGCGGCATGGGCGGGTTCTGCGATGATCTGCCCCGAATTTCGCGCCGATTTCTGGCAAGGCGCAGAGCGCGCGGACAGCATCGTCTTTAACCCGCATAAGTGGCTGGGCGCACAGTTCGACTGCTCGGTGCAGTTCCTCAAGGATCCCGGACCGCAGCTGAACACGCTGAGGATCGAACCGGAATATCTGAAAACCACGGGCGATGCCGTGACCAATTACTCGGAATGGACGATCCCGCTTGGCCGGCGTTTCCGGGCGCTGAAAATCTGGTTTCTGATCCGCAGCTACGGCCTGGATGGACTGCGGACACGGATGCGCAACCATGTGGCCTGGGCCGGCGAGGTCTGCGATGCGATCCGGGCGCTTGACGGGTTCGAGATCGTCACCGAACCCATTCTGAGCCTGTTCTCATTCCGCTGTCCCGGCGACGATCACACACAGCAAAGGCTGGTAGATGCCATCAACGACGATGGCCGGATCTATTTGACCCAAGCGGCCTTTGGCGGACGAAAGGTCATTCGCCTGCAAGTGGGCCAGTTCGACACCACACGAAACGACGTCCTGATGGCCGCAGAGGTCATCGACGATGTCTGGAGGAGCATTTCATGAGGCTTGGAACCTATTCCGTCGGGGGCGAAACGTTCTACGGCGCCTTCACCCAAGAGGGCGCGATTGCGCTGAACGCGGCTTTTCCGCAATGGAACTCGCTCTATGACGCCATTGCATCCGGCGGGCTGGACGACCTGATCGCAGCCGCGGAAAATGGCAGGATCACCCATACCGGCGTTACCCACGAGATGGTCATGCCGAACGCGCGCCGCATCCTCTGTGTTGGCGTGAATTTCCCCGACCGCAACGCCGAATACAAGGATGGCAGCGCGCAGCCGAAACACATGTCGCTGTTCCCGCGTTTTGCCAGCGGCTTTACCGGACATGGGCAGAACCTCGTACGCCCGCCCGAGAACCATACGCTGGACTATGAGGGCGAGGTGGCGATTGTCATCGGCAAGGCCGGTCGCCGCATCGCGGCCGGGGGTGCCTACGATCATATCGCCGCGCTGACGCTGTGCAACGAAGGCACGATCCGCGACTGGGTTCGGCACGCCAAGTTCAACGTCACGCAGGGCAAGAACTGGGACCGTTCCGGCTCGATCGGTCCCTGGCTGGTTCCGTTCACCGATCCCGCCCAGTTGGACAACGCCCGCATCGTCACCCGCGTGAACGGCGAGGTCCGACAGGATGACACGCTGGACCGGATGATGTTCCCGATCCGCGAGGAAATCGCGTATATTTCGACCTTCATGACCCTGTTGCCCGGCGACATCATCGTCACCGGCACGCCGACCGGCGCTGGCGCGCGGTTCGATCCGCCACGCTATCTCGCGCCCGGCGATGTGGTCGAGGTCGAGGTAGAAGGCATCGGCACTTTGCGCAACGGTGTGGAGGACGAGACGATATGACCCCCGAAGATCACGCCCGCGCGGCAGCCGATCTGTTGCAGGCCGAAGCCACCGGCCAGCAGATCGGGTTGCTGACCGCCCGCCACCCTGAAATGGGCATGGACGACGCCTACGCGGTGCAGAACGCGATCTACCGCGCCAAGCTGGACGAGGGCCGCAAGGTGATTGGCTGGAAGATCGGCCTGACTTCGAAAGCGATGCAAAATGCGCTGAACATCGACATCCCCGATAGCGGCATTCTGTTCGACAACATGCTGTTTGAACCCGGTTCGACCGTGCCTGCGGGGCGGTTCATCCAACCCCGGATCGAGGCCGAGATCGCCTTTGTCATGAAGTCGGCCTTGGGTGGGGCTGATATCACCCACGCCGATGTGGTGGCGGCAACCGATTACGTCGCGCCGTCGCTGGAGATCCTCGACACCCGGATCAGGCGCGCCGATCCGGCCACCGGAAAAACGCGAACCGTGTTCGACACGATCAGCGACAATGCCGCCAATGCCGGGATCGTTCTGGGCGCTGAACGCCATCCGGTGGATGGCGTGGATCTGCGATGGGTCGGTGCGATCACCTCGCGCAATGGCGAGGTCGAGGAAACCGGGTTGGGCGCAGGGGTTCTGAACGATCCGGTCGAAAGCGTGGTCTGGCTGGCACGGCGCATGGCGCAATACGGCCAACGGATCGAGCCAGGTCAGATCATCCTCTCCGGCTCTTTCATCCGCCCGGTTGAATGTCCGCCGGGCAGCCGCATTGAGGCCGATTTCGGTCCCTTCGGCGCCGTTGATATCTCTTTCGCCTAAAGGAACAGCCATGCCCGCCCCTCACAACCCGTTCAAGGCCGCGATCACGTCGGGCAAGCCGCAACTGGGATGCTGGCTCGGCCTTGCCGACAGCTATGCCGCCGAAATCAGCGCCGGGGCCGGTTTCGACTGGCTGCTGATCGACGCCGAACACGCGCCCAACGACCTGCGATCCATCATCAGGCAGCTTCAGGTGATTTCAGCCTTTGACAGCCATGCGGTCGTTCGCCCGACAATCGGCGAAAGCTGGATGATCAAGCAACTGCTCGATGCCGGCGCCCAGACATTGCTTGTCCCCATGGTCGAAAGCGCAGCACAGGCAAGAGACCCCGTGCGCGCCGTCACCTATCCGCCGCATGGCATCCGGGGCGTCGGTTCTGCGCTGGCCCGGGCGTCCAGCTTTGCCGCGATATCCGACTATCTGACCACGGCGCAAAACGAGATTTGCCTTCTCGTCCAGGTCGAGAACAATGCCGGCATGGAGGCGCTGGACGACATTCTCATGGTCGAGGGCATCGACGGCGTCTTTATCGGCCCATCAGACCTTGCCGCCGATATGGGCTTTATCGGCAATGCCGGCGCGCCAGAAGTTGAAAAAACAGTCCTTGATGCGATGCGCCGGATCGTGGCCGCCGGCAAGGCCGGCGGGATTCTCACGCTGAACGCCGACATGCAGAAAGCCTGCCTCGACATCGGCGCCACCTTTGTCGCGACCGAGATCGACGTGACACTTTTCGCGTCCGCCATGCGCGCCGAGGCTGCCCGAGCGCGAAAAATGCTGGGCGATGGGCGACAAGAGTGATCCGCCTTGCTGTTGGTGGGTCTTGGCCGCGAACGTAACCGCCGGGCGAGCCGATAAGGCCAACCTCTCGATTTCAGGGTATGGGCCGAGGACCACCAGAGGGTACCGTCTACGCCGTTCGCTGGCTGTCTTGCCAATTGCCCGCGGCCTCCCGTGACCGATCTACAGCTAAATCGGGCTGACAGCCAAGAGCGGTCAGTATTGTCCGATGCTGCGGGATTCGCTGGAAAAGCTCATCACCGAAAGATCGCACGGCACAGAACCCTCGGCAGTCATCGGCAACAGATCTTTAGGACAGGACGACGCCACCACGATCAGGTCCATTTCTAACCAGTGTCGTGCTCAGCATGGCCTTGTCGCGCCATCTTGCCGGTCAAGGTGAAATGCCACCAGCGCGGCCTGGGGTTCATCACGATTGGTCGGCGCTGCCCGCCTGCTGTGACGCGCCATATGGCTGACCGTCCAACTGCCTTTCTGAACCATCATATGATCGACGCAATCCGATCAGATCGTGGACGGCGTGCTGCGCGAGATCTCTGCTCCGAATGCGATGCCCCCACGGGCCGTGAACGACTGATAGCCGTCAGCCGGCCCGTTAGGTTTCGGCAAACCCCGGTCAATACTGCGGACCAAAAACCTCCTTCTGATCGTTGCCTCATCCTTCGAAAGCAGGCTTAGTTCCAACAATGCAACCGAACCGCATTTATATGGATACGCCGACTTGCCGCCATTTCGTGCCATTGCCGTCTTTTATCACGTTGCTCGCCACAACTCGATTGTGCAGGCCGCGAACGAATTGAACGTCACGCCATCTGCGGTCAGCCAGCAAATCAAGGCGCTGGAGGAACAGATCGGCACCACGCTGGTGGCCCGCGATGGCCGCAGCATTCGCCTGACAGAGGCCGGCGAACGCTATTTCGAACTGATCTCTGACAAGGTCGAAGGCGTCATGCAGGCGACGGAACTGATGCGCGGCACCCGGCAGACGGCCAATATGGTCATCCGCACGACGCCGACGATTTCGACCAAATGGCTGCTGCCCCGTCTTGGCCGGTTTCTTGAACTGATGCCCGACACAAATATCCGCATTGATGGCAGCAACGAGCCTGTCGATTTCAACCGCGACAATGTCGATCTGGAAATCCGCCACGGGCTCGGCGGCTGGCCCGGCCTTTATACCGAGCCGCTGACCGAGGAACGCTTTCTGCCCGTCTGCTCACCACAACTTGCGGCGCCAGGTGCGCTGACGCCGGCCGAGGTGCTGGACCTGCCGATTATCCGGTCGCTCAAGGCGCAGATTCAGTGGCGCGCCTGGGCCGAGGCGATGCGCCTCGCCCCGCCCGCCAACAACACCGCACTGTCATTCGATCGGTCGCATATGGCCATCGACGCCGCAGCGCTCGGGCTGGGGGTGGCACTGGAAAGCGAGCTGATGATGGAAGAGGAACTGCGCTCAGGCCGGCTGGTCATGCCGGTCGCACAGACGCCCATGCTGCAAACCGCGACGCAATGGCTGGTCTGTCCGCGTTCCAACCTCCGGCGTCACCGGGTAATGCGGTTGATCGAGTGGCTACGTGACGAAGCCGCCCAATGGCGCCAGAGCAGCCCCGCAAACAGCGCAGATTTTCTACAATAACGAAAAGAAAATGTAATTTTTCTTTCTGACGAACTTGCGCCAATCTTCCCCCGACCGTGGGAGGAGGAACAGGCCCGGTCATGGCAGGCGCGGTGTTGATCGCCCTTCCAGTCGCGTGCCGCAGGCATGCGCAGGGCCGTTTCCTTCTGTCAGATTAACAGGCGCGATAACGCCATCTCTGCAGAGGAAGAACGTCATGAACCTGTCAACGATGCTGGCTGAACGAAATGCCGATGGAAAGCCGATTCGGGTTGGCCTGATCGGCGCCGGCAAGTTCGGATCCATGGTGCTTGCGCAGGCCCGAAAAATCGAGGGTTACCATATCGTCGCGGTCGCTGATCTGGATGTCGGCAAGGTTCGCAAATCGCTGGCGCGCACTGGATGGGAAGACGGAGAATACGCCGCCACGTCGTTCGGGGATGCCATGGACAGCGGCCGGACCTTCGTGACCGACGATGCGGGGGCTTTGTGCGCCTATGACGGGATCGAATGCATCATCGAGGCGACGGGCCACCCGCTGGCCGGCGTTCGCCACGCGCTGCAAGCCATCGACGCGGGCAAGCATCTCGTCATGGTCAATGTCGAGGCCGACGTGATGTGCGGACCCATCCTCGCCCAGAAAGCGCGCGAAAAGGGTGTCGTCTATTCCATGGCCTACGGCGATCAGCCCGCGTTCTGCTGCGAATTGGTCGATTGGGTGCGGTCCTGCGGGTTCGAACTGGTCTCGGCCGGCAAGGGCATGAATTTCCGCCC
Organism: Paracoccus tegillarcae; assembly: GCF_002847305.1. Taxonomy (NCBI): domain Bacteria; kingdom Pseudomonadati; phylum Pseudomonadota; class Alphaproteobacteria; order Rhodobacterales; family Paracoccaceae; genus Paracoccus; species Paracoccus tegillarcae. The sequence goes on along the minus strand of NZ_CP025408.1, from coordinate 2,720,290 downwards.
GCCCTATCGCTATTCCACCCCCGACACGGTCTGGGGTTATTTCGGCTGGTCCGAGGAATTCGTGGCGCAGGGCGATTTCAATCCGAAGATGTACAACTCGTTCACCGATGGCACCAAGGCCGCCATCGAAATGGCCGCCATCGCCAATGGCACCGGGCTGGACTGCCCCGATGACGGGCTGGCCTTCTATCCCGCAGGACTTCAGGATCTGGCGCAGGTCTTCAAGCCGGAATCCAACGGCGGGCGCCTGCCCAAAGCCGGGCTGACCGACATCGCCGCCAGCCGCGAACCGGATGGGCGCGTCGTGCTGAACAACATCCAATACGGCATGTTCGTGACCTTCCGCGCGCCTGATGAATATACGCGCGGCTGCTTTGAACAATATGGCCTGCTGACCGACGATTCCGGCTGGTACGGGTCCATGTGGCGGCCCTTCCACCTGATCGGGTTGGAAACCTCTGTCTCTGTCCTGTCGGCGGTATTGCGCGGGGAACCGACCGGCTCATCCAAGGAATATCGCGGCGACGCGGTGGCCACCGCCAAAAGCGATCTGAAGGCCGGTGACTGGCTGGACGGCGAGGGTGGCTTTGCGACATGGGCAAAAGCGGTTCCCGCAACCCTGTCCACGCGGATAAACGCGCTGCCGATCGGTCTGGCCCACAAGGTCAAGCTGAAGCGCGACGTGCCGCGCGATCAGATCGTGACGCTGGACGATGTCGATCTGGTCGACGATCTGGACGTCGTCAGCGTGCGTCAGGAACAGGTGCAAACCATGGGGCCGAAAGCCTCGGTGGCGGCATGAGCTATGTTGTCCTGCCCAGTTTTGAGGTCAGCGACGAAAACCTCGACGCGTTTCTGGAGGCTGCGCACGCGGACGCCACGCAATCGGTCGCGGATGAACCCGATTGCCTGCAATTCGACGTTTGCATCGACCGCGCGGCCAGTCCGACGCGCGTCACCTTCTATGAGGTCTATACCGACCGCGCCGCGTTCGAACGCCATCTGGAAACTCCGCATCTGGCCGCGTTCCGCGACAGCCTACATCTGTGCACCGAAGGCCCGGTCCAGTTCTTCGACAGGCTGATCCCGTGATCGGGCCGGTCGCGTTCCTGGGCACCGGGCTGATGGGCGGCCCGATATGCGTCAATCTGGCCAGGGCCGGTGCGGATATTCGCGCCTGGAACCGCAGCGTCGATAAGGCCCGTGCGCTTGGCAATGGTGTAGCGGTTGCCGCCAGCCCGGCAGAGGCCGCGAAGGATGCGCAGGCCTGCATTGTCATGCTGTCGGACGGCGCAGCCTGTCGTCAGGTCCTGTTCAAGGATGGCGCGGCAAAGGCGCTTGCGCCCGGCGCGCTGCTGATCGTCATGTCGTCGATTGGTCATCAAGAAGCGCTCGATCTTGCCGCGCAGGCGACGGATCTGGGGCTGCGCTGGATCGACGCGCCGGTATCGGGCGGCACACCTGCCGCCAAGGCCGGAAACCTGTCGATCATGGCAGGCGGGGACGCTGCGGATTTGCAGGCCGCGATGCCGCTGCTGTCCCCGATGGGCACGGTCGTTCATATCGGCCCGGCGGGCACCGGCGCACTGACCAAGCTGATCAACCAGATCACCGTCGCATCGACCATCGCGACGGTGTCCGAGGCCCTGCTGCTGGCCGAGGCCGGCGGCGCAGCCCCGGCCAAGGTCCGCGAGGCCTTGTTGGGCGGCTTCGCCAATTCGCGGATCCTGGACCTGCACGGCAGGCGGATGATCGAAGGCGACTTCGAACCCGGCGGGCCGGCGCGCTATCAGCTGAAAGATACCCGCGCCGCACGCGATGTCGCCGCAGCACTGGGGCTTGAGCTGCCCGTTCTCAATCTCGTGGACGGGCTTTTCGACGATCTCATCGCCCATGGCGGTGGCGATCTGGACCACTCCGCACTTCTGATCGAACTGCGGCGGCGGAACGGGCGCGCGACATAAGCGCGCCACCATTCGCCAATATCTTGAAACAAGGGAGGAAAACATGACCATATCCATCACTCGCCGGGCTTTGACCGGCAGCCTGGCCGCCTTGGCAATCGCAACCACTGCGCTGACCGGCCTGGCGTCGGGCGCCTATGCCCAGACCTCGCTGCGCATGGCGGTGCCTGATCCTGCCGGCAGTTCCGTCGGACGTGCGGCCACCCGTTTTGCCGAACTGGTCAGCGAAAAGACCGATGGTGAGGTCGCAATCGAGGTCTTTCCCGACGGCGTTCTGTTCGGCGGCGACCAGAATGCGGCGGTCAACCAGTTGGGGTCCGGCGCGCTTGACGGGCTGATCCTTGCAAGCTCTGTCTACGCGTCGTTTGAACCCAAGATGAACGCGATCTCGCTGCCCTATCTGTTTGCCGATTACGATCAGCTTCAGGCCTATCTGGGCGGGGAACCCGGCGACGAACTGCTGGCATCGCTGGATCGGTTCGGCATCCACGGGCTGGGCTTTTTCCTGCGCACCTTCCGCGACGTGACAACGCGCGACACCGCCATCACCACGGCCGAGGACTTTCAGGGCGTAACTCTGCGCACCCCGAACAACCCGCTGTTCGTGGCGCTGTTCGAAGCCCTTGGCGCCAACCCGACCCCGATGGCCTTTTCCGAGGTCTATTCGGCACTGCAACTGGGCGCCATCGACGGTCAGGAAAACCCGGTCGAAGTGCCCTATAACAACAAGTTCTCGGAGGTTCAGGGACAGTTGAACATCACTCAGCACCTCGCCGACAGCTTCTTGGTGGCGCTGTCTGGCAACGCCTGGGACAGCATCCCCGAAGAACATCGCGAGGCCGTGCAGCAAGCCGCAGACGAGATGATCGCGGAACATGACGCCGAAGAAATCGCGGCCGAACAGGATATCATCGCCAAGCTGCAGGACGAGGGCATGCAGGTGAACCATTTCGCTGATGGTAAACTGGAGCGCGTGCAGGAAATCGCCCGCAGCATCTATCCTGAGTTCGAAGACCAGATCGGCGCGGAGTTCATGCAGAAAAGCCTGGATTTCGTCAACCAGTGAACAGACGGTGCCCCCGCGACGGCGTGCGGGGCACCTGATCGCCGGCGGGAGGGTCGGCGCGGCGGCATATGGAGGATGGGAAGATGCAAAGGCTTGACAGGTTGCTCTGGCGCATCGTCGATGCCGCGATCCTGCTGGCGGTGCTGGGCATGGTCGCCCTGATCGCCTTGCAGGTAGGATCAAGGCTGGTTGGCGCCTCGATCCCCTGGACCGAAGAACTGTCGCGTTTTCTGTTCATCTGGACGGTCTGGCTGGGGCTGGCGGCCTCTTTTCGTGCAGGCGCACATCCGGCACTGGAAATCGCGCCGGTGTCGACGTCGCGCCGCCTGCGGCTGGTCTTTACAATCGTGCCGGCGGTCGCAACCGTCATCCTGTTCGTCGCCGTGACCTATTATGGCTACAAACTACTCTCCCAGCAGATCACGTTCGGCGAAAAGTCCCCGATCCTGCAGGTCGGCATGTGGTGGGCCACGCTGCCGCTGGTACTGGGTTCTGCCCTGTCAATCATCGGTGTCGTGGTCGACGCCTGCCAAGGCCATGCCGACAAGTCCGATTTCCAGAAGGCCGTTGCCAGTCATGAAGGGAATGCCAAATGAGCCTTACGCTGCTTGCCATATTCTTCGTCCTCGCCGTTCTGGGCGTCCCGCTGGCGGTCGCTTTGGGACTGAGTACGCTGTCGGTGCTGTGGTGGTTCGGCCTGCCGATCAGCATGATCACGCAGACCATGGCGACGTCCATCAATTCATTCCTGCTGATCGCGGTGCCGCTGTTCATCATGGCCGGGCTGATCATGGAACGCGGCGGGTTGTCGGAACGCATCTTCGATGCCGCCGAGGCCCTGATCGGGCGATTCCGGGGCGGGCTTGGACAGGTGAATATCGCATCATCCTTTGTCTTCGGCGGCATTTCGGGTTCATCGGTCGCCGATATCGCCAGCCTAGGCCCGATCACCATCCGGTCGATGACATCGCGGGGCTATCCCCTGCCCTATTCGGCGGCCCTGACGCTGATCACCGCCACGCTGGCCACGCTGGTGCCGCCGTCGATCCTGATCATCATCGCGGCGGCGGCGTCCGGTCAATCGGTCGGCGGCGCACTGGCCGGCGGTCTGGGGCCGGGCATTCTGCTGGCACTTAGCCTTGCGCTTTATAACTATTGGGTGTCGCGCCGACGAGGTTACGGCAAGCAAGTCGTCTTCGATCCACGCCGAACCGCCCGCGCCTTGATGCGTGCGCTGCCTTCTGTTGGTGCGCCGATCATTATTCTGACCGGCATGTTTTCAGGCATCGTCACCCCAACCGAGGCCGCAGGTCTGGCCGTGGTATACACGCTGCTGGTCGCCGGGCTGCTGCACCGTGAAATCGGCTGGCGCGACGTGCTGGAACTGGCCATTCAGGCCGGGCGCACCGCGGGCGCGGTGCTGCTGATCCTGATGGTCGCGAGCGCGGCGACCTATATCTTTACCGTCGATCAATTGCCGCGAAAGGCATCCGGCCTGCTGGACATACTGGGCGGATCGGGGTTTCTGGTTCTGATCTTCATGGGCGTGATCTTCCTTATCGTCGGCATGCTGATGGACATCGTCGCCGCCGCCCTGATGCTGATCCCGGTGCTGATGCCCGCAGCCGTTCAGGCCGGCGTGCACCCGATGCATTTCCTGATCTTCATGTCGGCGTCACTGGCGGTGGGGCTGGCCTCACCGCCGGTCGGCACATGCCTGTTCGCGACGGCCTATGTGTCAAAGCTGCCGATTCCCACGCTGATCAAGGCGGCCCTGCCCTTCTATGCGATCAACATCCTTGTGCTGATCCTTGTCGCGGCCTTCCCGCAGATCGTCTTGTGGCCGATGGAGCTGCTGACCTGATCAAGGCAAGGAAGCGCTGGATCGTCATGGATTTTCAGGCAGCACCAAAACACAATTGGTTCTGCATTTGCCAGGCGTCTGCATTGAAGCGCCCTCACTAAACTGGTCCAAAAACGGCGTTCGTTTTTTCCCGTTTGCAGCAGCACCGAGAGATGGCTGGCAAGCGGGACAGACGCCAAGCTCTCATACAAGAGACAGTGTCGTCCTGCGCATCAAAGCACGACCGTTTTCGCGCCGTTGATGAAAACCCGTCCTTCAAGATGCAGCTTTACGGCCCGCGCCAATACGCGGGATTCGATATCCCTGCCGATGGCGACAAGATCATCCGGCATCATCGTGTGGCTCACACGCTCGACATCCTGTTCGATGATCGGCCCCTCATCGAGATCGCCGGTGACGTAATGCGCCGTGGCCCCGATATGCTTTACGCCACGGGCATGGGCCTGATGGTAGGGCTTGGCCCCCTTGAAGCTGGGCAAGAAGGAATGATGGATATTGATTGCGCGGCCCGAAAGCTTGCGCGCCAGATCGTCCGACAGGATCTGCATGTAACGTGCCAGCACCACGAGATCCGCCTCTAGCGCGTCGGCCAGATCGACAAGTCGCGCTTCGATCTCGGGCTTGGTATCGCGCGTGACGGGCCAGTGATGAAACGGCACCCCCTCGCGCGCGGCCACGCCCTCGGCGTCGGGATGGTTCGACACAATGGCGCAAATCTCGGCGTTGAGCCAGCCGCTGTGGGCTTGATAGAGAAGATGCAAGAGCGCGTGATCGAATTTCGACACCATGACGATCAACCGGGGCTTGCGCGCGGCGGGCGCCAAGTCGAGATCAAGGTCGAAGGCTTCGCGCGCCGACATCAAGGCGCCAGCGATATCTGCCGCAACGGGCGCGAGAAAGCTGACCCGCAGGAAGAAGCGGCCGCAACCCTCGTCCCAGAACTGGTTGCTTTCCACCAGATTGGCCCCGCAATCCGCAAGTGCCGCGGTGATTGCCGCGACGATACCGGGCTGCGCCCGACACGACACGCGAAGGATCATCCGCTCGGTCTCGACGGGCGGGACCGGAAGATCAGCATTCGGGTAGGTTGACTGCAAGGCCTCCAAGGCTTGTCTCCTTGTATTTGGTGTTCATGTCCTCGCCGGTCTGGCGCATCGTCTCGATGCAATTGTCCAGTGGCATGAAATGCGAGCCGTCGCCGCGCAGGGCAAGGCTTGCGGCGCTGACCGCCTTGATCGCGCCCAACCCGTTGCGCTCGATACAGGGGACCTGTACCAGCCCGGCGGCGGGATCGCAGGTCATGCCGAGATGATGCTCAAGGGCGATTTCGGCAGCGTTCTCGATCTGCTCATTCGTGCCGCCAAGGGCCGCGCAGAGCCCTGCGGCAGCCATCGCGGAGGCGCTGCCCACTTCTGCCTGACAGCCGCATTCCGCCCCCGAGATCGACGCACGGTGTTTGATCAGCCCGCCGATCGCCGACGCGGTGAGCATCAGCGTTTCGGCGCCGGCTTCCGTCGCGCCGATGCATTGATCACGGTAATAGCGCAGCACAGAGGGCACCACGCCTGCCGCGCCATTGGTGGGCGATGTGACGACACGGCCCCCGGCGGCGTTTTCCTCGTTCACGGCCATTGCATAGACGCTGAGCCAGTCGTTTGCCGCGTGGGGCTGTCGCAGGTTGCTGCCACGCTCGGCCAGCAACTGCTCATGGATCGCCTTTGCGCGCCGCTTGACGCCGAGGCCGCCGGGCAAGATCCCATCCATCCTCAGACCCCGATCGATACAGGCATGCATCACATCGCAGATGCGGGTGATCTGCCTGGACAGTTCGCGGGGGGCGATATCCTGATGCGCACATTCGTTGGCGCGCTTCATCTCGGCGATGCTTTTGCCAGAGGCGCGGCCCATATCCAGCATTTCCGCAGCCGAGCCAAAGGGGTAGGGATAGCCCATCGCAACCTTTTCAGCACTGAGCGACTGCGTTTTGGCGGCCTTTTCGGCCGCGAGCTCGGCCTCGGTCACGACAAAACCGCCGCCGATGGAATAATAGATCTGGGTCAGGTAGGGATTGCCGCGCTCGTCAAAGGCACGCAGCATCAGGCCATTGGGATGGCCCGGCAATGGCGGGCCGTAGTCGAACACCAGATCGTTTTCTGGATCGAAGTCCAGAACGCAAAGTCCGGGCGGGCTGATGCGGCCGGTCGCGCGCAGTTCGGCCTCTAGCTCTTCGGCCTTGTCGGGATCGATCGTGGCCGGTTCACATCCCATCAGTCCAAGGATAACCGCCCGGTCCGTGGCATGGCCCTTGCCGGTAAAGGCAAGCGAGCCATGCAACGAGGCGCTCAGGCGGGCAAGCTTGCCCGCGCCCGGAATTTTCTCGGCCCCACCGCGCAGATCGTCAAGAAAGCGCGCGGCGGCGGTCATCGGCCCCATCGTATGCGATGACGAAGGGCCGACGCCGATCTTGAAGATGTCGAAGACCGACAGGAACATGGCTCAGGCCAGATCCGCATAGATCGGATGCGCCGCGCAAAGCGCCTGGACGTCGGCCAGGACAGCCGCCTCGACATCCGCATCGCCCTCGGGGTTCACTGCGAGCGCGTCGATCACCCGCAGGATCAAATGGCCGATTTTGCGGAACTCGGCCTCTGCGAAGCCGCGCGTGGTGCCCGCAGAAGTGCCGAGCCGCACACCGGAGGTCACGAAAGGCTTTTCGGGATCAAACGGAATGGCATTCTTGTTGCAGGTCAGGCCCGCGCGCTCCAGCGCGATCTCGGCCACCTTGCCGGTCACGCCCTTGGGACGCAGATCGACCAGAACCATATGGCAATCGGTGCCACCCGACACGACGCCAAGACCGCCCGCGACCAGCACCTCGGACAGGGCGCGCGCATTGGCGATGACATTTTGTGCGTAGGTCTTGAAGCCCGGCTGCAGAGCCTCGCCGAAGGCCACAGCCTTGGCAGCGATCACATGCATCAGTGGTCCGCCCTGGTTGCCAGGGAAGACGGCGGAGTTGACCTTCTTTGCCAGCGCCTCGTCATTGCTGAGAATGATCCCGCCGCGCGGGCCGCGCAGCGTCTTGTGGGTTGTGGACGTCACGACATGGGCATGGGGGATCGGATCGGGATATTCGCCCGCCGCGATCAGACCTGCATAATGCGCCATGTCGACCATCAGATAGGCGCCAACCTCGTCAGCAATCGCGCGGAAAGCGGCGAAATCCATGTGACGCGGATAGGCCGACGCGCCGGCCACGATCAACTTGGGCTTGGCCTCCAGAGCGCGGGCACGCACCTTGTCCATGTCGATCAGGTGATCGTCTTCGGAAACCTCATAGCTGACCACGTCAAACCATTTGCCCGACATGGTGACGGGCGAGCCATGCGTCAGATGCCCGCCATGCGCGAGATCCAGACCCATGATCCGGTCGCCCGGCTGAAGTAGCGCCAAAAACACCGCCTGGTTGGCCTGCGCACCGGAATGCGGCTGGACGTTGGCAAAGCCCGCGCCGAACAATTCACGCGCGCGGTCGATGGCGATCTGCTCGACTGTATCGACATGCTCACAACCGCCGTAATAGCGCCGCCCCGGATAGCCCTCGGCATATTTGTTGGTCAGCACGGAGCCTTGCGCCAAAAGCACGTCGCGGCTGACGATGTTCTCCGACGCGATCAGTTCGATCTGGTCTTGCTGGCGGTCAAGTTCATGGCCGATGGCATCGGCAATGGCGACATCGGACAGGGCATTGCGGTCGAGGGTCGTCAACATGGGGGTGTCTCCGGCAGTTCGGGGGTTGCACGCCGCGCGTATCGCGCGACGCGGATAGCACGAGAAATGTCACGCTGAACGGTCAGAAACCGCTTTCGAACTCGTGTTGTGCGGTGCTTAGAAGCGCCTCGACATGCGGCGCGAAGGACCGCCACACCTCAAGCCGCCAGTCGGTCTCGCCATCGCGGATCAAAACGACCTGCGCATAGTCGAAGACCGTGCGCTTGGCGTTGCCCACTGCGATACGGCTGAGGTCAATGGGACAACCGGTCGTGAGCAACTCGGTCGCACGCGGCCCGCTCAGCCCATAGGTGATCTCGCGGTCCGAAATCACCACGAGGCTATGCGCGGCGGTCTGGCGGATGCCCGCGAAGGCGGTCTCGATGGCGTCCTGCTGGGCCTCGGGGGCGTGCAGCAGCCATTCATCAGGCCCCATGCACCACGCCGATCGAGAGCCCTTATGGGCGCCCTGTCCCACACCGGTGGGCAACTCGAGTCCAAAGGCACCTGATGCGGCTTTGAGATCGTCCGGCGCGATGCGCAGGTTGAAACGCGCCACCGGCGGCAGCACCGACAGGGTCACGTCACCCAGCTTAGACACATGTGCATTCATGGATCCGTCCTCCCTGTTATTCGACCAAAAGGCGTTCGCCCTTGGGATCATAGAACATCGTGCTGCTCACCTTGGCCTTGATCGGTACGCCATCGGCGCGCGGCACGAAGATGGTCTGGTCCATCTTGTCATGCCCGCCTTCGATCACCGCCATCGCCACCGACCGGCCCAGAGATTCGGACCAGTAGGATGAGGTCACATGCCCGATCATCTTCATAGGTTTCGGCTGGTTGGGATTGTCGACGATCTGCGCACCCTCGATCAGAACCGTCTTGGGATCCTCGGTCAGAAGGCCCACAAGCTGCTTGCGGTTCGGCGCCACGATATCGGGGCGATCGAGCGAGCGTTTGCCGACAAAGTCCGGCTTTGCCTTGCCGATCGCCCAGGTCAGACCGGCATCCTGCGGCGTGACGGTGCCGTCCGTGTCCTGACCCACGATGATGAAGCCTTTTTCAGCGCGCAACACGTGCATCGTTTCAGTGCCATAGGGGCAGATATCGTATTGCTGGCCCGCCTCCCAAAGCTTTTCCCAAAGTGCGCGTCCGTGACGTGCGGGCACGTTGATTTCAAAGCCCAACTCGCCGGTAAAGCTGATCCGGAACAGCCGCGACGGGAAACCCACGACGGTGCATTCGCGCACCGACATGTGCGGGAAGGCCTCGTTCGACATGTCGCAACCCTCAACGAACGGCGCGAGCAGCTTGCGGGCATTCGGCCCGTTGACTGCAATCGTCGCCCATTCCTCGGTGGTGGAGGTCAGCCAGACCTTGAGATCGGGCCATTCCGTCTGAAGGTAATCCTCCATCATGTTCAGCACCCGCGCGGCGCCGCCTGTCGTCGTGGTGACGTGGAACAGGTCGTCGCGCATGCGTCCGATGACACCGTCATCGCGGATGAACCCGTCCTCACCCAAAAGCAGGCCATAGCGCGCACGCCCGACACCCAGCTTGGTCCAGGGGTTGGTATACATGCGATTCATGAACTCGACCGCATCGGGGCCAGAAACCTCGATCTTGCCCAGCGTCGAGGCATCGAAGATACCAAGACTTTCGCGCGTTGACTTGCATTCGCGCGCTACCGCCTTGTGCATGTCCTCGCCCACCTTGGGAAAATACCATGCGCGCCGCCACAGGGCGACCGGCTCGAACTCTGCTCCGTTTTCCGCGGCCCAACTGTCGATGGGCGTGCGGCGCGTCACTTCGAATTGCCCACCCTTGTGATAGCCGCAGAATGCGCCAAAGGTCGTCGGCGTATAGGGCGGACGGAACGTGGTCAGGCCAACCTGCGGCGGTTCCTTGCCAAGCGCATCAGCGGCAATCGTCAGGCCGTTCATGTTGCTCAGCTTGCCCTGATCGGTCGCCATGCCGTTCGTCGTATAGCGCTTGACGTGTTCGATCGATCGCATGCCCTCGCGGACAGCAAGGCGCAGGTCCTTGGCAGTCACGTCGTTCTGAAAATCGACGAAGGCCTTGGCTTTGCCGGGGCTGCGGTCGGTCGGCAATTCCTTATGGAATTCGCCTGTGCCCACGCGATCATTCGCAACCTCGTAAGAAGATGCAGCAGCGGATGTGCCAAGGCACTTGAGCGCGTCCGCACCGGCCTTGGCGCCATCATCCAAAGCCGCGCCAATACCCCAAAGACCCCGGCCCGCGCCGGCGATCTGCACCGCTTCGGACTTGCGTCCGGGCAGATAGACCCGCGCATCGGCGTCCCAGTCGAGCGCGCCCTTGGTATGCGAGAAAAGATGCAGCGAGGGCGTCCAGCCGCCGCAGGCCAGCAGCGCATCGCATTCCAGCCACTCGCCCGATCCGACGGCCCCGGCGCGCACCGGGTTGACCCGCACGCCCTTGACGCGCAGACGGCCCTTGGTGGCGGTCGCGGTGTGCCCCAGCTTGACCGGAATGCCCAGCAATTTTGCGCGATCCTGCAGCGCAATCTCCACGATATCGCGCGTGTCAATGATGGCAGCGACGCGGGCGCCTGCCTCGGCCATGTCAAAGGCGGTGTGCCATGCGCTGTCATGGCTGGTCAGCACTGCGGGCGTTTTGCCGACCAGCACTCCAAAGCGATTGAGGAAGGTTTGGGCCGCACCTGACAGCATCACTCCGGGTGCGTCGTTGCCGTCGAAGACCAGCGGGCGTTCGATGGCCCCCTGTGCCAACACTACCTCGCCGGCACGCACCCGCCACATGCGTTCGCGCGGTGCATCCTTGGGCAAGGTAACCAGATGATCGGTGATCCGCTCGATCATGCCGATCATGTTCTGATGGTAATAGCCGATGGCCGTGGTCCGGGTCATCCGACGCACATTGTCCAGCGCATCCAGTTCCGACACCGCGCCCTTAAGCCATTCCCAAGCCGGGATACCGTCGATCTGCGCCTGCGGTTCGGACAGCAGCGTGCCGCCCATTTCCGAATGTTCGTCCACGATCACCACATTGGCCCCTGCCCGCCCTGCGGTCAGCGCGGCGGCAAGACCGGAGGGGCCAGCGCCCAAGACCAGAACGTCGCAATGCAGGTAACGGCTGGCATAGGTGTCGGGGTCCACCTCGGTGGGCGCTTTGCCCAGACCTGCGGCCTTGCGGATGAAGGGCTCGTAGACAGAGTCCCAAAAGCTGCGCGGCCACATGAAGGTCTTGTAATAGAACCCTGCGGAAAACAGCATATACAGTCGGTCGTTGATCGCACCCAGATCGAAGGCCAGCGTTGGCCACTTGTTCTGGCTTTCGGCGGTCAGGCCCGGATAGATTTCCTGCATGGTGGCGCGGGTGTTCGGCTCGAACCGACCCGTGCCACGGGTGACGCCCATCAAAGCGTTCGGTTCTTCCGACCCGGCCGTGACCACGCCGCGGGGACGGTGGTACTTGAAGCTGCGCCCCATCAAATGCTGACCGTTGGCCAGTAATGCCGAGGCCAGCGTGTCGCCCTGACAGCCGGTAACTGCCTGGCCATCGAAGGTGAATTTGACAGGCTGGCCCTGATCGACACGGCCCCGTCCGGCAACGCGATACATGTTCATTCCGCAGCCTCCAGTCTGTTGAGGTCCGGGCGCTTCTCGCCCGCCTTGTAGGTGGTCAGGAACTGGTCAGAGACGGTGTCGCGCAGCGCGTTGAAGAACCGTCCGCAGCCGTTGATGTGCCGCCAGCGTTCGGCATGCACACCCTTGACGTTGGTACGGATGAACAGAAAATCGCGCCATTCCTCGTCGCTCAGCGCCGACGGATCGACCGGGCGGGCGATATGCGCCTCGCCGGCATAGGCAAATTCCAGCTCTGGCAGCGTGTCGTCGCAATAGGGGCAATGGATCAAAAGCATGGGTGTGACTCCTTAATGCGCGACGGCGGCAGCGGCGGCTTCGTCGATCAGACGACCGGTGGTGAACCGTTCCAGCGTGAAGGGTGCATTGATCGGGTGCGGCTCATCCTTGGCGACGGTCCAGGCCAGCGTATGTGCAGCCCCCGGCGTGGCCTTGAAGCCGCCCGTGCCCCAGCCGCAATTGACGTAAAGCCCTTTGACCGGCGTCTTGCCCAGGATGGCCGAACGGTCAGGTGTCACATCAACGATGCCGCCCCATTTGCGCAGCATCCGCATTCGCGTGAAAATCGGAAACACTTCGCAAATCGCGGCCACGGTATGTTCGATCAGCGGCAGGCCACCCCGTTGCGAATAGCTGGTGTATTGGTCGGTGCCCGAGCCGATGACCAGCTCGCCCTTGTCGGACTGGCTGATATAGGCGTGCACGGTGTTCGACATCACGACACAGGGAAAGACCGGCTTGACCGGCTCGCTGACCAGCGCCTGCAATGGATAGCTTTCCAGCGGCATCCGCACCCCCGCGCTTTCCATCACGACCGATGTGTGACCGGCTGCGGAAACTGCGACCTTCTTGGCCTTGATGAAACCCTTGGCGGTATCGACCCCTTCGACCGAACCATCTGGGCCGCGCCGGATCGCGATGACGGGGCAATTCTGGATGATGTCCACGCCCCGTTTCGCCGCCGCCCGCGCATACCCCCAGGCCACCGCATCGTGTCGCGCGGTGCCGGCGCGCTGTTGCAGCGCTGCGCCCATCACCGGATAGCGCGCATCGGGCGCAATGTTCAGTGGCGGGCAGAATTTCTTGGCCTCCGCCGGCGTAAGCCAGCGGTTGTCCACGCCGTTCAGACGGTTGGCATGGATATGGCGCTGGAAGGACTGCACGTCATGCACGTTATGCGCCAGCATCATCACGCCGCGCTTGGAATACATGACGTTATAGTTCAGCTCGGTCGACAGGTTCTCCCACAGGTCCAGAGCATGATCGTAAAGCTTGGCGCTTTCGTCATAGAGGTAATTCGACCTGATGATCGTGGTGTTACGACCCGTATTGCCGCCACCAAGCCAACCCTTCTCGATCACCGCGACATTGGTGATGCCGTGTTCCTTGGCGAGATAGTAAGCGGCCCCCAGACCATGACCGCCAGCACCCACGATGACGACGTCATATTCCGCCCTGGGCTGGGCCTCGGGCCATTGTTCGGGCCAGTTCTTGTGTCCCGTCAAAGCGTTCTTAAGCAGCGACATCGCGGAAAAATGGGTCATGTCAGGGCCTTCCATCGCGGGCGAACTCGGTTTCCTTTCCTTGCCCGATGACATGCCATTTTGAACTGTATAATTGCGCCAGAATAATGTTATGTATGCGCCATGCCCACAGCATCCGCAGTTTCCACCTCTCAGCGCCTGAAAGTCGGTATCGTCCTGACCCGGCGCTTTACGATCTGCGCCTTTGCGAATTTCGTCGATGTGCTGCGACTGGCCGCCGACGAGGGCGACCGATCGCGACCGATCCTGTGCAGCTGGCGGGTGTTGTCACATGACATGAACCCGGTCGCATCAAGCTGTGGGCTGTCTGTGCAGCCGGATGAAAGGCTGGGCGATCCGGCGCGGTTTGACTACATCGTCGTGGTCGGCGGGCTGATGGAAGAGCTTGAGCGCGTCCCGCCCGAGGCGACCGAATTTTTGCGCCGGGCTGCGCGGGCAAACGTGCCGCTGGTGGGCGTCTGCACCGGGGCCTTCGTGCTGCACCGCGCCGGGCTGATGAACGGCTATCGCTGCTGTGTCAGTTGGTTTCACCACAACGACTTTCTTGAAAGTTTCGATGGAATAACCCCCGTCTCGGACCAGATCTTCGTGGTCGACCGTGACCGGCTGACCTGTTCCGGCGGCACCAGTTCGGCGCATCTGGCGGCGTTTCTGGTGGATCGGCATGTGGGCCGGGCAGCGGCCCGCAAAAGCCTTGCCATCATGATGATCGACGAGGCGCAGGCCGCCGAGCGCCCACAGCCGGGATTACCGATCGAACTTGCCACGCGCGACGCGCTGGTGCGCCGGGCACTGCTGGCAATGCAACAGACCATCGACACACCGCTGACGGTTGCAGCGCTTGCCGCGCGACTGAAGGTCAGCCGCCGCAAGCTGGAACGTCATTTTGCCGAACATCTGGGCACCAGCCCGTCCGAGGCCGGCAAGCTGTTGCGCCTGAATCATGCGGAATGGCTGCTGTCGCGGTCCGAGCGAACGATCACACAGATCGCGCAAGACACCGGCTTCACAGATGCGTCGCATTTCATCAGGATCTTCCGCGCGCGCCACGATCAGACACCTCAGGTCTGGCGCGTCGCGCAGGTGGCAGTGAAATAAGGGGCAGCCCGCCAGGAGCCGCCCCTTCTCACTTATCATTGCCTAAAATCAGGCGTTGGCGTGACGCGCGGCCAATCCCACTGTCGCAAGGCTCACGCCGACATAAAGCGCCGTCGAGATGGCGCAGCCGACCAGCGGCCCGACGACCCAGCCCGCATCGGTCCAGATCAGCAGATAGCCCGAGGTGCAAAATCCCCCGACCATCGCCGCAAGCGCGCCATAGGCATTGCCACGCCAGAAGGCCGAGACAAAGACCGGACCGACAAGCGCGGCCAGCAGCGTCCCGGTGCCAAGAATACCCAGCCAGGACAGGAAGAACGGCGGCGTATACAGCATCATGCCCAGACCAAAGAGACCAAAGGCGGCCACCGCAACCCGGTTGATCAGCAGCACCGTGCGCGGGTTCTCGTGGGTCGGGAACAGAGCCAGACGCAGGTCATGCGATGCGGCCGACGACACCGTGTGCAACAGCGAGTTGGCGGTCGATTGCATGGCGAACAGGATGCAGAGCGTAATGAACCCGCCCAGAACCGGATGCAGGAAGGTCTCCAGATAAACCGGCATTGCCTGATCCGCCTCGGCCAGTTCGGGCATCTTGATCCGCATATAGAGCCCGACAATCGGGATCAGCGACAGGATGCAGGCGAAGGGCGCTGTCCACATCGCCACGACCGAGAATTTGACGTCCGGCCGGAAGGCGAGAAAGCGCACCGCCATGTAAGGCAGCACAGCCGAGAACATCAGCGCGTAGGGCAGCACCAGAAAGACCGATCCGCGACCGGGTCCATAGGGATCCGAGGTTGCGGGGTTGACCAATGCCGGGTCGATGGCCTTGAGATCGGCGATCATCTGGCCCAGCGGGATATCGCTGAACACCTGAACGCAGATGATGACGGCGGCAATCAACATGCCCATCAGCATCAGCGTGTCCGTCCAGGCCACGGCCGTCAGACCTCCAAGCATCGTGTAAAGGATGATGATCGCAATCATCAGCGTCGCGCCCCAGGCTTGCGGCAGATCAAGCCAGCCGGCGGCCAGAATACCCACCGCCTTGATCTGGCTGGTCAGGAACACCAGCAACAGGACGATGGTGACAAGTGCGGCCACCCCGTGCACCAGTCGGGCCATGCCGCCGGTCCCATGAAGCTGCGCTGCATATTCAGGGATCGTATTGCTGCCCAGCGTTTCCGCGCGGCGCGCAAGGAAACGGGCGAAGAACAGCACGGCGATGACCATTGCCGGCGCAAACATGAAGTTGCCCAGCAATTCGATGGCCCCGTATTGATAGGCCACGCCCGGCGAGCCCATGAACCCCCAGCCGGAATAACCGGTGGCCACAATCGTTGCGGCACCCACGAAGGGGCCGAGTGACCGGCCCGCGACAAGAAAGCCGGATTCATCGTCATTATTGGCGTGAACGGTCTTGCTGGACTTCCAGCCAAGCCAGATCAGCACGACAAAAGACGCCGCCATGATCAGCCAGTTGATATATGGAATGGTGTCCACCTGTTACTCCTCCAAATATGGGTGGAAGCGCGCCTCCCGCGCGCCAAAGCTGTCAGGCCGTCTTCTACGGCTTGGCGCGTTCGACAATCAGGCCCAGCACGGCCAAGGCCAGCGTGGCGAGGTTCAGTATGGTGAACCAGTCGAGAACCCAGGAATCGAAGAACATCTTTCCTCCCTTCGATATGATCTGAAATGACACGCGCCCCGGACCGTTGGTCGGGGCGCGATTTTTGGGGTCAGGCGGCCTTGCTGGCGCCCTGTACGATCAAATGCTCGGGGCCATAGGGAAAGCCGGTGATATTGCGGCTGCCGGCCTCTTCGATCACCAGAATATCGTGCTCGCGGTAGCCACCGGCGCCCGGCATGTTTTCCGGGATGGTGATCATCGGCTCCATCGACACGACCATGCCCTCCTCCAGCACGGTGTCGCAATCTTCGCGCAGTTCCAGACCGGCCTCGCGACCGTAGTAATGGCCGAGCACGCCGAATGAGTGGCCATAGCCAAAGCTGCGATATTGCAGCAGATCGGCCTCTGCGTAGATATCATTCAATTCCTTGGCGATATCGGAGCACTTGTTACCCGGCACCAGCAATTCCTTGCCGCGGTCATGCACCTTGCAGTTCAACTCCCACATGGCGATATGCGCGTCGCTTGCATGTTCGGCAAACAGTGTCCGTTCCAGTGCCACGTAATAGCCTGCGACCATCGGGAAACAGTTCAGCGACAGGATATCACCGGATTCGATCTTGCGGCTGGTGACAGGGTTATGCGCACCATCGGTGTTCAGCCCCGACTGGAACCAGGTCCAGGTATCCAGCAGCTCTCCATCTGGCCAGACCTTCGCGATCTCGCGGATCATCGTCGCGGTCGAGTGCAGCGCCACTTCATGTTCGGGCACGCCCACTGCGGTTGCCGCGACACAGGCCGCACCACCGATATCGGCGATCCGGGTCATCTTCTCGATATGGGCGATCTCTTCGGCAGATTTGATCATGCGCAGGCGCATCGACGCCGCAGCAATATCAACGAATTCGATCTGCGGGAACTCGGCCTTCAGCAGCGCCAGCGTGTCGATGGTGATGTGGTCGAACTCAATCCCGATGCACTTGGCGCCGCCGGGAAGCAGAGTGCGGATGGCATGAAAATAATTGTCTTTCTGCCAGTCGGTATAGGTGACGTTCTTGCCGCCAAAGCTGCGGCGCCAGGGTTGGCCACCGTCGATGCCGGCGCTGATCGATGTCGCGATGTCATGATCGACCAGAAAGCCGTAGCGACGGCCAAACTGGCAATAGATGAAGTCGGAATAATAGTTGACGCAATGGTAGCTGGTGAACAGCGCCGCATCGATGCCAGCCTTGCTCATGTAGGTGCGGATGCCATCCAGCCGACGTTGCATTTCCGCGTCGGAAAAGGTCGCCTTGGCCTTGTCGCCATTGCCGACGTAATTCTGCAAGCGCTCTCTTTCCATAAAGTCCTCCGTTTGATCCCGTCACGGCGAACAGCGCCGCATCTGGCGTCAAAACAGCATTTCTTGCCTGCGCCGGTCAAACGATGTTACGTAACGGTAGGTTTAGTTTTTCTCATCAACGGGTGGTTTCATGGCCTTACCTCCCCTCAACGCGATCCGGGCATTCGAAGCGGTTGCGCGGGTTGGCTCTTTTAAGGCTGCGGCCGATGCGCTGTTCGTGACGCAGTCTGCGGTCAGCCACCAGATTCGCAACTTCGAGACCTGGCTGGGCGGTCCGCTTTTCAGCCGCGAGGGAAACCGGACGGTCCTCTTGCCGCATGGGCTGGAACTGGCCAATACCCTCTCGCGGGCCCTGAGCGAAATTGATGCTGCCTGCCACCACGCGCGCGTCGGCACCGGCAGCCAGCCACTGGTGATCGCCGCCATTCCATCGGTCGCGATGTGCTGGCTGATCCCGCGCCTGTCACAATTTCGCGCCGCATATCCCGAGATCGAGACGCGCATCGTCTATGCTATACATGGCTATGACATCGATTTTTCTGATGTTCATGTCGCCTTCACCTTTCTGCCTGACGCGCCCACCGGAGCGATGATCGACGCGCGGTTTTTCCTCAGCGGCGACAGAGTGCCCGTCTGCAGCCCGGCCGTACTCGCGCAACATGATCGACAAGGCATGGCGGACGATTTCAATCAGTTGGGGCTGCTCCATGATGGCGACGAGACCGACTGGCTGCGCTGGTTCGCACATGCGGGTCACGACGTTTCCGGTCCTTTGTCAGGCACGACCTTCGAAGATTTCAACCTTCTGCGCGCAGCGGCGCTGTCTGGACAGGGCGTGGCGCTGTGCCCGCGCGCGATGATCGAGGCTGATCTCGCGACCGGTGCATTGGTCAGCCTGTCAGATAAGCCAATGATAGACGAGTTTGACTACTACCTGATCACATCGAAACGCGCACCACTGGCTGTGCAGGCGCAAATCCGGCAGTTTTCGGATTGGGCCATGTCGCAATCGCAAGCCGCGACCCAATAGCCGAAAAAGCCGCGCCCGAGGGCGCGGCGGCTCATATGGCTTTGTGACAATGAACGCTCAGAGGTCTTCACGCGTCACGGCGCTGCCCTGCGCCTCGGCCTCGGTCATGCGCTGGAATTGTCCCTTTCCCATATAGACCCAGCTTTTGCCCTCGGACGTCGCCAGGAATTCGTTCGAAAAGCCGCTTTCGATTTCCCGTTGCGGATGGGCGCCCAGCACCATGCCCTTCATGAGGATCAGGTAGATCACCAATCCCAGCGGAAAACCGAGGACAAAAGCATATTGCGAATACCATGCCGCAATACCGCCCGCGACCACCCAGGCGATCATTCCGGCCGGGTTGAAACCGCCCGCATAGCGAAACTGCCCGTCAAGTTTATAGAGGTCTGGCACGTTGAGCCGCCGTTTGCGCAACAGGTAGTAATCCGCCACCATGATGCCGCCGATGGCCGACAGGAAGGCGCCGTAATAGCCCAGGAAAACGAAAAGGTTGTTCAGGATCTGCCATGGAAAGCAAAGCGTGCCGACGATCCCTGCGATCACCACCGCCATCTTGTAGTTGATCAGACGCGGCGCGAGGTTGATGAAGGTCAGCGCCGAGGGGATCAGGTTGGCCGAGTTGTTGGTCGACCATTGCGCCAGCACCACCAGGGCCAGCAGCAGCACCAGCGACAGGCCCTGCCCTTCGCCCTGAATGACCTCGACCGGGTTCCAGTTGCCGGTAGCGATAAACGAAACCGCACCCAGCCCCGCGATAAAGGCCTGAGTGATCGGCAGAGCCAGAATCTGACCGACAAAGATGTTGCGATTGCGCGCCATAAAGCCTCGGGCGTGGGCCTTGGTTTTTACAAAGCGGGTCAGATTGGGGACGTCGATCGCCATAGTGGACCAGAAGCCCAGATTTGCGACGAACAGCACCAGAAGCGACATCTCTCCGGTGGCCTCGAAGGTCCAGATGTTGATGCCTTGTGTATTGGCCACGCCCTCAATGGTGAAATACATCCAAACCGAGATCGCAATGATCGCCGGCGCGGCAAGCGAAGCCAGGCGTTCCACAGACTTGATGCCGGATGCGGTATTGGCCACTTGCACAAGGGCAAAGACGCCATACCAGATGGCCCAGTTGTCAAAGCCAAAAAAATACTGGCCGATGCCGTTTAACGCCAGCGCGCCCAGATAGGTCTGGATGCCAAACCACATGGCGGCCACCAACCCGCGTGAAATCGCCGGCAGATGGGTGCCGTGGATCCCAAAGGGCGCGCGCAGGTAGACGGCAAACGTCAGGCCGTGCTCGGTACCGATATCAGCGGTCATCAGCATGACGGCACCAATGCACAGATTGGCCAGCAATATTGTCAGGACCACGGTCAGCAGAGGCACGCCGCCTTCTACCCCAGCCGCGCCCAGCGAATAGGTCGCGATTATTACTGCAATACCCACCCAGATCCAGGCATAGCCCAGCATCCCGATGGGTCGTTGGCCCAGCAGGGTGGGCAGAATGGATTCCTCGACAAGCGCGCTGCGCTCGTGTTCGGCATCCCGTACTTGATCTGCGACACTCATTTTGATCCCCTGTTGTCTGTTTGTGCTTTGTTATAATTAAAAAAATCCCGGCGCATTTTGTGCGCCGGGGGTATGGTTCAGCTTGCGGCCTTCATCTTGTCGCGCAGCTTGTTGGTGGCTTCGATATCGACAGTCTCTTCTTCCAGATCGACGATCACGCCATAGGCTCGGCGGGCATGGTCGACGCTGCAGAACCCGTCCAGGACATCCTCCAGCACCTTCTGCGCCCGCCGCTTCAGCGGATCGCCGAAACCGCCACCATTGGGGCTGTAATAGGCCATCACATCGCCGGCCCCGACCTCGAGGCCCGAAAACTTCGAATGCATCTCGGTCACGTCATCAGGCGTCGCGGCATTGTAGAGCAGGCATTTGCCGACCGCGCCCTCATGGCCGCCGAAGATACCCCAAGGCGCCTCGGAATGCCGTTCGCTTTCATGGGTTATGAAACCCGGTGACAGCACGCGCTGCGATTTGACCACGCCGATACCGCCGCGATACTCCCCCGCCCCCGGCGGCACGTCGTCACGCAACTCGTAGCGGTCGCAGATCATCGGGATATGCATCGCCAGATCTTCGAGCGGATTATTGCGCGTATTGGCCATCAGGTTGTCGATCGCGTCGGGCCCATCGGACCGCGGCCTGCCGCCATAGGCGCCCTCGTTGACCTCCAGAAACACCCAGTATTCGCCCGAGGGTCGCACCCCGGAATAGGCGGCGAATGAAATCGACGCTGATGAGCCCGCGATCACCGTGTCGGGCATAACCGGGGCCAGTGCGCGGATGATGAGATCAATCATCCGGTTGCACTGGGTAAAGCGTGCCTCGGCAGAGGCGGGGAATCTGGGATTGAAGATCGAACCCAGCGGCGCGGTCACCTTGATCGGGCGGAAGGATCCCTCGTTGGACGGCACCCGCATCTCGGATGTCGCCGTATCGAGCAGCAGCTTGCGAAAGGCTGCATAGGCCGCCACCTTGGTCGAGCCCTCGAAGGGCACGTTATAGGCGGTCGGCGTCTGGTCCGCCGATCCCGTCAGATCCACCTCTACCTCATCGCCACGCACGCGAACCGTCACCTTGACGCGCAGCCGCTGGCCACGGTTGCGGCCATCGTCGTCAAGCCAGCCCTCGGCCTCGTAATCACCATCGGGGATCTCGGAAAGGCGCTGGCGCGTCATCCGCTCGGAGTAATCCATCAGTTGATTGGCCGAGCCGAAGACGACATCCTCGCCGTATTTCTCCAGCAATTCGACAAACCGCTTTGCCCCCAGTCGGGCCGAGGCAACCTGCGCCTCGATATCGCTGACAAGCTGCTGTGCGGCGCGGCTGTTCATGCGGATATAGTTCCACATCGCGGTGTTGGCCTCGCCCTTGCGGTACAGCTTAACGCCCGCGAGCAACATCCCTTCGGCAAAGACATCGGGGACGTCGATGATCAGACCGGGCGTTGCCGCGCCGATATCGACGTGATGGGCCGTATTCCCGGCAAAGCCCACCAGCCTGCCCTTGAAGAAGACCGGTACGACGATAGCCAGATCGGGCGTATGCGAAGCGCCGTAATAGGGATGGTTGTGAACGACCACATCGCCCTCATACCATTCGCCGTCCTCGATGGTTTCCGCGATCCCGCGCAGATAACCGGGGATCGAGCCTATATGCATCGGCGTCGATTCACTTTCGCAAAGCGTGTTGTAATCAGTGTCGAACAGCCCCGCGCCCAGATCCTGGCTTTCGCGGATGATCGAGGAAAAGGACATGCGATACAGCACATGGCCCAGTTCCTCGGCGACAGTCTCGAACGAGCCGCGGATGACCTGAAGCGTGATCGGGTCCACCTCGGTGAACTCGGGTTTTGTCATGACGTTCATATCTGTCTCTCCCTTTCTCACGCGGCGGCGACAAGGCAGATACGGGTATTGCCGTGATCCAGCGTCTCGGCCGCATAGCCCGGCGGGACCAGCGTGGTGGAATTGTGCTGAATGAGGATGGCCGGGCCATTGACCACATCGCCCGCGTAAAGTTTCATCCGGTCATAGCGCGGGGTTTCCAGCGTCTTGCCGTCGTCGAAGGTGGTGGCGCGCACGAACATCAGCGCGCGATCCACCGAGCTTCCGTCGGTCTTTTGCACCTTTGGGATCTCGATCTTGCGGGCCGTCGCGGAGCCGATGGCCCGCAGGGTGATCAGCTCGACCTCCGCCTCGCGGTAGCTGTAGCCGTAATTGGACCTGTCGCGGTTTGGTGCCGCTCCTTTGACCACGTAATGTGCAGCAAAGGAGATGAACCATGGGCACAGTCAGGACGGATGAATTTCGCAAGGATGCAGTGCGGATTGCGCTGACCAGCGGGCTTTCGCGGCGTCAAGTTGCGGATGATCTTGGGGTCGGCTTGTCGACCCTCAATAAGTGGGTGAACGCACACCGGGACACGGACGTAGTCTCAGCCGAGGATCGCGAGTTGGCGCGTGAGAACGAACGGCTTCGGCGCGAGAACCGTATCCTCAAGGAGGAGAGGGACATCCTAAAAAAAGCCACCCAGTTCTTCGCGGGCCAAAAGCCGTGAGGTTCAGGTTCATCGAAGAACAGCGCGGGGCCTTCCCGATCGACCGGCTTTGCCAGGTGATGAATGTCAGCCCGCGTGGATTACGGGCCTTCCGCAGCCTCCCAGCCAGCCACAGGCAGCGCATGGACATGGTCGTTCTGGCGCATATCAAGGAACAGTCGCGTCTGAGCTTGGGCAGCTATGGTCGGCCGAGGATGACAGAGGAGCTGAAAGAGGTTGGTGTCGATGTCGGGCATCGACGCGTCGGTCGCCTGATGCGCGAAAACAGGATCATCGTTGAAAGAACGCGTAAGTTCAAAGCCACGACCGACAGCGCCCATACGTTCAACATCGCCCCGAACCTGCTGGATCGCGACTTTAGTGCAGCCGGGCCCAACCAGAAATGGGCGGGCGACATCAGCTACATCTGGACCCGCGAGGGCTGGCTATATCTGGCAGTCATCCTGGACCTGCACTCCCGCCGCGTGATCGGCTGGGCTGTCAGCAACCGGATGAAGCGCGATCTGGCGATCCGGGCCTTGAAGATGGCGATTGCCTTCAGGTCGCCACCCAAAGGCTGCATCTTCCACAGCGACAGGGGCAGCCAATACTGTTCGCATGACTACCAGAAGATCCTGCGCCAGCATGGCTTCAAAGTCTCGATGAGCGGCAAAGGTAATTGTTATGACAATGCGGCCGTCGAGACATTCTTCAAAACCATCAAGGCCGAGCTGATCTGGCGGCGGTCATGGGTAACCCGGCGGCACGCTGAGATGGCGATCTTCGAATACATCAATGGGTTCTACAATCCGCGTCGACGGCACTCAGCACTGGGCTGGAAAAGCCCGGTCGCTTTTGAACGGAAGGTGGCTTAAACGAGCACTCGGAGCGGCACAAATACGTGACAGGTCCACTCGATCGCGCGCTCCGACCATGGGTGATACTGCGCTTGCAATTGGTAGAACGCCTTGCCGAGAAATCCCTAAGCTCCTCTATTTGCGATAGCCCTTGCTGCAATATGGGCGTTTTGGAAGCGTAGCGTCCGAGGTGTCTGAAAATCGCTTAGGCATTCATGTTCTATGACAAACAGGTTCTGCCATAACGCTAGGTCGTGTTGAAAAAAGGGAATCTGAACCGCACCGGGTTTGCCGGAGGCTCCAACTCTTCAGTCGGATGACGACCAAGATCCACCTCCTCGTCACTGCGCACAGGCCCCCTCTGAGGTCAGTGCTCACGCCGGGCCAGACGTCGGACTCTCTCGGTTTCGATATGATGATGGCGGATAATATGCCTCTCCCGAGCGTGCTTCTCGCAGATCGTGGTTGCGATGCAGACAAGATCAGGAACGATATGTAAGCACGAAATGTGCTGCTGGTGATCCCGATGCGCAAGCCTCGCAAGAAGCGCGTCGGCGTGGATCGCTGGCTGTATCGCCTGCGCAACTTGGTCGAACGCTGCTTCAACAGGCTCAAGAACGCCCGGCAGGTCGCAACCCGCCACGACAAGATTGCAGAAAGCTTCCTTGGCTTCATTGATATCACGTCGATCCGCCTATGGCTCCGGCATTTGACGACGTGACCAGCGCTTTTCCCTCTTGGATCACCCTTCGCAGAGGGCGGTGATCGGCTTTGCCAGCTCAACGCTGAAGGTCGAGAGCACCCAGCGACGCGCTTTTGGGGGGCGCTGACACTGAAAAGGTCACGCCCCTGTCACATAGGGTCAAATTCTGATCGCCCAACGTCAACTGCCGCATGCGTCACAGGCGTATTCAGGTTGCACGATGTGATGTGACGTCAACCAGCAGCGGGCAACGACCGCGCGACATCACGCAAATTCACTGCGCGTCCCGTCGAGCGCGCTTGTGTCAGCTTCGAGGCCGCGACTGCTGCGGTTTGCATTCGGACTGACCGGGGAAACCGGCGAAGCCTCGGCTGGCGCAATGCCGCCAGCCAACGACTGAAACCTGATCACCGCACTGGAGACACAATGACCTCTACTCAAACCGGCACTGTCGCCCGCAATGATTTGCGGCCGACTGCTGAAGAAATCGACCTCATGCGCGAGAAGGCGCGAATGGTCCGGCTGGAAACGATTCGGCTGATCATGCTGCCAAAGATCGGACATTACAGTTCCGTCTTTTCTTGCGCCGAACTGTTTGCCTCGCTGTATTACGGCGTGATGTCGGTCAAGGAGGGCGACCCGGATTGGGAAGACCGCGACCGGTTCACCTTTGGCAAGGGCCATGCGGCCATCGGCCTCTACCCGATCCTCGCCGATCTGGGCTGGCTCGATAAAGACGTGCTGGATGGCTATTGCAGCCTTGGAAATCCGCTGGGTGACCACCCGGACATGACCAAGGTGCCCGGCATCGACTTTTCCTCGGGGTCCATCGGACATGCGCTGTCAAATGCACTTGGCATGGCCCTCGGCGCACGGTTCCAGGGCAAGGACTTCACCGCCTTTGCGATGATGGGCGACGGTGAGCAGCAAGAGGGCCAGGTCTGGGAGGCGGCAACCGCTGCCGTGGCGAAGAAGGTGAACAACCTCATCGCGATCGTGGATAACAACAAATACCAGTTGGACGGCGCGGTCACCGAGGTCAACGATATCGGCGACATCGCCGGGAAATGGCGCGCATTCGGCTTTGAGACCCACGAGGTCGACGGCCACGATCTGGAGGCCGTCACGACGCTGCTGCGCCGGTTGAAGGCCGACAAGACCCGCCAAGGCCCCGCCTGCGTCATTGCCCATACGGTCAAGGGCCGTGGCATCGACCTGATGGAAAACGAAACCGGCTGGCATCTGGGCTATCTGACGCCCGGCGATTCCGAAATTGCCGCTCAGGAAATCATGAGCAAGGAGATTTGAAATGACCAAACTGGAAAAACTGTCCGAAGGCTCCTGGCACTACCGCATGATGGGCGACATCTTTCCGGACCTGCTGCGTCCGTCCGATGCGCTGATCGATCTGTATGAGGGCGGCACGCCCGTCGTCGCGCTGACGCCTGACCTGATCTATTCTGGCGGGCTGGCCAAGTTCTATGAGAAACATCCCGATCGCGTCATCAATACCGGTCTGTCCGAACAGAACACCGTGTCGATGGCCGCGGGTCTGGCCACGACCGGCGCGACACCCTGGGTGTCGGGCATGTCGGCCTTTCTTGCGCTGCTCTGCAATGAACAGATCAGGATGGACGTCGCCTATAGCCAGCAGAACGTGCGCTTTTTGGGGCACCATACCGGCCTGGCTTTTGGTTTTTACGGCTCATCGCACCATGCGACCGAGGATATCGGCGCGCTGCGGTCGATCGCCAACATGACGATCATTTCGCCCTCGGATGACAACCAGCAATATGCCGCGATGATGGCATCCAAGGATTATGACGGCCCGATCTACTATCGCACCGGGCGCGGACGTAATCCCGAGGTCTATGAAGAGGGTTCGTTCACCTTCGAGATCGGCAAGGCGCATGAGCATATGAAGGGCGACGAGGTCACCATCATTGCCTGTGGCATGCCGGTTCACCCGTCGCTGCAAGTGGCCAAAAAGCTGAACGCCGAGGGTCACTCGGTCGGGCTTCTGGACATGGCGACGATCAAGCCGCTGGACGTCGACGCGGTGCTGGAAGCCGCCTCGCGGTCCAAGGTCATCCTGACGATCGAAGAGCATAACGTGCTTGGCGGTCTGGGGTCAGCCGTGGCCGAAGTGATGGCCGAGAACCCCGGCAATGCCCGCCTGATCCGTCACGGGATCAAGGATGAGTACTCGCTGATCGGCCCGCCGACGCATCTGTACGGGCACTACAAGCTGGATGAGGCCGGCATCGAAAGCGTCGTGCGTGATGCGATGAAATAGGCGCATGGCGCAGGCCAATGGGGCAGCCGGCAGCGCAAGGAAATGCGTGAGCTTGCGACCGGCTGCCCCACACGGTTCTCCGATCAACGCAAAGCCGCACAGGCGCGGGCTGTCGGAGCCAAAGAAACCCTAACCTTCAAGATGGTGGACTCTGCAATGAAACATGATCGCGAGATCGGCGCTCAATCGCCTGATACCCAACAGACCCTTCGCAGACGTTTCGACAACATGCACAAGGCGGCGCGAACAGGCGTCGCCGCCACGGCCGAGGAACGTCTGGACCGGCTGGACCGCCTGCGGAACATGCTGCTTGAAAACGAAACCGCTTTTGTTGAGGCGATTTCGGCTGATTTCTGCAACAGATCCGCGCATGAATCGCGACTTCTGGATATTGTCCTTACGCTGAATTCGCTGCGCACGGCCCGTAAGAACCTGCGCCGCTGGATGCGCGACGAACGCCGTCACGTGGACCTGTCGTTTCAGCCGGCAAAAGCCTGGGTGCGGTATGAGCCGCTTGGCGTGATCGGCATCATCTCGCCTTGGAACTATCCGATTTTTCTGGCGCTCGGCCCGCTGGTCGATGCCCTTGCCGCCGGCAACCGGGCGATGATCAAACCGTCCGAATTGACGCCCCGCACCTCGGCGCTGTTGGCCGAAAAGATCGCCGAAAAATTCGATGAGACCGAGGTCGCCGTGATTGTCGGCGATGCCGAGATCGCGCAGGCCTTTTCCGGTCTTCCATTCGATCATCTGGTCTTTACCGGCTCGACCCCGGTCGGACGCAAGGTGATGCAGGCGGCGGCAGCAAACCTGACGCCTGTGACCCTTGAACTGGGTGGCAAATCGCCGGTTGTCGTCTGCGATGATTACCCGCTGGAGGCCGCCGCCCGCAGTATCTCGTTCGGCAAATATCTGAATGCCGGGCAAACCTGCATTTCGCCCGATTACGCGCTGGTTCCCAAGGACAAGGTCGAAGAGTTCGCCAAGCTGGTGATCGAACAGGCACGGGTAAAATATCCGAGTCTCGCCAAGAACGGCGACTATACCTCGATCATCTCGCCACGGCATTATGACCGACTGGCTGTCGCGATCAGCGATGCCCGCGCCGCCGGTGCCCGGGTTCTGAGCCTGGACGACGATGGCACCGCCGAATTTCGCAAGATCCCGCCCACGGTCGTGATCGACACGCCCGAGGATAACTTGCTGCTGACCGAGGAAATCTTTGGGCCGATCCTGCCAATCATTGGCTACGAGACCCTTGACGAGGTGGCGGAATATATCAACGCAAGGGACCGTCCGCTGGCGCTTTACGCCTTCGGCAAGGACAAGCGGCAGTTGAAGGGAATCCTTGATCGCTCGATTTCCGGCGGCGTGACGCTGAACGGGACGATGCTTCACGCGGCGCAGGAAAGCATGTCGTTCGGCGGTGTCGGTGCAAGCGGTATCGGCGGGTATCACGGCCATGCCGGGTTCAAACGCTTCAGCCATGCGCGGTCGGTCCACAAGATCGGCTTTATCAACCTGTTCGAAAAGCTTGGCCCCCCTTGGGGCGGACTAGCCGGCAGGACCACGAACTTCCTCAAAAAGCGGCGCTAAGCCGGGCCGCCCTGCCTGCCGGGGCGGCTGGTCCCGACGCACACCCAATAACCACTGAAGATGGCCCCGATTGCGGTGTCGCAAACATCCTAGACGAAAACCTCAGGAGATAACCGTGACCTCACCACATCAACCCGCCCCGCATCTTTTGCTGCGCGTCTTCGGATTCGTCCTCGGCGTCGTCGGCCTTATTCTGACATTTGGGGGGATCTACCTGATCACCCTCGGAGGAAGCTGGTATTACGCGATCACCGGGCTGCTCATGTCCTTGGCGGCCTTTCGCACCTTCCGCGGACAGGCGAACGGTCTTTACCTATATCTGTTCGTGTTCCTCGGCACAGTCCTCTGGGCCATCTGGGAGGTCGGGTTCTCGTTCTGGCCGCTGGTCCCGCGTCTGGTTGCGCCCGTCTTCCTTGCCGCCTGCGCGTTGTTGCTGCTGCCGCTTGTCCGTGAGGGTGCGGGGCGACCCGCCTCTGCGCGGCCCTTCGTGGCCGGTGGCATTGGGCTATCGGCGATATTCGCTGGTTTCATGGCCCTGATGTTCATGCCCCATGATGTTGTGCAAAACGATGTCAGCATCACGCCCGGTCAGGTATCCGCAGCAACCGAAAACGTGGGCGAGAACTGGGTTGCCTGGGGCAAGACCAGCGAAGGTCTGCGCTATTCCACCGCCGAACAGATCACGCCCGAGAATGTTTCTCAGCTAGAGGTTGCCTGGGTCGCGCAGACCGGCTTTATCGCCGATCAGTCGCAAAACCTTCAGGACCAGAACACGCCGCTTTACGTCGATGGCACGCTTTATCAATGCGCCTCGGGCTCTCAGGTAACTGCGCTTGACGGCATCACCGGCGAAATCAAATGGCAGTTCGACCCGCAGGGCGCATCACCCTATTGGAAACGTTGCCGGACACTGGCCTATTTCGATCCCGGCCCACAGGATACATGTGGCCCCCGGATCGTGATGACGACCACCGACACGCGGTTGATCTCGCTCAGGGCATCGGATGGCAGCACCTGCGAGACGTTCGGCACGAATGGCATGCTCGATCTTGCGGCCGGAATGGGCCAGTTGGTGCCCGGCGATCCCATCGACGAAAACACGGTGATCCCCCCGCTTCCCGGCTTTCTCGCCCAGACAACCGGGCCTTTCATCGGTGGCGACAAGATCATCCTCGGGGCATGGGTCGCCGACAATGTGAGCATGGGCGAGCCTTCGGGTGCCGTGCGTGCCTTTGACGCACGCACCGGCGCACAGGTCTGGGCATGGGATCTGGGCAACCCCGAGATCACCAACCTTCCCCCAGAAGGCGAAACCTATACGCGAGGCACCCCCAATGTCTGGAGCGGGATCTCGATCGATGAAGAACTTGGTCTGGTCTATCTGCCGCTTGGCAATGCGACGCCTGACTATTACGGCGGGCATCGGCGCGACTTTGACGACGAATATAATGCGTCGCTTGTCGCGCTGCGGCTGGATGATGGGCGCGAAGCCTGGCATTTCCGGACCCAGAACCACGACCTCTGGGACTATGACCTGCCGTCGCAGCCCGCCCTTGCCAATGTGCCCGACGGAAATGGCGGAGCCATTCCTGCCGTGATCCAGACCACCAAGCGCGGCCAGATCTTTGTGCTGGACCGCCGCAATGGGCAGCCCATCAAGACGGTCGAGGAAAAGCCGGTGCCGGCCGGTGATGGCGTGATCGACGGTGAATATTACGCCGAAACACAGCCCTATTCGACCGGCATGGCCGCCATCGGTGGCGATCCGCTAAGCGAAAAGCAGATGTGGGGCGCGACCCCCATCGACCAGATGATGTGCCGCATCATGTTTAAGAGCTACAAATATGAGGGCGATTTCACCCCGCAGTCTACGCAAAAAACGCTTGTCTATCCGGGCAATAACGGCGGCATGAACTGGGGCAGCGCCTCCGTGGATCAGGGCCGCAATATCATGGTCGTGGCGGATATGCGGATGCCTGTGGTGACGCAGCTGCTGCCGCGCGAACAGTTCCGCAAGGATAACCCCGACTTTGAGGGCGATCCTCATGGGGCTCTGTCGGCGCAATTCGGTCTTCCCTACGCCCATTCGGTCGTCAACTTCATGTCGCCATTGGGCGTCCCCTGCCTGCAGCCGCCCTGGGGGACCGTGTCGGCCGTGGATGTCGCCAGCGGCGAGTTGGTCTGGCAGCAGCCAGCGGGAACCGGAAAGGACGCGACGCTTGTCGGGATTGGCCTGCAGAATCCGCTGCCCTTCTATGTCGGCATGCCTGCTTTGGGCGGTGCCATCACGACCGGATCGGGTCTGACCTTCCATTCGGGAACGCAGGACTACTACCTGCGCGCCTATGATACCGAGACGGGCGACGTTCTGTGGAAAGGCCGCTTGCCGTCTGGCTCTCAGTCGACCCCGATGACCTATATCGGGCCTGATGGTCGCCAGTACATCGTGCTGACCGCAGGCGGTGCGCGGTACAATCCGAATGATTGGGCCGATTACATCATCGCCTTCGCATTGCCGGAATGAACGAAGGGACCTGTGCTGGTGTATAGTACAGTTCGCGCAATCCTAAATGGTCGGCGGCGGGCGCGAGCCCGTAACCGGCGGCCACCTTGCCGCCCTTGGGGGTCAATGAGCCCGTAAACCCAAACCGAATGAAAGGTGAAATGAAATGTCCAAGATCGAAGGAGGCTGCCTGTGCGGCAGCATTCGCTACACCAGCGACACCGACCCCGTCATGGTGGTGAACTGCTATTGCGAGAATTGCCGCAAGAACTCTGGCTCCACGCATAGCTTCAATCTGGGGATGCCGTTTGGCTCGGTGACTGTCACCGGCGACACCATCGCCACATATGTGGACACGACCGGCGCCAGCGGCCAGCCGTTCAATCGCCATTTCTGTTCGAATTGCGGCACGCATTTCCGTTCCGAAGGGCCGGCCTATGAGGGGATCGAGATGATCAAGGGCGGCACGCTGGACAATCCAGAGCCATTCGCGCCGGTTGCCCATATCTGGTGCGAACAAAAGCTTTCATGGGTATCTGTGCCAGAGGGCGCCCCGACCTTTCCGCGCAACCCGCAATAGGCTGTTCAGCATCAACGCGCTGATCGTCGGACGCCACCGATCTGGCTCTGCCAGACGGAGGAGTAGAGATGAAAGCAAGTTTCGGCCAAACCGGCGCCAGTGACTTCGTTGCTGGCCGGCGCAAGCGGCCTCAACGTTGGCACCGCCATGGCGGTTGAAACATGCAAGCGCGTGAAGGCCGCCTACTGTCGCTGGACAGGCATCATGAAGGCGGGGCCGATCATGCCGCTTTGAGATCGGTTTGTTGAGGTTATTCGAGCCTTGGACGTCAGCCATCGCCAAGCTCGGAACCCGCCAGGCAAGACGAGACGTAGCGCGCCTATCGGTCCCGCCCCGCCGACGCCGCACGAAAAAGGTCGGCGGCCTTTTGCGTCCCGACCCATGCCACGCCGGCAGGCGCGTGAGGTGTCAGCACAACCTCTGCTGCGGTCAGCAAGCCGTTTTCGACAATGATGCGCCGGGCAAGGCTGCTAGTGATGCGATCCGAGGCAATCGGAATATCATCTGGAAACGCGGCCCGACGCTGCCAGAAGGGCAGGTGCAGGCGCGCGGTCTGGCTGCGGATGAAATCCCGGCCAAGGCGGGCCTGTCTGGGATACACGTCCTCGTGGCGCTGACGCAAAAAGCGCCGGGCCATCGCGACCGTTTCCGCATCTTCGCGCTGTTCCAATGTGCGCCGGACGGCCGTTGCGGTCAGTGCCGAGGATACGGCCCAGAACAACCCGTGCCCCGACAATGGGTCCATGGCCGAGGCCGCGTCGCCAATGGCCATCACGCCCAGATCATCCGACGGCGCGCCAAGCACCGGGGTTGCGTCGCGGACCAGCAGATCCTGATGGACGCTGTGAATGACTGGCAGTCGCTCGGCGGCTGCCTCGAGCCCCGATCGAAGCCTTTGGTCAGGCGATTGGCCCATCGGATCGGCGGCATCCAGCACCAATTGCACCCAGCCGGATCCGTCATCGCGCCGCGCCAGCCACAGCCAGCCCTGATCCAGCGGAATCACCCATGTTCCCGCGCCCTGTCCCGTCTCAAGCTGCACGCCTGCGCCGATGGCAATCGTCGCCGGGCCGCGATGTGATCGGCGCGTGCCCTGCCCTGCCCGTCTGCCGCGAGCGTCGATGATGAAGCGCCCGTGCATCACCTTTTGCCCCGCGAGTTGGACCTGACCGGGGCCGGGTGCGCCACTGTCGCGGATCAGCGTCGCTCCGGCGCGGCGTGCCATGTCGCGCAGGTGGTGATCAAGTGCCGCGCGATCGACGATCAGTTCGGAATTGATGGCCGTGGCATTCCCGTTCCAGTCGCTGGTCCGCCGCGCCTCAACCGCGCCGATTGCCTGAGGATCATAAAGCCCGGTGCGTTGCATCCAATCGCGCAGGCGCGGGCTTAGCCCTTCGGTTCGCGGAACCACCCGGCAGGGATCGACCAGCGCAACCCGCCGCCCATCCCGTGCCGCCAGCCATGCAAAGACTGACCCGGCGGGGCCACCGCCCAGCACGATTACATCGAATTCTTGATCCCCAGGCTTTGCCATGCGGACCAGCTTTCGCATCCGCCGGCACGAAACTTGACATTTCCGGCCAATCTTCACGGCACACCGACTGTGTCCGGAAATGTCAACTTTGCTGGCCAGCGGGGTGGTTCAATCACTGCTACCCAGTCCGGCGGCCACCCGCCTAGCCAGAGGATTTTCAAAGCGATGCACCGCACGATATTTGCGACCCTCATGACATCCGCCGCCTTTGCGCTGGCCACGCCCGCCATTGCCGACACTGGCGAAGAGATTGTCTCGAACATCTGCGCCGCCTGCCATGTGCAGGGCGATGATGGAAAATATTCCCGCATCGATGATGGTCGCCGCACCCCGGAGGCGTGGGAAATGAACGTGGTCCGGATGATGCGGAACTACGGTGTGCCGCTCAGCGATGACGAATTCGTCTCGGTCGTGCGCTATCTGTCGGATACGCGCGGGCTGTCGGTCGAGGAAACTGACGGCTACCGGTATATCCTTGAGCAGGAACCGAATGCCAGCGACACCGGCGTCGATCAATTGATGACCGAGACCTGCGGGCGTTGCCATTCCTATGCTCGCGTGGCGTTGCAGCGGCGGACGCCCGAGGATTGGAAAAAGCTGATCAACTTCCATCTGGGGCAGTTTCCTTCGCTTGAGTATCAGGCGCTGGCGCGTGATCGCGACTGGTGGGCCGTTGCCAATGATCAAGTGCTGAAGGAACTGACCGAACGCTATGTGCACGGCGACAATCCGGCGAAATCCGATGCGGATCTGTCTGGCGAATGGCGCGTTGCAGGTCGGCAGCCGGGACGCGGCACCTATGACGGCACGCTGACGATTGCCCGCGAGGGTGACGGCTATACCACCAGCCAAACCCTGAATTTCGCAAATGGCGACAGCGAGACGCGCAATGGCCAGGCCTATCTCTATGGTGCGGGCGAATGGCGCGCGACGATGACATCGGGTGACGCTGAACTGCGCGAGGTCATGGCGCTGCGCGATGACGGTTCAATGGATGGCCGTTGGTTCCACGCCGAACAAAGCGCAATGGGTGGTCGCATTCATGCGGTCAGAACCGACGCCGCGCCGCAGATCATCTCGGTCGCGCCCGATCATGTGAAAGCCGGTGAAACGGTCGAAATGCGCATCTCTGGTGTCGGGCTAAGTGGCGATCCGGTGTTGCCGGCAGGACTGACCGCCGAGGTGGTCAGCAGTGATGCGGGTGCCGTCGTGCTGACGGTAACGGCTGCCGCAGATGCAACCGAAGGCCGCGCCGCCCTGGGCGTTGGCGATGCCAGTCTGGCAGACGGCGTGGCGGTCTATTCCGCGCTGGACCGGGTGACGGTCGAGCCACCGATGACCTATTCGCGCATTGGCGGCAATGAGGGGCCGATCCCGAAACAGCCCGCTATCTTTGATGCGGTTGGCTGGCTGAACGGCCCAGACGGCAAGCCCGAAACCGAGGATGATATTCGCATCGGCACCTTGCAGGCAGAGTGGAAGGTCACGGATTTCGACGCCGCCGCCGCTGCGATGAAGGATGCGGAGTTTGCCGGGCAGATCGACGAAACCGGCACCTTCCATCCCGCCGATGCAGGGCCCAATCCAGAACGGGTGATGGGCACCAACAATACCGGAAATCTGGCCGTTATCGCGACGGTCAAGGATGGCGACGCGACGCTGGAAGGACGCGGGCACCTTTACGCCACCGTTCAGCGCTTTGTCGACACTCCGATCCGCTGAGGACATATCATGGGTTCCCTGACACTAATTCCCCACAACGCCCACCGCGTCGATGTCGACGGGTTGGCCATGCTGATGCATGTACCGACAACCAGCCTGTTCGAGATGGATGAGGTCAGCCGCTCGGTCTATGAACTGTTCCGCCGGGTGGGCGTCGCCGATGCCGAAATGCTTCGCGCAGAACTGGGCGAACAGTTTGCGCCTGACGCGCTGGCCGACTGCCTGCAAAGCCTGATCTCGCTGGATATCCTGCGCGACAGTGCTGATCCGGGCAAACCGCTGACCGTACAGAAAGTCGAAGACATTCCACTGTCGACGATCATCCTGAACGTGAATACCGGCTGCAATCTGGCCTGCACCTATTGCTACAAGGAAGACCTGACCACGCCCGCAAAGGGCGAAAAGATGAGCTTTGAGACCGCCCGCGCGGCCATTGATCTTCTGCTGGTGCAGGCGGCGTCGCGCGACAAGGTGAATGTGGTGTTTTTCGGCGGTGAGCCCCTGTCGAACATGCCGCTGATCCGGCAGGTCGTGGATTACACCGAGGCCCGCGTGGCAGAACTGGGCAAGGCGGTGGATTTCACCCTGACAACCAATGCCACACTTCTGACCGAAGACCTTGCCGACTGGTTCGACGCGCACCGCTTTGGTCTGACCGTCAGCATGGACGGCCCCCGCGCGCTGCACGACAAGAACCGCAAGACCGTGGGCGGACGCGGCACCTATGACGTGGTGGCCGGCAAGGTCCGGATGTTGCTGGCGCGCTATCGCTCTCGCCCCGTGGGTGTGCGGGTCACGCTGACCGCCGGTGTGACCGACGTGCTGGCGATCCACGACCACATGATCAACGATCTGGGCTTTGCAGAGGTCGGCTTTGGCCCCGCGACCTCGGGTCCGATTGCCGTGTTCAACCTTCAGCCCGACATGCTGAAATCCGTCTTTGAGGATATGAAAACCCTAGGCCGGCGCTATGTTGACGCCGCGATCCGGGGCGAGAATATCGGTTTCTCAAACATGCATCAGCTGCTCTCCGATATCGCCAAGGGCATGAAAAAGGCCGTGCCCTGCGGCGCTGGTCTGGGGTTGCTGGCGGTCGACAAGGACGGCGATCTGCACCTGTGCCACCGCTTTGTCGGATCGAACCAGCCGACCTATGGCAATGTGACCACCGGGATCGACGTTCCGAAACTGGCCACCTTTGTCGAGACGGCGCAGGATCGCAGTGCCTTTGGCTGCAAGACCTGCCGCATCCGCTCTATCTGCGCGGGCGGTTGTTATCACGAAAGCTATGCGCGCCAGAACGATCCCTTCGCACCGGTCTATCACTATTGCGACCTGCTGCGCGATTGGGTCGATTTCGGGATCGAGGCCTATACCCGCATCATGCGCGCCAACCCGTCCTTTTTTCGCGCCCATCTTCAGCCCAGGAGTGCCGCCTGATGAAACATCTGACCCCCGCGAATGCCAAGGCGCGCCAGTTCACGGAAGCTGCCGCCGAGGGCAAGGAAGACGAAGTGGTCGCCATGAACTCGATGGTCGGCTGCACAACATCCTTCGACCCCGGTTGGGAGGTCGACGCCTTTGGTGGTGTCAGCAACCTCTGCCAGCCGATGGAGGCAGACCTTTACGGCTGCGCCGATCCCTGCTGGTGGCCGGCGCAGGTGGCAGACACGATGAACACCTATCCCGGCTGGTCTGACGATGCCTCTGACGTGGGCAAGGACTGGCGGCAACTGCAATCCGTATTCCCGAAAAGCAAGGTGTGATCATGGCCCTGCAATTGACACGAACCGCCGCCGCCATCGCCGCGCTGATGGGCATGACGCTGCCCGCCATCGCCAAGGATTTCCTGATGGTGCCGGTGCGACCGAACAAGCTGGTCGTTGTCGATGCCGCCGCCATGTCCGTCGACAAGGTGATCACACTGACCGATGCAGGCCCGCTGCCGCAACTGCCGGTCGTCAACGCAGATGGCACGCGCGCCTATGTCTTGATGAACAAGCTGGAAAGCATCGCCATCGTCGATCTGATGTCAGGCGAGACGATCAACAGGATCGACATGACCACCGCCGACGAACGGGTCAAGGGCATGTTTGGCATGGATCTGTCGCCCGATGGCACGACGCTGGCTGTCTATCAAAGCCCGGTGAAAATGCTGGCCGATGAATTTCAGGTCCAACCGACGCGGCTGGCGTTTTACGACGCGGAAACAGGTGCGTTGAAATCCACCGCCGAGGTGCCGCGCCAGATCACCCTGATTGCATGGTCCAGTGATGGCCAAAAGATCTACGGCATGGGCCGCCACATGTATGTCTTTGACGCGACTGGCAAACAGATCGAGGACAAGCCCATCCACGGTTGGCAGACCGAGAAATATTCCCAACCCGATGTGCTGGATGTGTGGTCGCAATTTGAACAGGCCGACGTGATCGCGACGCCGTTCTACGCTGCGCGTCTGGATCTGGCAGCAGATGATCCGACCGCGTTCCGCACCGGCATCCTGACGCAGGACCTGACCAGCGGCGAATTGAAGATGCAAGAGGTCGAGGTTGCGGATATCTTCTATTTCTCGACCGCCGTCAGCCCGACCGACAAGAACCGCGTCTATGGCGCCTATAACTTCCTGTCGAGCTTTGACCTTGAAGCCTCGGCCCCGATCAAGCGCGTGCCCCTGCCCCACAGCTATTATTCGGTCAATCTGTCATCGGATGGAAAGACCGTCTATCTGGGCGGCGCAATGGGGGATGTGGCCGCATATGACGCCGAAACCCTGGAAAGAACCGGCGAGGTCATGATGCCGGACGGGGCGGCAATCTCGCTGGCCTCGGTCCGGGTGTTCCAACGGGCAGAGTGACATGGCTGTGGTGCGCAGGCTGACGGTCGGCATCGTCGACAGCGGCGGGCCGCCTGATACCATGGCTGATGCGCGGGCCTTTTTTGCCGAAGGTTGCGGGCCTGCAATGCCCGACCGTCTGGGGCACGGCACGGCTGTTGGGGCCATCATTCGCCGCGCCGCGCCGGATGCAAGGCTGCATCACGCGCAGGTTTTTGACGACCGCCCGATCACCAGCGCCGACCGTGTTGCGCGGGCCATCGACTGGTTGTCGGCAGACTGCGCGGTAATCGTTCTCAGTCTTGGGCTGGCTTCTGATCGGCGCGTGCTGCGACAAGCCTGCAAGGCGGCTTTGGCCCGGGGTTGTTCGCTGGTGGCGGCATCGCCTTCGCGTGGCGGCCCTTGCTGGCCTGCGGCCTATCCCGGTGTCATCGCCGCGACCGGCGACGCGCGCTGTGGTTGGCCGGATCTGTCACTGCTACCCGACGGCGTGATCGGCGCGTGGTGCGCCTCGCCCGAACATGGCGGAACAGGCATGGGTGGGGCCAGCCTGGCCGCTGCACGCGTGGCCGGCCATCTGGCCGCCGGCTTTGCCGAGGCAGGGTCAGATCCGTTCCAATGGCTGGCCAAGCACGCGCGCCATATCGGGCCTGAGCGGCGGCTGGCCGCCGTTCCCGCCCGATGACCCTGCGAGAGCGGATCGCCGCCCTGATGGTGCGCGGGCTGTTTGGTCCTGCGGCTCTGTCCTGGCTGACGCCCGTCCTTGCGCGTGCCTTGCCGGGCATTGCGCTGGTTCTGGCGACCTCGCTGACTGCGGCGCTGATTGCCCTGGTGCCGCCATGGCTGACCAAGTTGTTGATCGACCAGGGCCTTGTCGCGCAGGATTGGCATACCGTTCTGCGCTATGCCGCAATGGCCTTTGCGGTCGGTCTGCTGATCCTTTGCGGATCGGTCGTCAACAGCCTGCTGCATCTGCGATTTTCGGCACAGATGCTGATTGATCTGCGCTCAAGAATGCTGGACGCCGCGCTGCACCGTCGCCCCGACCGTCCCGCCCTGACCGTAGGTGAGGGAATGGCGCGCATCGACGGCGATACGGCCGAGATCCAGAGATTTGCCTTCGACACGGTCCTGGCCGCCGCTTCCTCGGTGTTCCGGCTGGTCGGTGGGACCGTGATGCTGTTCGTCCTGGATTGGCGGCTGGCGTTGATCCCGCTGATGGCAGCCCCGATCAATCTGGGCTTTCTGATCTGGGCGCGTCCCCGCACCCGCGAGCGCGCCGATCAGTTGCGCAGCAATCGCGGCGAACTTTCATCCTATCTGGCCGAGGGCTTTGCGGGGTTGCCAACACTGCGAACACTTGGCGCACAACCCTCGCGACTGACGGGATTTGTTCCGCTGCAAGCTCAACAGGTAATGCTTTTGTTGCGCCAGCGCCGCTGGTCTGAATTCGTCAGCTTCGTGCCGCAATTGACCGGCGCATTGGTGCGGACCGCCATTCTGCTGGGCGGCGGCTGGCTGGTGGTTTCCGGGCAATGGCAGATCGGCGCGTTGATCGCCTTTCTCAGCTATGTCGGCATGATGACGGGGCCATTGCAGAACCTGCTGGGCCTTTATCACGCGCAGGCGCAGGCGCAGGTGGCACTGGCGCGGCTGACCGCCATTGCAGAGCCTGATGCCGATGAACGCGGTGGTCGCGCGCCTTCGCCCGGTAGCGGCACATTGCGTCTGGTGCAGGCCCGCGCAATGGCAAGCCGCCATCTGCCCGTCGATCTGACCATCCATGCAGGCGAGACAGTGCTGATCGATGGCCCATCTGGCATTGGCAAATCGACGCTGATTGCGCTGGCCGCCGGGTTGGTCGCGCCCGCGCCCGGCGCGCGGGTCTTTCTGGACGGCGAAGATGTGGCCGGACTTGACCGCCAGTCGCTGCGCCGGGCGGTGGCTGTGGTTCCGCAGGCAGCCTTGCTGTTTCGCGGCACGGTCGCCGACAATTTGCACCTGGCCGATCCAGAAGCCAGCGACGATCAGATGACAGCCGTTCTGGCCATGGCCGGACTGTCCCTCACCACCGATGTCGCCATTGACGAGGCAGGCCGAAACCTGTCGGGGGGCGAGCGTCAGCGGATCGCACTGGCGCGCGCGCTGTTGCTGCCGTTCCGGGTGCTGGTGCTGGATGAATGCCTGTCCGAAGTCGACACCCCGACAGCACGCACCATTCTGACCGTCATCCGTGACCGATTTCCTGACCGCACGATCATCGTGATTGCCCATGCAGGGCCTGCACGAGAGATGGCCTTCGATCAGGTGGCGTTGCTGCGCGCCGATCCCTCGGTCTTGCGCAACTCGCGCGGCGACACGCCGAACCAACGTGTGAAGGCACGCGAGAACGCGGTATGATCAGAGTAACCCAACCGCAATGCGATCTCGATCATTGGCAGGTCACTGCGCGCCAACAGAGCACGCCCGACATTGCGCCGGCAACTTTCGTTCAGTTCGTGAAACGATGTCCCCTCGGCCTCCAACTTGCGGCGCAGGGTCCGGCGCGACATGCCCATTGCGCGGGCGATGGCGTCCTGATCGCCGCCCAGATCTGCGCCGTCCTGGCCCATCCGCCGCAGCAGCAGGTCAATCACCCGATCACTGACGGGCTGTTTAAGCCGGACGTTGCGCTGGTGCTGATCCAGCGTTTGAACCGCGTCACGAAAATGCGCCGCAGATGGATTATCGGAAACCAACCGGACCGTGCGATCCAGCAGTCGTGCGGGAATGAACAACGCATTGTCCATGCCCCCGCGAACTTGCCGCTCGAGATGGGCAGTAATGGCCCGTGCCGGCGCGCTTTCGGCAACTTCCAACTGCGCGATCAGCGCGCGGTCTGCATCGGGCGCAAATCGCCGCGCTGTTCCGCAAATCACGCCAAGCGTCAGTTGGGCGTCGGCTGCACGGGGCCAGATATCTTCGTCCAGCACCCGGTAGCGCAGGGCAACCATGTCCCCATCCTGCTCCATCGACAGCGAAGAAGCCGATTGCACAGTGCCGAAATAGTTGACGAAACAGCGCAGCGCGGCCCCGAGTGTCGGCGCGGCAGTCATGGCGCAACCAATCGCACCCAGATGGGCCAGATCCATGACCTCGCCCGCGCGCCACAGCGCCGCCGCATCGGCGGCATTGCCCGCCAACCGTTCAAGACTGGAAACAAAGACGCGCAGCGGCATCACGCTGTTGGACTGGCAGTCGGTGTCACCACCGCCGGTGGTGATCGCCTCGACCGCGGCCAGGGGCTCCGAGATAATCCAGGGGCTGTCCATGCTGTCACATCTCCCGCCGTTGGGAATAGGCCCCACGGCGGATTCTGTCAACGATTACGTAAGTCGCGCCGTTGGCCGAATACTGGATATCTGATTGAAAATCATATGATAAATTTCGTCACCTCGGCGGCCAAAAATGGCCTGACTGCAAACTGCCACCGGCGAGTTTTCCGGTCCAAGGATCATTGTAAATGGACAAGCGCAAGCTGCGTCACCGGTTAGAGCGGACCCTGCATTGGGTAATCGCGCCGGGGCTGGTGCTGGTCATCGGCATCGGCCTTTACGGCGACGCGCTGCCCTATGCGGCGGGGCGTGATGCTGCGTGGACCGTGACGGTTTACGGATTGCACAAGACCGCCGGACTGGCGATGCTGTATCTTGCCGTGGGTTTCGCACTGAGCATGAGGCCATGGCGGCGCAGGGCCGCTGCGACTGGCCGGATCAGTTGGGCAATGCCGCTTGGGCGTGCGGTATTCTGGGGGTTGCTTGTGGGTGCATTGGTCATTCCGCTGACGGGGCCGATCCTGCATGGAATGGGGCCAGGTTGGGGATACGCCCCGATCTGGTGGCCCTTTGGCGATCGCGTGCCGGGCGTTCCGGAAAGGTTCGCGACCGACCCCAATCTGCGCGCCCTTCACATTGCCAGTTGGTGGCTGTTTGCGGGGCTGGCGATTACCCATGTGGCCTTGGCCTGTCGGCGCTGGCTGATCCAATCCCAGGGAGCCACTGCGCGCCGGACGATCCGATGGCGGATGCCGGCCATTGCCTATCGGATCGCGCCTGTCATCGGGGCCGGTCTGTGGGTCGTGCTGGCGGCGTTGGTCTGGGGCAAGAATTAACTGAGTGATATCCGGTCCCATGGGGTCGATTGAGATGAGGAGGACGAGATGAGCATGTATCACGAAGCGCCCGTCAGCGCCGGCGAAAGCCGTGTCGCCGGGCCGACAGACAGCCCGCTGCGCGACGAAACCATCGCCGGGTTGTTGCAAGCGGCGATCGCTGCGTATGGCGACCGCGATGCGCTGATCTTTCGCGAACACGGCTTGCGGCTGAGCTATGCCGAATTCGGTCAGGCGGTGGACCGACTGGCCACGGGTCTGCTGGATCTGGGCATCGGTCCGGGCGACAGGGTCGGCATCTGGTCACCCAACCGGCCCGAATGGGTGCTGACGCAATTCGCCACAGCCCGGATCGGCGCGATCCTGGTCAACGTCAATCCCGCCTATCGCGTGGGCGAATTGGAATACGCGCTGCGTCATGTGGGCGTGCGTTGTCTGGTTCTGGCAGATCGGTTCAAGGCCTCGGACTATCTGGGCATGATCCGGCAAGTCGCGCCCGGGTTGGACAGCTGTCGTCCCGGCGCGCTGATGTCTGAACGCCTGCCCGATCTGCGTATTGTCATTCGCATGGGGGACGCCACCGATATTCCAGGCATTCTGAACTTTGCAAAAATTGCCGCGACACCCGCCGATCCGGCCCGTCTTGAACCGATCAGCAGCGCCCTGCGCCCGGATGATGCGATCAATATCCAGTTCACCTCGGGCACCACGGGGCTGCCCAAGGGCGCGACACTCAGTCATCGCAACATCGTCAATAACGGCCATTTTGTTACCCAAACCATGCGTTTCACGCATGAGGACCGGTTGTGCATTCCGGTGCCGCTATATCACTGCTTTGGCATGGTGATGGGGGTGCTTGGCTCGGTTTCCAAAGGTGCGGCGATGGTGTTTCCTGGTGAGGGGTTCGACCCCGAGCAGGTGTTGAAATCCGTCGCAGACGAATCCTGCACCGCGCTTTACGGCGTACCGACGATGTTTGCCTCCATGCTGGATTCCGACGACTTTGCCAAACACGATCTAAGAACTCTGCGCACCGGCATCATGGCAGGCGCACCCTGCCCGATCGAGATCATGAAGCGCGTGGTCGAACGCATGAATATGGATGAGGTCACGATTGCCTATGGCATGACCGAAACCTCGCCGGTGTCATTCCAATCCCATACCGATGATCCGATCGACAAGCGCGTGACCACAGTCGGTCGCATTCACCCTCACCTTGAGGTCAAGCTGACCGATGATGATGGCAATACCGTTCCGGTCGGCGCGACAGGCGAACTGTGCACCCGCGGCTATTCGGTGATGAAGGGCTATTGGAACGAGCCCGCAAAGACCGCCGATGCCATTGACGATGACGGCTGGATGCAGACAGGCGATCTGGCGACGATGGATGATCAGGGTTTCTGCAACATCGTCGGGCGGGTCAAGGACATGCTGATCCGGGGCGGCGAAAATATCTATCCGCGCGAGATTGAGGAATATCTGTTCCGCCATCCCTCGGTGCAACTGGTGCAGGTATTCGGCGTACCCGATGTCAAATATGGCGAAGAAGTCTGCGCTTGGATCGTGCTGAAACCGGGCGCAGATGCGGATGAGGCTGAAATCAGGGATTTCGCCAAGTCTCTGATGGCGCATTACAAAGTCCCGCGCTA
Organism: Paracoccus tegillarcae; assembly: GCF_002847305.1. NCBI lineage: Bacteria > Pseudomonadati > Pseudomonadota > Alphaproteobacteria > Rhodobacterales > Paracoccaceae > Paracoccus > Paracoccus tegillarcae. The sequence continues at coordinate 2,676,807 of NZ_CP025408.1, read as the reverse complement.
CGTACGGTTCAAACCCGAATTGCCGATGACGGTGACCGGCAAGGCGCAGAAATTCGTCATGCGCGACGCGATGATCGAGGAACTCGATCTGAAACCCGCCCCGACAGCGTGATATTGGTTAAGTCGTGTCCAGCCCAGGTTACGCCGCCGTCAGCCATCGACCGCCAACGCGATCGGACAACGCTGGCCTGCGAACGGCGGGGTGTTGCGTGAGGTTGGCCTAAGCCTCCCGCCAAGCCCCCCGACGGCCCCAAGGCGCTGGACCGCGCCATGCAACGCGCCGCCCAGCGCAAGGTCGTGGATGCAGGGCGGAAACGGCGCAAGCGGAAGGCCGGAGCCGCACCTCCGGAATAACCGATCACCGACCTGCCCGCCTTCTACGCCGAGATGGTGAACTCCAGCCGCTACCTGCCGGTCAGCGCGATCAGCAACACCATGCGCGACGTCATGCTGTCGCGCGGACTGGTCACTCCAGAGCGCCTCCGAATCCGCGGCGTGCGATGACCCTACATCGACAGATTATCCGCACCGGCGGCACCGGAATGAAGCGCGCGCTGGGCGTCCAGGCGGCGATGGAATGGGCCTTCCGAGTCGAGAAGGCTCAGCAGGAGCTGCCGCCGCCCCAGTACGTGACCGAGGAAGGCTTCGGCTTTGGCCTAGAATAGGTCCTCCTGCAGCGTGCCGCGCTGGGCTGCAAGATTTACGGGGGCCAGCGCAAGATCGGCGGTTGCACCCACGCGGACGCCGAGGTGATCGCCGCCACCATCGCCGGGATCCCGGACACCCTTGGCGGCAAGCGCATGGCGATCCGAGTGGCGGAGCTGGCGCGTGCGGGGCTGACCCCGGACTGGATGCCCGGCGCTGTCCCGCGCTGCGTGCCGGTTGAGACCAAGCGCAACCAGCATGGCGAGCGCGCCAGCACCATCATCGTCGGAACCGGACGCGCACTGACCCGCGGTAAGTGGCGCGCGATCGAGATACTGGCCTGTCCCGTCATCTGGCCGCCGCATGCTGAGCAGATCGAGGCCGCGCGCCGTGCCTATGACAACTGGTGGCAGGCGCTGGGCTGGGCCCGTGACGGGCTGATCGCAGGCGGCATGCTACGGGAGGTGGAAATGCCAGCGGCGATGCCCGAGGTGCGGCCGTGGAGAAAGTCCGTATGACAGAATTTACCCCTCGGCGTTCCGACGACGTTGGCCAGCTCGCACCAATGTCGGCAAGATTTCAGAGCCGTCCTGACGATGCCGCATTGCGCCTCGATCGCTTCGATGTCGCGGTATCGGCCTCGCCGATCGCAAGTTCGGAGCCACCGTCAAGGAGCAAGGCCGCCACGACGTCTCTTGCTGCAGCCACACCTGCCTCGGTTCGCAGGGTACATTCCCAAACCGTGGCGACCCGCCATGCGGTCTGCGACAGCGCCGATCTAACGGCCTCGTCCCGGGCGACATTCGCGTCGAATTTGTCCTTCCAAAAGTCCGGTCGCGTCAATGGGGTTGTCGTGTATCGGCAGCCCTGATGTCGATGCCAGAAGCAGCCATGGACGAAGATGACTGCCTTTTACTTTGGCATCACAATATCCGGCTTTCCGTGCACACCCTTGACGTGCAGACGGTATCGGAAGCCCAGCGCATGCAAGGATCGCCGAAGGACCAGTTCGGGCTTCGTGTCCTTCCCGCCTATCCCCGCCATCAAACGGGATCGGGTCCGACTGTCGACGCTGTCCGGCAATTGCCCCCTAGCTTCGGCTTGTTGACTTAGTATACTGCCAATGATCTGAATTCGAGTGGTTCCTGATTTGCCAGCCACGTTCGGGATTGTCGATCTGTTTGCCGGTCCTGGCGGGCTGGGAGAGGGCTTTACCTCGCTCGACGTCGGTGGCCACTCCCCATTTCACAACGGCATTTCGGTGGAAAAAGAGACCTCTACACACAAGACACTGACCTTGCGCGCTTTACTGCGGTCCTGCCGCGCACGGCACTGCACTTATGCCAGCCGGTGTTGTCTCCGCTTGTCGGAAACCGCTATTCGGTCACCCGCGTTTTTTCGTTCTTGAACAGAACAGTGCTTGTCGCAGTACGTCCAGCTTGCCATCATACATATCGACGACCTCCTCAAATGAAGCACTCTTGCGCCAACTGCATGGCGCTATTGGGAAAGCAGGCTGCACCCCGGCCGGAGCGCAGCCTGCGTTATTGATTATTGCAGAAGCACATCAAGCGGGACAGGCTCGCTGATTGTGAAGCTGTCGATCACGCCGGGCGTCCCGTTGGTGATTTCGACAATCTGCATCTCGGCCGTGTTCTGATGGTGAAGCTCATCGGAGAAGCTGCGCGGGCCGAAAATCGTCGGCTCATTGTCCATCTTTTCGAGTTCCGCCGTGACGGCAGAGGCCTCAACCGTGCCCGCCCGTTCCACGGCCTTGGCCCAGAGGTCGATCAGCAAATACCCGGGATAGGCATAGGTGCTGGCCGGCGCCGCGCCGGTTTCGGCTGCGAATGCATCGCGGAATGCGTTGACCGCAGGCCGTGTGTCATCCCCGTAAACCGACCCTTGAACCGGCACGATGAAGTTCGACAGGTCGGGGGCTGCATCCAGCCAATAGGAACCATCCACCGCCGACCCGTTCAGGATCAACGAGTTGATCCCCGCGGCGCGAATCTGGCGCACAGCGGAAGCCGCCCCGGGAATGTAGGAACAAAGCATGATGACATCGGGCTCCTCTTCCAGCCCCTTGATGCGCGTGATCTGGCTGGCGATGGAGGCGTCATTGTTCAGAAACGTGTCGCGGCCCACGATCTCGCCGCCGGCCTTTGGGAACATCCAGTCAAAGCCGGTGCAGATCCCCTTGTCGTATTCGATGGTGGTATCAAGAAGCACGTAGCCGGTCTTTGCATCACGGGCCTGCACGGACCATTCAGCAACGGTCGCGCCCTGAACCGCAGCCAGAATCGACGCGGAGAAGCTGTTCGGGCCGACGCCCTGAATCCCCGCCTTGATGTCTTCTGCACACAGGAAGAACGAGTTCAGACCCGCACTCTCGGCCGCAAGTGCTGAGGGAGCGCCAAAATCGTAGTCACAGGAAACAACCAGCATGTCCGCACCAGCATCGACCATTTCAAGGCCCGCACTGGCCGATTGCGCCTGATCGCTCTTGGTATCGGCCTCGATCCATTTGATCTGCTTGCCAAGAAGGCCGCCTGCTGCGTTGATCTCGTCGATCCGAATACGCGCGGCAGCGACCGCGGGTGAATCGTATGCTTCCACCCAACCGGACTTTGCAATCGCAAACCCGACCGTAATGTCATCGGCTATCGCGGGCGCGCCGAGGCTGATCGCAAGTATTGTTGCTGTAAGTAAGTGTTTCATTTGTTTCCTCCCAAAGTGGTGTTGATGTGACTTTATCCCGATCAGCGGGCACCGATCCGCAGTCGGAGTTCTTTTCCGCCGCTCAAACCCGCCGGACGCAGAATGAGCACGAAGATCATGATGAGACCGATGATGATTTCCTGGGCGCCCGTAGGCAGCGCATATGTCACCTCCCCGATCTCCATCCCGTGCTCCATGCGTACCAGCGCTTCGATGATGATCGACAGCGCAAGCACACCAACGACAGCGCCGGTCAGGCTGCCGATGCCCCCGACGACGAGCATCGCAAGGGTTATAAATGTCACGCCGAGGTAGAAGCTGTTGGGGTTCAGCACCCCCAGCGAATGCCCGAACAAGGCACCGGCCACACCCGCGAAAAAGGCGGATATCACCAATGAGATCAGACGGTGGCGATACATGTTGATGCCGCTTGCATCGGCTGCGACCTCGTCTTCGCGGCTGGCGCGCAGGGCAAGGCCGGAGGATGAGTTCGCATACCAGGCCGCCGCAAGGACAGCGACGCTGGCCCAGCCCAGAGTGACCCATTGATCCGCGTAGCGCGCCAGTCCGACGACCGACGACGTGGCCCCCGTCACGCCTTCCCAGCTTGAGTAGACGGTGTAGACGATGGCGAGAAAGGCGAAGGTCGCGATAGAAGCGGCGATGCCCGACAACCGCAGGATGGCGGCACCCGCCAACAGCGCAACGATGGAGGCAAGCAACCCCGATGCGATGGCCGCTGGCAGGACGGGCCATTCAGCCGTTGCCAGGAAGGGCCATAGATCCGGCAGGAACATGCCTTTCATCTGCGGTCTGAGCGTCAGCCACGCCGAGCAATAGGCGCCAATCGCCATGAACCCCACATGGCCAAAGCTGACGATGCCGGAGTTTCCGACGAAGATCCAAAGGCCGACGACGAACGTCACGCGGATCATGGTTTGCGCCGCCATGCGCGCAAGGGAATTGTCCCCCAGAAACGTGACAAGAAGCGTGAACACGACCAGAACGGCGATCAACAGAAACGGCGTGGACCATGCGCTGAGGCGCTTTTGCTTATTTGTGTGTGCCATGCGTTACACCCTCGGCTTTGATGATTTGGGCGCAAACAGCCCATCGGGCCTGAGCAGCAGGCTGACGATGACCAGCGTGTAGAGGAACGCATCGCGGAAAGGGCGGGCTTCAAGCGGAAGGAAGCCTTGCAGCATCACCGAAGCGGCACCGATCAGGAACCCCGCTGCGACGGCGCCGGGCAAGCTCCCTAGACCGCCGATCACCGTGGCGATGAAAGCAACCAGCATGATCTGTCCACCCATCCGGATGTCTGCAACGCCGGTTTGCGTCACCATGATCAGCGCGACCGCCGCAGCCAGCGCGCCCGACAGCGCGAAGGCACCGGTAATCACCACATTGGCGCGCACACCCAACAGACGCGCCATGGTGAAATTCTCTGCCGCCGCCCGCATCTCCAGCCCGAGCCGTGTGCGCTTAAGAAGCAAGGCCAGCGACACGACCACGAGCAAGGCCGTGAAAATCACGATGATCTGCAAAAGCGGGATCGAGGCGCCAGCCACGCTGATCGGCTGGTTCAGTTCTGGCCAGAGGCTGATCGCCTTGGGGCGGCTGCTGTAGACCAGCAAGAGGACATTCTGGATCACAAAACCCAGCGCGAAGGATGAGATCATCATCGCGACCGGTGTCGCATTGCGCATGTGCCGGAATACAAGGAACTCAGACGCGACGGCGATGATGGCCCCAATCGAAAGCATGATCGGGATCAGCAGGATCGCCGGGGCTTTGCCAAGGAACATGACAGCCACGGCATCCGTGGACGGCACGATCAATGCAAAAACGCAAAAGGCAATGTATTCGCCATGGGCGAAGTTCACCAGTTTCATCACGCCGAAAATCAGCGCGATCCCCAAAGCCGCCATCGCATAGATGCCGCCAAGACTGAGCGCGTCAAAAAGAAGCTGTGGAATTGCATTCATGTCGCGTCCTTTGACTTGTCCTGCCCGAAATACGCTTCCTTGAGCAGGTCGCTTTCCGCAAAGGTTGCCGCATCGCCGTCACCCATCACCTTACCGCCGCCCAATAGAACCATGCGCCCGCCGACACGGGCCGCGCGGGACGAGCTTTGCTCGACGATGATGAGGGTGAGGCCGCGTTCATTCTGCAAATTGACCAGCGTCTCATAGACCTGATCGACAATGTTCGGGGCCAGTCCAAGGGAGGGCTCATCCACCAGCATCAGCTTGGGGTTGGTCATCAATCCGCGCCCGATCGCCAGCATCTGTTGCTGCCCGCCCGACAACGCACCGGCGTTGGCATGGCGCCGCTCGCCAAGTATTGGGAAACTCTGGTAAACCTCGTCGATGTCGGTCTCGATGGCCTCGGTGTCGTGGCGGATACCGGTGCCGACGCGCAGGTTTTCCTCAACCGTGAGGGTTCCAAATATCTCCCGACCCTCGGGCACCATCGTCAACCCCAGACGGGCGATGGCCTCGGGCGACTGGCCGGTGAGCATGTCACCATCCACTTCGATACGCCCATGGGTCGTTGAAACCGCACCGCAGACCGCCTTGAGCAACGACGTCTTTCCAGCACCATTGGACCCGGAAATGAACAATCGCTCGCCCTCCTCGACGGTGAAGGAAACCTCTGTCAGCGCCGGCACCTTGCCGTAGCGAACCGAGACATCGAAAATACCCAGCTTCGACATCACGCGTCCTCCGTGTGTTCGGCGCCAAGATAGGCTTCACGCACCGCCCGGCTGCCAAGGATCGCATCCTTGTCGCCCTCTTCGATGATCATGCCCGCATCAAGGACATAGACATGGTTCGAGAGCGACAGGACCAGTCCGACGTTATGCTCGATCAGCAAGACACCGCATTGAAGTTCCTCCGCAATCCTCCGGATGATCTGCGCAAGGTCTTCGGCCTCAGCCTCGGACATCCCCGCCGCCGGTTCGTCCAGCAACAAAAAGTCCGGAGCGAGCATCAGGGCCCGCGCAATCCCGACGCGCCGCTCATCGGTGTAAGGCAGGCCGGCAGCTGGCAATTCAGCCAGATGCGCGGCCCCCATCCATGTCAGCAGGCGCAGAGCCTCCTCCTCGGACGCTTTGCGCGAATGGCCAAGGCCAACGCCGGTCACGGCCAGATTGTCCAGAACATCTAGGCCCGTGAACAACCGCCCCGCCTGAAAGGTCCGCGCAAGCCCGCGACGCCGGATATCGAAGGGCGCCTTGCCGCTGATCGACACGTCATCCAGCGTGGCAGTGCCCGAACTGGGCTCCTGAAAGCCTGTGATCACGTTTACACAAGTGGTTTTTCCAGCACCGTTCGGACCGATCAATCCGACGATCTCTGCCTTGCGGAGGGACAGCGTCACATCGTTCAGCGCCTTGAAGCCACCGAAAGCAACGCTGATTGACTTCAGTTCAAGTGACACATTCTTCCCCTTTGGTTCGTGCGTGACCATCCACGCTGATGGCCGCCGATCAATGGCGGCCATCGCCTTTGCAGGGTCGCTTCAGGACCAATGGGCCACGCTGCGGCGCTCGAAGCTCTCGCGGAACTGTTCGATTGTCTTCGGAAGAGGCTCGCCAGTTTCCCAATCGAGGATCACCGCATAGCGGCGGACAGCATCCATCGCATTGATTTCACCGTTGCGATACATCTGCGCGACCTTGTCGGGATCCATCCGCGCCCAGGCAACCCGATTGGCCCGGATGTGGGCCCGCAACTTTTCGGTCGCGGCCTCATCCACCTTGTATTCGCAAAGATCGGCGTCGATCTCCTCGACCACGACACCATAATCCAGTGCCGCCCTTTCCACCGACACGTAGTCATCAATGACATCCGTCATCACGTTGTCGGTCGACCGCTCAAGCGGATCGCCAAAGCCACCACCGCCAGCGGTCGGGCGCGCAAACTCATCGCCGGAATACATCGGGAAGTCTGAGAAGACAGAGCCGAGCCATTCCGAGGTGTCAGACCCCGCGCGCTTGATCGTCAAGCCATGAGGCATGGAAGGCAGACCGCCCTCAACGCCCCACACAACTGCCCGTTCACGATCACAGACATAGGACATCACCGACTTTTCGCTTTCCAGCAACAACGAGGTTTTCTGCACCCCCGTCCCGCCACGCCACTTGCCGGGGCCCGCGCTGTCCTGCTTGATCTGGAACTCCAGGGTGCGGGTCGGGTTGACCCGCTCGTTGCCCTCATTGGGCTGCGACATCAGCCCGGTGCCGAAACACGCGGTGGTGACATCGCTGCCATCCTTGCCCCGACGACCGCCCCAACCACCGGGTAGCCATTCATAGAACATGAAGGTCGCGTCTTCATCACGACGTTTGTCCGTGCCACCGGCCAGAAGATATTCCAGATTGAAAGCGCAGGCGATGGCCCGCTCCGGTATGATTTCCGACCACATCTCGAACACGGAGTTCATGATTTTCTCGAAGGGCATCAGGAAGCCTGTGACAGCCACCGGCCATTGTGCGCTTACTACCGAGTTTTCCGGGGCGTCGATGGAAATCACGCGGTAGAAACCACTGTTCAGAGGCAAGTCGGGGAAAAAGGTCTTCATTCCCGCAACAACGGCCGAGAACGTGGCCCCCGGCGCCGAATTGTACATCGACCCGATCGTCGGATGGCTTCCTTCGAAATCGTAGTGGATTTGGTCGCCCTTGATCGTCATCTTGATATGGATCGGGATCATCCCCTCGCCGCCGGACGGGTCGCGGTCGATGTAATCCACGGATTCCCACGTGCCGTCCGGCAGGGCCGCAATACGTTGACGCACGGCGCGCTCAACGTAGTCCTGGACCTCATTCATGCCCTGCATCACCTGTTCGCGGCCATACTTGCGGACCAGGCGCAGGATCTCACGCTCGGCCACCAGTGTCGCCTGTGCCTGCGAATGGATGTCACCGATGATCGAGGCAGGGTCTCGCGTGTTGTTTGCAATCAGATTCGCGACATCCGAGCAAAAGTCCCCGGCCCGGAACAGGCGCACGGGTGTGATGCGCACTGCTTCGCGGAACATGTCTTTGGCCGTTACGTCGAATGATCCCGGGACAGAGCCCCCCAGATCGGACCAGTGACCGTTGGACTGTGAAAAACCGATAAGCTCGTCTTCGTCAAAGATCGGACGCACCAGGCGCACATCGCTGAAGTGGGTGCCCCCTGCGTAGGGGTCGTTGATCGCATAGACGTCGCCCGGATACATATCGCCCTTGAAGACGCGAATGACATCCTTGCAGGTGAAGTGCAGCGTCCCGACGTGCACCGCGATATCCGCATTGCCCTGTGCGACCGAGTTGCCCTCGGCGTCATGCAACGCGTTGGAAAAGTCACGGTTGTAAATCACAAAGGAGTAGCATGTGCGCAGCATTTGCTCCGCCATCTGATCCACGGACGTGATAAACGAGTTCTTGAGAACTTCGAACGTGACAGGATCAAGCGTTTTCATATCAGTCATATCTTTACTCCTGAACGCGGATGAGGATGTTCTTGTAAGTGTCGACCTCGGCGGTCGTGTTCGGCGGGATCACGATGGTTGAATCGAACTGCTCGACAATTGCCGGACCTTCGAAGGTCGCGCCGGCGCTCAGGTTGTCGCGTTCAAAAACCATCGCAGGGAAGGCCTTGCCACCGAACCAAACGTCTCGCATGGCGTCTGTTGTGGGGGTGTTCTTTTCTATCTTGTGGGTTTGCAGCTCGGCCTTTGGCACCATCCCCGTGGCGGCAAGACCGACGCGGAAAATAGACACAGGCGCATCATCGCGACGATAGTTGAACTCGCGTTCGTGTTCGCTGTGGAACCCGTCGATCAGCACATCAATGTCGGTCACTTCTGAAGGTGCCGCCACCGCGAGGGATCGCCACTGTCCTTGATACATCATCTCGACCGTGCGCTGCATAAGGATGTCTTTGGGCACGACGCCCTCGTGACTTAAACGTTCGGCGGCAAGGGCCTCAAGGCGACTGAAAGCAGCCTCGATATCCGCAGGCTTGGTTGTGGCGGCAGCAGCCATGAAACTTTCGGAGAAGTCATGCTGGATATCCACAAGCAGGCAGCCCAAAGCAGATGTGACGCCCGGATTTGGGGGGACGATGACTGTTGGAATAGACAGCTCCCTTGCGATTGCAGCGCCGTGCAAGGCACCCGCGCCACCAAAGGCCACCAGGGCAAAGTCGCGCGGATCGTATCCACGGCTGATCGACAAGAGGCGCACAGCGTTCGCCATGTTCGCATTGGCGACGGCGACAACCGCTTCCGCAGCTTCGTGCAACTCCATGCCGAAAGGTTCCGCAACGGACTCCCTGACTGCGGTTTCCGCCAAATCGGGATCAAGCGTTATTTTCCCACCTGCAAGGGACGTGCCCAGACGGCCCAGAACAACGTTTGCGTCGGTGTTCGTCGCGACCTTGTTGCCGTTCTTGTAGCAGGCAGGCCCCGGGAAAGCGCCTGCGGACTGCGGGCCGTTGCGCAGCGAACCGCCCTCGTCTTTCCAGGCCAGCGACCCCCCGCCCGCGCCGATGGTCAACACTTCGATGGAGGGGAACCGGATCGGGTAGCCGTACTCGATATACCAGTCCTTGGTGACCCGCGACTTGCCTTCATAGACCAGCGAAACATCCGTGCTGGTGCCGCCCATGTCAAACCCGATGGAATTCTCAAATCCACAAAGGTTGCCGATGAAGCGGCTGGCAATAGCGCCCGCAGCAATGCCCGAACCCGCCAGACGCGCCGCGAAATCCTTGACGCTTGCCGGGGTCATCACGCCGCCGCCGGTGTGCAGCAAAAGCAGATCGCGTTCATAGCCACCGTCCGAGAGCTTGCCCTCAAGCCGCTCGACATAATCCACAACCGACGGCGACACGGCGGCGTTGGCCATCGTGGTGGAGAACCGCTCATGCTCGAAAATCTCCGGCAGAACCTGGGAGGAGACCGACACGGGAATATCCGGCATCACGCTCAGGAGAATTTCGCGCATCCGCTCTTCGTTGGCGCCGTTCGTGTAGGAGTTCATGAAGCAAATCGCTACGGACGCCACGTTGCGCTTCTTCAGGATATGGGCGACGCTCAATGCGCCTTCTTCGTCCAACGGCTCCAGAACGGTGCCGTCCGCATCGACACATTCCTTGACTACAAGCCGGTCGCGGCGCGGGATATAGGGCTTGGCCACATCTTTATATGTGTCCCACAGGTCTTCCTTGTTCGCGCGGCGGATCTCGACGACATCGCGGAACCCCTCGGTGCAGATCATGGCCGTCCGCGCCAGATTGCGCGTGATCAGGGCATTCGTCGCCACGGTGGTGCCGTGTGAGAACATGGACACCGTGCTCAGATCAATGCCGCCTTGCTCTATCCCATTGAGAATGGCCTGCATCGGATCATCGGGCGTTGACGATGTTTTCTCGATGCGAATGGCGCCGGTGGTTTCATCCATGATGCAGACGTCCGTAAAGGTTCCGCCGACATCGACAGCTACTCTGGTGTTTTTCATTCTGTCATCCTTCAAAAGACAATAGGGCAACGGGCTGGCGCCAGCTCGTGCTGCGCCAATTCAGGTTTCTCGATACTGTTCAGGTATTTAGGGCCGTGCAGTCCCTTGTTTCTGCTGCCCGGCCTTGCGGGTGTCCGTTGGCGTGCAGCCAAAACGGGCGCGGTATGCCTTGTTGAATTGAGATTGATCCGAAAAGCCCCAGCGGTGGGCAATTTCGGCAATCGTGGTGGAGCTTCCGACGCTCAGATCTTCGCGCGCCCTGATCAGCCGCTTTTCACGAATGAACCCGGAAACCGTTTTGTCTGCATCCGAAAACAGCTGCTGCAAATAGCGCTGCGATAGGTTGCAAGCTTCCGCAACCAGACTGGAACACAGGTCCTCCTCGCCCAGATTGTTGCGGATGAATTGTTCGGCGCGATGCAGGTGGGCCGCCCGAATGGACGACTTGTTGCTGTCGAGGACGCGATCGTCGTTGCGGATGGCAAGACATAGCAAGTCAAGGATATGCGCCCCAGCAGCGACGCGCGCCGCTTCGTCCAGAAAATCCACGTGCTGCGCTGTTGTCTGCACCACATCGAGGAAGAAATTCGCAACACCTTCGGTGCCGTCAAAACTGAGCGCCCCCAGCCGGTCAGTGGAGCCGATGCGCGCGCGCACATTTTCGGACGAGACCTTCAGAACCAGCAGCTCATTTTTGTCTTTGTGCCAGAACTCATAGGGCAAATCACCTCGCTCGACCAGAAACTGTCCGGGTGAGCACGTTGCCTGCCGCGCGTTCTGACTAAAGCCAACCTTGGTCATACGCGGGATGGTGATCAGCAGGCTGCTGTCAACTTCATTGAGAAAATGGCGCTTGTGCCGTTTGTACAGAATCCCGTCGCACCGCATTTGTGACAGACCGATGGCGCCAAGACTCCATGTCGCCAGGTCACCCGCAAAGGACTCTTCGTCAGACATCAGCGTCTCAAGAGGAAAGAAAGTGTCGGACACAGAAGCCTGCCATTGCGCAGCAGTCATCAGCGCTTTTTTAGCTTTTGCATCAGACGTCATGCCGTACCCTCTCCCACGAACTGGTCCCCCCAAACAGGATTTGTGTTTCGGCGACGTTATCATGGTCCTCGCGTGTCACTTTGGAAAAAAACGCACAAAATCTTGTGCACACACCCGCTCGGACAGAAGCGGCGGGGGCGGGCTGGGAAACAGCTTTCGAGTGAACAACTAAAAATAGTGCCCTAACGTCATATTCTTTCCGTTTGTTCTCGTTGCTATCCGTGTGAGACGTTTCAGAACGATACTCGCGCGGCCATGTAGAGCACGCGATTGTGCCAAGTCTTATACGAAACCGCCGAGAATCATGAGCGTAGATACACTTTTCTGCTCCCGGAAAGCCCGGCCGGACGCGTGCTCACGCAGACAGTGACCAACCTCTAAAGATAAGGTGGCGTGCACGCAGAGATGACGGTGGCCGGGCGGTCGCTGATGTTGCGAAAGCGATGGGGTTCGCGCGAGTTGAAGAGATAGGAATCACCGGCTTTGAGAACACTGACACTGCCTTTGACAGTGACTTCAATTTCGCCCGACACGACAATGCCTCCCTCATTTGACGGGTGCTCCAGCATGTCTTCGCCGGTGTCCGCGCCGGGCTCGTAGGTCTCGTGCAGGATCTGAAGGTTGTGCAATCTGGCATTGCCAACCTGCTTTAACGTGATCTTCCCCTCGGGGCATTGCTCCGAATACAGTCGAGAGGTGAGGTCGCGCAGATCCGAGGGGGTAAAGAAGGGCCGTTCTTCTTCCTGAGCTTCAGGCTCAAAAAATTCGGTCATTCCAATAGACAATCCGCCCAGTATCTTGCGCAAAGATGAGACAGACGGACTAGATTTGTTTGTCTCGATCATCGAAACCTGACCGTGTGGTACGCCAGCCGATTCCGCGAGCTGTCTTTGCGAAAGCCCGTTCTGAACTCTAAGCTCCTTGAGCCTTGCGCCAACGTCAAATTCAAGCATGCCACCCTCCGGCCTGACATATAACCCGGCAGCACAAGATTGCTCAATTAGAAAGAAATTTCTTGCTCAATATATTGAGCATGCGTACAGGTCGAGATAACTCAAGGAGACCTGTCATGGAAAATTCTGCTGAACTGAAGATCCGTCGCGACAACGCTGTCGCAAAAGGCGTCTCGACGCGTGGCATCTATGTGACCCATGCCGAAAATGCCGAGCTGTGGGATGCCGATGGAAAACGCTACATCGACTTTGCCGCTGGCATTGCGGTGAACAATGCAGGTCACCGCCACCCCAAGCTGATGGCGGCTGTCGCCAAACAAGCCGAAGCTTTCACACATACCTGCTTTCACGTCGCCCCCTACGAGAGCTACATACGGCTGGCGGAGCGCCTGAATGATCTCACATTGGGCGACTTTCCCAAGAAAACGATGCTGGCCACAACTGGCGTAGAGGCTGTGGAAAACGCGATCAAGATGGCGCGTGCCTTCACCGGTCGGTCCGGCGTGATTGCGTTTTCGGGCGGCTACCATGGCCGGACCCTGCTGGGCATGGCCCTCGGCGGCAAGGTTGCGGGCTACAAGAAAGCCTTTGGGGCAATGCCGGCCGAAATCTATCATGTCGCTTTTCCAAACGCCTATCACGGTGTGACTCCCGAGATGAGCCTGTCGAACCTGGATATGGTGTTCAAATCGAGCCTCGATCCCGAGCGTATCGCGGCCATCATCGTGGAGCCTGTTCAGGGCGAGGGCGGCTTCAACGTCGCGGATTTCGACTTCCTGCGCCGCTTGCGCGAAATTGCCGATGAGCATGGCATCATCCTGATCGCCGATGAGGTCCAGGCCGGTATGGCGCGCACGGGCAAGATGTTTGGTTTTGAACATCCGGGCGTGGCGGCGGACCTTGTCACCATGGCCAAGGGGCTGGCCGGTGGCTTCCCGCTTTCGGCTGTCACGGGCCGTGCCGAAGTGATTGACGCAGCCCCTGTCGGCGGCATCGGCGGCACCTATGCGGGCAACCCGCTGGCGGTTGCGGCGGCAAACGCGATGCTGGATATCATCGAGGAAGAGAACCTGTGTGTGCGGGCCGCCGAAATCGGCGAAGCGATCACCGCACGGTTGAAGGCCATCGCCAGCCGTCAAGGCATGGAAGCCATTGGTGATGTGCGCGGCCTTGGGGCCATGGTCGCATTCGAGTTGGTCACAAGCCGTCAGACCCGCGAGCCGGATGTCGCGCTGACCCACGAGATTGTCGCACAAGCCGAAGACCGCGGCCTGATCATCTTGCCCTGCGGCACGCGGGGCAACGTGGTGCGTATTCTACCGCCTCTGACCACGCCGTCAAACCAGGTGGATGAGGCATTGGACAAACTTGAGGCCTCGATTGAAGCCGCAATCGACAAGGTTCACGCCTGAGGGCGTGGCCTCCATCAGATCAAGAGGTCGACATGACGCAACATCAAAACCGGCGTTGTTGCGCAATTCCCGCTTGAGGCATGACTGCCCCTTTCCCCGCTGGGGCTATGCCACGCGTTCGTTTTCGGCGGTGCCGAGTGCATTGAAGCGGTTGATGAGGGCGATGCGGATTTGGATTTCGGCCGTCTGTCGGTCGGGGTCTCTTGCGGCGATGCGTTCTCCGAAGGCCTTGAGACAGCGCATCTTCGCCTCGACGCGGCTTCGCGCATGGTATCCCGTCCAGCGTTTCCAAAACGCCTTCCCATAGTATCGTGTTGCGCGCAGGGTTTCGTTGCGCGCGCGGGCTGCCGGACAGTCGTCTTTCCAGAGGCGTCCGTTCCTGCGGATCGGAATGATCGGGATAGCCTGCCACTCGATGATAGCCTTGTGGCAACGGCGCGTGTCGTAGGCGCCGTCGGAGGTCACGGTGCCGATCTCCTCGTCTTCGGAGATCTGACCAAGCAGGTCCGGAAGCACCGGACTATCGCCATCGCGGCTGGGGGTAAACTCGATGGCGCGGATGTCGGACGTGGCGGTGTTCATCGCCAGATGTACCTTGCGCCATTGACGCCGCCCTTGAACACCATGCTTGCGGGCCTGCCATTCACCGTCGCCGAGGAATTTGATGCCGGTGCTGTCTACGAGCAGGTTGAGCGGCCCACCAGCACAGCGATACGGCATCTGAACTGCCAGTGTCCTCTGCCGACGACACAGAGTGGAGAAATCGGGCACCGGCCAGTCTATGCCCACCATCCGCAGCAGGCTGGCAACCATACCGGCGGTCTGGCGCAAAAGCAGCTTGAACAGCACTTTGATCGAGAGACAAAACTGGATCGCAGCATCGGAAAAAACCGGGGGCCGACGAGGCCTTCCGTCGCGCGGCGCGAGCCAAGTCATATCCTTATCGACCCAGATCAGCAGCGAACCACGCTTCCTGAGTGATGCGTTGTAGCTGGACCAGTTCGTGGTGCGATATCGGGCGGGTGGTGGCTCACTCATCCACCCCGTCTAACCGCATGGATTCGCGAAGTGAATCCTTCGTGGCCCGAGTTTTGCAACAACGCCGGTCCGCAAATATAGTGTTCTTGATGCTTTCGCATTCTGACGCCGCCTCGATAACCAGATCCATCGGGCCGAGGGCGGAAAGCTCCAGCGTGGTCTGGATACGGCTTAGCGTACGCTCCTTCTCATCCCCATCCAGCTTGCCCTTGGCAAACAAGCAGTCGAGGTTTTTGGTGATGCGCGCCTCGGCATCGTCGAGGTGGTCCTGGCTCACATCGTTGAGCAATACATCAAAACCGGCCTGCGCAATCCCGTTTCCCATTTGACCCGCGCCGATGCCGCCAACCGTTTCAATCTCCATCTTGAAGCGCCAATCCTGCAATGATGGCCTGTGCAAGCACCAGACCCAGCCTGCGCTGTTCCACAGCATCGGAGCGTGAGTTCAGCAACACCGGCACGGATGCGCCCAACACCACGCTCGCGGTGCGGGCCTGCCCATGCAGTTTCCACGCCTTTACGGTCGCATTGCCGGCCTCGATGTTGGGAAACAGGATCAGGTCAGCGCGGCCCGCAACCGCGCTGTCGGTGATCCCCTTGGCCTCGGCGGCGGCCTTTGACAGGGCGACGTCATAGCCGAAAGGCCCCTCGATGGACATCGTCCCGAAATCACCCTGGCGCGCCTCTGCACTCAGGGCGGCGGCATCTGTGGTGGCGGGCTGCCGCTCCGAGACTTTCTCGGAGGCGGCAATCGCGGCGACGCGGGGATGGCTGATACCGAGGCCCAGAAACAGGGCCTGGGTATTGCGCAGGATCGCGCGCTTTTGCTCAAGTGTCGGGGCCAGGATGATGCCATTGTCCGTCGCGCCAATCAGCCGGTCCAGCGATGGCATTTCGGCCAGCGTGAGGTTCGACAAGGGGCCGGATTTACGCAGGCCGGTTTCCTTGTTCACAACGGCGCGCAGGTAGGCGGCGCTGTTCACACTGCCCTTCACGAGCACATCGGCGCGGCCCTGTCGCACGACCGCCACGGCCATGACCGCACATGCGTCCGCCTCTGGCGCGTTGATGATATCCGCAATGTCTGTGAGTGATCCGGGAAGAAGGCGCTTTATCTCGACGCCGTCGCCCACAAGGATCGCCGCGCCGATCAGGTTATCCTGTGCAGCCGCCGCCAGCGCATCCAGAACGCGGCTGTCACCGGCCCCTGCGACCACAACCCGCAAAGGCGCGCGCTCGGACATAGCGCTCTCAAGCGCGGCAAAGCTCTTGATCAACATGCGATGCGCTCTCCGCCCGGCACAACCGGCCAGTTCAGGGCGGTTTCGACCCCGGCCATCACGCGGGCGGCACCGGCGGCCAGCGCCTCGCTTTCGTGGCTGCCCGGATAGACATGCACGGGGGCAAGCGCGCGGCAACCGGCGGTCAGCGCCTCCACCACGCAGGGCGAATGCGCCATGCCGCCGGTCAGGATGATCCCGTCCGATTGAAAGTCCAGCACCGCCGCCATCGCCCCGATTGCCTTGCGGAATTGATAGATCATCGCCTCCCAGACGAGGGCGGCCTGCGCGTCACCACCCGCTATCCTTGCCTCGACCTGCCGCATATCTTTCGTGCCCAGATAGGCAAAGACACCGCCCTGCCCGTAAAGCTTTCTGGTCAACTCGGCATGGGTGTATTTGCCTGAATAGCACAGCTCGATCAGCGGCATGATCGGCAGGCCACCCGCCCGTTCTGGCGAGAACGGCGAATTCTCCATCCGGTTGGAGCTTTCAACGATCCGCCCGTTTTTAATCGCCGCAATGGACACGCCCGCGCCCATATGCGCCACAACCGCGTTCAGCCCCTCAAAAGGTTTGCCCAACCCGTCCGCAAGCCGCCGCCCGCAGGCACGAATATTCAGAGCATGGACGAAGGAAAAGCGCGGCAGTTCCGGAAAGCCGGAAACGCGTGCCACATCTGGCAGTTCGTCAACCGACACAGGGTCCACGATGAAGGCAGGAATGCCGTGCTGTCGGGCGATAGCCTGCGCAAGCGGCGCGCCCAGGTTGGAGGCATGCCGATACACCGGCGTGTGCAGGGCGAACGCCACCAGCGCATCGTTCACCGCGATCACACCGGCTGGCACCGGGCTCAGCATACCGCCGCGCCCGGCCACGGCGCCCAGGGTGACACCGCCGGGAATAGTGCTCAGAAATTCGGCAATCGCCTGCGCGCGAAACTCAAGCTGATCCGCAATCTCGGCGAAACTGGCCATGGCCTTCTCATCATGCTCGATGGTCGCCTCGGTGACAGGGGTTACAGCCCCGGCATCAGGCGCAAACAACCCAAACCGGGTTGTGGTTGTGCCCGGATTGATCGTGAGAATAAGCGCAGCTCTCGTCATCATACGACCTTTCGCGGGCAAAGCGGTATTGACAAGGCGGACAAACGCCCGCCGCTGCCTGGTGTCGCAGGCCTAGAAAAACGCCTGTAAACCGGTGATCGCGCGCCCGATGATCAGCGCGTGAATGTCATGGGTGCCTTCATAGGTGTTCACCGTTTCAAGGTTCACCATGTGGCGCATGATCTGGAATTCTTCGGAAATCCCGTTGCCGCCGTGCATGTCCCGCGACATCCGTGCGATGTCGAGCGCCTTGCCACAGTTGTTGCGCTTGATCACCGAAATCATTTCCGGCGCGGCCTCGGCCTCATCCAAAAGGCGGCCGACGCGCAGGCTGGCTTGCAGCCCTAGGCTGATTTCCGTCAGCATGTTGGCCAGCTTGAGCTGTTGCAACTGGGATTGCGCCAGCGGCTTGCCGAACTGCTTGCGGTCAAGGCCATACTGCCGTGCCGCCTCCATGCAGAATTCGGCCGCCCCCATCACACCCCAGCTGATCCCGTAGCGCGCACGGTTAAGACATCCGAAGGGGCCTTTCAGGCCCTCAACGTTGGGCAGCAGCGCATCCTCGCCAACTTCCACACCTTCCATCACGATCTCGCCAGTGATGCTTGCGCGCAGGGAAAGTTTGCCGCCTACTTTTGGAACGGACAGGCCTTTCATACCTTTTTCCAGCACAAAGCAGCGAATCTTGCCGCCATGGGCCTCGGATTTGGCCCAGACGATGAACACATCGGCAATCGGGCTGTTGGAAATCCACATCTTCGCGCCGGAAATCGCGTAGCCATTCGCGGTTTTCTTCGCGACGGTTTTCATGCCGGACGGGTCACTGCCTGCATCAGGCTCCGTCAAGCCAAAGCAGCCGATCCACTCGCCGGTTGCCAGCTTGGGCAGGTATTTCTTGCGCTGCTCCTCGGACCCGTAGGCGTAAATCGGATACATCACGAGCGAGCTTTGCACTGACATTAACGACCGATACCCGCTGTCGACCCGCTCCACCTCACGCGCGACAAGGCCGTACGCCACATAGGATGCGCCGACACCACCGTATTCCTCGGGGATCGTGACACCGAGCAAACCCATCTCACCCATCTCGCGGAAGATCTCCACATCGGTTTGCTCATCGCGGTAAGCAGCAATGACGCGCGGTTGCAGCTTATTCTGCGCATAAGCCTTGGCCGCATTGCGCAACATGCGCTCTTCTTCGGTAAGTTGGGTTTCAAGCGAGAAGGGATCCTCCCAGTTGAACCGGTTCAGATCGGGGGCGTCTTTGGCTTTCAGCCGCATGTCGGGTTCCTTTTGGTTTGCCTCGTCCTAGCAAAGCCGGGGCCAGGATGCTAACAATAGAAATTCCACACTTCATGAGTTTTACGCATGATATGATCTATCGCCCCAATTATACTCCCAGCGTTCAGGAACTGCGTGCATTGGTGTCTTGCAGCGATCTTGGCTCGGTATCGCGTGCAGCGGATACGCTGAACTTGACACAAAGTGCTGTCAGCCGCTCGATCCGCTCACTGGAAGAACGGCTGGGGGTGCAGCTTTTCCACCGGGTCCGCAAAAGGTTGCAATTGTCAGATGCCGGTCGCGCAATGGTGCGAGACGCCCGCGATATTCTGGACGCACTTGACCGATCCGCCAAGATGGCGATGGCGTTTGGCAAAGGCGGTGATGTTTTGCGGCTGGCGGTTTTGCCCACGTTTGCCGCCACATGGCTGATCCCGCGTTTGCCGGAATTTCTGGAAACGCACCCCGATGTTTCAATTGACCTTGGCGCGGCCCTGCATCCCGTGGATTTTGAAGATAGCCCCTTTGATGCCGCGATCCAACGCGCGGTAATGGCCCGCAAGGACACCGATGTGATGCCCTTGCTAGAGGAAACGCTGGTCCTGGTGGCGTCCCCGCGCCTTGTCGCCAAAGGGCGGGATCTGACCACAGCGGACTTGGCGAAATACCCGCTCATTCAGCTTACAACCCGGCCAGAACTTTGGAATGACTGGTATGCCAGTGCAGGAGACGCAACGTCTGAGCGCTTGCAGGGGCCAAGGGTGCAACATTTCGATATGGTCATTTCAGCGGCACAGGCAGGTCTGGGGCTTGCGCTATTGCCCGATATTTTTGTGCAGGCGGCACTGGCGTCCGGAACATTGCACCGCGTTCATGCGCGGCCTTTGCCGGGAATGACCCACTACGCCCTGATCCGGCCCGCCGCGCGCGGCGAAAGCCCGGCGATGGAGGCCTTCGCCAGTTGGCTTCAGACCGTGGCGCAGCAACTATGAAGGCGCGCGAAACAGCGAAGGCCCCACCCGCTCAAGAGGGAGTATCGCGTTGCCCTAAAATCGGGTCATCCTCAATTTGTGTGGCGCAACTATCCTGAGACTGGAAAATTCAGGAGGGATAGTCATGATTTCGAAGCACCACTGGTCGCCCGGGAGCGATGTTTCGGTTCAAAGCGTTGAGCGAAGTGAAACCGGCAGGTGGATTGTATCGGGCAGTCTGACACCAAACGGCATCTGCCCAGACTGTGGATTGCATTCACCACGACGTCACGGCTGGCGGCGTCAGTGGCTGCAGGATCATCCCGCGCATGGAAACGAGGTAACGGTTGACCTCGCGGTTTGCCGTTGGCGATGTTTGGCGCCCGCTTGCGCGCGCCGGACGTTCTCGGGCCAGATCGCCTCGATCGCGCGTCCTTTTGCGCGACGCACCTCACGTGTCGGCAAGATTGTCACCCAGCCGAAGTCACCGTAATCAATTTTCCCTCCAGATGACGGCGAATTGCGAAAGAGATAATGTTCCATCTCGGGTCAACTGCGGACAATCGCGTATCCTTTTCAGCGATCCTGCGGTTCGAATCCACGAAGCTGAGGATTCGCAGCAGCTCTTCACGTGTCATCACAGCGCCTTTCCTGGTGCATTCCATCCGGAACCGATGATTTCAGTTCTGGCAAATCTCTGAAGGCGCCGGTTTGTCCATATCTGATATGTTGGCTGTCCCGTTGCGCTCCAAGCCCGTGTCACCCTCTGGCCTGAAAGGTATTCAGGGGGCGAAGAAGGATGGGTGAGGAGTTTGATTTCATTGTGATCGGGGCCGGCTCTGCCGGATGCGCTGTCGCCAGCAGATTGGGAGAAGCTGGTCACAAGGTCTTGCTGCTGGAGGCAGGCGGAAGCGATCGCAACCCGTTCATCCATATACCTCTGGGATATTCCCTGCTTTATGATAACCCGTCCGTGAACTGGTGTTACGAAAGCCTGCCAGAGCCGCATGTGAACGGGCGGCGCCTGTTCCAGCCACGTGGCAAGGTGCTGGGCGGAACCGGTGCGATCAACGGCATGATTTATATGCGTGGCCAGCCGCAGGATTTCGATGGCTGGGCTGCGGATGGATGCATCGGCTGGGGCTAGGACGAGGTCTTGCTAGATTTCAAGTCTTGTGAAGACCAGGAGCGCGGTGCCAGCGAATATCACGGCGTAGGCGGACCGGTCGCGGTATCTGATCTGCGCACGGAGCACGCATTGGGAGAGGGGTTCCATGCCGCGTCCGAAGCCTTGGGCGTCCCACGTAGTGATGATTTCAACGGCGCCCGGTAAGAGGGCATGGGCTATGTCCAGACCACGACCAGGAAAGGCCGCCGATGGAGCACCGCAGCCGGATATCTGCGCGGTCCGCGCAAAATAACATCAAAATGCAGCTAAAAGCCTTGGTCGAACGGATCGATCTGGACGGCCGACGTGCGACAGGCGTCACTTGGTCAGATCCTCCCGGCCGCCATTCCGCCCGCGCGCGGCGCGAGGTGATCTTGTGCGGCGGCTCCTTCAACTCTCCGCAACTTTTGCAGCTTTCCAGCATTGGCCCCGCCAGCCTGCTGCGATCGAATGGCGTCTCGCCACAGCATGATCTGCCCGGCGTTGGCGAGAACCTTCAGGACCACTTCTGCGTCGGGGCTGAATATCGCTCTACCGTTAAATCGACAGTCAACGATCTTTACAACAACAAGCTGAAAGGTGGGCAGCTGCTGCTCTATCTGCTGTTCCGCACCGGGCCTTTCGCGGACAATGTTAACTACTCGAACACGTTCATAAAATCGGGACCCGACATTGACCGCCCCGACATGATGGTAACTTTCATGGCATGGTGCACCGACGAACACCTGAAGCCTCTGCCCTTTTCCGGCTTCACCATTCTTGCTGAACATATGCGCCCCAATTCGCGCGGGCATGTCCGGCTGACCGGTCCCAAGCCATGCGATGCACCGGAAATCCAGTTCAATTTCCTCGCAGATGAGGTCGATCAGCGCGCCGCCATCGCAGGTCTCAGATTCGGGCGTCGCATCGCCGCGACCGATCCGATGGCACGTTGCGTAGGGACCGAGCTTACGCCGGGCGAAGACCTGCAATCGGACCAGGAATTGCTGGAATATTGTCGCGGCTCGGGTCTATCTTTGCTGCATCCTGTCGGCAGCTGCAAGATGGGCGCTGGTCCTGATGCGGTAGTTGATCCGCGTCTGCGTGTGCGCGGAATTGATGGACTGCGTGTCGTCGATGCGTCGATCATGCCGCGCATCGTCACCGGCAACACGAATGCGGCCACAATCATGATCGGCGAAAAGGCCGCGGCGATGATCAATGAGGATGCGAGGTAGAACGATGCTGGGAGTTGCATTGCTGGGAACGAGTCGCATGGCCCATGTCTATGGCCCCAAGATCAACGCACATAACGGGCTGAGGCTGGAGGTTATGTTCAATCCGCGCGAAAGCTCTTCCAATGCGGTCGCCGATCAATATGGCGGCCGGGCGATGACGGTTCTGGACGACGTGCTGGGCGATCCCGCCGTCGATGCGGTCATCATCGCGACGCCGACGAATACGCATGTGGATTACATAGTCCGCGCAGCGCAGGCGGGAAAGCCGATCTACTGCGAAAAGCCGTTGGACCAGTCACTCGTGCGGGTTGACGAATGCCTCGAAACACTAAAGGAGCATCGGGTGCCCTTCATGCTGGGCTTCAACAGGCGCTTTGATTCCGATAACGCCGCGCTCGCTGCCGCCGTGCGCAATGGCGAGATCGGACGCCTTACGATGTTGGTGAGCACAAGTCGTGAGCCGGCCCCGCCGCCGATCGAATATGTGCGCAATTCTGGCGGCTATTTCGTCGATGCGACAATCCATGACATCGATTTAATGTGCTGGATCGCCGGAGAATCGCCAGTGCAGGTCATCGCCACTGGCAGCTGCGTCCATGACCCCCGGATCTGCGCCGAAGGCGATTATGATCTGCCAATGACGACGCTCAAAATGCCCTCAGGGCTGCTCGTGCACATCAACAATTCGCGCAGCTGTGCCTATGGAATTGATCAGCGGATTGAGGCATTCGGCGACGACGGGCTGCTGCAGACGGTTAATCATTGTGACGAAAATGTCCTGCGTTGGGGGGCCACAGCCACCGAGGCGAAGCAGCCCCTGAAGCACTTCTTCCTCGAGCGTTACGACATGTCATTCTATAATGCGCTCGGTGAGTTTTATTCATCGGTGACAGAAGACCGTACACCATCGGCAACTGCATTGGATGGACGGGCAGCATTGCAAGTGGCGCTAGCCTGTCAGAATTCCGCAATCAATGGTCGTGCTATTTAGTTGGCCGAATAGGGTCCACGCGTCTCCCCAAGCGTTGACGTGGCGTTGATGTAAACTGCTGATGGCTATGCCTCACCATTTCGGTCGACATTCAAGCGTTTGATATCCTGGTATTTTTTGGTGGCGAGGGTAGGATTTGAAGCTACGACCTTCAGGCTCTGAGCCGATCAGGGGAGAAAATTGAAAACCGAGCGATTTCAGCATCTTACTCGACAACCGTTTGATTCCTAGCGATTTTCATTCCGACGCTTGACCGCATTAAGCGGCTTTGGACGGCGCAACCTGCGCGAAAACTGCAGCCAAGGGTTGAGGTGGCGTTGAGGTAAGCGTTTTTCGACACCATCGGAGCATCGCAGCAGGTCAGGCAAATGGCGCTCATTTCCTGTGCCCCTCCAGCCCAAGTTCGGCCCACATCCAGCCGAAATCGTATTCGGCGACGGCTCCCCCTTCACCGCGGGCATTGCCGTTCTCCAGATATTTCAGCCACTCGACCACCTTCTCGCGCCCGGCCGCGCTGCGTGCCGCCTGACGGGGAGATTTGCCGCCCAGCATCGGTAATGGCGCGTCCAGCGTTTCGCGATAGTGACGGTCCATGTATTCCTGCATGATCTGACGCGCGATTTCGGGCGGGATGTCTTCGGCCGCGTCCCCAGGCTTTTCGCTTCGCCGCTCGGCCATCATCTGCTCGACGGTGCGGATCCTGGTCAGCGGGGGTTTCAAAAGCTCGCCCACCGCCTTGCTCACCAGCGCCTCGGCCTTCTTCGCGCGCCTGGCCGAATTGACGCTGACCAGCAGCGCTTTGCCCTTCAGCTCCAGCCTCCCCAGCACCGTTTCCCCGCTCTCCATCTGGCTTTCCAGCATGGTGCCGCTTGCGGGTCGGGCGCCTCGACCTTTTCGCACGGCAATCCAGTTCCAGAATTTCGGCCCCTCGGGCAGAAGCGCCTTCACCCTGTCCAGTCCCGTCGCGACCTGTCTCTGCGTCGCGCCGGCGGCGAAGGGGAAGCGCAGGTCGTGGAACATCACCTCATCGCCGTCCGAATTGAACAGTTCCGGCACGGCGGGATCGAGCGTCCGGGCAATTTCCGTGAACAGCCAGGCGGCGGTGAAGATCGGCGCGCAGCTCGACAGTTGTTCGGACGTCAGCCGCAGCAGATCGCGTTTCTTCATCTTCAACGCATCGCGCAGGCCCGAGAGCAGCAGATCGGTGGCCTCGGACGAGAAGGGAAGCAGGGCACCAGAAATCACATGGTGATCGCGCTCGGGCACCACGCGGACAGCGATCCGGTCCCATCGTTTCAGTGTGCGGCTGGCGGATTTCTCGCGCACGGTGACGGCCGCGGCATCCGTCAGCAGATCGCGCAGCACCATCGAGGTGCCGGGCCGGACATCACTGACCTCATAAAGGCTGACCGGGTTATCGCGCAGCGCCGCGAAATAGGCCCGGTTCAGCACGCTTTCCTTCCATCCTCGACGCTTCAGGTAAAGATCGACGATATTGCCGTCGCCGTAGCGGTGGCCAAGGAAATCCTCGAAACCGCAGCCCCAGAGCACGCCCGACCACTGCTCGCCCAGAAGATCGGTCAGGTCGTCATGATCGAGATCGAACTCCTCAAGCGCCGGCAACAGATGCTCCGCGACCGCATCCTGCAGCCGCTCGCGCCAGATCTCGTCCCGGCCGATAAAGCCCAGCAGACCCGATATGTCGTTGCGTTCCACCATCTGTATCATTGCCCCATCACCGTCCCGACCGGACCGAGGTCAGTCGGCTTTCAGCGTCGGAACGCCCATCGCAATCTTGCCACCATGCGCCGTCTTGTCGCCGATACGCATGACGCCGCGCCCGTTGATCTTGACCATGCCTGAGCCCTTCACCATCGGGTCGGGCAGCGGAGGCGTCCCGGGACAGCCGCATTGCCCACCTTCGACCGCTAGCGGAATGCCGTTGAACCTCACGAAAGCCTGCCCGGGGTTCATCACCGGCCCACCGCCGTGGATCGGACAGGTGTGCGGATGGCCGACAAGTGCGACTGGTTTGGACATCGCTTTCCTCAATCATGGCGACTATCGCGACTTTGCAACTACGTCGAAAAAGGGCGGAAACACGTCCGTCATCACGGCATCTCCTATCCAGCCGATGTCGTTGGCTTGAAGAAAGCCATCCTTGTCGCGTGCTCGTGAACCCTCTTCATGCCAACGCACCATCTGGACCCGCTCTTCCGGCGTGATTGTCGGCCCAATCTTGCGCCACCATTCGCGGAAAAGCATCCGCCGATATCCATCTGCGGCGACCTTAGCGGGATCGTATTGAAACTCCTTGAACCACTTGTCCCAGAGAAAGTTATCCCATTCCGATCGACGAGTTTCATCTTCCTGCCACCCTTTTCGATCAAGCTTCACACGGTGCTTCAGGGCAGCCGCGGGCTTATTGACCTGTTCATTCCAAGAGGCATAGAGCCGATCTCGCACATCCACGCCAGACCGATCAAGCTTAGCGAGTTCATCAGGTCGCCACCAACCAATCGTATTGTCCCAAAGCGAAGCAGATGGGCGTCCTTCGAACTCTGCATAGCTCCACATATCTGAATCTAACGCGCGCCCCCATTCATAAATACGATCAATGTCTTCACCGGCGTCCTCCAGCCGTTCAAGCATCTCGCGCACATTATTACTTATCTGGGTATCAGATCCCGACGGATCAATGCTCTGCTGCTTAGAGAAGTAATCTCTCCGTTGCAGCGTGAACGACATCAAGCCTTTTTATAGGGCGCAATAAGGCGTCATCGAATTCGCCAGCGCGGTCTGACACCATCCAATACCAAGCAGGCGTCACGTTGAGCAGTCGATCGTGAGAAAAGTTAATCATTGCTTTCTTTCAACAATAACTTCCTTTGTATCTAGCGCCCCAGACCCGATTTGCAGTTTACTCCATTCATAGTAATTGTTCGAATATCTTGACCATTCAATTCCTATAAACAGTGCTTTTCCTTCCGAGGAATCTTCGAGCACCTGACCATAGCATTCCGGCTCACTTATAAAGAGAGGTCCCGTGATGACTTTTATTTGCGATCGTGGAATCGTAACGAGAAGCAAATATTCTTTGCCATAGTCATTCCGATCAGGATCGTCCTCGCTATAGAGATCGAAACTCAGAAGAACACTGTCTTGAGACGCCTCAGCTATGGACAAAACAGCCTTATCGTAGAGATCGTATTTTTCTAAGAAATCATCAAGGTGCATCATCATGACATTAGGCCGCCATTCCTATTGTTTCGTATCGTGGTTCCCGGAGAAATATGAGAAGCACCTTAATTTTTCGGGACAGGCACTCCGTTTTTATCGAGATGGTGATCCCCTCTTTCGTTGATATTCAAGATATTAGCCAATTACCTGACGAGCCGCTGGCAGGCCGGACAATTCGCAAGTAATCGCGCATGCGTGAGGTATCACGAGCCGCAGTGGCGGAAAGCCGTTGAGCCTGACAAGGGTTTGTCCGGGGTTCATCACCGGCCCACCGCCGTGGACTGGGCAGCTGTGAAGATGACCAATAAGTGCGACTGGCTTCGACACACGATTATCCCCTCAATGATTCTAAGGTCACACGTCTCCCACAGCAGCGTCAAGCAGCATGAGCGAAAATAGCTATGCGGCCACACTGCCTGTGGGTCGATACCGCATCTGTTCGAGCGGCAATGTCAAAAGATCGAAGTTCACAGTTCGCTCACGAGTTGCTATCTGTGAAATTTCGGAAAATAATCCTTCTTTTTGCGATTTGTTAAAATTTTCATCGTACCAGTCTATAACCTTAGAGAAATTGTATTTTTCCGGGGCGATAACTAGCGGCGTTGCCAAATCGATATCGAAATCCAATACGACTTCCTCATAGATCAAGCTGTCCCAGTCGCTGCGTGGAGTGACGGGATCAGAGATCTTTTCGTATTGATCCCAGTCTGGCTGAAGCTTTCCTTCAAGGGATTTTAGTCGCTTGTCTGGCTCAACCACCTTCTCCCGCACCACTTGCAAAAAACGAAGCAGTTCTCTGGACGGTTGGTGACCCGATAACCTTTCTGGGCGACAGGCAAGGAGTGTAAGGATAGATGCCCAAGCGCTACGATTATCTTCAAACCCGTCTTCTTTTCGTCCGCCCACCCTTTCAAGCCACTCAATATATTCATTGAGCTCCGAGCCTAGCGCTTCATTCTCTCGTGTAAAAATCTCAAATACCTCTGACAACGAAAGCTGACCGTGATTTGGAAATGATTCAAATGTAGGGCGCTCTGTTATTAGAAAATTCTCGTTTTCTAACCACTTCCTTAATGCGCTTTGCAGTGCCTTGGACATGAAGCCTAAACCCATAAGGGCACGATGATCAAACACCAAATCAGTGCTATGAAAAGGAAGGCTCCATCGTATGCCGCTTGAGTTACAGCGAGAGAAATCGAACCTTTTTATCATGACATCAATCCTCTGGTTCCGCTTCCTTGCCCCGCGCGAAGAAATCTAGGTAGTTTTGGCGTAGAGTTCTGCCGGATTGCCTCACCCAATCCATCACAAAGTGGATGGTATGGCCCCAACCACTCCTCGGGGGTCGGATTGAAAGATGTTTCCATCATACGATCAGCTTCTTGCCGATTGAATGCGTCAGGAATATGCTTGTTGCAGTCTCCCGAGTCATATTCGTTGATTTTCTTTTTTAGCTGATCTTGCTGGCGTTGAATCTCTTCGCGATGTGTTTGCCATGGTTCTTTGATATCGGGTACCCGCACACCGTTCTTGATTTTATATCCCATCTTCACTTGCCCAGGGCCGTACTCACCGCGAATTTGCTCTGCCCGTCGTAAGGCTAATCCATGAGTCCCCCGTTGGGTGCCCGGTCCTCGCTTGTTCCGATACATGAGGCGATTGATGTCGTCCGCAATTTTTTGACACCGCTCGCGGCACTCGCGACATACCGCCTCTTCTTCTGCAGTGGTCGCCTGGTCACTCTCCTCTGCCTCGTCTTCAGCCTCTTCCATGCTGTTGATGTGATCCTGCAGTGCTGTCGCCGCCGCACGACCAGCCAACCCACCGAGGCGTGATCCGACAGCGCGACCGAGCAAGGTTCCAAGACCAGGCGGCGGAATGAACGATCCGATGACCCCACCAATCACACCCCCGGCAACCCTGCCACCCAGTTCTCCCGCGGCTCCCGCGGGTCCCGCTGTGCTCATGGGTCGATCTCCGCCGCGACTGCCTTCATGCGCTCCAGCGTGTCCAGCATAGCAAACTTTACCTGACGATCAGGCTTGTCATCGCCTGATCGAATAAAATCGCGCACGCGGCGTTCCTCTGCCACGCGGCCCTCGGTGATTGCCATCAGATATGCCCACCTCTGATGCGCGCCTGCACTACTGACGCCCAGTTCCTTGCCCGACTTCCGGCTGTTGCGCGCGATCTGCTCAAGCTGATGATCTGACAGACCCTGAAAATCACGAGGAAGCGTTCTGCGCAGAAAGCCGGCGGTTCGCTGAAGTGACCTGCGCTCTCGCGCGTGCTTGATGCCCTCCATCGTCGCGGCGCTGAGGGTCAGCAGCCCTGATTGCGGTTTTGGCAATCCGTCAGACCGATCTGCCTGCAGCCAATCCCGGCCATTTGCCCAGTCCGGATCTGACGCGAAGAACAAGTGCGTGGCGGGGCCATAAAAGCGTGCCATTTCGGCGGCGTCCATCGCCGGCAGGGTCTGCGCGATGACATTGGCGTCTGCATGGCGGAACAAGACCGCTTCATGGGAAGGAGATTGGCCGAGCTGCTCATCGTCCAAACGAGCAAAATCCGCAGGCGGTGCAAATTCCTTCGGAATCATCACCATATTGATGCCCCTGAGGTGCTTGTAGAGGGCATCCGCCCCGTCCGGGCATTGCCAGAACACTGCGGCGGGGCGATTGACGATGAGGGCCAGCAGAGCTGGGATGGTGTCTTTTGGCGCGCGTCCGGTAACTTTCTCCGGGCGTTCGTCGAGCCAGACCATATGCGGGGCGGTGATGATCTGGTCGGGGTTGTTCTCGCCGCGGTCCAGGTAGAGCGGGCGGCTGACGAAATCGCCCAGCAGCAGCTCCTGCGGCAGGTTGTCGAACTGCGCACCATCGAGCACCGCGAAGACCGGCGCGGACTTGTGATCCAATGACAACAGCGCCTCTTCCAGCGATGCAGGCGGTTTTGGCCGTGCGTCCGTTTCAGATTTAGCCTGTGCTGGCTGCCTGACCGGGTCAATCGCCCATGGGTCGTACTGCTGCATCACCTTCCTCACAATCTAACGTGCACCGCTTAATTGAACCTTAACTCACGGCTGCGCCCTGATTTTGTCGGCGCGGGCATTGGCATCGGCGGGCCAATGCGTTGCGCGCCATGCGTCGAAATAGGGCGGGCGGGGCAAGGTGCCGGCCTCCATCTGTTCGCGCAGCTCGGCAGGGGTCGGGATATCGTCGTAAAGCCCACGTTCGGCAAGGATGGCACGGACATCCTGCAGGTCTTGCCCGTTCGGGCTGTCTAGGAGGACGCGGGAGGTCAGGGCCAGATTGGCAACCGTCATACCATTTCCTGCGTAAGCGTTCAGATCCGCGCCACGCTCGATCAGGAGCTTCACCATGCCCCAACCATCGCCTGTTGCTGCCGCGATCACAGGGGTCATTCCAAAGAATCCACGCGTCTCTATATCGGCACCGGCCTTAAGCAGGGCGTCCACTGCCGGATAGTTCCGCTGACTGATCCGCCAGAAGATGATCGGCAGATCATTATACATTTCATAAATATCGACTTTTTGCTCCATGTTCCGCCCCTCATCCTTTGCAACCGCCAATCCCACCGCCAGCGATGCGATCAGCGCCAGAGCAATGACGGCTCTTGTCACCTGCCGCATCGATTCGCCTCCATCTGTC
Organism: Paracoccus tegillarcae; assembly: GCF_002847305.1. NCBI lineage: Bacteria > Pseudomonadati > Pseudomonadota > Alphaproteobacteria > Rhodobacterales > Paracoccaceae > Paracoccus > Paracoccus tegillarcae. The sequence goes on along the minus strand of NZ_CP025408.1, from coordinate 2,646,547 downwards.
GTCGGATCACGGTTTCTTCCTGCTCCAGGGATTTCTGCACCTCTTCCATGAAATCCAACTGTCCTGCAGACGACTCAGACTATCACCGGTAAAATTGGTCGCATGGATCAGAATCGATGGCCTATGGTCGTCCTGCTGCAAGGTCTGCCTCGCTCTCAAAATACCGCCCGGCCTGAAGGCGAAATATCACTGTTGCGCCCGGATCTTGTCGGCGCGGGCATTGGCATCGGCGGGCCAGTGGGTCGCGCGCCATGCGTCGAAATAGGGCGGGCGGGACAAGGTGCCGGCCTCCATCTGTTCGCGCAGCTCTGCACGAGTCGGGATATTGTCGTAAAGCCCACGTTCGGCAAGGATGGCGCGAACATCCTGCAGGTCTTGCCCGTTCGGGCTGTCGAGCAGGACGCGGGAGTTCAGGGCCAGATTGGCAACCGTCATGCCATCTTCTGCGTAAGCCGTCAGGTTTGCGCCTCGGTCAATGAGGAATTTGACCATACCCCAACTACCACCACTCGCCGCCCAAATAACGGGGGTCATCCCGAAGATCCCACGCGTCTCGATATCGGCCCCGGCTTTAAGCAATGCGTCGACTGCCGGATAATTCTGCTGATCAATCCGCCAGAAGATGATCGGCAGGTCATTATACACTGCGTAAATATCGACTTTCTTTGTCATATCCTGCCTCTCGTCATTCGCGACGGCCCAGCCCACTGCGAGCGATGTGATCGCCGCCAGGGCAATCGCAACTTTTGTCACCTGCCGCACCGATTTGCCTCCATCTCGCGCTTGATCTGCGCTTCCTCCTGTTTCAGGGAATTCTGCACCTCTTTCATCCCGTGCGCCCCACAGGTTTCTCATCTCGCGGCGCGGATCTTGTCGGCGCGGGCATTGGCATCGGCGGGCCAATGCGTTGCGCGCCATGCGTCGAAATAGGGCGGGCGGGGCAAGGTGCCGGCCTCCATCTGTTCGCGCAGCTCGGCAGGGGTCGGGATATCGTCGTAAAGCCCACGTTCGGCAAGGATGGCACGGACATCCTGCAGGTCTTGCCCGTTCGGGCTGTCGAGCAGGACGCGGGAGGTCAGGGCCAGATTGGCAACCGTCATACCATTTCCTGCGTAAGCGTTCAGATCCGCGCCACGCTCGATCAGGAGCTTCACCATGCCCCAACCATCGCCTGTTGCTGCCGCGATCACAGGGGTCATTCCAAAGAATCCACGCGTCTCTATATCGGCACCGGCCTTAAGCAGGGCGTCCACTGCCGGATAGTTCCGCTGACTGATCCGCCAGAAGATGATCGGCAGATCATTATACATTTCATAAATATCTACTTTTTGCTCCGTGTTCCGCCCCTCATCCTTCGCAACCGCCCATCCCACCGCCAGCGATGCGATCAGCGCCAGAGCAATGACGGCTCTTGTCACCTGCCGCATCGATTCGCCTCCATCTGTCGTCGGATCACGGTTTCTTCCTGCTCCAGGGATTTCTGCACCTCTTCCATGAAATGCAATTAAACCCCGCTCTTGGCGTTGTTTTCAATGCCAGAATTATAGGTGTTGCCGGTCCAGGCTCCGCGCGAGTAATTGGCCGCCTTAACATCGGCAATGCTACGGCTGACACCAAAGGCATCAGGGGCAATCGTCCTATTTTGCACGCCAGTCAGAATATCTCCCGTGACGCTTGTGTTTTTGATCAAATCGGAATTCGCCAGCGATAAATCGTCAAGTGTATTGCCTGACAAGCCGGCGGCATTGAAGGTCTGGGCCGGAAGGCCAGAGGCACCAGATGCTGTCGCCGCCAAACCGCCACCAAGCGAATGACCGACAAATGATATCGGGCTAACCCCGCCTCCACGTAGTTTCTCTCCGATGCTATTCGCCTGCATATAATATGCTGTCTTGCGCCCGAGACCCTGACCGAAATTGGTCCCCCAATCACTGCCGCTCAGCATCTCCGTCCCTTTGAAGCCGACCACATAGCTTTCGGCGCGACTGACCGGATCAGTTTTGACAAAAGCCTCGGCATGAAAATCCGGCTCATCACTCAACACCAGAATGTTGGTCCCCGCCCCGTCCGACAGGCCCATTTTCTGCAGATCAGCCGCGGTTGCCCGGCGATACCCTTCGGGCAAGGGCGCGTTCGGATCATAGGTCGCGGCGGCCAGTTGGGCCTTCTCCTGCTCGTCCTTGTTGCGGGCCGACTGTTTCTTTAACGCCTTGCAGATATCTTCCTGGCAGGCCTTGCACGGCACGTCGTCGCTGTCTGGTGAAAGATCGTCGTCGGCCATTGCGTCTGCAGATGCGATATCTTCGGCCGTGACCCCGTTCTTGTGCAATGATTTCGCCAGATCGCCGATGGCGGCGTCGCTCATGCCGACCATTCCCCTACCTCACGAACGGCGTTGCGGATTTGGCCATGGCGCGCAGGCATTTGCTGCCTTCGCCGGGGCCGCCGGATTTGAAGTCGATGGCATTGCCCTCGATCAGCACTTTCAGGCCGCGGATGCGGACGCCGGATCTGTTGATCTCGACATAGCCGCCGGGGGCGGACAGCAGCAGCGTGTCGTCGGCCTTTATCTCCCAGACCTTCGAGCTGCCCTCGAACTTCTCCTCGGATGAAATCTGATAGAGCTTGCCCGAAGAATGCGCCGCGCGCTGGCCGGTATGGGTGGTGTACTCCTCGCCGACATCGACGGTCTTGGTCTTGCCGACCTGCAGGCGCTGCTCGACGCCGACCTTGGTGAACTCCTTCTGCCCGACCATGGTATTGCGCACCGCGCCGACCATGGTGTTCTTGAACAGGCCAATCTGCTCGGTCCGCGCCAGGCCGATCGTGTCGGCCTGGAATTTCTCGACCAGCGTGTTCATCACACCCGAGACCGGCATGATCGCCGACAGCACGGACCCGAGCGCCGTGCCGGTGCCGACCTGCTGGGCCCCCGCAACCGCGCGGTTCTGCCCCGCACCGTCAAAGGCCGAAATCAGCGGGCTCGATGCCATCTCGCCGCCCACGGTCGCGGCCACGACGCCGCCCAGAAAGGCCGGGATCGACGGATCACCAGCCTCTTCGGCCACATTCAGTGCGTCCTTGGTTGCCTGACCGGCAATCCCCGCCAGCGCCGCGAACAGCCCCATCTTGCCGCCGCCGACGGTCAGGTTCATCGAGCCGCCGATACGCTCCTGATGATTGCTGCCGATCTCGATGGATTTGTTGCTGCCGACGCTTTCGATCTGATCATTGTCCACCCGCTTCATGCGGTTGTTCAGGACCTTCAGCGTCTGGTCCTTCTGCGCGTGCAGCGCGATATTCTCCTGCCCGACCTCGTCCTCAAAGCTCAACTCGTTGAAGCCTTCGCCCTTGTGGGTCTTGGATCGCCACACGGCCTTGGTCTTATGCGCGGGCAACGGATAGGGCGCATCATTCTTGCCATTGAAGACATTGCCCACCACGACCGGCTTGTCGGGATCGCCTTCGAGGAACTCGACCAGCACCTCCATGCCGATGCGGGGGATGACCATGCCGCCCCAGCCGGCGCCGGCCCAGTTCTGGCTGACCCTGCAGCGCATCGAATAAGCCTTGTCCAGATCCCAGTGGAACCGCACCAAGATCCGGCCGTATTCGTCGCAGTCGATCTCGTCTTCGCCGACCACTTCGGCGGTCTGTGGGCCCTGTACCACCGCCAGCGGCGTGCGCTTTGGCGGGGCCATCGGGGCCGTGTCGGGAATCAGTACATAGCTGCCGGTGAAGGAATAGCCGTCGCTGCCCTGACCGCCGGAGCCATAGGCTTCACTGACGAAGTGATGGCTGGCCGAGAGGCACAGATAGGTCTCGCCCGTGCCCGGCACCTGATCGCCGGACAGGGTCATCCGCTTGCCCGCGCCAAGGCTGACACAATCGCCCACCGCCCGGTTGCGCCGATCCGCGCCGCGTTCCTGTTCGGTCCGCAGGCCCACCACCAGCCGACCCACATCCTGCGCCAGATAATCGCCCGGATAGTCGAAACTTTCGATCTGACCCTGCGCGTGCTGGGCGTCACCCAGACGGTCGACCTCCATCGCCTGGGTCGGTTTCTTGAAGTTATAGTCGGTCAGCCGCACCGCCCCGGTGGTGATGTTGCGTTCCGGCGCCCAGTCCCAGAAATGCTCCTGCTCATACTGGTGATGGCCGTCATAGCGCTTGAACGGGCGCGGGCCGACGTCCACATGCGCCAGCGCATCGTCGGTCAGCACCAGCGTGTGGCTGCCCATCGCGTGGCGGAAATGGAAGCTGATACCAGCCCGCTCCAACTGGCGGCGGGCGAAATCCAGATCGGATTCGCGGTATTGCACCGTGTATTCAAGGGTCGGATAATCCTTCGACAGGCTGATCTCCAGCGCCGGATCGCCCAAGGACGCATAATCGGACAGCAGTTCCTGCACGATCTGCACGACGGTCTTGTTATGGAAAATCCGCTGGTTCCGCCGCCGCCCGGCCAGCCAGAACCACGGCCGCAGCGTCAGGTCATAGCGATGCCCGTTCTCGCCCACGCCGGCCCATCTGGCCGAAGTGACGATCCCGTCAAAGGGCCGCATCTGGTCATGGGCTTCAATCTCGACCGTGGCATGAGTGCCGACAAGCGCATCGAAATCCAGATCGTCGCGAATGGCCAGAGCTTCGACGCGGTATTCGAAGAGGTCATTCAGGTGGTCGCTGCCATCGAAACGCAGCAGCACCAGAACGTCCGGCCCGAGCTCCGTGGTCAACCGACCCAGACGCTCGGCCTGGACCTGTCACGTATTTGTGCCGCTCCGAGTGCTCGTTTAAGCCACCTTCCGTTCAAAAGCGACCGGGCTTTTCCAGCCCAGTGCTGAGTGCCGTCGACGCGGATTGTAGAACCCATTGATGTATTCGAAGATCGCCATCTCAGCGTGCCGCCGGGTTACCCATGACCGCCGCCAGATCAGCTCGGCCTTGATGGTTTTGAAGAATGTCTCGACGGCCGCATTGTCATAACAATTACCTTTGCCGCTCATCGAGACTTTGAAGCCATGCTGGCGCAGGATCTTCTGGTAGTCATGCGAACAGTATTGGCTGCCCCTGTCGCTGTGGAAGATGCAGCCTTTGGGTGGCGACCTGAAGGCAATCGCCATCTTCAAGGCCCGGATCGCCAGATCGCGCTTCATCCGGTTGCTGACAGCCCAGCCGATCACGCGGCGGGAGTGCAGGTCCAGGATGACTGCCAGATATAGCCAGCCCTCGCGGGTCCAGATGTAGCTGATGTCGCCCGCCCATTTCTGGTTGGGCCCGGCTGCACTAAAGTCGCGATCCAGCAGGTTCGGGGCGATGTTGAACGTATGGGCGCTGTCGGTCGTGGCTTTGAACTTACGCGTTCTTTCAACGATGATCCTGTTTTCGCGCATCAGGCGACCGACGCGTCGATGCCCGACATCGACACCAACCTCTTTCAGCTCCTCTGTCATCCTCGGCCGACCATAGCTGCCCAAGCTCAGACGCGACTGTTCCTTGATATGCGCCAGAACGACCATGTCCATGCGCTGCCTGTGGCTGGCTGGGAGGCTGCGGAAGGCCCGTAATCCACGCGGGCTGACATTCATCACCTGGCAAAGCCGGTCGATCGGGAAGGCCCCGCGCTGTTCTTCGATGAACCTGAACCTCACGGCTTTTGGCCCGCGAAGAACTGGGTGGCTTTTTTTAGGATGTCCCTCTCCTCCTTGAGGATACGGTTCTCGCGCCGAAGCCGTTCGTTCTCACGCGCCAACTCGCGATCCTCGGCTGAGACTACGTCCGTGTCCCGGTGTGCGTTCACCCACTTATTGAGGGTCGACAAGCCGACCCCAAGATCATCCGCAACTTGACGCCGCGAAAGCCCGCTGGTCAGCGCAATCCGCACTGCATCCTTGCGAAATTCATCCGTCCTGACTGTGCCCATGGTTCATCTCCTTTGCTGCACATTACGTGGTCAAAGGAGCGGCACCAAACCGCGACAGGTCCAGACAAGCGTCGCAGGGCCAGGACTGACCGATGCGACGAGTGCTGCGAGGAGTATGAGCGGGAGATTTACTTCTAAAGGCATTTTACACCCTAACTGAATTCTTCAATCAGCTTTATGCAATCGCAGAAAGACGTCAAGTTGGGCGCAATCCCGCCATTCAAAACCGCATCGCGCCATTGCGGCATTGATGGGCTTGGTTTGGCGGGACTTCGGATTGGAAAGGCCCCGGCGTGAACCGGGGCCTTTTGGTGTGGATCAGACCAAGGTCAGTTCACCGTGATGCGACCATCCAGAACGGGTGTGAAATCGGGGCCCTGCGCGGCCAGGTATTCGGCCAGCACATCGGCCAGATCGGGGCCGAAGTCGTAGACGTTCTGGGCGTTGGTTTCGAAGATTTCATAACCGTCGCCGCCGCCGCGCACGTAGTTGTTGGAGACCACGCCGTAGGTGGCGGCCTCGTCGATCGGTGCCCACTCGCCGTCTTTCATCACCGTGACATCGCTGATCCGGCTGCCCGGTTCGTTGCCCGCAGTGATGGTGTATTTCAGACCGGCAACCTGTGCGAAGCGGCCGCCGGCCTCTTCCAGCTGGCTGGCGCCGTTTTCAAGCGCGGTCACCACATCGGCGCCGTTCACCTCGAAGGTCGACAGGGTGTTCTGGAACGGCAGCACGGTCAGTACCTCGCCCATGGTCACCGGGCCCTGGTCGATCGAGGCGCGCAGACCGCCGCCGTTCGAGATCGCGATGCTGATGCCCTGATCCTTGACCCGCTCCAGCATGGCTTCGGACACGACATTGCCCATTTCGCATTCCTTGGCGCGGCAATTCGAGCGGTCACCGTCGATGGGGGCTGCGATTTCGGCCACCTGCTTGTTCTTGAGTTCCTCGATCGGCGCGCCCAGTTCCGAGATCCGGGTCAGCGTCGCCTCGTCCGGGGTGACGGTGCCGTCCATGACGATGGGGCCGCCCTCGGCCGCGGTCACGTTGCCCTCATCATCGAAGGTCAGCTTGAGGTGGCCCAGATATTTGCCATATGCATAGGCCTGCACGACCGGCACGTCACGGCCATCCGCACCTGCAACGAGCGTCGGATAGGGGCCGTCCGCGCCGTCGTCGTCATTGCTGAGGAAGGTGTTCGAGTGGCCACCGACCAGTGCATCCAGCCCCGGCACCGCCGCCGCCATTTCCTGATCGCGCAGGTAGCCGTTATGGGTCAGGCCGATGATCATGGTCACGCCCTGATCGGTCAGTTCCTGCACATCCGCGGTGACGCTTTCGATATCGTCCATGAAGATGACATCATCGCCCGGTGCCGCGATCTCGGGCGTGTCCAGCGTGGTGCCGCCGACGATGCCGATCTTGTGGTTGCCGATCTCGATGATGGCGCTGCCCTTGAGCTTGTCCTTGAGCGCCTCGTTCTGCGACGGGTCGATATTGGCCGAGATCACCGGGAACTCGACCTTGTCCATGAAGCCCGCCAGCACTTCGGGGCCATCGTCGAATTCATGGTTGCCGACGGCCATTGCGTCATAGCCCAGCTGGTTCATGAATTCGGCGGCGGCCTCGCCCTTGTAGGTGGTATAGAACAGCGATCCCTGGAACTGGTCGCCGCCATCGAGCAACAGCACCGGTTCGCCCGCCTCTTCGAACTGGTTGCGCAGCTCGGCCAGCTTGGTCACGAAGCGCGCGGTGCCGCCAAAGCATTCGCCTGCGGTCTCGGTCTCGGCATCACAGGTGCTGTCATAGGCGTTGATCGATTCAATTCGGCTGTGAAAATCGTTCGTGTGCAGGATATGCAGAACGGTTTCGGCCTGCGCCGTACCAGCCGCCAGCGCCGCTGCCGATGCAGCCAGAAGAAGACGGGTTTTCATGCGTGATTCCTTTCGGGGTTCCTGTTGGTCTATCCTGACAGCTTGGCGCAGCAGGTCGCGGCGGTCAAACTTATCAGCGCCGGCCCTAACGTCAGTTCGTATCGACGCGATGACAACGCGGACTTGACCGCAACCGGCAAGGCACGGCAAATGCCGCCATGCTGATTTACAAGATTCTTCGCCCCGCCGAATGGGCAGAGCTGCAGGCCCAGGGCCGCACGGTCGGTGCGCCGGTTGATCGCGCCGATGGGTATGTTCATTTCTCCACTGCCGCGCAGTTGGCTGAAACGCTGGCCAAGCATTTCGGCGGCGCGCCGGAGCTGATGCTGCTTGCTGTCGAGGCTGACGCATTGGGGCCGGATCTGCGGTGGGAGGTTTCTCGCGGGGGACAGGACTTCCCGCATCTGTACCGGGAATTACGGATGGATGACCTGCGTTGGACCCGCGCGGTGACGCTTGGCCCCGACGGCCATGAAACCGGGCCGCTTGAATGAGTGCGTTGGAAAAGCTGGGGCTGGCCGCGCTGCATCGGCTGGACCCTGAAAGGGCACATGATCTGTCGCTGAAGGCGCTGGCGGCTGGTCTGGTGCCCCTGCCCGGCAAGCCCGTAACCTCGGATCGGCTGCGGCTGCGGCTGGCGGGACTGGATCTGCCAAACCCGGTCGGGCTGGCGGCAGGCTATGACAAGAACGCACGCGCGGTAGCGCCGCTGATGCGTGCGGGTTTCGGCTTTATCGAACTGGGCGCCGCGACCCCGCGCGCGCAGCCCGGCAATCCCAGGCCGCGCCTGTTCCGGCTGACGCAGGATCGGGCGATCATCAACCGTTTCGGCTTTAACAATGAGGGTGCGCGCGCGATGGCCGCGCGGCTGGCCACCCGTCCAAAAGGAATCCCGGTCGGCCTGAACATCGGTGCAAACAAGGACAGCGCCGATCGTGCCGCCGATTTCGCCAAGGTCGTGCGGATTGCGGGGGATAGCGCCGATTTTCTGACGGTGAATATCAGTTCGCCCAATACCGAGCGACTGCGCGACCTGCAGGGCGCGGCGGCGCTGGCCGCGCTGCTGGATGGGGTGATGAGCGCGCGAAATTCGCTGACGACCCGCCCGCCGGTCTTTGTCAAGATCGCGCCCGATCTGGATGAGACCGCGCTGCGAGACATCGCAGCCGTTGCGCGCGAGGCCCGGATCGACGCGATCATAGCAACCAATACGACGCTATCGCGTGATGGCGCGCACGATCCGCAAACGGCGCAGGCTGGGGGGCTTTCGGGGGCGCCATTGTTCAACCGATCGACCGGTATTCTGGCGCGGTTGTATCTTGCGACGGAGGGGAAAATTCCGCTGATCGGTGTGGGAGGTATCTCGACCACACAGCAAGCATGGGACAAACTGCAAGCAGGCGCGACCGCCCTGCAGCTGTATTCGGCATTGATTTATCAGGGATTTTCGTTGGCCAGCCGGATCGCGCAGGAATTGGGCGAACGGCTGGATCAGGAGGGGCTGACGCTATCGGATCTGACCGGTAGCGCCGCCAAGGACTGGGCTCAGAGATAATCCTCGATGCCCAGCACTTGATTCATGGAAATGGACGGCTCGCTGCAACCGGCATCACCGATCACGCGGGCTGGAACGCCAGCAACCGTCTTGCAACGCGGCACATCCTGCAGGACCACCGAGCCGGCCGCGATCCGCGAATGATCGCCGACACTGATATTGCCCAGCACCTTGGCACCCGCGCCGATCAGCACGCCATCACCGATCTTCGGGTGACGGTCGCCATCTTCCTTGCCGGTACCGCCCAGGGTCACGGAATGCAGCATCGAGACATCATTGCCGACGACGGCGGTCTCACCGATGACGATGGAATGCGCATGGTCGATCATGACGCCATTGCCGATGCGCGCGCCGGGATGAATATCCACGCCAAAGCACTCTGAGCAGCGCATCTGGACCAGATAGGCCATGTCGCTGCGACCCTCGCGCCACAGCCAATGTGCGATGCGATAGGCCTGCAAGGCCTGAAAACCCTTGAAAAACAGAATAGGCTGGATCAGCCGATGTGTCGCTGGATCGCGATCATAGACGGCCAGCAGATCATCACGCGCGGAATCGCCCAGCGATGGATCCCGAGCATAGGCCGCATCTGCGATCTCGCGCAGCAGTTGCTCGCTCATTTCGCCCGATGCCAGCTTCATCGAGAACCGGTAAGCCATGGCCGCTTCCAGAGTGGGATGATGCAGCAGGCCCGCATGCATAAGCGCGCCCAGCAGCGGCTCTGCCTGCACGGCTTCTCGCGCCTCGTCATTGATCTGTGTCCAGATCGCCAGACGCTCGCGCGCGACGCCGGGTTTCACATTGCTCTGCATATTCATGGCATGCCCGCCCGTCTTGTTTCAGCACCCTATTTATACCATCGGCGGCGAGGGTGAAAGGACGGGCGGACAAAACTTCAATTCGGCAGGCGCAACGACAGCCAGTGAACCGCCATCTTGACACGACCACCCGAAAAATTGCCGCCGACGGCGGTCATGATCAGGTTTTCGGCATTCCAGTAGGTCACCGGTTGGCTCAGGATACCGCGCGCCCAACTGCCCAGCCCCTTGCCCAGCCCCTGACCAAAGCGATTCTCGGCCCCCTGGGTGCCCAATTGCCAACTGGTCAAGCCGCCGGTCAGCGCCTGACTGACCCTTGCTGTTGCGCCGATGACCATCACGCCGGCGGGTATCTGCAGGGCAGTCACGATGCTAGGCCCCGCCGAAACGTTCACCTCTGCCTCGGCCAGCCCGGCAGACAGCCCCCCGCCCAGAGGACCAAGAGTCAGCGCACCCGCCGCCCAATCGCTGCCGTCATGGATCGCGCTGACGCCTTGGTCCGCAACAAAGGCGCGTTGCCCGGCTGATGGGGGCTGGAACACCCAGCCGCCATTTGAGGCAATCGCGATCTGACCCTGTCGTCCCTGCCACGCGCCCGTTGCGGACGCGGGCACCGACCAGCACAACCCATCGGTGACGCTGGCTGGCGGCGAGGTTCTGGTGGCGCTTTGCAACACCAGTCCGACCATCCCGTCCAGACGCATCAGCGCCTCATTCACGGTCACATGCTTTTGGGCCTGCGCCGGTTGCAACAGAGGCATGCCCAACCTGCTGGTATCATTGCTCGCCATCGATTTTCCTCCTGACAAACGGACCCGCGCCAAACTGATCTGACAACTGGGCCACTTCGATATGGAATGCCCCGCCGGTCGCGGCCTGTTGCCAGACCGTTTGCGGGACCTCATGCTCGGGCGCGTCGGTGCGCACTTCGTAAAGAACGGCACCTTGCTGCCGCAGCCGCAGCAAGTACTGTTCGCGGCTTTCGCCCAAGGGCACGTCCGGGCCGTCCCAACCATCGCCATCGATCCGCGTGCGCCGCACCCAGGTGATCTTCCGCCCTTCGCGGCGCAGATGGCAGGGCGCATAGGGCCGCAGGCCGATCCCGCGCAGCGTGAACGAGCCCGACCGATAGGTCATGTCGCCCAAGGGACGCTCGGCCGGGCCAACCTGCCAGAACCGCTGTTGCCCGCGCACGGAAGGCGGCAGATCGAACTGCCGCAAAGCGCGGTCGACGATGACGACGGTGCTGCCAACCGGCCAGACTGCAGGGATCAGCGCGTCGGTTCCCGCCTGCCCGCGCAGGCGGTCGCTGACCTCCCAGACGCCCGCTGCGACCAGGTTGGCGTTGGTAAACTGCAGCAACTCCCAACCGTTCTCGCTGCCGTCGCCGATGGCCAGCAAATTCGCGCCATTCAACAAGGCGGATTGAGCGACCGAACTCAACTCGCCGCCCTGCAGTCGCAAACGCAGGGGCTGACCGCGGTCCAGCATCCCGGGCCGCGCGGCTGACAACGGCGTTTCCGTAACCCCGATCATGGCGGGTTGACGCAGGATCTGGTTCAATTCGAAACCACCCTGCGCATCGTTTGATAAATACGCTGCCACATGACCCGGCCAGGGTTTCGCCGCAGCCGCCAGATAGGGGGCATGAGGCACCTCATCACCCCGCATCAATGGCAGATCCAGAACAACCGACCTGACCGGCAGCGGTGGCTGATATGCCTTGATCGAGCCGCTGATTTCCACCGAAAGTGCCGGCACATAAATACCCGGTTCGACCCTTTGTGCATCAACGATGAGCGCACCTGCGCGTTCTATCCGGTCGATGCGCCATAAATGCGAACGGTCATCGGTGGCGCGCATCCGAACAACGTCGCCCGCACCCAGATGCGCCAGAGACGGTGGCAGGGCAAAGCGTGCCGCATCACGTGAAACCCGCGATTCAGCAAGCCAACGCTCGGCAATCGCACGCCCTTCGGGTCTGGTCAGCGCCATGGGGAATTCGCTGTCGGCCACGGCTGTCGGGTCGTCCCCCGGCAGCATCGTCTCGGCGGTGCAGGGCGTGTACCCCGATCCCGCTTCGACATGGGTCAATCTGACACGGCCGGCCAGTTCAGGTTCCGCCGCACGGACGGCTTGAAAATTCTCGATCTCTTCTGTCACGGCCAGGTGCTCGGGGCCAAGATCGGCGACCGGCAGGCCTTTGCGCATCACAAATGTCAGAACGCCGTCACGCTCTACCGCATCGAAACCATGAGCCAGCATCAAGGGCTGCAGCATCGAGCGCCCAGAGTCGCCACCATTTGCGACATAGCCGCGGACCACGCCGGACAGCCCGGTCGTGTCGTAATGCCTGACGCCGGCTGCCTGGCAGATATCACCCACCACGCTGGCCAGCGGCACGGCACCAGCGCGACCGTTGAGCCAGTGCCCACGCTCCCATGCCAGGCCGTCGCTCCACAGGTCCAGGCGCTGAGGGAATGCCGGATAAGGTCGCGCGTCCCAACACCAGACATGCGCCCGAGATACATCGACCATCCGGCCACCATCGGCCATCTCGGGGTTGTTCTGTGGATCCGACCAGTAGGCCATGATTGCCCGGACATAGGCCGCCTGCAACGCATCATCGCGCCGCCCGTTCGAGTAATACGGCAGCCGGCTTTCCGAGCTCATCGCGTCGAGGAACTTGTTAGGCTGGTTGGTGCCCTTGTCCAAAGCCGCGCAACCGATCTCGGTGAACCACACCGGCTTGGAGCCGGGCACCCATTGCGTCGCCTCGGCGCTACGGACGCCGTTCGGTCGGTTGAAATGCGGGTTTTGCCACCAGCCGCTCAGATCCTTGAAGCGCCAGATCCAGTCCTCGCCATGGGCGCCATCGAAGATCGGCGTACGGCGCTGATCGTCGCGGTCCTGTTGGCTGGCGTAATACCAGTCAAAACCTTCGCCACCCGCAACATTGGCCAGCAGATAGTCGTGATTGTCGATGCGCCGCCAATCCCCATCCAGGTGCTCCGAGCCATCACGCCAATCCGACATCGGCATATAGTTGTCGATGCCGATAAAATCGATGTTCTCATCGGCCCAGAGCGGGTCCAGATGAAACATCACCTCACCATCGCCCGGCTGGTGGCCGAAATATTCCGACCAATCCGAAGCATAGCTCAGCTTGACCCCTGCACCCAGAATGGCGCGAACGTCGGCGGCCAGACGACGCAGTTGTGCCACCGCAGGATAGCTGCGTCCGGCGCCACGGATCTGCGTCATGCCGATCATCTCTGACCCGATCAGAAAGGCATCAACCCCTCCTGCCATCGCGCAAAGATGCGCGTAATGCAGGATAAAGCGTCGGTAAGACCATTCCGCGGGGCCGGCATAAACGATCTTGCCATCAACCACGCTAAAGTCCGATGCCTCGGCAGCACCGAAAAACGCGTCGACCTCAGCCACGGCGGCGGCGGTTCCGTCGGTCGAGCCCGCGCGCCCCGGCGCCAGCGCGGTCGTGATCCGGCCACGCCATGGCATCACCGCCTGTTCCTGGCTGCCGTAGGGATCAGTCAGCCCATTGCCTGCGAGTTGCTCCATCAGAATGAACGGATAGAAGACAGCCTTTTTTCCAGCCCGATCGATTGCCTCAATCGCCTCAAGAACCGACTGATCCGAGGGTGTGCCGCCATAGATCGGCCTACCCTCCACCTTCGCGATTTCGCCTGCATCGTCTCGGGCGATCCCACCGGCTCGCCAGTCCATGTCATGGCCGGCGGCTTCCACATTTTCCACCTTGGGTTGTACGTTGCATTCACCGATCCGCAGATCGTCGCCGAACCAGGAAACAACCAAGGATACTGAACCGACATACGGCAATTCGCGCCCGAGGGTCCGCAAACTGACGGCGAAATCGGTGCCGCCTGCTGGGGTGTTCAGGTTGGTGATTTTCTGGCCAAATACCCCATCCTCACGCATCACCGGTGTCGTCGCCAGGGAATATTCGCCGGTGCCCGGGATCATCGCAACAGCCGTAACATCGCCGGCAAGACCCGAGCCATCCTGGGCAGGGCGCGTTACCTCAAAGCTAAGCTGAGGCATACGGTTGCCCCACCGCTCCAGGCTGAGATTTTCCAGCACGACATAGGCGGTCCCGCGATAGGCCGGTGCATCTTCGCCCTCGTGCGTGGCGATGGTGGCGTCGGGTTGCTGTGTCTCGTCGCCGTGATGAACCTGCATGTTCAGATCATCCGCGGCAATTTCTTCGCCATCGGCCCAGACACGCCCAACACCCAGAATACGGCCCTCGCACAGTGCAAGGGCGACAGACAGGCGATAGCTGATCTCTATCACCTTTTGCTTCGGTGCGCCCTTGCCACCACCCTGGCTTTGCCGGATCTCTTCCAGCGGCGACGCCCAGATCACATGAGCCGGCAGGCGCATCTGCCCCCAAACCTGCGGGATGGCCATACCCTCGCCAGCGGTCTGCAAACGCAGGCGATCGATCCGTCCGGTCTCAACGGCCTTCGATCCGCCACCCAGCAAACGCTGATCAATGGCACGCCCGATCGTGGCCCCTACCGCGCGGCCGATCACCGCACCCGAGAGGCCCAGGAACGCGCCACCAAAGCCCGCACCGACCGAAGCTCCAACAGCCGACAGCACCAACGTGGCCATAGCGACCCTCCTTCAATTTTGTATCAGGGAAACCGAAACCTCTGAACGACGCGCTGTCGCCAGGCGGCGCTGTACGAGCTTTCGATGACGCCATGCCCGCTATAGGCATGGACAAAACTGGATCGCTCACCCAGTTGAACCAACAACCCCAGATGTTTGGCGATCGCACCTTCGCGCATCCGAAACAGCAATACCTGTCCCGGCGCTTCTTGCGCATCTCGCGATAGCGCCACCAAATGACGCGTCGCGCCCCGCAGCAGGATTTCGGTGCGCCCCATCTCGCCCCAATCCGCAGAGTAGGGGGGCACAGGCTCGGGTTCGGCACCATAAAGCTCGCGCCAGATACCACGGATCAGACCCAGGCAATCGGAACCTGCGGCGCGGGCGCTGGCCTGGTGAACATAGGGCGTACCGATCCAGTTGCGCGCGATCGCAACGGCAAGATCACTCATTTTCCGCGCCGCCTCCAAATCGATTTCGGGACTGATTCCAGCCCACGGACAATTTGACATCGGGCTCTCTGCGCGCCTTGTCTGGCGACAACAGCCAGTCCTCGCTTGGCAGATGCGGGAACCCACGGAAATTCAGGAAATTGTTAAATTTACCGCGACAGGTGCTGCTGTGTTTGTCGCACCCTGCCGTCACGCGAACCCGATCACCGGGGACCGGGATCTCGGCCAATGCAGCCCAAAGATCCAACACCCGCGCGCCGCCGGGCAATGTCAGATCGTTCTTGATCTGAGCAGCCATCCCGACCGCGCGCCCCGAGATCACCTCGATCGTCCCGCGTTCGAACCAGCCGCTGGTAAACTCGCCCAACTGCGCCAGCGTCAGGCGGCCATCCTCGCCCACAACTTCAACCACCGCCTCGGCGCTCAGCTTTGGGTCAAGCAGATCCACACCGCAGTCTGCGTCGCCCAGTACGGCCGAGCAGCGTGGATGATAGCGTCGCCCCCGCGACTGGTTCAGAGGTTCGGACAGCCCCCGCAACTCAGCCCGAAATGCACCTCCTGCGCGCGAAACCTCGCCCAGACTGCCGCGAAAGATCATCCGCCGCGACGCAACATCCGTCCAGTCGACCTCCCACATACGCAGTTCTGCGCTGTCCCACCGACCGGCCATCAGGTCGGCCTCGGTGATCGCATCATCGGTCAGCGCACCTTCGGCCTCGGTGTTGTCGACCGACAGACCGGTCCCCTGCACGACGGCCCGCGCGGTCATGCCGCTATCAGGGCGAAAGCGGATACCTTCGAAAGACAGAGCCTGATCGTGGTCGGTAAAGCCCAGCTCCAGCCCGTCCTTGCGACTGATAGCCCATGCACGGGCCAGGGTCGTGACGCTCATACCCGCACCTCAACGATTGGAACCTGGGGCATGGCGCCGGCCTGATACGAGGCGACCGAAACCGCAATGTGATCCGCATCGAAACGCACTGGCACGTCGAACTCAAAGCCCGCAGTGACCTCTGCGCCGATTTCCGGCGGGGTATCAAAGCTCACGATCCCCAGACCATGATCCACGCTGTAGCCCTCACCCGGGAACAGTTCGATCCCACCTACGCCGGCGCGGACACTGTCCAGCACCGGCTTCGTGATTGGTCGCACATAGCGCGTCGCACCTGACACATAAGCCTTGGTCAGTTGAAACAAGCGCGTCTCGCCATCGCCCTCGCCGATGACCTGATCGGTAAAGGCGGGATTGGCTGAATGCTGTCCGCTTCTGTAGTCCGACCAGTCTTTCCAGCGAAAGCCATGCAATTGACCCGCCCGCGCCTCAAAGAAGGCCAGCAATGCCTGCACATCGTCCAATGATCGCAATCCCATGCCCGCGTCATAGCGCCGCCGCGAATGTGCCCAGGGCGAGTTTCGCTCTTCATAACCGCTGGCCAGGGTGACGATCTCGGACCGCCTTTCGGGGCCGCCGACCGAGCCAAAGGAAAGGTTCGCCGGAAACCTGACGTCGTGAAATGCCATATCGCTTTCCTCCTCAGCCGTTGCGCTCGCCGCGCGCCAGCGCCCGGCCCAGTTGCGCCGCAATCTGCGACTGACTGCGCCGGAATCCGGTCACATCAGGCGTGGTTACATTCATCGTCACATTGATCGGCCGACCACCACCACCGGCAACTGCGACCCCCAACCGGCCATCCGCCCCTCTGCGCAACGGCATGATCGCCTCTGGACCGGCCTCACCCATCAGCCCGGTCCCACCGCGCATCGGGAAAGAAGTTGGCTGGCTGACCACCCCACCCTTGGCAAAAGGCATCACCCTGCCCTGCACAAAGGCGCCACCGTCAGCAAATGGCATCGCGCCCGAAACCATGCCACTGATCCCCTGCGCCAAGGTGCCGGCCAAGGCCTGCTCGACCGGCTTCATGGCAATGGAAAAGATCGTGTCAGATATTGATCGGGCCAATCCGCGCAGGGCATCCGACAATTTCATGCCGTCGAAAACCAGCCCCTCGAATGCATGGCGCAACCCGCGTTCCAGCCCACCCGACAACGTGCCAACCTCGCGACTGGTGAACATCATCGACTGCCGCAATCGCGACAGTTCCGCCTCGAATTCAGCCGTCATGCTGCTGGCCTGATCGAAATCATCGTCCAGCCGGTCAAGCCCGGCCGCGAACCCGTTATTATCCGTCATGAAACGGTCCTCGCTTGCTGAAATCCTGCATCCCCGGCTGTTGCTCAGTCGGGAAAGCGCGCCGCCATCTCGGCCAGGCGGTCACGTGTCATGGCGGGCGGTCCGGCCTCGACGCCCAGCATCAGTGCCAGTTCAGCCGGGGTCAGCGCCCAGAATTCGGCCGGGCGCAGGCCCAGACCGCGAATGCCTGCACGCATCAAACCCCGCCAATCCAGACCCTGCGGCCGGACTTGGGCCGCGCCGCTCATGGCTCAAGCCGAAAGGCGCGGGCCAGCAGCTCTGCCGCTGCTCGCGCCGCGCCCATCGGCCCACCCCCGAACTCGGCTGACATCAATTCGTCAGCCGCACCCTGCCAGCCAGCGCCACGCAAGCCCGCCAGCAGTACGGCCAGCACATCGCGGGTGGTAAAACTGCCGCCCTCGAAACGACCAACCACCGCCAGCAGGCTGTCGCTGCCCAGAGCCTCTTCCAGTTCGGCCAGCGCGCCCAGTGTCAGCCGCGCGACATGCGGCCGACCGTCCAGCAAGATCTCGACCTCGCCACGCATCGGGTTCACCATCAAGCCGGCTCGAACGTGAGCGCACCGGCAGAGGCCATCGACAACTCATATGTCGCTTCGCCATTGTAGCTGCCCGAATATTCCAGCCCGGTGATCTGGAACGGTCCCTCGACAATGCCGAAATCAGGAATGATCACCTGAAAGCGCGGCACCTCACCGTCAAAGAATATCTGCCGCGCACGGCCATCCGTATCCGCGTCGCGGAACACACCCGAGCCGCTGATCGACGCGCTGCGCACGCCGGCTCCGCCCAAAAGCTCGCGCCAGCCCCCCTGGCTTTCCAGGCTGGTGACATCCACCGTTTCGGCGTTAAAGGCCAAGCGCGAGGCGCGCAGCCCCGCAACCGTCTCGAAAGTACCATCGCCGATCATGTCCATCTTGATCAGCAGATCGCGCCCATTCTGCACTGCCATTTTGTCGTCTCCTCAGCCCAGATCAATCCGGGCGCGAAAGGTCAGATCGACCCGCCGCGCCGCACCGTTTTCAACCCGCCGCGCCTTTGCGCGCAGGAACCACATCCCCGCAAGATGCCCATGCGCCAGCACCGTTTCGCCGCTTTCCAGAACCGCGCTGACAGCGCTGGCAACCTCTTTCACAGCGCCGAAGCCGTCCGTCTCATCCGTGCCGGACAAAACCGAAACGACGAAATCATGCCGCGATCCCCGTGCCGACACGTCGCCCGCATCACGCGCATCGTCAGGGCCAAGCGAAACATATACGCCGCTTGGCGCCTCGACCGGCATCGCGTCATAGACCGCATCGCCGACCAGATCAGACAGCGCGACATCCGCGCGCAACTGCTGATAAACGGCGGCCTGCAAGGCCACCCCCGCCGCATAGCTCATGCCTGATCCTCCTCACGTGCAAAGCAGGTGAGATAGCGCCCGTCCGGGTCGCTCTCGGCCACTGCCTCTATGCGGAACACGCGTTCACCCAAACGCAACCGCTGCTCGGGCCCAGGGCGACGTGGATCACCGCTGACGGCAGCCCGCGTCACGATCCGCCAGCGAACGACACTTTGCGCACCCGCCTGCCCCGAACGCTCGCGTCCGCTGCCCGCGCGCATCTCGGCCCAGATCTTGCCAACGGTCTGCCAGGCCAGACGATGCCCGCCCATGCCATCGCTTTGCCGAACCGGGCTTTCCAGCACCAGCGGCACATTCAGCCTTGGTTCCGCCATCAGCGTACCCCCCGAGAGGCGCCGCGCCCGGCCAAAGTGCGAACCGCACGCCAGCGCTCGATCAACGCGGTCACGCCAAAAGGCAGCGCCGCCTTTGATCCCGAAAAGCTGCGATCCTCATAGAATTGTGCCGCCAGCATCAGCACCGCCTGCGCCAGATCGGCAGGCACCGCATCCCAGTCCTCGCCAAAGCCCGCCGTGAACGTCACCGTCACAGACCCCAGACGCGGCACATTCGGCAGGATCACCCCTGCCGGCAGGATCATCGGGCGCTGCAAGTCCGCGATCAGCCGCCAGCTTGCCGCCGGTATCTCGGTGATCGTGCCTGCACCGTCGTCAACCTCGATCCGCTCGACCGCCACCACCGGCGCAAGCGGCAAGGTCTGCCCCAGCCGATCGCGCCAATCATCCAGTTGCATCCGAAAGCGCCGCGTCAGCAGCACCTTGCCCGTCCGTGCTTCGATCGTCGCGATCGCCGCCCGCAAAAAGCCTGCCAGGGCCCCGTTTTCCGCCTCGTCATCGGCCAGCCCAAACCCCGAGCCCAGCCGCAGATGATCGCGCAACCGGGCGACAGGCAGCGCCTCCGTCGCCGGCGCCGTTTCCTCGATCAGCATCATGTCCCGAACCTTCCCTGCTGCCGTTCCGCCAGAAATCCATTGCACCGCCCCGCCCGGCGGGCGAAGCGGCTGCATGTGGGGGCCGCACCCGCGCGCCAGTCCTCAGCGCGCGCGGACAGTCTTGCCGGTCAGACCAGCGCGAGTTGCGCGGCCCCCTTTCACCCGATCCTCAGATCAGGCGAATTTCATCAGCTTCACAGCGCGGAAGTCGGTCACGCCGCCGCCGACGCGTTTGGTCGCATAGAACAGCACATGCGGTTTGGCGCTGAAGGGATCGCGCAGCACGCGCAGATCGGGACGCTCGACGACGGTGTAGGCCGCATGAAAGTCGCCAAAGGCAATCGACAGCGAGTCCAGATCCAGATCGGGCATGTCCTCGCTGATCATCACCGGATAGCCCAGCAATTGTGCCGGCTGGCCAGCCGCGATCGAGTCGGTCCAGACAAAGCGGCCGTCGGCATCCTTCATCTTGCGGATCGTCGCCGCCGTTTTCGAGTTCATGACAAAGCTTGCATTGGCGCGATATTCCGCGGCCAGCGCGTAGACCAGGTCGATCAGCGCATCGGCAGGATGTTCGGTGGCAAAGCTTCCCAGGCTGCCACTGCTGACAGTCCCGATCTGACCGTCGCCCTCGGCGCCATGATCGGCGGTCGGATAGGACAGAATGCCGCGCGGCTTGTCGATGCCGTCGCCGCTGATAAAGGCACCAGCCTCGGCGCGGGCAAACTTGTCGGCGATGCGCTCTGCCAGCCAGCCCTCGACGTCAAAAGCGGCATCATCCAGCAACCGCTGGCTGGCCTTGGGCATGGCCGACAGTTCGTGGACCGGGATCGAGATGCGGTCGATCCCGCTGCTGCCGGTTTCGATCGCGTCGGCTTCGGTCGCCCAACCAGCACCCAGATCGCCCTTGTCGACCAGCACCTCATAGGCGGCGCTTTCCACCATCACGACATGGGCCAGCTTGCGCAGCGACGCGCCGCTGCTCAGCACATTCTGGACCGTTTCCGCGACTCGCGGCGTAGCCAGAAAACCACCGTCACTGGCAACGGTCAGGCCCTTTTCCTCGATGGGCAGGCCGCGCAGCGCATCATCATCGCCGCTGCGCAGATAGGCGTTGAACGCCTTCTGATGCGGCACCTCGACCTCGGCATTGGTCGACAGTGGGGTGCGGCCACGAAGGGCGGTTTTGCGATCCAGCATGGTCATACGTTCGTCCTGTGCTTGAAGTTTTTTCTGAATATCGTCACGGAAGCATTTGAGTTCACTTACGAACCCAAGCATCGCTCCCTTCAGCTCGCCGGGCATATCCTCCCCGGCCGCGGCTTTCACCTCGGTCATAGATGTCTCCTCATCACGATGGTTCAGGGCGATGCCGCCCCTGTCGCCGAACCGCGCCACAGCGCGGCCCGAACCCTGTCAGACGCCCGAAGGCATCAATCTAGATCGGCCCGCAAAGCCCGGGTTGCCGCGGAAAAGACCGCAGCCATTTCGCGCAGATCGTCAGCTGCCTTGTGGCCAACCTTGGCCTCGGGCAGCATCGGAAAGGTCACCAATGACACCTCCCACAGCGCCACCTCGGCAAGCATCCGGCGACCCTTTTGATCGCGCTCGGCCCTGATGGTGCGATAGCCGATCGACAGCCCGTCAATCGCGCCCGCCTGGATCAGCGCCGCCGCCTCACGCGCCTGCGCCACATCGGGCAGCAGCCGCCCCTTGACCCATAAGCCCTTCTCGTCCTCGCGGATTTCATCCCAGACGCCGATGGGGCGGGTCGGATCGTGCTGCCACAGCATCCGCACCTTGTCGCCCTTTCCCGCCAGCGTCTTCAGACTTGCCGCAAACGCGCCCGGCAAGACCGCATCACCGCCCTGATCAGTCAGACCAAACAGGCTGGCATAGCCCTCGATGACAGATCCATCCGTCAATGTGGGCGCACCGCCCGCAAATTTCAGTTCCAACCCAAGATCCATCTCTCAGCCCCCTTTCGGCGCAAATTCCAGAATGCCTTGCACGGCCTGCGTCAGGATGACGGCCACCACGCCATAGACGGTCATCCACAGCCGGCGCTCGAGGCCCTCGATCATCGACTCGATCTTCTCCAGGCGCTTTTCGACGGCCCCGAACTGCAGGGCCATGATCCGCTCCTGTGCCTCGAAACGCAGGTCATGCCAGCCCAGCGCATCCTTGACCAAGCGTGAACCCTCCATACTCAGATCATCCATCGGCAAGCGGCGGCAGCCCCAGCAACGCCCGCTTTTCGGCGTCGCTCAGGAAAGAGGCCTCGCCGATCCGCTTCCACTGCTGGTCGCGCTCCCCGGCCAGTGCCGGCACCTGATCGGGATCGGGCCGCAGATCCACCTCAGTGCCCAGATGCTCGCTCATCCACCAGGCGACGCTCGCCGCCACCCGCGTCGCCAGCGGCAGGACGGTCAGGCGGTAAAACGCGCGATGCGCCTCGGCATAGTTGGCATAGGTCGCGTCACCGGGGATGCCCAGCAGCATCGGCGGCACGCCAAAGGCCAGCGCAATCTCGCGCGCTGCCGCCTGCTTGGTCTGATGGAACTCCATATCCGAGGGGCTGAACCCCATCGGCTTCCAGTCAAGCCCCCCCTCCAGCAGCATCGGGCGCCCCGCATTGCGCGCGCCCTGATGGTTTGCCTCGATCTCGCAGACCAGCCGGTCATACTGATCAGGGGACAGGCTGCCCTGCCCATCGACGCCCTTGTAGATGATCGCCCCACTGGGCCGCGCCGCATTGTCCAGCAGCGCCTTTGACCAGGCCGACGCGCTGTTATGCACATCCAGCGCCACCGCCGCCGCCTGCATCGGCGACAGCCCGTAATGATCGTCCTGCGGGTGAAAGCTCTTGATATGACAGATGGGATCAGGCGATCCGGTCATGTCAAAACGATGCTTCCGGCCGCCCACCGCATATTCAAACGCCACCGGCCAGCCATCCGCGCCGGGCACAATGCTCATCCGATCAGAACGCAGCACATGCAACTCATCGGGCAAATCGTCATGGCCCAGCCCGACAGCCTCGAGGTAGCCATCGCCCGACAGCAGCATCTGGCCAAACAAGGCCTCGAACAACTCCGCCCGTCCCTGTCCCGGATTTGGCCGGCGTAACAGATCCAGAACCGGATGGACCTCATAGCGACGATCCTTGTCCTGACAGATCAGTGGAACCGCCGCCGCCGCCTCGGCAATCAAGCGCACAGATCGGAACCCGACCGGGTTCCCCACAAAGCCGCCCCGCGTCAACGAGCCGGTGTCGCGCGCGGTCCATGCCACCCGGCCCGAGCCGCTGGCGAACGCCACGACCCGACCCGTCGCGCTGGCCTTCTTTTCCACCACGGGGGCGGATTTTTCCTCCCGTGAAAACAACCGAAACGCCATTTTTCGCCTCCTGCTCATCGCAACGAAAAAGGCCGCACCCCAAACGGCACGGCCCTTTCTTCTTCATCCAAATATCCTGGGGGGAAGCCTTTGAGGCCCCATCGAGGGGCCGCAAAGGCTGGGGGGCAACGCCCCCCGGCCCCGCTTACAACTGCCGCAACTGCGGTCGACGATAACTCGCCGCCGGTTCGATCATCAGATCGTGCATCGCCCAGACCAGCGCATCCAGCCGATCCGGCGATCCGCGTCCTTCAAAACCGCGCACGGTCATCTGAACCATCTGATCCTCAAGCGCCCCCAGATTGCCCGCCCGCAGATGCCGAATGCGACCCTGCTCATAAAGCGCCGCGACCGGCTCTGCCCGCAAGCCTTTGCCGCGTGCGGCTCGCAAGCCGCGGAACGGCACCAGCGGGTCCACCTGCCGGATCACCTGCTCGACCAGATCGCCACCCTGGTTGACCTCGGCAACCAATCGGTCGGCGCCGTGGCGATCCATCGCCGCAATCGCCGCACGCGCCCAGTCCATCGGGCTGCCTTTTACGGTCGCATCCTCCAGCACATAGCCTTGCCAGGCCCCCGGCTCGCCCTCGCTGACAACACCCGCAACCACGATCCCGCATTCATCGCTGGCCTTGCCCGCCGTCACCGCCGGATCCACCGCAACGACCACGCGCGACAGGCTTGGCGCCCGCTCGACGCGACAAGCCTCCAGCATCGCCGTCGTCCACAGCCCGCCCTCGACATCATCCAGCAGCACACCGTCGAGTTCCTGCCGGCCAAGTCGCGTCCCGCCATAGCGGGTCTGAACCTCGGCCAGAAAGCTTTCTGCCAGATAGGCCCGGTTCGCATCCGTTGGTGCATGGGTGGTCACTGTGGACGCGTTGCCCAATATCCGCTTCAGCACGCCCACATTGCGCGGCGTCGTGGTCACCACCTGCTGCGGATGCTCGCCCAGACGCAGCGCGAATTGCAGCATGTCCCAGCTTTCTTCCGCCTTCTTCCACTTGGCCAACTCGTCGACCCAGGCCGCGTCGAATTGCGGCCCGCGCAGCGCCTCGGGCTCATGCGCGGAATAGACCGTCGCCGTGGCGCCATTGGCCCAGACCAACCGACGCCGCCCCGCCTCCCAGACCGGGCGGCGATCTGGCGGAGAGCAGGCAAGGATCCCGCTTTCCCCCATCACCATCACCTCGCGCGCGTGATCAAAGGTCTCGCCCACCAGCGCCACGCGATGGCATGTCCCCGGTGCGGCGGCGGTCGGCCCCTCGACCATCCGCCGCACCCATTCGGACCCGGCGCGGGTCTTGCCCGCACCGCGTCCGCCCATGATCACCCAGCTTTTCCAGTCACCCTCGGGCGGCAGCTGATGTGGCAGCGCCCAGAACTCGAACAGCCAGGGCAGGCTCAGCAGCGCATTGTCACTGAGCCCATCCAGAAATTCGTCAACCTCCTCCTGCGCGGCGGAGGCAAGCCAGGCGGCGCCCGATCTCATCTCTTGCGCCGTCAAGGTCAAGGCTGCCGCCTCCGACCCCGCCGGCAATGTCCTTGCGAAGCTTGTCAACCTTATCCCTTTCCTGTCTCAAATGGCCGCACGCCTCGCGGACGTCGCGGGCCGACGTTATCGCCTTCTTGAGGGCGGCCGCGTCGATTGCGATCTCCTGGCCGGCCTCTATCGCCCGCCAGTCGCGTTCCAGATCGGCGACATAGCTCCACAACAGTCGCGAGGCCAAACCGACCTCGTCCAGTTCGTTCGGCTTGATCGCCCGTTCTATTGCTGCCGCTACCGCCTCGCGGTCGGTATCAGACATGCTTTCGATTGCCGCGAACGGCCCCTCGGGGGTGTTATCCCCGACCCACTCCATATCGTTCATGCAGTACTGCCCCGCCTCGTGTTCTGTCCGCACGAGCGAGAAACGAAAAAGCGGCCCAAGGGTCCTACCCCGGCCGCTTGCCCACTTCTCCCAGCATGTAAACTTTCTACCTTAGGGCGTTCGGTAAGTCAATCTGGAATACAGGCGCCGCCACAACAATGACGATTTATCTAAATATATCAATCATATACATAACGCAACAGGGGCAGCGCGCGCCGCGCAACACTGCCCCTGATAATCAATAATTCAACCTATGCGGGCGTCATAATCCCGAATCCAGAGGCCGGATCAGGCCGTCTTGGTCTCGGTCTTGGCGCGCGCCTCAGCGGCGGCGGCAACGGCCCGGCTGGCCTCTTCCTGCACCTGCTGCGCATAGGACACCATATTGGCGGCATAAGCCTCGGACCAGTCGGCCACGTCTTCGTCATGCATATGCTTGGCGGCCTGACGCATTTCCTCGCCCTTGGCACGCAGCCGGGCGACTTCGGCGTCCCAGTCGACCTTGGATTTTTCCCACTGCGCCTTCACTTCATCACTGGCGTCGTCGAAATAGCCCTTGATCTGGGCCTCCATGTCTTTCTGGCGATCTTCGGCAGAGGCGGACCAGTTGCGCGCGCTTTGCATCAGATCTTCGCTTTTGTCCTTCATGTCGTCCTGCCACTTGGCAGCGCGCTTCTCGAATTCCTGCGCATTGCGGGACAGGCTGGCGAACATTTCCGATAGTTTCATCCTCAACTCCCCCTTCTCCGCGCGCGAAAACGCGCGCCCCTCAGTAAATCCAAACAAAAAAACCCGCCCGATGGTTCCGGGCGGGCTTTCAGTTGTCCACCGGGTGCCGGCGCTCAGCCGTCGGTTTGAACCGGGCTTTCGGTGTTCTCGCCCCGTTGCGCCTCGATCTCACGCCAGCGCGCAACATTGGCGTTGTGCTCTTCCAGCGTGCGCGCAAAAGCATGGCCACCGCTGCCATCTGCGACGAAAAACACGAAATCGGTTTCAACCGGGTTCAGCGCCGCCCGGATTGCGGCGCGACCGGGATTGGCGATCGGCGTCGGCGGCAGCCCGTCGATCTGATAGGTGTTGTAAGGCGTCGGCGTATCCAGTTCCGACCGGCGCAAGCCGCGATCCAGAATGCCCTCGCCCCCCGTCACACCGTAGATCACCGTCGGGTCGGTTTGCAGCCGCATCCCCGATTCCAGCCTGTTCACAAAGACGCTGGCCACCATCTCGCGCTCATCAGGAACGCCGGTTTCCTTTTCCACGATAGAGGCCATTATCAACGCCTCTTCGATGCTGGCATAAGGCAGACCAAAGGGCCGCGCCTCCCATTCCTGGTTCAGGATGACCTCCTGCCGACGACCCATCTCGGCCAGTAGCGCGGCGCGATCATCGCCGGCGCTGACCTCATAGGTATCGGGCGCCAGACTGCCCTCGGCGGGAACAGAGGCAACCTCGCCGCCCATGAAAGCAGCGGCCTGCAACCCGTTGACCACCTGCCAGCTGGTGACGCCCTCTGCCATGGCGATCCGCAACCGTGCATCGGGTTGCTGAATGGCGCTGGCAATCGTCTCTGGCTCGGGCTCGGCTGCGGGATCGTATTTCACCCGCTCTTCATAGGTGCCGGTCTCGGGATCAATGTCGCGCAGCACCACGCTGTTGGCCCGCACGCCGATCCGAAAGATGACCTCGGTCCCGCAGGTCGAGGGACCGCCCTCGGTGATGACGCCTGCGATGTCTTCCATGCTGGCATCGGGTTGCACCAGATAGGATCCATATTTCAACTGCCCCGCCAGGCCCTGATAATCGACGCCCGCGCGAAAGATATAGGCGCTGCTGATCGCACCCTGTTCAGCCAACTGGTTGCTGACGGCGTTCAGACTGGCGCCCTGCGCGACCTGCACGCATTGCGCCAGCGCACTTGCACCCGGTCCGCTATACTCGCGCTTGCCCCAGGCAATACCGCCAGCCAGCGCGATCAGCAGCACAATCGACAGCGTCAGAAAATTAGAGGCAATGTTACGCCACATCAGTCGGACACCTTACCCAGGATCAGGCTGGCATTGGTTCCGCCAAAGCCAAAGCTGTTGGACAGCGCCACATCAACCTTGCGCCGCACTGCGGAATTGGCAGCCAGATCCAGCTTGGGCTGAACCGCCGGATGATCCAGATTGATCGTCGGCGGGCAAATCTGGTCGCGGATTGCCAGCACGCAAAAGATCGCCTCGACCGCGCCAGCCGCGCCCAGCAGATGCCCGATGCTCGATTTGGTCGAGGACATCACCACGTTGCCTGCACCGTCACCCAGCAGCCGCTCCACCGCGCCCAGCTCGATCGTGTCGGCCATGGTGCTGGTGCCATGCGCGTTGATGTAGTCGATGGCCCCCGGCTCCAGCCCCGCCGAACGCAGCGCATTCGTCATTGCCCGGAAACCGCCATCGCCATCCTCGCTTGGCGCGGTGATGTGATAGGCATCGCCCGACAGACCATAGCCCAGCACCTCGGCATAGATCCGCGCGCCACGCGCCTTGGCGTGTTCGTATTCCTCCAGCACCACGACACCAGCACCCTCACCCATGACAAAGCCGTCCCGGTCCTCGTCATAGGGGCGGCTTGCCGATTGCGGGTCGTCGCCCCGCTTGGTCGACAGCGCCTTGCAGGCGTTGAAACCCGCGATCCCGATCTCGCTGATCGGCGCCTCGGCACCACCTGCAACCATCACATCGGCGTCGCCCAGCATGATCAGCCGCGCCGCATCACCGATGGCATGGGCGCCTGTCGAACAAGCCGTCACAACCGCATGGTTCGGCCCCTTGAAGCCAAACCGGATGCTGACCTGACCGCTGATCAGGTTGATCAGCGATCCGGGAATAAAGAATGGCGACACCCGCCGCGGCCCGCGTTCCTTGATCAGGACAGCGGTCTCGGCAATGCTGGTCAGCCCGCCGATGCCGGACCCGATCATTACCCCCGTGCGTTCGCGGTCCTCGTCTGTCTCAGGCGTCCAGCCGGAATCGTCCACGGCCTGCTGCGCGGCAGCCATGCCATAGAGGATGAAATCATCGACCTTGCGGCGGTCCTTTGGCTCCATCCAGTCATCGGGATTGAAACTGCCGTCGCTGCCATCGCCAAAAGGGATTTCGCAGGCATATTTGGTCACCACATTCTCTGGATCAAAGCGGGTGATCGTCCCCGCCCCCGACTGCCCGTCCAACAGCCGTTCCCAGGTCGACTCGACACCCGAGGCCAGCGGAGTGACCATCCCCAGCCCGGTGACAACAACTCTGCGCATGGCAATTTCCTTATGCTGCCCGTCTTTTCAGACCTGATACACGCGGTGTGCGGACCGCGCAACGCCGGGTTGGTCGCGGCCTTTCACAGCCTGGCGACCGGCACCCGGCACCCATCCGATGCTATTGCTCGACCATCTGGACGATCACCTTGCCCTTGGCCCGGCCCGTTTCCAGATAGGCCATCGCCTCGGCAATCTGATCAAAGGGAAAGACCCGGTCGATCACTGGCGCCAGATGACCGCCCTCGATCATGTCGCCCAGTTCAGCCAGTTCTGACCCGCTTGGATGCATGAACAGGAACCGATAGCTGACGTCGTTCTTTCTGGCTTCTGCCCGCAGCTTTCTGGAGACAAACCAGAAAACCGCCGTCATGACCGATCCCATACCCAGATCCTTGCGCGCGGTCTGCGGCTCGGGCAGGCCCGCGACGGACACCACCTTGCCGCCCGGCTTCACCACGCCAAAGGACGATTGCAGCGTCTCGCCACCCAGCAGATCGAAGACGCCATCCATATCGCGCAACTGATCCTCGAAGCGTTCGGTCGTATAGTCGATCACCCGATCCGCGCCCAACTGTTCCACCAACTCGCGGCCACGCGGCGATGCGGTGGTGATGACCTCCGCGCCCAGCCATTTCGCGACCTGAATGGCAAATGTTCCCACGCCGCCCGCGCCGCCCGGGATAAAGACCCGCTGCCCCGGCGTCAGGCCGATTTCGTCGCGCAACGCCTGCAGCGCCGTCAACCCGGCCAGGGGTACACCAGCAGCCGTCGCCAGATCGACGCCATCCGGCACGCGCGCCAGCAAGTCCTGCGGAACGGCCGCATATTCTGCAAAGGCGCCCATTGCTTTCTTTGCCGTGCGCGCAAAGACCCGGTCACCCTTGGCGAAAATATCGACACCATCGCCCAGTTCCTCGACGACACCCGACAGCTCGTTGCCCATGACGGCAGGCAGGCTATAGCGCAGCAGCGCCTTGATCTCGCCCTCTCGGGTCTTGAAGTCGACGGGATTGAGCCCCGCCGCGTGAACCCGCACCAGCACCTCGCCCGGCCCCGGCTGAGGGCGCGGGACCTCGCGCAGTTCAGAGGCGTCGGCGGCGCCGTAGCGCGTCATGACAAAAGCCTTCATATCTTCGATCCTCATTTCCGGTTCTTGCGGTCGCAGTGCCGCAAATCGGCGGTCAATCTGTCCGCCATTCCATCGCAGGATAAAATTGCGGTGCGCGCACCGATCAAGTCCAAGCCCGGACACCAGCGAGAATTGGCGCATGGCAATAAGGTCAGCTATATTGACTTACCTCAAAAACTGCGCCAACGATTTCTCTACCGGGTAGGGGGATGATCATGTCGCTGGACCAGCTCTTTGCAAATCGCATGTCACGGATGCAGGCCTCGGAAATCCGGGAATTGCTCAAGCTTCTGGACCAACCCGACATCATTTCCTTTGCTGGCGTGATCTGATTCCAGACGCGCTCGGGCGCGAAATGCCCGCCGGCGTCACGTGGAACCGACCCGATGGTGGCATGTTCATCTGGTTGACCCTGCCCCGGCATATGGACGGCGCAGAGCTGCTGGCCAGGTCACTGCAAACCGAAAGGGTCGCCTTCGTTCCCGGCCATGCCTTCCATGCAGATGGCAGCGGCCGCAACACGATCCGGCTCAGCTTTACGCTGCATGACAAACCGCTGATCGATGAAGGCATGGCCCGCCTTGGCCGCCTGTTGCGCGCCGCCTGAGCCAGGCTGACCCTGCGTCCGCCTTGCGCCAGACGAAAACCGGACCCATCCTGCACCGCATGAATTCAGGCAATCACGTCGCACATCCCCACATGAGCAGGCTGCGCCTGATGTTCTCGCATTGGCCCATTTCGATCATGGCCCTTGCGATGCTGGCCGGCCTGATCGCGCTTGCCCTGGGGCCGTGGTGGCTGTGGCCGCTGGTGCCGGTCGGCGTTGCGATGCAGATGATGAACGAATACGCGATGCACCGCTTTCTGTTCCACCTGCCGCCGCCGCGCGCGCAATGGCGCTTTGACCTGCTGTACCAGGCGCATTACGGGCATCACGATTTCCCGACCGTGCCGGGGCTGTTCTTCGTGCCGTGGTGGGTGGCGCTGCCGATGCTGGCTGTGCACTATCTGGCCGTCAGCCTTGTGGCGGGCCTGATTCTGCCCGGCTTGGGCTGGCAGATCGGCGCGGCGATCATCCTGCTGGGCGGTGTCGGCACCTTTCTGGGCTATGAATGGTTTCACATGACCGCCCATCTGCCCGTGCCCAAAACCGCCCCCGAGCGTCACGTGACGGTGCTGCACAACCAGCACCATTTTCGCGATTTCACCCGCTGGTTCCACGTCTCTCCGGGTGGCGAGGTGATCGACCGGGCGCTTGGCACCGCCATCGACCGCGATGCGCTGCGTCGCGCCCAACGCGATGAATTCATGACCACCCTCGGCCTGCGCCCTGACGACCCGCGACTGATCGCAGCCAGGGCGCGCTTTGGCCCGCGTCACGGCATCACCGCGGAACAAATCACCCGCGCTGCACGGTGAGACGCGGCCTGATCGCGCGCTTGCGACTTGCGCCAGCGCGCCTCAGGCCCCATTCTTGAAGTATGAAACGCGTCTACGCCCTGCCCCTGATCGCCCTTCTGGCCGCCGCCCCCTTTGCGCTGGCCCAGACCAACGATTCCGCCCCGGTCAGCCCCGAATACGACTATGAGCCGCCGATGGCGGACCAGCCGGATGCGGGCGCAGAGGGATCGGTGGACGAAGGCGCCGGTCTGATCGGGCGCGGCATGGACATGCTGTTTCGCAACCTGATGAACGAGATGGCCCCCGAGATCGAGGGCATGTCGCAAGACCTTGCCGGCGCCCTTTCGATGATGGGTCCGGCACTCAGCGATCTTTCGGTGCTGGTCGATGACATCGCCAATTATCAGACGCCCGAGCGGTTGGAAAACGGCGATATCGTCATTCGCCGCAAGCCCGGCGCCCCGCCGCCACCGGCGATTGGCGAAGGGTTGCGGGACCTCGGTCGAAACGCACCGGGCAGCGACACGGACCCCGATGAGGCTGGCCCACCCGTGGATCCCTCACAGCCACAGATCGAACTTTAGGCCCCTGATCAGGACGATGATGTCTTGGCCGCGTCCTGATTTGCATCGCCGATCAGGCGGCGATGTTTACGCGCCTCGACCTGCATATCCTCGAACCGCTTGATCCCCTTGGCGGCCAGTGCGGGGATAAGTTGCAAAAAGGCCTGCGCCGTCGCCTCCGTATCGCCCATGGCGGTATGGCGCAGTTCTTCGGGGATGGTGATCTGCAACCGCTCGCACAGTGCGTCCAGCGTATGCGGCGCGGATTGCCCCCAGACCATGGCCGACAGCAGCACCGTATCCAGCACCCGATTGTCGAAATGCGCGCCGGTTTCGGGCGCCGCGCTGTGCAGCATGCCCATATCGAAAGGCGCGTTATGGGCGACCAACGCCGCGTCCTCGGCAAAGTGGTGAAAGGCGACAAGGGCCGCGGCCATATCCGGCGCGTCCTTTACCATCTGATCGGTCACGCCGTGGATCTTGGTCGAGGCAGGCGGAATCGGGCGGCCCGGATTGACCAGCGTTTCAAACCGCTCGCCGGTCAGACGCCCGCCTGCGATGCGCACACCCGCGATCTGGACAATTCGGTCGGTGGGTTCCAGCCCGGTGGTTTCGGTGTCAAAGACCACACAGGTCAGATCGGCCAGTTGGCTTGACGCCGCCCCGCGCGAGGCCAGCGCGAAATCATAGGTCAGCCCACCCGATACATCCGCCTCGGCGGCGCGCGGCAAAGGCAGGACCAGCCGGGCGGGGCCTGCGGGGTCGTCATGCTCGGCCCAGATGCCGGTTGCCTGTGCCGCCAGCAAATCGGCCCCGCTGAGATCGGGCTGATCGTGGTCGGGCGGCTCGGCCAGCCATGCCTCAAGCCGGTCCATGGGCAACGCAGCGCCCTGCCATTCCAACAGCAGCCTGACCTCGGCCGCGTCCGCCGTATCCACGACCAGCCGGGGCGCGTGACCTTGCGCCCGCAAATGCCCGTCCAACGCACGCAGCAGCGCGTTTACCGGCCCCGCCTGTGCCTGCACCGACAGTCGCGGCAATGGGGCGCCGCCTGTATCCAGACCAACAGCCAGTTCAGCCAGTTGCGCGCAGGCACCGCTGTCATCGGGCTTATCGGCATCGGACAGGCTGCGCATGGCATTTGCCAATCCCTGCCCCTCTGCCCGGATCGCCTGTGCCAGCGCGGGCGGGATGGGCCCGTCCAGAACCTCCAGCATCGGCACCAGGGTCGCCGCGCGTCGGCGCAGCGCCTCGAAGGCTGCACGGGATTCGGGCCGTGCGGCGGGCCGGTCGCGCAGGATCAGCAGCGTGCCATCGTCCATCAACCGCATCCGCCCGGTCAAGCGGGTACCATCCACGGTCAGCGCCGTCAGGTCGGTGGCCGCGACCCCGCCATCAACCAGCCGCACCCGCGCCGCATCCAGCGCGCCCGAGCGCAGATGCCGGGCCAGCGGCCGATCCAGCCCCAATCCCGGCATCATCCGTCCGGCTGCGGCATTGTAAAAGACCACCCGACCGGCCGTATCGGTCATCACCGCCGCCGCCCCGAAATCCGACAGGATCGATTCCAGCGCTGCCTTTTCGCGCGCCTGTTCCGCAGCATGGTCCTGCATCGCCTGCGCCAGCGCCTCGGCCGAGCGCGCCCGCGCCTCGGCGGCATCCCGTGCGGCAGGCCCCAGATCGGCCAGATAGCGCGCCTGATCCAGATCGGGCGATTGGCCCGTGCGCAGCCCGCCGGCCAGCGTCTCGATCGGATGGGCGACGAAACGGTCGAACAGGAACCAGACCGCGACAATCGCCAGCACGGCGCCCAGCCCGGCGATGAAACCTGCCAGCACCATCGGCGAGGTCGCCTCGCCCATGTCGATCCCGGCTTGCGACATACGCCGCGCCTCGACCCAGAGCGCAAAGAGAAACACGGCCAGCACCGTACCCGCCAGCCCTGCAAAGATCAGCAGGACCCGCAAGCGCAGTGACAGCCCGGTCAGCATGGCGGCGCCAGCAGCCGCGCCATTTCGGCGCGCAGCTCGGACAGTTCGAACGGTTTGGCAATGAACCCGTCGGCCCCCAGTGCCAATCCCTTGCGCCGCTCGACCACTGAACCCCGCGCCGTCATCATCAGCACGCGCGTTTCGGCAAGGTCCGGATCGGCGCGCATTTCCTGCACGATCTGATAGCCCGAGACTTCGGGCAGCATCACATCCAGCAAGACCAGATCGGGGCGTTGCTCGCGGATCGCCTGCACCGCGCCGGCACCACTGGCCATGCGCGAATGATCATGCCCGTCGCGCGACAACAGGTAATCCAGCGCCAGCGCGATATTGTCCTCGTCTTCGATCACCATGATGCGCGCCATTACCCCTCCTCGCCGCAGATATAGGCAAAAGCCGGATCGCCCTCGGTCACTGACATCCAGTCGGCAGAGCCGGGCCGGATCCGTCCGCCCACGCAGTCAAAATCCTGCCCCACCACCAGCATCGGCCCGCGCCGCTCGACCAGGGTGATCTGGGCGCTGGCGGCGTCAGCGCCGCTGCGTTCGATGCTGGCCGGGTCAAGCGCGGCAAAGCGGGTGGTGATCGGGAACAGATAGGTCCAGGGCGCCCAGGGCATCTTGTCGGTGCCGGTCAGCAGGATCTCGGTATCAGCCGGCAGACGGCCCTTGGCGCGTTCGAACCAGGAGTAATCGTTCCAGACCGAATAGCCGATCATCGCCAGCCCGATGCCCGCGGCCAGGATCCAGCGCGGCAGCACCAGCCCCGCCTTTCGCGCCGCATGCAAGGCCGCATAAAGAACCGCCGCCGCACCGATGCCGACCGCGATCACACCCAGTAATTCGACCCCGACGCCACTCATCCCAGTATCCCCTTGCCCTGGCCGATGGCCGATTGCATGCCGCGCACCACGACGAAAGCGTCCCGCAAATGGCTGCGTTCCAGATCTGACAGATCCGCCGGCGACACGTAGTTATCGGGTTTGCGACCCGCGCGCACCAGATGCGCCTGATTTTCCAGCCGCAATGTCTGGATCAGGTCATATGCCGCAACCAGATCGCGGGCGCCACTGCCCGAAAGCACGCCGACATCCTCGGCCTCCAGCAGCCGTGTGCGTGTGTTCACCGCTCTGATCCGCCCTTGCAACGCATAAACCCGCGCAAGGTCCGTCACCGGCACGACGCCGTTATGTTTCATGTCGATGTGATGGCGATGCTCACCGCTGCGGATTGTGGCAAAGCCGCCGATCATCCCCAGCGGAGGCCGATGTTTGAGCGAGTTCGATATCATATGCGCCACAAAGATCGAGTTCTTGGACGCAAGCTGCAGTGTTTTGGACTGCAACCCGGCCAGCAGGCTGGCATCGCCGCCGATGGCGCGCAGATCGAACATGACACTGGCCAGCATCTGCGCCTCGGGATCGGGACGTTCGATCCAGCCGCGAAAATAGCTGCGCCAGACCGAGACCGGCTGACGCCAGCGTGGGTTCGTCGCCATCATGTCGCCGGGGCAATAGACATAGCCGCATTCGTTCAGCCCATCGCTGACGATGCGCGCGAATTCCGTGAACCAGGGATCGTCCGGATCGGTGCCGTCCTCAAGGATCAGGCAATTGTCCTGATCGGAAACGCCGGTCTGGTCCTGCCGCCCCTGACTGCCGCAGGCCGCCCATAGCCAGACTGCCGGCGCCGGCCCCAATTGGGCCTCGGCCAGGATCAGCAGGCGGCGCGTCACCGCATCGGCGATGTCGGTGATCATCCGGGTAATGACCTCGTGTCGCTGATTGGCGGCAACAAGGCTGACCAGCAGATCGGGGATTCGCGCGGTCACCTGCGCCATTTCATCAGCCGATCCGGCATCGGCCAGATCGCGGATCAGGACCGAGGCGCTGACCGCCTGCACACGGGTCAGATCGGTCTGGCTGATCATGCCGACAAAGCGGCCCTGATCGACGACCGGCAGGTGGCCGATCTTGCGTTCCAGCATCACGTTCAGCACATCATAGCCCAGGGCCGAGGGCGGCAGCGTGATGGGATCGCGGGTCATCATCTGGCTGACCGGGTGGCTGCCATCCAGCCCCGCGGCCACCACGCGGTTCGACATGTCGCGAATCGTCACCAGCCCGACCAGCGCATCTTTCGCATCGGTCACGCCGATACTGCTGACACCGGCATCGCGCATCATTTCGGCGGCTCGCCTGACGGGCGTGTCGGGGCCGCAGACCAGTGGCTTGCGGGTCAACAGATCGGCGACTTTCAGCGTCGCGATCTGGGCGCCGCGTGTCTGCGGCGTGCGACCGCGATCAAAAAACCGCGCCACCGCTCGGTTTTGGGCGATGAGTTCCAGCAACGCCTCGCGCGGCAGCATCCACAGCACCGCATCCTCGATGATCCGGGCCGTGGTCACGGCCACGCCGTCGCGCAGCAAGCCGCGTTCGCCAAAGCTGTTTCGTGGACCAAGTTCGGAAACGGAATCGCCGTTGCGATCGCTGACGGCCACGCGACCGCTTTCGATCAGCCAGACACCGGCCAATGGGTCGCCATATTGGTAAACGACCGTTCCAGAGGGAATTTCCCTGCGGCTGAAGGAATTGGCGACCCGCGCCAATTCGTCCTGCGGCAGGCTGTCATAAGGATGGACGGAAGAGAGGAATCCTGATGCGTCGGACATGTGTCATCCCCTGAAAGCGGAACGGCCGCGCCCCGAAAGGGACGCGGCCAGAGCAGGTTTAGTGCGCGACCGCACCCCCCGAGCCACGAGGCACGCGGATCGATTCGACCAGTTCGACCACTTCGACCGGCGGTTCCTCGGTGGCATTGGAAACCACATAGGCCACGATGAAGTTGATCAGAGCGCCGATCACACCGAAGGATGCAGGCGAGATACCGAACACCCAGTTCGCTGCGACATCTTCCAGCATGTTGGTCCCCGAGATGAAGAACCAGCCCTTGTAGGTGAAGATATAGAGCAGCGTCGACAGGATACCTGCAAGCATCCCCGCAATTGCACCTTCTTTGTTGATGCGCTTGCTGAAGATACCCATCATCAGAACCGGGAAGATCGATGATGCCGCAAGACCAAAGGCAAGTGCCACGGTCTGCGCCGCAAAGCCCGGCGGGTTCAGACCCAGGATCGTTGCAACCAGAATGGATGCAGCCATCGAGATCCGGGCGGCCATAAGTTCGCCCTTTTCACTGATGCCTGGGTTGATCGCGCCCTTGATCAAGTCATGCGAAACCGCACCCGAGATCGCCAGCAACAGGCCAGCCGCGGTTGACAGTGCAGCAGCCAGACCGCCAGCGGCGACAATTGCGATCACCCAACCGGGCAGGTTCGCGATTTCCGGATTGGCCAGAACCATGATGTCGTTGTTCACGGTGGTCAATTCGTTGCCCTGCAGACCCTGTTCAGCGGCCATTTCGGCAGACGGACCTTCGGTCACAGCGTCGTTGTAGTACTGGATCAGGCCGTCGCCGTTCTTGTCTTCCCAATTCAGAAGACCGGTGACTTGCCAGTTCCGCATCCACTGCTTGTCGTCGTCGTTCTCGATCGAGTCCAACGTGACCGCAGGCTGACTGTAGGTGTCGCCCGTCTCTGCACCCGGCCACATGGTCGAGGTCAGGTTAAAGCGCGACATCGAACCAACAGCAGGTGCGACGGTGTAAAGCAGCGCGATGAAGACCAGTGCCCAACCCGCCGATTTACGTGCGTCCGAAACCTTCGGCACGGTGAAAAAGCGGATGATGACGTGGGGCAGACCAGCCGTACCGATCATCAGCGCCAGAGTGAACAACACCATGTCCAGCGTGGATTTGTGGTGGCCGGTATAGGTCTTGAAGCCCAGATCGACGACGACCTGATCCAGCGTGGCCAGGAACTTGCCACCGCCTTCGTTCAGCGTACCGAACAAGCCGGTTTGCGGCAGAACATGGCCGGTCAGTTGCAGCGCAATGAAGATCGCCGGAATGGTGTAGGCGATGATCAGCACGACATATTGCGCAACCTGCGTGTAGGTGATGCCCTTCATGCCGCCCAGAACCGAGTACATGAACACCATCGCCGCGCCGATCCACAGACCGGTCGAGTTCGACACTTCCAGATAGCGCGAGAAGGTCACGCCAACGCCGGTCATCTGACCGATCACATAGGTGATCGAGATGATCAGCAAGCAGATAACGCCGATGATCCGCGCGGTCTT
Source organism: Paracoccus tegillarcae (assembly GCF_002847305.1). NCBI lineage: Bacteria > Pseudomonadati > Pseudomonadota > Alphaproteobacteria > Rhodobacterales > Paracoccaceae > Paracoccus > Paracoccus tegillarcae. Next base: position 2,608,818 of record NZ_CP025408.1, on the reverse strand, counting down.
GGAATAGAAGCGGTCGCCAATGAATTCCGGCACGGTGAACTTGCCGAATTTCCGCAGGTAAGGTGCCAGCAGCAGTGCCAACAGCACATAGCCGCCCGTCCAGCCCATCAGATAGGTCGAGTTGTCATAGCCGGTAAAGGCAATCAGACCCGCCATCGAGATAAAGCTGGCAGCCGACATCCAGTCAGCAGCCGTCGCCATGCCGTTCATGACCGGGCTGACGCCACGGTTGGCGGCATAGAATTCAGCCGTCGAGCCTGCACGGGCCCAGATCGCGATGCCGATATAGACCGCGAAGCTCAGGCCGATGAAGATCAGGTTTAGAGTAAATTGATCCATGATGGCCCCCTATTCATCCACGCCATGTTCGCGGTCGAGCTTGTTCATGCGCGCCGCGTAGAAAAAGATGAGCACGATGAATACCAGGATCGAGCCTTGCTGCGCGAACCAGAAACCCAGATCAGTGCCGCCGATCTTGATACCCGAAAGCAACGGCCGCAGGATGATCCCGAAGCCGTAAGACACCAAGGCCCAGATGGCGAGGCAGATCCAGATGATCCGCAAGTTCGCCTGCCAGTAGGCATTTGAAGATTGTTTGTCACTCATGTCCCTAGGTTCCTCCCTGTTCAGACATGTCCCTCATTCCGCCCGTTTGGTTGTTCTGCACGCCCCGTGTCCGGGCGAGCAGACCGGGGCGCGATGGCAAGGGCCTGTCAGCCCTTGTTCATTCGGTTGGCGATCAGATCATCCACGACCTCTGGCTCTGCCAGTGTCGAGGTGTCGCCCAATGCGCCGTAATCGTTTTCAGCAATCTTGCGCAGGATACGCCGCATGATCTTGCCCGAGCGCGTCTTGGGCAGGCCGGGCGCCCATTGGATCAGATCCGGGCTGGCAATCGGGCCGATTTCGCTGCGCACCCATTTGACCAGTTCCTTGCGCAGATCCTCGGACGGTTCGATCCCGTTCATCAGCGTGACATAGGCATAGATACCCTGCCCCTTGACGCTGTGCGGATAGCCGACCACGGCGGCCTCTGCGACTTGTTCATGGGCGACCAGGGCGGACTCGACCTCTGCCGTGCCCATGCGATGACCCGACACGTTGATCACATCATCGACGCGGCCGGTGATCCAGTAATAGCCATCCTCGTCGCGGCGGCAGCCATCACCGGTAAAGTAATAGCCCGGATATTGCTGGAAATAGGTTTCCATAAAGCGCTGGTGATCACCCCAGACCGTCCGCATCTGGCCAGGCCAGCTATCGGCGATGCACAGGACGCCCTCGGCGGGATTGCCCTCTTGCACCTTGGCCGATTCCGCGTCCAGGATTTCCGGCTTCACGCCAAAGAACGGGACGGTTGCCGATCCCGGCTTGGTCTCGGTGGCGCCCGGCAGTGGCGTGATCAGGTGGCCGCCGGTTTCGGTCTGCCACCAGGTGTCGACAATGGGGCATTTCCCCTTGCCGACATGTTCGTTGTACCAGTTCCAGGCCTCGGGGTTGATCGGCTCGCCCACGGTGCCCAGCAGACGCAGGCTGGAAAGGTCGTGCTTTTCGACGAATTCTTTCCCCTTGCCCATCAGCGCCCGGATCGCGGTTGGCGCTGTATAAAACTGGTTGACCTTGTGCTTGGCACAAACTTCCCAGAAGCGGCCAGCATCGGGATAGGTCGGCACGCCCTCGAACATCAGCGTCGTCGCACCATTGGCCAGCGGGCCATAGACGATATAGCTGTGGCCGGTGACCCAACCCACATCCGCCGTGCACCAGTAGATGTCGCCGTCGTGGTAATCAAAGGTGTATTGATGGGTCATGGCGGCAAAGACCAGATAGCCGCCGGTGGTATGCACCACACCCTTGGGCTTGCCGGTTGAACCGCTGGTATACAGCACGAACAGCGGGTCTTCGGCGTTCATCGCCTCGGGCTCGCAATCGGTGCTGGCCTCGGCCATCAGCGCGCGCAGGTCGATGTCGCGGCCTTCGGTCCAGGTCGTCTGGCCGCCGGTATGCTTGACAACCAGGCATTTCACCCGGTCCGAGCAGCCCAGCAACGCCTGATCGGCATTGGATTTCAGCGCCGTCTTGCGGCCGCCACGCGGCGCCTCGTCGGCGGTGATCAGGATATTGGCGCCTGAATCGTTGATCCGGTTGGACAGCGCATCGGGGCTGAAGCCCGCAAAAACGATCGAGTGGATCGCGCCGATCCGGGCACAGGCCAGCATGGCATAGGCCGCCTCGGGGATCATCGGCAGATACAACACCACCCGATCACCCTTTTTGACGCCCATGTCGCGCAGGACATTGGCCATCCGGTTCACCTGCTCGCCCAGATGGCGATAGGTGATGTGCTGAGCCTCATCATCAGGGCTGTCGGGCTCGAAGATGATCGCTGTCTGATCGCCGCGCGTCGCCAGATGACGGTCGATACAGTTCGCCGCGACGTTCAACTGACCGTCCTCGAACCATTTGATACTGACATTGCCAAAGGTGAAATCGGTGTTCTTCACCTTGGTGTAAGGGGTGATCCAATCCAGCCGCTTGCCCTCGCGCCCCCAGAACGCATCAGGATCATCAATCGATTCGGCATATAGCCGGGTGTAGTCACCCGGCCCCGCATGGGCATTTTCAAACCCCTGTGGAATGGCATATTTCTCAGTAGCTTCGGCACTCATGACGCCCCTCCTCCTCATGGCCAGCGCGCTGTGTCCGCCCCTCTGCCAGCCAAGATGCCGGACAGGGTCGGATCGCAGGATGCCGCCATGTTAATCACAAAGCACCCTTTCACGTAAACCATTTTTTTAAATAGATAATTTTGTAAATTTATTCACCAGATGTATACGGTTCTTGTAAATAATTCACAAAAACGCGAGTTCCACCATGCAAAAGCGCCGCCACGGTAAAAACCATGGCGGCGCGGTCAGTCAGATGTGTCAGACGCTAGTCCAGATCGTCCATCCTCAATTGAACGACGACGCGGCCCTTGACCGCCTGACCCCAATTCAGCCGCAACTGGCGCTTGGCGGCGCCGACTTCCGTTTCGACCCAGGGCGTATCCTGAACCTGCGCGCCGCCCGCCAGTGTCAGCGGACTGGTCAGCAGCACCGACTTTGCGTTCTTGGCCCAGCTTTGGAACGGCAAACCATCCAGCGCGGGCAGCGTCCAGGTCTTGCTGGCGGTGCTTTGCATATGGGTGATCGTCAGCGGGTTCTGGACAAAGTTCGTGACCCCCACAAGGCTGTTGCCCGAGAAATGCACGTTGCGCATCCGGTTATAGTTCAGATCGCCGAATGAGGTATCGACACGTTCGATCCGGTCGATCTTGTTATACAGCGATTTGAACACGTTGCCCGACACGTTCAGCCCGTGGATGAACTGCCCGCCACCAAACGGCTTGATCACCAGCCATGAAAACCAGGGCACGGTATGGTCGCACAGAAAGCTGTTATTGGTGATCGTCAAACCGCCAAAGCTGAAGCCCCCGCCGGTAAAGGTCGGATCGACCGAATGCTCGTTGGTCCATTCGATCGAGGCATTGTCGACATAGTTGCCGCTGATCGTGATCATCGGATTGACCAGCGTCAGAACCAGGCCGGCGGTGCGCAGGCCCTCCTCGGCGCTGTCGCCCTGAAACCAGTGGTTGCCGGTGATGATATGGCCGCCACCATGGGCAACCATGAAATGCGCGAACCGGACAAAGCGGTTGTTGCGGATCTTGACGTCATTGGCGTTGACGTTGATCCCGACTGCCGTGCGCTGCTGCGCCAGCAAGGACCCCTCGGAAGAGCGAAAGTCGCACTGATCGACCTGCAAACCCTGACAGCCCCGCCCGATAGAGGTGATTGCGCGATCCTTTGGCTCTTCGAACATGCAATCGCGAAAGGCGAACAAGCCGCCATCGCGCGGCAGCATCACCCCGCTGGCATGGCGGTCGGCATTGAAGACCACATCAAGGAAACTCACCCGCTGGATCGAACTTACCAAAGAAAAATCAATCATGTAGCGATAGCGATGAAAGCTGTAGCTGCGGGTCCCGGACCCGCCATGCAAAGGCTGGGACAGTGTGATCGTCCGCTGCGAGATGTTGCGATCGCGCACATAGACCTCGCGTCCGACACCACTGCCCTGAACGCGACTGCCGATCTCGATCGCAGCAACATTGCCGACATTGGTCAGCGTCTCTGAATCAGCGATGTCATAGGTTCCTTGACTGCTGACGCTGCGCGTATCCCAGGCCGGGCCTTCGACGGCGCGAATTTCACCATTGGCGATATTGCGGCGGGTAAAGAAGTTCTGCAGTCCCGGCGCCACCTCATTGACGATGATCGGCTCGGTCAATTCGATGCGTCGCCCGCACAGGTCAAGCGTGACATGATCTGTAAAGCCGAACAGCGCCTGCAACGCCTTTTTCAACCCCAGTGTCTCGTCGCCAAAGGCATCCGCATAAGTCGGAAAGTCAAAGCTGTGCAAAAAGACCACCCGAACAGCGGTCGGGGCGGTCAATTTGCCCGTAAAGCGGATGGGCGCATTGATAGAGATGCTGTTGCCGATGAAAAAATTGCCCTCAGGCACCAGAATACCGCCGCCCCGGCTGGCACTGTCGGCCGCCGCGAATGCCGCGTGGTCATTTGTAACACCGTCGCCCACAGCGCCGTAATCGCGCACATCGACCCAATCGATCAGCTCGGGGATAAAGGCCGAGGTCACGTCCTCGATGCGGATCGATTCGATCCGCACCGAACCGCCATTCGGTCCGGTCAGGTCCAGCCCGAAATGCCCATAGATCGGCACCGTGCCCCAGCTCAGATCAACGCCGTTGCGCGCGCCCACACCAATGATCGCACTGATCTCGATGATCTCGCCATAGTTCGGCAGTGCCACGGCCTGCGCCGCCTGCGGCACGTTCGAGACATTGTTGCGCTGACTGTCGCCTGCAAAGGCCGCGATGCGGGCATTGGGCAGCGCCCCCGCCATCGCCTTCAACCGCGCCGAGACGCGCAGATAGACGCCCGGAATCATGGGCGTTTCACCCCGAAAACGAATCCGGGTGGTTGTCGAGGTCTTATAGATTTCCAGACAACGGCCGAAATCCTGATCGGCGGGCACGATGGCCGCGTTCGTCGCCTGCGACCAGCTTTCGCTGCCCGGCGTCCCGTCTTCGCTGGACCAGACGCTCAGCCCCGCGCCAAATGCCGGCGGCATCAGTTGCAAGCCGTCGGTGATCGCTATGTTCATCGCCCATTCTCCCAATCCAGGTCTGCTGGCGGCAGGCCGCATGACCGGATGAAGAAATAGTTGATGAAACGTTAACCCGTGGTGAAGCCCGCGCGCGCCGCAACGGCGCCGCGCGCAACAGGCAGATGTCAGGCGTCGGCCGTGATCAGGTCACCGGCCAGCGCATGTTCGATCAGCGTGCGCGTCTCTGCCACGCCATAAAGCGCGATAAAGCCGCCGAACCGCGGCCCCTGATCGGCACCCAGCAGCACCTGGTAAAGCGCCGAGAACCAGTCCCGCAGCGGTTCGAACCCGTGTTCCTTGCCGACAGCAAAGACCATGCTTTGCAGCGTTTCCGCGTCCGCAGGCTGATCCCAGCCTGCCAGCCGACCCGCCAGATCCTCCAACGCGCGGCGCTCGATGTCGGTCGGTTCGCGGAATTGGCGCGTGGGCGCAACGAAATCGGTGAAATAGCGCACGGCGAACCCGGCGGCCTGGTCCAGACCGGGATGCGACTCGGGGCTGGCATCCGGCGCATACCGCTGGACAAAGCCCCAGAGCCCGTCCTTGTCAGTGGCCCCCGCGACCGACGCGAGGTTCAACAGCATCTGGAACGGCACCACCATATCCGAGGCCGGCACATTGCCGCCGTGAATATGCCAGACCGGATTGGCAGCCTGCTGCTCTGGCGTCTGATCGGGATAGGCGCGCAGTTGCTGGTGATATTCGTCGACCGCCTTGGGGATCACATCGAAATGCATCCGCTTGGCCGTCTTGGGCTTCTGATACATGAAGTAGGACAGGCTTTCGGTCGAGGCATAGGTAAGCCATTCGTCGATAGAAAGCCCATTACCCTTTGATTTGCTGATCTTTTGACCGTCCTGATCCAGGAATAGCTCAAAGGTGAAATGCTCAGGCTTGCGCCCGCCCAAAATCTCGCAAATGCGGTCATAGATCGGCGTATTGGTGCTGTGATCCTTGCCGTACATCTCGAAATCGACATCCAGCGCGGCCCAACGCGCACCGAAATCGGGCTTCCACTGCAGTTTCACATTTCCGCCGGTGACGGACAGAGTCGTTTCCTCGCCATCCTCATCAAAGGTGATGGTGCCATTCGCAGCATCCACATGCTTGATCGGCACATACAGCACCTTGCCCGTCTTCTGGCTGATCGGCAGGAAGCAGCTATAGGTCTGCTGACGCTCTTCGCGCAGACTGGCCAGCATGACCTTCATGATCTCGTCATATTTCTCGCAGGCACGCAGCAAAACCGCGTCAAACCGGCCCGAACGATAGAATTCGGTCGCACTGATGAATTCATATTCGAACCCGAACGTGTCGAGGAACCGCCGCAGCATGGCATTGTTGTGATCGCCAAAGCTGGGATATTCGCCAAACGGATCGGGAACCGTCGTCAGCGGCTCTTGCAGATGGTCCTGCAACAGCTTGTTATTCGGCACATTTTCAGGCACCTTGCGCATGCCGTCCAGATCGTCCGAGAAACAGATCAGCTTGGTCGGGATATCGCTGATTTCTTCAAAGGCGCGACGGATCATCGTCGTCCGCGCAACTTCGCCAAAGGTACCGATATGCGGCAATCCCGAGGGACCATAGCCCGTCTCGAACAGCACATAGCCCTTTTCCGGCGGCGCCTTTTCATAGCGTTTCAGCAACCGGCGCGCCTCTTCAAAGGGCCAGGCCTTGGAAGTCATCGCGGCATCGCGCAGGGTTGTCATCTGAATTCTCCGTCGACAGGGGTGCGGCGGGCATATTGAAACCTCGACCTATCGTCAATAATTTGCGGGCATAGCACGGAGATTTGCATGACCACCGACCTGCCCTCTTTCTCGCCCGGCGATGCGCTGGTCGCCGTTATGGTCGCCACCTCAGCGTCCGACGAGACCATGCGGACCTCGGAACTGGTGGCCATTCAGCGCATGGTCGATCACCTGCCCGTCTTCAGCGACTATGACGACAGCCGCATCCGCGCCGTCAGCCAGACTGTGATGTCGCTGTTTGAGGAAGAGGACGGGTTGGATGCTCTCTTCGGGCTGATCCGCGATGCCCTGCCCGAGCGCCTGTATGAAACCGCCTATGCCATGGCCTGCGATGTCGGCGCCGCTGATGGCAGACTTTACGCGGGCGAGATCGCGCTGCTGGCGGAAATTCGTCACGAATTCAATATCTCACGCTTGCACGCAGCGGCTATTGAGTTATCGGCACAGGTTCGGCACCGGACGTTGTAACGGCCGGCGCGGGATCGGGCGCGACCCAGGTCTCGACCAACTCTGCCTGCAGGGTTTTCGCACGCTTGGTCCAGGTCGAGACGCCGGCAGGCAGCTCTTGCCCTTCGGTGCGCGCCCGACGTGGCAAATCGGCGCAAAGCACCGCAAAGACGATCTCGCGCCCGCCCTGCGACCCTGTCGCATAACCTGCCAGATTTGATACGAAATTCAGCGTTCCTGTCTTGGCCTCGATCCGTGCGCTGTGCTCAGGGGTGCGGCCCAATGTATCGACGAGAGGATCGTCCTTCATCAGCGCCCGCAGACCATTTTTCTGGCCATAGCCTGCCATCAATCGTGCTAGCCCGCCGGCTGTGACGCGACTGTCGGCAGAAAGTCCCGAGTGATCCGCAAACACCACCTCGCCGGTGCCGCCTGCATCCTGCCACCACGCGCGCATCGCTGCGCCCGACGCTGCCAGACTTGCAGCGCCACTGGCATGCAACCCGACAACCTCGGCCGTCAGATTCGTCGAATAGCGCATCATCCCGATCAGTATGTCGCGCAAGGCCGGGCTCTCGACCGCGGCAACCTCTTCCGCATTGGGCAGGTCGGCCAATACCTCCGGCGATGGCAACACCAGCCCGCGCGCCCGGCACAGCGTCTGGAACACGTCGCCAGCATACAGTTCCGGTTTGCGCACCGGCAACCAGCGGCTGCCCGCCCGCCCCATCGAAGCGCGCGACACAAGCCAATGCTCGCGCCTTTCATCGGCGGAATAGGTAAACAGCGCCTGCTGCACAGCGGCACGGGCGGTGATCGTATAGGCACGGGGCGAATGCGCATCGGCGCGCGCCTCCAGCGTCAGTTGATAGTCGCCGCCGGCTTGCCGCCACCCCAGATACACACGGTTGAAATTCAGGATCATCCCCGAGATCGCGGGATTATAGGACAGGTGAACAGCCTGACCCGGCTCCAGTTCCTCGATGCGGGGCAGCGCGCCGCCCCAGACGGCAAAACGCGTGGGCGTTTGCTGCCCGGTCGCCACCAACGCATCGGCCAGCCGCGCCAGATCATCCGTCGTCAGAACCGGATCACCGCCACCGGCCAGCACCAACATATCCCCGACCCGCATCACCCGCGTGCGAAATCTGTGATCGCCGCCAAGCCGGTCCATGGCATACAGCGCGGTCACCGCCTTGAGCGTGCTGGCGGGCGGCAGCGGCAGGTCGGGCTGCTCTGACCGGATCATTTGCCCTGTCGTCGCGTCGAGGGCGGCATATGCGACGCTGCCGCCAAGCCCGGCGCGATTGACCAGTGCCTTGGCCGACGGCGCGGGCCGGCGCGGTGGGCGCACAGGGCCGCCAAGCAGAACCTCCTGCGCTCTGCCGGGCGTTCCCGCGACCAGAATGGCTGCGGAAGCCGTCAGAAAAGCACGCCGGTTCAGCCCATTCATGCGGTAACGCCCCTGTTTATTGCTGCCTGCGGGTTATAGCGTAAGGCATCTTGTTAGAAACCAGTGATAACGTAACTACCCATGAATCTGCAGAAGATCTTACAGGAATTCATCACGCTTTGGGTCGTGATCGACCCGATCGGCACGCTGCCAGTCTTTCTGGCCGTGACCGCGGGCATGTCGGTCACCGCATCGCGACGCCTGGCTGTCCGCGCCGTGACTGTGGCTTTCATGGTTCTGCTCAGCTTCATCGTGCTGGGGCAATTAATGCTGGAGGCACTGGGTATCTCTTTGGCATCGTTCCAGATTGCGGGCGGCATCGTGTTGTTTCTGTTCGCTCTGACCATGATCTTCGGCGACTCAAAACCAGACCGAGAGGTTGCCGATGAAAGCGAGCATCCCGATGCCTTTATCAAGGAAAAGTCGGTCTATCCGCTGGCCATGCCGTCGATTGCATCGCCCGGCGCCATGCTGGCCGTGGTGATCCTGACGGATAACGACCGATTTTCGATCTCTCACCAGTTCATCACCGCAACTCTTATGGCGCTGATCATGCTGGTCGTACTTGCGCTGCTGCTGCTGGCGCATCCGATTCTGCGGCTGATCGGCACGACCGGGGCATCCGTGATCAGCCGGGTGATGGGGCTGCTGCTGGCGGCGGTTGCTGTTAACGCGGTGTTGACGGCATTCGTGCAGATCGGCGTTTTGCCCGCGCTGCCTTAGCCGGCGCGGGCCTTGCGTGCAGCCCGCGCCCGCAGGGCGGTCGAGGACAGGTTCGACATAGGCACATTGATCATCACCCAGCAAGGAGGATGGCTAACGGCCAGTTCTCGCGCCCGATATTCCGGCAGCCGATACCGTCGCAGCACCTGCGCGGCGACCGAATTGCGCGCTGCCAGCCGCGACCCGGGTCTGGCCAGAACCCCGATCGGTACACGGCTGGCGATCTCGCGCCAGCGATCCCATTGATTGAACTGCACCATATTGTCGGCCCCCATCAGCCAGACGAACTTCACCGCCGGATAAAGCCGCTGCAGTTCGGCAACCGTGTCAGCGGTCATCCGCGTCGTCAGTCTGGCCTCGATCCCTGTCACGATGACGCGGGGATCCTGCATCAACGCACGTGCTGCGCTCAGCCTTTGCTCCAGGGGCGCCGGCCCGCGCTCTTTCAGCGGATTGCCGGGGCTGACCAGCCACCAGACGCGATCCAGCCCGAATCGGCGCAACGCCTCTTCGGTGATGTGGACATGCCCTTCATGCGGGGGATCGAACGAGCCGCCCAGCAATCCGACGCGCAGTCCCGGGCTGCCCATGGGGAAATGATGTCTCATTCTCGCGGTGTAGCCTGCCGTAGAGGGCGATCCAAGATGCGGCTGCTGGTCGCTCTTGCCCGACAGTCTTCGTTCCCTGCTGCCCGTCGACGCAAAGACGAAACGTCGCAGCAGACGATCAACGGAAATGCGTCGCCCGCATCAAGAAGGCTCATGCAGCGTCGCCCTTGCCCGCCCCGCATTCTTGGACCGATACAGCGCCGCATCGGCATCGGCCAACATCCTTTCCGCCTCGGGAACCGGGTAGTGCGATGACATGGCGATGCCGATACTGGCGGAGATTCTGCATTCATGCCGGTCAACAACCATCGGACGCTCGATCTCGGCAATGATACGCTCTGACAGCCGGGTCAAAGCATCCGCGCTGGTCATGCCCGCCAGAATCAGAACGAACTCGTCGCCACCAACCCGCGCCACGGTATCGTTGCTGCGGGTTTCACTGCGCAAAATCTGCGCGACACGGCACAGAACCTGATCGCCTGACGCATGGCCGAACTGGTCATTGACCTCTTTGAACCGGTCAAGGTCCAGATGCGCCAGGGCAAAACCCCCGGTCGAGCCGTCGCCCATATCCTGCATACGTGCAGTGGCCGCCGACCGCAGCGCCATCGTCAGCGCCAGTTCAAGGCCGCGACGGTTGTACAGGCCGGTCAAGGGATCAGAGAATGCCTGCGTTTCGGCAACTTCGCGCGCCTCTTCCAGCCGCAGGTTAAAGCGTGACAATTCACCCATGACCGCGCGGTTGGCCTCGTGCAGAAACAGCAGTTCCATCGCCAGTTCTGATGGCGCAAAATCGCTGTCTTTCAGTTCCAGCTCTCTGACCGCATCCGCAAGGGAAATCCCGAAACCAAGGTTCAACAGCAACCTGCCGTCACCGGCCTCGATTGCGTGACCACGCAGCGTCAAGCGCGGCTCATCGACCATCCGCAGCATCACCCGCTCGGACGTGCGGGCAGCCATCTGCAATGCCTGATGGTCATCATCCTGCGGCACGGGACGGGTCAGGACGAATGCCTCGGCCAATTTTCTGACCCCATCGGGCAGCATCTTTCGCAACGTCGGCCCGGCGGATTCAATTGCACCATCGGCAGCAAGCAGCAGATGCATCGGCAACAGGCCGGCAAGCATTGCGGGCGTCACGACCAAGTCATTTTCGTCGTCACCCTGGGCGGTTCGCCCTTCAGCGCTCGGTTTCGGGTCGGTCAAGGTTCCCCTCCGCCAGTCCGTGCCAAACCCGCGCCAAGGTCGAATCCGCGCCCCTTGGTGAACGCCTCATGCGAAACCTGCACCGCAACGGCAGTGCCTTCGACCGCGATCAGGCCCAGCGCGCCGTAGTCATCTGCCATGCTGCGAATGACGCCGGCCACCACGCTGCGCCACTCATCGAAACAATCGGGCATCAAAACACGCAGCTCATCCTCACGCCGCGCTTCGACCTTGATCCGCGGCATGCCGAGGTCGGGCAGGACCATATGGGCCCGGCCCTGCAGTTCTTCCAGAGAGTACAGAAAATCGACGAAATTGCGGCCGGAAAACCGCAACAGCCGCCTGACAGGTTCAAATCGCGTGAGCCACGCCCCCAGGTCCTCCAACAATTCCGCCTCTGGCTTGTCCAGTCGCTGCGCGGCGTTATTGATCAGCGCATAGCTGACCGAATCCGGATATTGACGAACGGTCTGAAACCCGCGCGCGTCAATGCCCGACGCTTCTGCCACATCGGCCCAGAAAACATCGCCATAGGTGTCGCGAAGGAACCCTTCGATCGAACGATTGATCAGACCGTGCATCTTACCCTCTTCACAGCCGATTCTACCGCCGAAACCTTTACAAATAGAAAAGACTTACGCGCGTCGATCACCATCGGCGCGTGCGAACCGGGCCGCTTCGGACCAGACGCGGGATGCAGCGGCTCATCCATCCATGTCTCCGACACCCTGGTGCGCCAGCGAATCACGGGCATACAGTACCGATTCAGGTTTGATCCCCTGGCTCTGGGCAAAGGTCAGTACGCGGTCATCACTCAGCAGGATAAAATCGAGCAGGAATACGGCAAATTCGGGCCGACCGACCGCTTGTCGCAAATCGCCGGGCTCCAGGCCCGACACGTCAAGCAATGCCTGAACCATATCCTGGTCAGCCGCGACGAAACCGAGCACGTTGTCCGCGATCTCTTTTGCGCGTTCACCTGAAAGCATCACTTAGCCTGTTTTCCCTGATTGACCTCTGGATCATTTATCGAATTCCGCACGCATGCAAACATATCCGTTGTTTTTGAAGTATTTTTCTGGTCGCACCGATGCGCTGCTGACGATTTGATCACACCGGCTTGAACCAAAGCAGCAAACTGGTGAGCCGCGGGAAACGCTTTGTTAAACTTTCTCGATCATGCTCACAGCACAAAGAAAAGATCAGGGAATATCCTTGCATGAGCGGACGCATCCTCATCGCAGACGGGCTTGCCACCAATCGAATCACGTTGAAGGTCAGGCTAACCGCTGCCTGTTACGAGGTCGTGACGGCAACCTCGCCGCAACAGGTGTGCGACCTCGCCGCGCAGCAGCGCCCCGATCTGATCATCCTTGGCGCATCGCTTGGGCATGATGCCCCTGTCGCCCTGTGTCATGAATTGTCGCGCAACAGCGCCACGGCGCATATCCCTGTGCTGGTCCAATGCCAGAGCGATCACCTGATCGCCGCGCTCAAGGCTGGCGCAACAGCCGTGCTTGACCCGCGGGTGGACGAAAACATGCTGCTGGCAAGGATCCGCGGATTGCTGCGTCAACGCGACGTTCTGCGCCCCTTGTCCGAGGTCACAGAAACGGTTGCTGCGCTGGACGTGCCGATACGCGGAGATGTGACGCTGGTCGCCGACACACCGGGCCGGGCGCTTGGCTGGAAGCATATGTTGTCGCAGTATCTGCCGTCCCGCTTTGCAATCAACGACGCCGAGCAGGCGCTGGCAGCGGTTGCCCGTGACGATGCGGCAGAACTGTATGTGATTGCGACGGATCTCGAGAATCCGGGTGAGGGTCTGCGGCTGTTGGCCGAGCTGCGTTCGCGCAATGGGTCGCGCAATTCATCTTTCATCGTTGCGGTGCCCAATGGCCGCTCTGATATCGCGACCATCGCCCTGGATCTGGGCGCAGGTGACACGATGCCGCTATGTCTGCAATCGGACACAATGATCGAGGCGACGGCGATCGCTATCAACGCCCAGCTGCGGCAGAAACGTCTGGCGGACAGGCGCCGGGCCGAGGCCGAGCGGCACCATTTGTGGGCCATGACCGATCCGCTGACCGGTCTCTATAACCGCCGCTACGCCTTGCCTCGCCTGACGGCGATCGCGCAAGATGCCCAGCGGAATGGCGAACCCTTTTCTATCCTTGCGATGGATCTGGACCGGTTCAAGCTGATCAATGATCAATATGGCCACGCAGCGGGTGATGCCGTGCTGGTCGAGGTCGCGGCCCGCATCGTTCAGGCAATCTCGGAGCTTGGCATGACCGCACGCGTGGGCGGCGAAGAATTCGTCACGGTATTGCCGGGAATTGGCGCAGAGCGCGCGGCGCAGCTGGCCGAACTTGTCAGGCAGACGGTCATGTCCATGCTGATCGCTTTGCCGATGCGACTGGGGGGCAGGCAACTGTCGGTCACCCTGTCGATCGGTATTGCAACCAGCGACCAGTGCGCACCGACGACCCAGCCGGTCAAGCTGGCCGAGGATGCGCTGGACCGGGCGGATCGCGCGATGCTGGCTGCCAAATCCCTGGGCCGCAACCGTGTCATCCGCGCGACGGCAGCGCAGGCGGCTTAGCGCGGCGCGGGCAAGTCCCTGCCCCCCACGCATCGAACAGCCATAGCGGACCACGGCTGGTCAGTTGCCCGACACATCGCGGCATAAAAGCCTGGCAAGCTGGCTTTCGCCACTGATGCGGCATAATGACAGTGGTTTTGTTGATCCCGGATAGTTACATTGGCCCTGCCCGCAGCAAGGGATAGTAGGATATGGAAAATCAGCAAAGTGATCTGGCACACGCAGATCAACAGAACGAGCGCCTGACCGGCAGGGCGATGTTGAGCGGGGCAGCAGGCCGTTGCCCGTCCTGCGACAAGGGGCGCATCTTTTCCAGCTATCTGAAAGTCAACGACCACTGCCCCAATTGCGGCGAGGCTTTGCACCATCAGCGTGCTGATGATGGGCCGGCCTATCTTACGATTCTGATCGTCTCGCATCTGGCTGCACCCCTGTTGCTGTGGGTTTTTGTTGCTTACCGGCCGTCGACCCCCACCCTGCTGATCGGGTTTTGCGCCGGCACGGTCATTGCCTCGCTGTTCTTGTTGCCCCGCATCAAGGGCGCGATGATCGCCTTGCAATGGGCCCGGCGCATGCACGGTTTCGGCTTTGAGGCCGAGCCCGAGAGCGCATGATCGCTGGCGAACCGCCAATTCGCGACGCAGCGACGGTCGTTCTGCTCAGGCGCTTGCCAGCGGGCCCGGCTGTGCTGATGGGACTGCGCGGCGAAAAGGCCGTGTTCATGCCGTCGAAATATGTCTTTCCGGGGGGCGCAGTGGATGCAGCCGACGCCACGGCCCCGCTGATCGCCGGGCTACCCGAAACCAGCCAGCAACGCCTGACACAAGAGCCACGAGGCGAGGCACCCATCGATATACATGCGCTGGCAGCCGCCGCATTGCGCGAATTGGCCGAAGAAACCGGGCTGTTGATCGGGCGCAGTGGTGGCCCTGCCTCTGACTGGCCGGGCTATGCCGAACACGCCCTCTCGCCCGACGCCAGTCACTTGTACTATGTCTTCCGCGCGATCACCCCGCCGGGGCGCCCGCGCCGGTTCGACGCCCGCTTTTTCCTTGCCGACGCGGCCTGCCTCAGCAATGACCCCGACGACTTCAGCGCTGCCTGCGACGAGCTATCGCACCTGCACTGGGTGCCGATCTCCGAGGCGCGGGCGCTGAACCTGCCCTTCATCACCGAGGTCGTGTTGGCCGAAATTGCCGAACTTGTGGCCCTGTCCGGCGACGGCGCACTCTGCGCCCCCGATACCGTCCCCTTCTTTGACAATCGCGGTCCAACGCCGCGCTTTGCGCAGATCGCCTGATCGCCTCAAAATTCGACGACCCGGTCGGCGGCACGGCGTTCCGCCTGACGGTGCGAGGCAATCAGAACCGCCGCATCGGGCAGATAGGCGCGAATACCCCCGAGGACCGCAGTTGCCGTGGCAGCATCCAGCCCTTCGGTCGGCTCATCCAGCAGCAGAATCTCAGGTTTTCGGATCAGCGCCCGGGCCAATGCCAGCCGTCTTGCTTCGCCCCCGGACAGACCCTGACCCGCCTCGCCCAACAGGCGATCAAGGGGCAGCGGCAATGACACGGCTTGCAGAACTTGTGTCATCTGTTGGTCTGTAGCCTCGGGATCGGCAAGCCGCAGCGTATCGGCGATGCAACCGCTGGTCAGGGCCGGCCTTTGCGTCAGATAGCCCAACGACTGGCGCAAGGTGGCCTCATCCTGCATGCCCCCGCCCATGCAAATCTGCCCCGACAATGGTGCGGACAAGCCGGCGATGGCATCGAGCAGAGTGGTCTTGCCGACCCCGCTGCGCCCGACCAGCGCGACGGTTTCGCCGGGCCTGACGTGCAGATTGACCGGTGACAGCAACGGGCGGTCATCGCGCCCCACCACCATTTGTCGCAGAACCAACCCACCGCGCGGCGCGGCCGGAACCGCCGGCAAGGGCTGTCTGGGCTGGGCCTGCATCAACGGGGTCAGGCGCGCCGCGGCACCGCGCATGCGTCCCAGTTCTGCAATTGCACGCGACAGCGGCATCAGGATCTCGGCCATGGCCAGCGCGGCAAAGAAAGCCAGCGCGGCCTGCGCCGCCCCGATCCGCCCGTCCAGCACGCCATACCCGGCGATCAGCAAAGTGCCCGCTGCAATCACCGTCGTCAGCAGTTGCATGGCGGCATCCGCTGCGATCTCTATGCCGGCCAGGCGCAGCACCGCCTGTCGCGCCTGCCGATCATGTTCGAGGACCCGGTCCCGTGCCCGAGGCAGACGCCCTTCAACCACCAGCAACAGTCGCCCCCGCAGATGGTCGATCATGCCTGCGCGCAAGGACTGGCGCGCAGCCTCGGCCCGTTCGGCTTGGCGCGACGCGGGACCTGCGAATGCCAGAACCGTCAACCCAACCCCTGCCAGCGTCGATATCAGCAGCCACAAGGCCACTGCAGGCAAGACCAGCCACCACATCAGCAGCGCCGCGATCAGCACGCTGCCCAGGCCTGCCAGCATCGGAAAGACCAGCCGGATCGCCAAACTGTCAAGCGCATCGACATCCGATGTGATCCGGTTCAGCGCGACACCCCCGCGCAAACGCGCCTGCACCGCAAAGGGTGCGGCTGTCAGCGCACCCAACAGCCGCACGCGCCAATCGGCCAGTACACGCAGGGTCGCATCATGGGTCAACAACCGCTCGCCATAGCGCGCCGCCGTCCTGCCGAGCGCCAGAAAGCGCACGCCGGCGCCCGGACGAAAGACGTCGAACATGGCCCCTGCCCCGGCCAGCCCGGCGATCCCGGCTGCGGTGACAAACCAGCCCGACAGCCCCAGCAGGCCGACCCCGGCCAGCAGCACCACAAGCGACAGCAGCAAGCCACGCAGCAAGGCCCAACGCTGATCGCGCCACATCGTCGTGAAAAAGGGGATCAACGCGCTCACAGGGCAACCTCGCGCGACATGGCGGCGATCAGGCGCGGATCGTGGCTGGCCACGACCAGCGTGCTTCCGGCGCGATGCAGGTCTTGCAGCGCCGCGATCACCAGCTTGGCCGTCGCATCGTCAAGATCGGCGGTCGGCTCGTCGGCCAACAGCAGCTTGGGTTGGCGCAGCGCCGCGCGCGCGATCATCAAGCGCCGCGCCTCGCCCCCCGAAACACCCGCGCCTTGTTCGCCCAGACGGGTCTGCAATCCGTCGGGCAGCCGGGCGACGATCTGGTCCGCCGCGGCCAGCCTCAGCGCCGCTTGCAGTGCCTCATCCGCCGCAGGATCATCGCCGCAGAGATTCGCCAGCAGCGTATCATCGGTGAAATGCACCCGCTGCGGGATCATCGCCAGCCCGGCACGCCAGCGATCCGCATTGTGCGGCGACAACTGTTGTCCATCGATCAGAACCTCTCCAGGCGCTGGATCAGACAGCCCCGCCAACAACATGAGCAACCGGGTCTTGCCCGTCCCCGACGGCCCGGTCACCGCCACGGCCTCGCCCTGTCGCAGCGACAGATCGGTCAGCTTGCGACTGCCCGCGCGCAAGCCCTTCGTCTGCAGGTTCGCAAATCCCAACGGCGCGGCTGTGCCTCCGTCACCCAGAATCGCATCTTCCTCACGCTCTGTTTCAGCCTGCAGATCACGGGCCAGCGCCAGGGCATCCGCACGATCGTGCCATGCAGCCGCCAGATCACGCATCGGCTGATAGAATGCCGGTGCAAGCATCAGCAGAAAGATCCCCTGCCCCATCCCGATGCCTTGGTCCCAACCGCCGAAGTTCAGGACGCCCAGCAACGAGAAACCGACAAAGATCGCCGTCATCGCCACGCCGATGGCCGAGAACAGCTCCAGCACCGTGCTGGACAGAAAGGCCAGCGCCAGCACCCGCATGGTGCGGCTGCGCAGCCGATCCGCCGACGCGGCAAAGTTGTCCAGCATCGCCTGCGAGGCATCCAGCAGGCGGATATCGGTCAGCGCGGACAGGCGCTCGACCAGCAATGCGTTCATATCGGTGATCTCATCCATCCGCTCTTGGCTCAGCCGACCAGCGGCCATGCCCACCAAAGCCATGAACAGCGGGATCATCGGCCCGGTGATCAGAAAGATCAGCGCCACCACCCAGGACACCGGCAGTGCCACGGCGATGATCAGCACAGGAATGACCGCCACGCGCAAACGTGCCGCCGTCCAGCGCCGCAAATAGGGCAGCATCAGCGCCAGCTTGTCGGTCGCCAGCGCCGCGATTGCCGCCGCAGGCGGGGCGTTCGCCCAGATGCCACGCTGATCTGCCTGTGCTAGCATCGCGGCGCGCTGCCGGGCGGTCACGGCGTCACCAGCCCGGGCCAGCATCTGCGCAGCCACCGCATTCAACGCAGCGCGCAGGGCGCCGATCACCGCAAATCCGGCACAACCCAGCATCAAGGTCGTGCCCGCAGCCTCATCCCCGGCGGCCAGCGCAGCCAGCGACCATGCAATCAGCGCCGCCTGAGCGATCCACAACGTCTCGGCCAGCACGGTCAGAAACGCGGCATTGCGCAACGGTATCGCCTGATCCGCCGTCAGGCGGGCAAGATTGTCTTTGGCGCTGGCATCCTGGATCGTCATGCCCCCCGGCTGACAAGATTTCCACGCCGCCGTCAATGCGGCGCTTTGCGCATGATGTGCCCAAGTACCTGTCACGCAAGAATGTCTGATCGCCCGTTAATCAAAGCTTAGTCCTGCGTTGCTAGTTTGCGCGTGCCGGCAAGGCGCAAGACCGACAGACAGGAAACACGGGAACGTAATCTTATGCCTCAACCTATCACCATGATCGATGGCGACAGCCGCGGTAACCGGCTTACCGGCACGTTGGGCAACGATCTGATTCGCGGCCTGACTGGCGATGACAGCATCTCGGGGCTCGACGGTGATGACAGCATTCTGGGCGGTGACGGCGACGATACGCTTTATGGCGATGACGGCGACGACACGATCGACGGGGGCGCGGGCAACGATGTCCTCGACGGCGGCGCGGGCAGCAACAGCCTGATCGGCGGCGCCGGCGATGACGTCTATTTCGTCGAGCATACCGAAAACACGATCATCGAGGCGGCGGGGCCCGCTGGCGGTTATGACCGGGTCTATTCCCGTTGGCACTACTCGCTGGCCAGCAACGCGCAAAATGTAGAAGAGCTTTATGCGATCGGCTCTGGTCCGATCGATCTGACCGGCAATGCCCTTGCAAACCGCATCTTTGGCAACAGCGATGCCAATGCCATTCTTGGTGAAGGCGGCGATGATCGGCTGTTCGGTCTGGGCGGCGATGACACGCTGAATGGTGGCACCGGCGCCGATACCCTGGATGGCGGGGCCGGAAACGACGCTTACTACGTCGACAATCCCGGCGATCTGGTGATCGAAAACGGTGGCGGGCACGATACGGTCTACAGTTCGATCAGCTTTGATCTGCAGACCGTCGAAGGGCTGGTCGAAGAACTGACGCTGATCGGCACCGCGGCCCTTTACGGCTGGGGAACCGACCGCGCCGACCTGATCCGCGGCAATTCCGGCAATAACCGACTTTTCGGTCGAGGTGGCGACGATGTGATCGATGCCGGAAACGGCGATGATCGACTGGAAGGGGGTGACGGAAACGACTGGCTGGATGGCGGGGACGGCAATGACACCCTGATCGGCAACCTTGGCATTGACACATTGCTTGGGGGGGCCGGCGACGACATCTATCTTCTTGAAGATACGCTGGATGTAATCATCGAAATGCCCAGCAATGGCTGGGATCAGATCTGGATCGACGGCACCATGACCTTGCAGGGCGCCTACCGGAATATAGAGATCCTGGTCCTGCAGGGCACGGGCGATCACGCCGGCAGGGGTAACAACGCGCATAACAGGATCGAAGGAAATGAAGGCAACAATTTTCTAAGCGGCGCAGATGGGAATGACACGTTGCTCGGGAACGGTGGCGATGATGCGTTATGGGGCGGAAACGGCAACGACCGACTGGAAGGCGGCTTTGGGAACGACAGTCTGCAGGGGCAATCTGGCCATAACCTGATCTTCGGAAATGCCGGTCATGATCTGCTGGTTGGCGGCGATGGCAATGACACGATGTGGGGCGGCGACGGCAATGACAGCCTTATCGGATGGGCGGGAAATGACCATCTGCACGGGCTGGCGGGCAATGACTTTCTCAACGGCGCTGCCGGCGATGACCAGCTGACCGGCGGACATGGCGATGACACCGTCCACGGCGGCACCGGGGATGATTTCATCGCGGGCGAAGGCGGGAATGATTCTCTGATCGGTGGCAGCGGACGCGACACGATGGACGGCGGCGATGGAAATGACACGCTGTGGGGCGGCGATGGTGATGACTATGTGCTGGGACAGACCGGAAACGATGCCCTGCAAGGACAAGCCGGAGACGATTTACTGGTAGGCTATACCGGCCATGACACACTGAACGGCGGCCCTGGCAATGACGATCTTTGGGGCGGTGATGGTGACGATCAGCTATTCGGTGGAGACGGGCAGGATACGCTACGAGGGCAGAACGGGCATGATCATTTGCTGGGCGAAACTGGTGATGACACCTTGTTTGGTGGCCATGGCCGCGACACGCTGGATGGCAATAGCGGCGACGACTATCTGGCGGGGCAGACAGGAAACGACCTGCTGATCGGCGGGCCGAACAACGATACGCTTGACGGCGGCGACGGGCATGACCTGCTGTTTGGCGCGACCGGAAATGACACGCTTAACGGTGGCAATGGCAACGACACCCTATGGTCCGGAGGTGGGAACGACCGGCTGATCGGTGGCAACGCAAATGATCTGCTCCGCGGCGAAGCTGGCAACGATACGCTGACAGGCGGCGCCGGTGCGGATGAATTCGTGTTCGAGCGCGGTGGCGGGCGTGACACCGTCACCGACTGGCAGAACAACGTCGATCACCTGCGCTTTCTGCCCAGTACCGGCATGAACAGCTTTTCCGAGGTGATGGGTTATGCCCGGCAGATCAATGGCAACGTCCAGTTCGATCTGCCCGATGGCACGGTCGTGGTGCTGCTGGGCACACAACTGCAGCAGCTGGATGCCGGAGATTTCCTGTTCTGACCCGATCCGACCGTCAGGCCGTTTGGCCCGGCAGGGACTGCATGGCCTCGGCCGCCAGTTCAAAACTGCGCAGGCGCGCCGCGTGCTCGTGGATCTGTCCGGTCAGGATCACCTCGTCCGGGCGATATGTGTCGATCATGCCGGCCAATTGTTCGCGGATCTCGGCAAGATTGCCGACGGCACTGACGCGCAGCGCCTCGTCGACCATCCGGCGCATCGCAGGGGAAATCTCGGCGTCCAGATCGTGGGTCGGACGTGGCAACTTGCCGGGCATGCCGCCGCGCAGCCGGGCAAAGGCCAACTGCATCGTCGTGCGCAGATAATGCGCCTCGGCGCTGTCATCGGCGGCAAACACGTTCACGGCCAGCATGAAGCGCGGCTTGTCGTTGCTGGCCGAAGGGCGGAACTGCTCTCGGTAGATCGCAGCGGCCTGGGTCAGGTCACCCGGCGCAAAATGGCTGGCGAATGTGTAGGGCAGCCCCAGATAGGCCGCCAATTGCGCACCAAACAAGGAACTGCCCAGCATCCAGATCGGAACATTGGTCCCCTCGCCCGGCAGCGCACGCACGGCTGCACCCTCGCGCGGCGGGCCCAGATAGTCCTGCAATTCGACCACATCCTGCGGAAAGCTGTCGGCCATCGGATCGCGGCGCAGGGCGCGGATGACGGCGCCGTCACCGCCGGGCGCACGACCCAGACCCAGATCGATGCGATCGGGAAAGGCCGTGGCCAGCGTGCCGAATGCCTCGGCCACGGTCAGCGGTGCGTGGTTGGGCAGCATGATCCCGCCCGCACCCACGCGGATCGTCTTGGTATGGGCGGCGACCAAGCCGATCAGAACAGCCGTCGCGGCACTGGCGATACCCGGCATGTTGTGATGCTCGGCCATCCAATAGCGGTGATAACCCCAGCCCTCGGCATGGCGCGCCAGGTCCAGTGTGTTGGCAATGGCATCTGCCGCATCGCTCCCTTCGGGAACGGGCGACAGGTCGAGAACGGAATATGGGATCGCGTGTGTCATAGCCGATAGCTAGGAAGTCTGCGCGCGCATAAAAAGGGCCGCCGCGCATGACGCGACGACTTTTTTGCAATATCTGCAATCAGCAGGTCAATCCATCCGCCGCAGATAGGTCCAGGTCGGCACCCTCGCCTGACGTGCAACCGACCAGCTTTCGGCGTCGCCCAGATAGGCAAAGCCGCAATTGGTCAGCACTCGGGCTGATCCGGCATTGTCTTGGAATGCCTCGGCAAAAAGGGTCCGCGCACCATGCGGGTTGGCAGCGACCAGTGCCTCGACCGCCTCGGTGGCAAAGCCCGTATTCCAGAAACCGGGCCCGATCCAGAAGCCGAGTTCGGACTGGCTGTCCTCGAGCCGGGTCAGCGACACGACGCCCAGCAACTCGGCCAGCCGGTTGGCGCTGCCGTCGATGGCCCAAACGTCTTCGGCCCTCGTACCTGCTGCCAAAGACCGCCGGATGAATGCCTCGGATGCGCCGGGCGGCAAGGGATGGGGGATGGCACGGGTGCCCTTGGCCACACGCTCATCAGCGGTGTAATGCGCGATCAATCCCGCGTCGCTGTCACGCAGCGGCCGCAAAATGAAGCGCGGCGTTTCGATCACTGCCTGCGCATATGCCTCTGCTGTCAGATCTTCTATCATCTCGCCCTCCCCAGCGGCATGATAATGCCCCCGGCTCAAAACTCGGGAACTCAACGAAAAAGGGGACCGGTTTGCGCCGATCCCCCAACACATCTGTGTCTAAAACCGGCCGGTTACTCGGCTGCCTCGATGGTGGCGGGCAAGATAGACACGAAGGTGCGACCCTTCAGGCCTTTCTTGAAATTGACCGCGCCATCGGTCAGGGCGAACAGGGTATGATCCTTGCCCATGCCGACATTCTGGCCCGGCCACATCTTGGTGCCGCGCTGACGCACGATGATATTGCCGGCGATGGCTTCCTGGCCACCGTACAGTTTGACGCCGAGACGGCGGCCGGCCGAGTCGCGACCGTTGCGGGACGAACCGCCTGCTTTTTTATGTGCCATGGCTCTTAGTCCTTTTTACCTTTGGCAAGCTCTTTGGCCTGCTTGATCCATTCATCACGTTCGATGCGGCCCGAGAAGGACAGCTGATCGTCCATGTATTCGATCTCTTTCTTCTTCCAGGCAGCAACCTGGTCAAAGTGGTAAACGCCATTCTCGTTCAGCAATTCCTCGAGCTTGGGACCAACGCCTGAAATCTCTTTCAGATCGTCTGCCTGACCGTCACGAGGCGCATCCAGCAGGTTGGCCGGGCGGGTACCGACAGCCGCTTTTTCCTCGGCGGCGGGCGCTTCTGCCTTTTTCTCGGCCTTGGGCGCTGCTCTCTTCTCAGCCTTCGGAGCTGCTTTTTTCTCAGCCTTGGGCTCGGCCTTCTTGGCAGCCGGCTTGGCCTCGGCAGCATAGGCAGCACCGGCGGTGCGGGCGCCGATCGCCTCTTTCACGCCAGATTTGTCGCCGCCCTTTTCCAGCACATCGGTGACGCGCAGCAGGGTCAGTTGCTGACGGTGACCACGGGTCCGCTGCGAGCTGTGCTTGCGGCGGCGTTTGACATAGGTGATGACCTTGTCATCCTTGATCTGGTCTATCACTTCCGCCTGAACGGCTGCACCGGCCACCATCGGGGTGCCCAGGGTCGAGCCGACCATGAGAATATCGTTGAACTGGACGGT